>JBEKNL010000001.1:0-153787 GCA_049522855.1 Candidatus Korobacteraceae bacterium
GGTTCAGCTTCTCTGCTTCGTGCACGCTGGTTGTCAATCCTCAGCATGCCACTCGCTCCAGGCTCATCTTGTGTTGGAAACTGCCTCCTCCTTCAGGCTCATCTTGTATTGGAAAAGACTCCTCCTTGAGGGACTTGCGATAACCTTCCAGGATGGCGTCACATCCCTCCTTGGGCTTCACACTGAGCCCGCCAACGTCTACAACGATCTTCATGCTGGTGGCCAAGCGCACAAGATCGTTGGTGTAGGGCAGTGGGTAGGACTCGTCGAAATCATCGACACCCCAGCAGAGGCGGCCTTCCGCATCCCGCCAAGTTCCAAAGCTGTTTACATGCAGGTCGCCGACGGACAAAACCTTCGGTGCGCCACACAGTTCGGCACAAAGTGCCGGCCAAAGCTGAGCCCAGCGGTAAAAGGTTCCCCGCAGAAACAAGAACGGACTTTCCTTCATTTGTTCATGCTTGAGGCGGAGGTCAGACAATATCACCGTGGTACAGCTGCGCATCCAGTTGTCGTAGCTTACGGTGGCTTGCCGGATATCTCCTGCCTTGTCAGTTGCCGCCCTTGGGAGCCCAGAGCCGCGGTGCTGCTTCTTGCTCATGCCACCTACTCTAATGTTCAGGGAATGTTAACGCTAGTGGGTGAGAAGGAATTGTTTTTAGGACTTGGGATGACAGGTGTGCACTCCACAGTTGTCGTCAGAAACCGCGCATCCACGCTCCATAATTTGCTGCAGCTTGCGGCGAGCTCGATGGAGACGGATTTTAACCGTGGTAAGGGTCAATCCCAGAAGATCGGCGATCTCCGGCGCGGTCAAGGAGTGGGCCAATCCGAGGCTATGCGCCAAACGTGTCGAGCAGCGTCCGGCTGGCCTTGCGTTCGAGACGCAACATCCGATGCTCGAACCGCCCCTTAGTTTGGCGATATTCAGTCGCCGCGACTGTCCCTACTTGGTTCGCACGACGGAGCTGGTCGAGCGCTTCACGCGCGAGCGCTAGCGCGCGTCGCGGCTCGCGCGCTTCGTGTTCATAGTAAATTGCCAACTGTTCGTAGGCTTGATAGCCCTCGCGCGAGTTCCCCAACACACTTTCCCAGAGTTCGTGCGCGCATGCGAAGTCCCCGTCACGCTTTGCGAGCCGCGCGAGTGCTGCGCGAGCGACACGATCGGTTTCCTCCGGCAGAGCGGAGGCGATCGACTGTTCGTACAGTCTCCGCGCACGCTTTGCCTCGCCACGTCGCTCGCAAATACGAGACACCCCGTACAGCTCTAATCCATCCTGACTAGTTCCCTCCTCGTCGCCGAGGAGTGACAGGATGCGGCCCGAGAGTCCAGCCAGTCCGCGTAGATCCAGCTGGTTGTGCTGGAAGACAGCGACCAACGGCTCTGCGCGCCCCCCGCGCACGAAGTCGAGATAGATTCGTGGAATCAGCTCCGACGCGATATCGGCTCCTCGGTCCCATCCCAGCACATGCCGTTCGAGTTGCGACAGTCTTACCGAGCCAAGCCGCAGCCGCCACAGATTCCGTGCTGGATGAAGGAAGTCGAGGTGGGCTCGCGGTGTCGGCGGAGGAATGGTTCGGGTCATCCGATAGCGGGTTTCGAGCAGTGGCCAGTCGAACGATTTTCCATTGAAAGTAACCAGCACCGGACGTTCGGCCATCCGCTCCGCAAGCGCAGCAAGCAGTGACCGCTCCTCACTGTACTCACGCATGAACAGCTGCTCGACCTGAAGACCGCCGCCTTCCCACCACGCAACGCCGATCAGGAAGGGATATGTTCCCGTCCCGCCGGCGATTCCCGTTGTCTCCGTATCTAGAAAAAGCCACTGCTGAGCATCCGCGACACCTTCCGGAGCACCAGGTGCGAGCAACCGCAGTGCCGCAGCATCCGGATCGCGCGCGGCGTGGCCGCCATGCCAACAGTGCAGTGACAGGTGCTCGCCATGGTGGTTCCGCTTTATCGAGGCTCCCAGAATCAGCGCAAGCCTTTCTGACCCAATCGGGACACCGGAAGCGAGGCCAAGGGATTCTTCTTCGACAGCGTTCCCTACCGGCCCGACGTCGTGTCCTGACACGGGCTGGACCGAAGGCCGCTGCAATGCCTTTAGGCGGGCAAAGCGATCTGCTGTCGTCTGACTCACGGTACGTTGAATACCTACGGTTCTTCTTATGGCCGGAAGCGTTGACGCCTCTCAGGAACACAACTGGCCAAGGATCGCTAGAGCTACTTCCTTGGAACGCTCGCTGTTGTCACCTGCGGGGCCGACACACGACGGGCATCCGTTGTCACACGGACAGGCCGTTATAAGCTCCTGCGTGCGCGTCAAAAGCACTTGGCAGACGCGATAAAGCGGTTCGCTGAATCCAATCCCTCCGGGATACGCGTCATACAGGTACAAGTTCGGCTCGAAGAGCTCCTTCTCGGTATCGGGCGCACTCGCAAGTGCCTGCCATTCCACAGCGGTTCCCCCATGCGTTGGGCGTTCGCCGACAGCAGTGCCAATGTCGCGACGGTCGCACATCAACAGGAGCGTCGCCATGGACGCGAGAGCGTAGATCAACCCGAAGATGCCACTCTGCCGCTCCGAAAGAGTGAAAGGCAGTCCCGCCAGCAGTTCGTGCTGGAGCGTCACCCAGAACGCCGTCGTGTGCATTTCGTTCTCGGGTAGCTCCAGCTTTCCGGAGCCCACGTTCTCATTGGTGAAGAACTTGATTTTCTTGAAGCCGACAACCTGCGACCGCACGAGCACGTCTCCGTGCGCTCGTGCTGCCGGGCCGGGGATACTCTGCACCTCGGCAATTTCGAGTACCCGTACCTGTGTATAACGGATGGCGTCGGTGAAGTAGTCCACGTCCACGCGCTTCACGTAGGCTTTGCGCTGGCCGAAATCAAGCCGCTCGACGTGGTACTGCTGCCCCTGATGAAGGTAGATCGCCTTGGGATGGACGGTGGTCAGGGCGGATGAAAAATCCACCTCTCCAATTACCTCCGGCTTCCCATCCTCTTCGCCCGTGGTATCGATGATAACGAAATTGTCGGACGTTACCGAGCGCAGGCTGATGGTGTCCGCCGGGTAGCCCTCTTGGACCCAGTGCCAATTGCCTCCGCTACGTTGCAGGAACCCTGCATCAGCAAGTCGCTCGCAGAGCTCAGGCAATTGCACGCTGCCGAATCGCTCATCGGGCGAGAGCGGCAGCTCGAACGCAGCACACTTCAAATGGTTCACAAGAATCTCGAGGTTGTCGGGCTGAATGTGGGCGTGCTCTGGGGAACTTCCGAAGAAGTAGTCCGGATGCTGAACGATGAATTGGTCGAGCGGAGCAGAAGACGCAACGAACACCGCACACGAGGAACCGCTGCGGCGCCCCGCACGTCCGGCGCGCTGCCAAGTGGAAGCAATCGAGCCCGCATAGCCTGCCATTACGGAAGCGTCCAGAGATCCAATGTCAATTCCCAGTTCAAGGGCGTTGGTTGCCACTACTCCGCGGACTTGGCCATCGCGCAGACCGCGTTCGATCTCGCGCCGCTCCGCGGGCAGATATCCGCCGCGGTAGCCGCGGATCGGTTCCGGCTGGCCAGGCTTCGGCGGATTTGCCTGCTGCAAATAAGTGAGCAGGACTTCGGTATGCAATCGGCTATTGGCGAAAACAATCGTCTGCAGCTTGCGTGCCAGCAGTTCCCTGGCTACACGTGTCGCTTCATTGATATAGCTGCGCCGAATGCCAAGGTTTCGGTTGACCATCGGCGGATTGTAGAAAACGAAGAGCTTTTCCCCAGCTGGCGCGCCATTCTCCTCGACAACGTCTACTTCGTTTTCGATTAGTTGCGAGGCCAACTCGCCGGGGTTTGCAATCGTCGCAGAACAGCAGATGAACTGCGGATTCGAACCGTAGAATTGCGCGACGCGTCGTAATCGCCGCAGGACATTTGCAAGATGGCTTCCGAAGACCCCGCGATAGGTGTGCAATTCGTCCAGCACGATATAGCGTAGGTTCTCGAACAGCCGCATCCACTTGGTGTGGTGGGGCAGGATTCCGGCGTGCAACATGTCCGGGTTCGTCAGCACAATATGTCCGCGTTCCCGGATCGCCTTGCGCGCGTCGCTCGGTGTGTCGCCATCGTAGGTGAACACTCCAAAGCGGTCATCGAGCCGCTTGGCAAGGTCGTGCAATTCGGCAAGTTGGTCCTGAGCGAGTGCCTTGGTCGGAAACAGGTAAAGAGCACGGGTGTCGGGGTTCTCCAGCACTGCATTCAACACCGGAAGGTTGTAGCAGAGTGTTTTACCCGACGCCGTCGGCGTTACCACGACAACATTCTTGCCGCCGTGCACTAACTCGGCTGCGGCAGCCTGGTGCGAATACAGTTCTTTGATCCCTTTTGCCCGGTACGCCTCAGACAGTTCACTTCTCACCCAGTCCGGCATGGGCTGAAACACTGCCTCGCGAGCTGGAATCTGTCGCACGGACGTCAGCACTTCGTCTGTGCTGTAGCGCGAAACCAGCGTCCCTAGAATGTCCTGAACAGTATCGAGAGTCGTACTTAATCGTGGGGCCAAGGCTTGCTGAGATGGGGTCATGCAACCCTCCGCGAACGATATTCGTCTTTTCTTCGCTGCAAGGCTAGCAGCTCCCCACGTCCTGCCGCAACATACGAATCCAAGTACGCAACAGGCACAGTGGCCGCTTTAAGTTGGATTTCCTCTCGCCCTCACACTTCATCAGGCTACTGCGACCATGACAGCGTGAGGGACAGCGTGCAGGGTCCTTGCGAAGCTCAGGGTTTGAACGCTGTTGAACGTGGCGTTACTGGATGCCGTGTGTATTTCTGTCATCGAGTTCTGTGAAAACACTGTGAACAACTTACGAGATTCCTGCGGCAAGAATTACAAGTTGCTTTTCTTCAACAACTTGCACGACACACTTAACGCCCAGAAATATCTGTAGATTGCACCAACCCCGGGCATCTATAGCGCGCTTTCTGTATTAGGATTGTTTTCGTCGACGGTCGAAAGGGCTGGCTTCCAATAAGTTGCCGGTTCCAAAGTAGACTGGGTGATCCGCTTGGCGAGGTGACTCGGCAAGCGACCAGACCCGAAAAAACCGACTGCATTGCGAGGTGTCAGCCGGGGTTTGGAACTGCGAAAGCGGTGATCGCATCAAGGGCTGTGACGGTACATGCGTCCACGCTGGGAACTCTCTCGCGGGAGTTGCCGGCTAGAGCATAACCAAAGTCACAGCCTTTTCCTTTTCGGGTATGGTCGCAGATCGTTTGTTCGACTTCTCCCCCGATGCGCACAGGAGTAGTCACACCATTACAGATCTGGGCAAGTCCACCGCGAACGCCAGCCGGCTTACTCTTGGCGCGCCTGCTTCACCATTTCGACAAACACTTCTCTGGTCTGTGCCGGATCCCTTACTTCTCGTAAGAAGGCGATGCGCGCTCCATGCACGTCATCTTGGGCTTTCAGGCGGACGTTAAAGCCGAGGCGATCGACCGAGGTCATCGCCGCCTCCTGTGCCTCAATGCCAGCAAACCGTTTGGCGAGCAGGATGAGCGCATCCTTGTGGTCGGCATTCATGTGCCGCATGATATCCCTCTTGTGCTCAACCAGCGGATCGGATTGCGCTTGGGAGTAATCTGAAGCCGCCACCCATCCCATCACGCCGAAGCTTCCAAGTCGAACATCGGATCGTAAAGCTATCGTTGAGAGCTACGGCGCGTATCACTCAACGTGACTGCTAGGCAAATTGCGCGTTCGATCGAGCTCGCGCCGCGTCCTGAGCATCCGACCCATAGAGGGCAAAAGCTGCGCAGTTTCTTCCCCAAGTTTGTCCGGATTAACCTCATTACGACGACTGCATCCGAACGCTGAAGGAGTGGCTTCATTGATTCAAATTGATCACCCCAATTGCTGGACCACTTCGTGTGTTCGAAGTGAAGCTCCAAACCGGGCATGCTCTCCGCGAGCCGCTCCTGAATGACCGCATCGAAGCGTGCCTGCGTCTCGTCCCCGCCAATGACTGTAATGCAAAGTCGTGTGGTGCTGCGAGAAGTCTCCGGTGAAAGGGTCTGCTGAAAGTGGGCTTCTTCCCAGCCGCGCAGTGTCCGCTTGAGATCTTCGACAGCATTATCTTGAAGACCATAAGCAGAAATCCGCTCCACTATGTCAGTTGCCTCGTCTCGCGCAGAGAAATCTCCAGACCAGAGTCTCCGGTGAAACTCCTCCCGCAAGAACTGTGCTGCTTGTTCGTAGCTACCCGAACGCTCCAGAACGTGCACTGATGCCCAAGAGGCCTCGGCATGGCTCCATGCGGGGTCATACGCCGTACTGTCCCGCATCAGGCCAACGAACTCGTCGATGCAAACTCCCTGGCACGCCAGATTTTCGAGTGCGTCTAGCGCCTGCTCTGCAAGATCGGTGTGCTGGGCCGCAATCGCTTCCTCAAGCAGTATCCGTAGATAGCGGAACCGTTTGGTGCGGGAATGGGAATCCGCGATCGCCCAATTGAACAGAGACGTCCATATCACGGTCGAACGACGCGCAACTTCGGCAGTCATCAGCGATTCCAGCGTTGCACCTCGGAGCTGAAGTTGAGATAGCGCCAGCTCTGCTGCTCGTTGCGTCCGGTCCGGGTCGACAGCTGCAAGCGACTCTAAAAACCGGCGAAGCAGATACCCCGGAGGCGAATAACCACTCAAGATTGAATTGGCAAACAGCTCGACTGCATAATCCTGACGAGTGTCGTCGAGAGTTTGAACAAGAGCGAGTGCCAAGTAAAAATCGGCACCCTTAAGTAGATCTCCCACCACATATGTTTCGCCTCTCGCCCGCATGTAGCTGACAGCAGGTTCTAAGAGGCTAGCTGCGACCTGAGGGCTTATGCTAGTGATAATGCTCTCTGCTAATGCAAGCATTCCGAGACAGTACTGCGCGTGTGCTTTTTCTCCGCGTGCACCCAACGCGAGTTCACATTCCTTCCTCAGTATCTGCATGCGGCCACAAAAATCCTGCAACTGCTGCTCTTGTGGGGGCATTACAATGTCGAACAGACCTCTAAACCCGGCTTTGATCATCGCGAGATCTGTTCGGATGATCGATTCGGCTTCCAAATCCGGAGCCTTCAGAAGATCTTCGAGTATCTGAGTGGCAGGTTGGAAGTCGTGCTTCAAGCGTAAGCAGTGAGCTCGGCGGCGTTGCAATCTTTGAAATCTATCCCGAGAGATTCGATCTTCAGTGAAATGCGCTAGGGAACGATGCAAAAGGTCCAAAATCGCGGCTGCGTCATCAACCTTGCCCATGCGCAACTGTTTTGTGCCCCATTCGAGCGCTGTATCAAAGAGATCCGCGTATGCAATCATTTGTGGAGTAAAAAACGTCGCTGCCGCGCCAGCACGACCCTGCTCACAAAGTGATTCGAACAAGAACTGCGCAGCCCGACGCGAGCACGGATGCAGCTCACGGCCGAATGATCGCAAGTCCTCTTTCTCGAAGAGGGCAACGATAGATGACGTATTACCCCGTCGCGCGTAGGCAACGATTGCCCCGCAGAGATACCAGGCACGCCTACTCGGGTTTTCACCGCGAAAATGTGGTTGAGGCTCTTTGTCCTGAAGGACATCAAGAAAACCGGGATGGAAGTAGCTCCTGTGCCGTTGTGCATTAAGGCTTATCAATTCAGTAACCATGCTCTCGACCTGCCCGATTTCCAGCGCACCCTGAACCCCGGTTGCCCAGCCGACAATCGCAGTGGTTATTAGGTCGTCTACCACGGTGAAGTCTTCCAATCCCTCCGGGCGAGATATTTTCAAGGCTGGAGGCTCTGACGCGACAGCTTGAACAGAAGCAATGGTCTCGCGGCTCTCGCTTCCGTCCCCCGCCGGATCAATCTGTTCCAGTCCCTTCCAGAAGCCAGGATCCTGCACAAACAGCACGTCTATGTAGAGGTCCACATCGCTAGCGGGGAATGCTCCGCGCAGCCCGGCAAGAGCATTGGCCAACTCTCGAGATGAAGGTGGGCTGTATTTATGTCGATCAAACCGGCAGTTCTCATGCTGAATCGAGAGAGAATCCAGGAAAGCCGCCATCATTCCGCGTTTGTGCTTGAATAGGTAACTTCGAAGCGCAGCACCCGCGACAGATTCAGACGGCTTGTGCTGAGCCGCGAGATAGCCGGCCAACTTGGGCGTAGTCAGGTGCCGGAGCTTGACTGTCCTCATGTGCAGTGTTGCGGAGAGATCGGCGATGGCCTGCTCATGCAAGTCTTCCGTGCCGTCCTTGCTCTCCCAAAACGCCTGCGCTACGTCAAGGCGCACCATATGAGGCAGGGCCTTCCAGACCGACTGAAAGGTCTGTCGACACATCCTTGGAGTCGCCACGCGAACCTCTGAGCACAACGTGTTCTCAATGAGCCTGCCCACGAAGTTTACTGCGCAGAAGTTCGAAGTCAAGTCGTTCCGGCAGATATCGCGTGCTCCAAAAGCTTGGTACTCTTTATCTTCGCACCGCGATTCGGGGACAGAACGAGCTGATGCGGGGCTATAATTCGCAATTTGGAGCAGAATGAATCAATGCACGATGAGCCAAACGCGGCGTTTGAGTCGGAGCTTGCGCGTCTTGAACAAGACGCAGAACGACAGCGCAATGACGCTGAACGGGCCGTTCGAGATGCCACACGATGGCACAACCTGTGCATGACCGTCAGGCAATCCCTCAAGAAACACTGGTGGGTGAGCGTGATTCGCACTTTGCAGCACGAGTCTGACTTCCTTAGAGCCCAGCGCGGCTCGTCGCACGCAGAGGTCGAGTTGTTCGAATCTATCTATCGTGCGGCGCGTCAACAGGCAGATGGAATTATGGCGTCGTTCCCTTCGTTGGTTGCAGAAGAGTGCTCTCGACACAAACTAACGCTCGATGAGACATCTCGACATCCTAGATACACCTTCGCAAACGGTTTCGTAACTGTTGAAGTTCGTGAGTCTTCATACAGCGCAGTCATTGCTCCTCGGGACGGGGAGAAGGTTGAGATCGGCGCGGATCCAGAGGCGGTTGTTGAGAAGCTCCTTTCCGAGAAGCGGCGATTGCTCGAGCGGCCGTTTAACGAATCCAAGTTTCTACATAGGCTGTACAACCATTACCGGGCGATAGCACGCGACAAGAAGGTTGCAGAGGGGGAACCAGTACCAATCCGCCGTATAACCGCAAGAATGTCTCGGGACATCGAAAAGTTCTCTATTGATGAATTCAACGTCGACCTCGGTCGAGTCGTTCAAAAAGGCGACGCCTCAGTGGAAGGGAAGGTTCTGGAGTTGAGCCAAACGCGTGATACGAACTCGGGGATGTTGCTTTACGGATTGGAATCGCGAGGCTACATCGGATTTATTGCATTCAAGGAGGTGGGAAGTGGCGGTTAATGTGATGGCAAAGCCTGACCCTCCATTTGCCGCGAGGATACTTGAAAGTCTCCGAGGTGGCATCCCTCCACAAAGGGGCGTGGAACTCTATTCTGTTGGAAATGAAGAGCTGATGAACGGGATCTGTCGCTTGCATCTTGATGGTCTTCGAAACGGAGGAAGAATACGTTTCATTAGTGGCTCCTGGGGTGCTGGCAAGACTCACTTTTTCCGGTTACTGGCCGACAAGAGCTTTCAAAGGGGCTGCCTGGTATCTAACGTCGAGCTACGGGTGGACGACGCGCCGCTGAACAAGTTTGAGCGTGTTTTATTCAGCATCATCAGGAACATCAGCATACCCACGAACCCGATGGACGATCAGCAGGTAGCTGTTCCTTTTCGGCAGGTCATAGAGGCGGCGCTGCAACGCCTTGGCAATCCGCACAGAGCCGAACAGCCGATTCGCCAGACATTCCTGACAGCTCAGACGGCTTTCGCTGGCCATCAGGGAATCGACATCGATTTCAAGAAGATCGTACTTGCGTACTGGCAAACCTACGTAGCAGAGGACGCCGATCCCGTCGAACTCGAAACTCAGCGTGAGGAGTTGCTGCAGTGGTTCGCGGGTGAAGGGACCATAGGCACGTATCGCAAGAAGTATAACGTAAACAAAATGGCGTCCCGTGAGAACGCCCGCTTGTTATTGCAGTCATTGGTGCGCTTCGCCCAAGAGGCAGGATTTGAAGGGATCATCGTATTGTTTGACGAGGCGGAGGGAGCCTATTCGACAATGCGGAAATCTGCCTTGAAGGATGCGCACAACAACCTTCTCTCCTTGATCAACAACATGGACAAGATTCCAGGGTTGTTCATGGTCTACGCGACAACTCCCGATTTCTTCACCGATCCGAAACATGGAATTATTGTTTACGGAGCACTCGCACAGCGCATCGGAAAAGCCGAAGACAAGATTCCGAGTGCGCTCGATATCGTCTGGAACTTCGACAAGCTGCAGTCAACCATGGAGGATTACTGCAAGGCAGCGCAAAAGATCCACGCACTTTACGAACTCGGCTTCCCTGAGGCAAGAGACCGGCTTGGTTCGCCAGCCGAACTGGTTCCTCTCGTTCAGGAGTGGGTAAAAGGACATGGGCCGTTTCACGCAGTGCGCGCGTGGCGCGTAGTCGTGTCCGCAACCGTGAAGTATCTCGACGACAGGGTAGAAGGACGCTCAGCGAGTGCATCTGCCGTTTACCAAGATGTAATGAAGCGGTTGCGGGATCAATAGGGTGAGCTGCCCACGGTGCATGAACGCGCCCGAGGCGGGCCACAAGTACTGCTGCGGCTGCGCTCAGGAAATCGTAGAGTCGCTGCGTTTCGGAATACCGCCTGATGGCTGTGTTCGTGAGCTAACAGTCGGACGGGAACACGAAATATCTTATTTGCTCAACCACCTTTCCGGCACATCTCGATCGCTACTAGTAAAAGCCAATTGGGGCGCAGGAAAGACCCACCTCCTTCGCTTGCTGCAAGAAGAGGCGCTCGCCCGCGGCTACATCACCAGCTTCGTGACGGCGGACGCAAATGCGGCTGTGCGTTTTAACCGAATGGATCAGGTGTTCGGAGCAGCATGCCAGAACATTCAAATTCCGGGCAAGCGGGAAAGAGGGCTGCAGCACCTCCTTGACGTCTTTGTTGAGGCCTACAATGACGAGCCGTTCCGGCCTGGCTTACGTGAGATCAGCAACAACGGCAGGTGGGACTACTCTGAGTTCTTGGCTGCACCTGCGGTTTTTATAGCCTTGCGAGCTTGGCTATTTGCCGTCCAATCAACTAATGGACACGTGACCAGAAACACAATATTGGATTGGTTCGGCAGCCCTTGGGTATATCGAACTCAGCGGCGTGTGCTCTATCGAGAACTCGTCGACCGAGATCGAGCCATGTTCCGCGATTCTCGGGCTGAATGGCAGTTTTATGCCGACAATGTGTTCTTTTTTCACACAGACGGTCATCGCCAGAGTTGGGATGCACTGAATGACCTGCATGTACTTGCGCAGGCGTTGGGATATGCCGGCCTAATACTACTAGTAGACGAGTTCGAAGACGTCATTCGGAATCTGGGAAGAATCAATTGGCAGCAGGCTGCATTCTGGAATCTTTTCACGATGTTTAGAGGGCAGAAATTCAAGGGCCAAAGTTATTTCGCGGTAACGCCGGATTTCGAGCAAAGGTGCAAGCATCTGCTGCTCGAGAAGATGATTGTAGACTACGACTACAACCAGTTCGACCAGCTCCCTTCATGCCGCATCACGCCTCCGACAGGAGGCCAGCTACTCACACTGATCCCAAGACTGGTCGATATACACGAAGCTGCATATGGTTGGAAAGCTGACGAACCGAAAATCCAATTGACACTTGCGCGGACTTGCGACGAGCTAGAAAAAAGTGTCATGGCCGATCGCGTCCGAATGACGATCAAGAAGATGGTTGCGTTTCTCGATGACGTGTATGGTAAGCGGCTGAGCCATGGAACACGAACTTAACGCCAGCGTAGCGAGGTCCTTCTTTGGGCGCTTCGCTAACCTCAGGCAGATACAACAGGCTGCAATCACTCCTATACTTCGCGGCGAAAACGTACTTTTGCTGTCTTCGACCGGCTCAGGAAAAACCGAAGCGGTCGTTGCCCCAATCGTAAGCCGGTACTTGGACTTTTTCGCCGACACTGCTGGGACTGTTTGCGTCTATGTAACTCCTACGCGTGCACTTGCAAACGACTTGCGGTCCAGGCTGAGTCAACCGCTTGACGAATTAAATGTTCGTCTGGGGATTCGCCACGGCGACACGAAAGAGACGAACAAAGAGAAGAAGCCCCACCTTTTGATCACCACGCCGGAAAGTCTCGACGTTCTGCTCTGCCAATCTGTGCCTTACCTCCGAACGGTGCAAGCTTTGATAGTGGATGAGATCCACCTGCTCTACAACACGCAGCGTGGCTTTCAATTGTCAGTTCTTTTCAATAGATTGGAGCAGCACTGCGGCAGGAAGATACAGTGGTGCGGCTTGTCGGCCACAGTGGCGTCCGCTGACATGATCTGTAAGTTCCTGTTCCCCGCAGCGAAGCCTCCGGTGGTTATAACAGACCCTTTCCGTCGTGAGCTGCGGTCGCATGTAAGACTTACACCTGGCAGGGAAAGCCTCAAGAATATCTTCCGTCAACTACTCGAGGCTGATACTCACAAACTGCTCATTTTTGCGAACTCACGAAGAGAGTGTGAGTCTGTCGCTGCGACTGCCCGCAAGCTCGCACCTCTAGAACACTCTACGTTCGTTCACTATTCATCTCTAAGCCAGGAAGTTCGCCACACGACCGAAAAGGGCTTTTGGACTGCCGGTACTGCAGCGTGCGTCGCAACCAGTACTCTGGAATTGGGCATAGACATCGGCGACGTAGACGCAGTTGTGCTGCATGGGCCGACCGTGACCCTCGACAGCTTCCTACAGAGAATGGGACGCGGAAATCGTCGAACTGAGTTCAACAACGTTGTCTGTCTTACTCGGCTCGATTCGCGACGGCCCCACGTTGAAGGACTTGCACATCATGCGCTTCTTAACCTTGCGGAGAAAGGCTTCATAGAAGGCTGTGATCCTGCACGAATCTACGGTGCCGCCGTCCAGCAGGTGTTTTCGATCCTAGCAAGCAAGAAGGGCGCATACACTCGAGTGGTAGATTTTCTGGCGGCTTTTGACGGGCACTCCCATCTTTCCCGGCCAATCCTGGAGCATCTACTCGATCATTTGGCCAGCATCGGTTTTCTGCAGAAACATGGATTTCAGAGTCGATTCGGTGCGGCAGAGCCGTTTTATGTAGTTTGGGATTCACGCATGATCTGGGGGAATTTCCCCGTTGGAGCCGAAGATGTTCGAGTAATGTTCAAGTCGCAGGAACTTGGGACGATCCCTGCGTTCAATCTCCTGAGATTAACCCCAACTAGCGTCTTTCGATTCGGTGGGAAACTTTGGAGAGTTACAGAACTTTCGCGAGAAGGCATTCAGGTGCTACCCGCGACGAGAACCTCGTCTGCGATTGACATTTCTTACGGGGGAGCGGGATTGGGGTTCTCACCCCAAGTACTTGAAGAGATCCACCGAATGCTATCCACCCAAGACATTCCTAGAGGGAGAATGACGAAGGGCGATGAGGTGAACCTCATGGCCTGGGTACGGAGCTTATCGGACTCGTTCGGCAGTTCAAGAATCCCCGAGTGTGGTTCAAATGGCTGCCGATTGTACGTAACTCTGGCCGGTACCTACATAAACCGTGCACTGGCAATTCTTACCGGTCAGCCACGGGTCGACTGCGATGACTTCACAATCAGATGTACCGTACCCATTAGCTTCTCTCATCTTCCGAAACGTCTCGAGTGTGTCCGTGACGTGATAGGACCTAACTTTAGTCCAGAGTCCGAGCGAACCGTTTTCCAAGACATGCTCCCACTTGAGATTCAAAACGAAGAGCTTTACGATCAGATCGTTAAGAACCCGGCGACGCAACGGAGCTGGGAGCGACTGACACGCTCGATTGCTGAGGCATATACCAATGCGAATCTTTCTGAATTTGAACCGCCGCCCCCACGACCTTGTTCAACGAGCTAAGCCCTCCTTAAGCTAGGGCGTTTGCCGCCTAGACTTGGACTTCAGTCAGGCGGGCGGCACGGAGAATGAGATGTCAGTTGTGTATCGCGCGGGTCGTAGCAACCCACTTGCCGTTCAGCATGGGGCTTATTGGGCCGTCGACTACACTGTATCGAATATGGTTTGTTGTCGGGAAAAGTTGTTTTTCGGAGTATTTGTGCCGTCGTGCTCGCCCAGTGTGGCGCTGCCGTGGTCAGCTGCAGGCGGGTGGCATAGAATATGAATCCTGTTAACAGTAGTCGTCGTTTCCAGCACGAACGGCCAGTCGCCATTATCGATCTTGAGACGACTGGCACGAATGTCGCGACGGACCGAGTGGTGCAGGTGGTGGTTCTGAAACTCGAAGCTGATGGATCGGAGCAGGAGTTTCAGACTCTGGTCAACCCTCAAATCGATATTCCTGCCGACGCGACCCGCGTACATGGTATTTCCGACGCAGATGTTCAGGGCAAACCAACATTCCGCGAACTTGCACCGACCCTCCTAGAACTGTTATCCGGATGTGATGTGGTGGGATTTAACCTGTCCCGGTTTGATCTGCCGCTGCTGCAGGCGGAGTTCCGGCGTACAGAGCACTCCTTTTCCCTGGATGGCCGATCTGTCATCGACGTGATGACCATCTTCCACGCAAAAGAACCGCGTGACTTGTCAGCTGCCGTCAAATTCTACTGCGGTTACGAACATAAGGAAGCGCATTCCGCTCTCGGCGATGTGCGTGCCACACGCGACGTGCTCGAGTCGCAACTGCAAATGTATGCCGATCTTCCGACTACGTCCGAGCAACTCGCAGAGTTCTGCAGTGATATCCGTCCGTCAACGTTTCTGGACTCGGGCTGCTGGTTTCAGATGCGGAACGGACAAGTCGTTTTCGCCAAAGGGAAGAAACATAATGGCAAGCAACTGCAGGCAGTGGCGGCAGAAGACCCGAGCTACCTTAAATGGATTATGGGTTTGGATGACCTTCCCAATGATACGAAGGAGGTTATCCAGAAAGTATTGAGATAGCGAGCGAAAGTTCAACGCCGTGTGCGCCCTTCCTGCACGTTGGCGTTATCCCGCGAACCTGCCTTCGCGTGACGCGCTTCGCCTCCGTCGTCTATCCCGGCTGGAAAGTGTGTTTGATGTCTCGCAAGTGTAAGTGGTCTTCGACGTTGGGCGCGTAGCGGGATACCGGATACGTCAGACCCTGCCCTCGGCATGGCGGGAGGAGAGCACGTGATGATTGAGGTCTATCCAGGTTTATTCGTTGGTGAACAAGCGTCCTACGAATCAGGTGTGCGAGCAGAGAGTAACTGGGCCGTCGTTCACGCTTGCAAGGAGCCTTATCATCGGCAGGCGCTGGGTTACAGAGGTCGCGCAGCTCCAAAGAACCATCCAGAGTACTTGATTGCCCGTCGTGACAATCGGCTGATCCTTAACCTCGTCGATGCTGACGATCCTGCATACATTCCTGCCGAGATCATGGATGCGGCCGTGATGTTCATCCATGAGCATTTGAGTGCGGGTCGCCGAGTGCTGGTCCACTGCAACCAGGGATTGTCCCGTTCGCCGGCAATTGCCATGCTTTACTTGGGGACACACACGGATCGGCTGTCACGAGACTCCTTTGAGCAGGCGCTCACCTCGTTCCGCGGGTTGTATCCGCCGTTTACGCCAGCCCGGGGTGTGCTCGGTTTTCTGCGTGGACGTTGGGCCTCGGGCCTGGCCGCAAAGCCTGGGTATTCCGGTGAAGGTGAACATCGATTCCGGAGGGAAGCCGAACGGCATTCCGGAGCGAAGGTGAACAGCAGTCGGAGCGAAGCGACGCTGACACGGTGATTGTGGCGCAAGTGTTCGGAATCGTCAAGCGAGATTGTCCGAAGCGAAGCGGAGGCGGCTCTGCGGGGATTGGGGTGCAGGGGAAAGGGGCGGCAGCCCCTTTGCCCCTGCTTCCTTGTTGTAGAAGAAAGAATCATGGGCCGCTCCAGGCGACCGCAGGCGCCGATTGAGTATGCAATGGCCTGATTGCAACAGTAATCGGTCAGCAAACTAGAAGGTCTGGAAAACCGGTACGCCGCCCAGCCCCGTGTCGGCGTTAAGGTCGCGACGAAAGCGGTATTTCCACGAGACCGGCTTCGGCTTACCCCAATGGGGCTCGTTCGCAAGCCCAAGGGTGGCTTGAAGGGAACGTATCGCCATCAAGTTCAGCGCTTCCCGAACCGTAATGTTCTGGTAGATGGGGTCTCGACGATGATGTGAGGGCTGGCAATCGCCCATAAATTCTCCTATGACGCCGCCCGTGGGACTACCGTGCTTTTGGTTCCACTCTAGCTGCTTTCGTGACAAATACTCACTCAACTCGGGCGTATACGACCGGTTTGCAGACAAGCTGTCCATGCGATTCATCTGCTGTGGAAGGCAGTCGAATGGAGGCAAGAAAAACTCGTGCAACTTGATGTCGAGCAAACCTGACGGATCAGCGGTGCCATGAGCCGGATAAACATGAACCAGCCCACCTTCAAGCAAATCCAGCTTGTATCGTGGGTTGGCCCGACGGATGCGATCGAGAACTTGCTTTAGGCTTGAATCGGCAGGGCCTAAATCCACGTGCGGCTCAGTTACCGGGCGTGCATCCCAAAGCTCTTCAAAGCCAACCACAATTTGGTCTGGGAAGCGGGCACGTAATGCGTCAATAGCCGCTTCCATGGGTGTCGATACCACTGCTGCAGAATGTGCTCTGGGTTGGGCTGAAGCCTGCGTGCTCCCCGACATCGTCGGGCTGGGTTGAGATAATCCGACGCACCCAAGCAACGCGATCAAGACGGTCCGCTTGACCGTCAACGGCAGACAGCGGGTCCCTAGCCGCATTCCAAACCGCCCCCCAGACAATTAGACACCGGCGAAAGAATTGTCGGGCAAGTCTTTGTGTCCATTCTGGACTTAGGGCAGCATAAGTTGTTCGGAAATCGCCATCCCGTAGTCTAAAGATGTTAACTTTCGTTCATTCTTTCTTCTCGTCCTGCGGCGGATTGCGTTTTTTCCGCATAGACTCTCCGCGCATCTCGATGCGGTGGGCGTTGTGCACCAGACGGTCGAGGATGCCATCGGCGATGGTGGGGTCGCCAATCTGCTCGTGCCAGCGCGAGATCGGCAACTGGGAAGTGAGGATGGTGGAACGAGTCTGGTAGCGATCCTCGCAGATCTCCCAGACTTCGCGGCGCTCGTTTTCATTCAGCGGCGCCATGGCCCAGTCATCAATGACCAGAACATCGATACGGCCCAGTCGAGCCAGGAAGTGACGCAAGCTTCCATCGGCCCGTGTCAGGGCCAGTTCGCGCAGTAAGGCGGCGGCCCGCAAATAGAAAGCAGAGTAGCCGTCGCGACAGGCTTTCTGTGCCAGGGCCGATGCGATGAAGCTCTTGCCCACGCCGGTCGGACCCAACACGAAAATGTTTTCGTGGTTGCGGACCCACGCAGAGTCTTTTGCCAGAGCACGCACTACCGTCTTGTCCAAGCCACGCGCAGTGCGATAGTCGATGTCCTCCACACAGGCCGGTCCTCGCAGTTTGGCCGCTTTCAGTCTTCGCGCCAGCGCCTGGTTCTCGCGCCAACTCCATTGTTGATCGACCAGCAGCGCGAGTCGTTCGAGGAAACTCAGCTCGTTGATCGCTCGATCTTGCTCCTGCGTTTTCAGGGCCTCGACCATGCCCTGCAGTCGCATGGCCAGCAGTTTTTCCATCATCGGTTGGTTCAGCATGAGGTCGGCCCTCCTTGGTCGAAGTACTCGGCGCCGCGGACATTGTCATGGGTCAGAGGTGGAGAGCCGGGTTGTGGCGGAGATAAGGGAATCACGTCGAGCGAGTTCTTCAAAATCGATTTCACGCTCTGATAGCGGCAAGCCTGGGCGAGGAGTGCCCGTTCCGCCGCGGCCTCCATGCGTTGCCGGGAGTACTGCTGCGCCAGGCGAATGATGCCCAGACAGGAGCGGTAGCCCATTTCCGGGTGCGGCTTCTCGTTCAGGATTCGCTCGAACAACTGGGCCGTGTGGGGACCGATGCTGCGCGCCCAGTTCACCATCCGCGATGGCGGCCATTCCAGATGGGCTTGATGACTCTTGGGACGGTGCTCGTTCTGAGTGATGGCTTGCCCCCGCCTGCGACTGCGCAGGTGGGAAGCGATCCGGTTGCCCTTATGGAAGATCTCCACCGTAGTCGGCGTGGAGCGGACTTCCACGACCTGCTGCACCAGTGTGTACGGCACACTGTAAAAGTTCCCATCGAAGGCAATGTGATAGTCGATGTTGACCGTGGCCCGCGACCACTGGCTCATGTCGAAGCGCTCGGCCGGTAACGCTGCCAGAGCCGGTTTCTCTAAGCTGTGAAACAGACTCGATCGCGATCCGTCCCGTTTGCGGAAAGGACGCTCATTCAAGCGCACCAACAGTTCCCGGATCGCCTGGTTGAGTTCCGGCAGACTAAAGAACTTCCGGTTTCGCAGCGCCGCCACAATCCAGCGTTCGCATACTTGCACTCCGCTTTCGGCCTTGGCCTTGTCCCGTGGTTTGTACGGACGCGCCGGCACGACTCCCATCCCGTAATGCACCGCGAACTCTTGATAGGTGGGATTCAGGTCTGGATCGTAGCGGCAGGCTCGGGTGACCGCCGTCTTGGTGTTATCGGGTACTACCAGAATCGGCACCCCACCGAAAAACTCCAGCGCGTGGATGTGCGCCTGAATCCAGGCTTCCAACTGCTGATCCCGAGTCGCTTCTGCGTACGTATAGGAACTGGCACCCAGCACAGAAACAAACAGCGATGCTGGCCAGGCTTGCCCCGTCGTGGCGTCATACACGGGGATCGTTGCTCCCGCCCAGTCCACGAACATCTTTTCTCCGGCTTTGTGTTCCTGACGCAGCACCACGTCCAGGTGCCGCCGCCAGTGCTGATAGCGTTCGCAAAACCAACTGTAGCGATACCCGTCAGGATGCGCCTGCCGGTATTCTTCCCACACCAACTGCAGGGTCAGATGACGATGTTGTTGCAGTTGCTGATGAATCGTTTTCCAATCTGGCTCTGGCCGCTGTCGCACCGCTGCGGCCTGCACGGACTGGTTCCCAAACAGCTTGGCTTCCAGTTCTTCTTCGCCCAAGCTTTCCGGCAACGGCCAACCGATTCCGGCCGCCACCGCCCGTTCCAGATACTCATGGACCGTTCCCAGTCCCATCCCGCAACTGCGAGCTATCTGGCGTTGCCCCAACCCCAACTCAAACCGTAACCGCAGGACTTCCTTTGTTTTCCGCATGGACTTTCTCCTGGCCGGCACCCTGTCCTCCTTCATTGATGGAGTTTCAATGCCGGGTGATTGTCCAGCGTCGCCGCACCTCCTGCTGCTCGTCTGTGGAAAACATTCCGCTCCAAGCCGAACGCCATTCCGCCAGGCAACAAAAACCGTTCGCCTTCCCACCGGAATCGGCGTTCACCTTCAGACCGGAATGCTGTTCGGAATCACAACGGAATCGTGTTCGGCTTCACAGCGGAATCGCGTTCACCTTCGACCGGATTCCCCAAAGCCTGCATAAGCAACCTGACCCGCTGCGACTGGTCTGTCTAATCGGGTGCATGAGCTGTTGAATTTCGAATGACCTGCACGAGAAAGACCTGTGCATGGCGGCCAGCCGTAAGATGAAAATTCCTGCTTGAGAATTGCCGAACTGGCCTATGCACCGATCTCACATTGGAGTGTGACGATTCTGGTCTTCCCGGTTGGCTCCGCAATCTTCAACAGCTCATGTCTGCAGGAAGAAGTCCCTCAGTGACCCCGAACAAGCTATTTTGCCTTTGCGAGTGCAGGGGCTTGGAATAACTACATCGAACCGTACGGCCAAGGCGATGGGATTTAGACGACAATTCCACCGGCGCTGCCTAATCGCAGCGGATGCTCGCTTGAGTTTAATTTCAGGTGTCTGTCAGCTTAACTTGCGCCCTCGACGACGAACTCTACTTGACCAGCGATGTAGCAATAGTAAACTCGACATGCACTCTAGCGACACTGGCCCGAGAATACTGGGTCGCCGGGAGCGGCAATGAGACAAACCGTCCTAGTCGGTACGCCGGTTGCGTGGCAGCGATACCGTTTTGCCGCGTGTGAGGCGACAAAATCGGGTACTGAGCTGCTGAATCTGATACAGGTTGCTTGCAAGCTCGCGGGTGGTTTTGCTCGGTTGGTTGAGCATGAGCGCTTGCAGCAGCTCATTCGAGACGCCCTTTCAGTCCTACCGCTCTCAACGATGAGCAGCATTTTGGCCCTGCCGGGCACCTCCCGCGCCATTGCAACAACGCTTGGGAGAGCATGGGAAACGGGGCTCGATCTGCAGGCATATGCTGACCAGCCTCGCGTCCGCGATCTCGTCACGATCGAGAATTACGTCCGAGCGCGGGTCGGTGGGGGCGCGTTGCTATTGCCGGATCTTATTCGGGCCGCGGAAGGTAGGGTCAGGCACGCACCCCGGCTTTTCGGCAGTATTCGCGCCGAGGGTTTTGTTCATATCGCCCCTGCCTGGCGTCCTTTGCTCAGCTCCCTTGCTGAATCGATTGATGTAACCGTTTATGTGCCGTGTTGCGTATCAGCCCAGTTCACATGGACCGGAGGCACAAACATACGGGTTGTAGTCTCGGAGGACAACGTCGTGTCTTCCAGGGAAGTTGTCGTATGTGCCAATCCGCGTCACGAGGTTGTTGAGGCCTTGCGTTGGGCCCGTGACCTTATCGCATCCGGTCAGGCACGGCCACATGAAATCGCAGTTATTGCGGCTAATGCTGGCGACTATGATGACGACCTCCGTACTATGACCGCGGATTCTCAGCTCCCGGTGCACTTCGCGCACGGACGGCTTGCGATCTCGGAATTCTTTGGACAGCAAGCAGCGGCGTTGGCGGACATCGTCCGGAATGGCCTCAGCCAAGACCGGGTTGTCCGCGTGCTGCGTCTGGTACATAAGAACATCAGTGGGTTCGACGAACTGCCCTCTGATTGGTACGCACGCCTTCCGCGGGAAGCGCCGCTGCTCAATCCAGATCAATGGGAACGAGCGTTAGCTGCGGCCTCCGTCGAGCCAGGTTATGAAAGAGTCAGCGAGATCGTTCTGCCTGTTGTCGCGTTGATGAACGAAGGGGCAGCCGCGGCGGTGAAGATGGGTACTGAGCTGCTGAGTGGGCGCGCTGCAGCATTATGGAATCGTGCCCTGGCCGTCGGTCCTGCGGAGGCGGCCGACACCACACTGGAAGAGTTGCGATTTCCAGACGCGTCGGATCAAGAAGCCTCTATCTTATGGGGACCCTCGGATATGTTGGTCGGCAGCGGGCGCAAATTCATACGCTTACTCGGCATGACCAGCCGCGGCTGGCCGCGAACGGACAGCGAAGACCCCCTGCTCCCCGATCGCATAGTCCCGACCAACGTGCTTCAGCCGTTGTTGCGCGCGTGGCGCGACCGCTTGACTTTGGGGTTTTGTATTAATGAAGCCGGGGCGGCTGTTTATTCGCATAGCCGACGCGACCGGGAAGGACGGCTGCTGGCTGCCAGTCCATTGCTTCCAATAGGTATTACTCCGACTTCTATTCAACGCGCTGCTGTGCCTCGGCACGCGTTCAGCCAAAGCGACCGTTTACTCGCCCGCCCACATGAATTCGCGCAAGGCCAGCTGGCACGGTCAGCATCGATTTGCGTCCGCGATTGGGCACGTAATGAGATCACGGCTCACGACGGCTTAGTTCGAGCCGGGCATCCCGTCCTTACTGCGGTATTAGCTCGAAAACATTCGGCGTCCTCGTTGCGCAGCCTCTTAACAGACCCGCTCGGATTTGTATGGCGGTACGCATTCCGTTGGCACGAGCCGCAGGACAGCGAAGGAGAAGAGCCTCTCTCGTTAGACCGCCTGCAAATCGGAAACCTGGTGCACGAGATCCTAGAAGAAGCCGTAAGGCGACTGGAACCTGCTCCTGGCATCGTTCATGCCACCGAGGATCAGCTAAAGGCCAGCGTGATAGGGGCTGCCGCAACGGTGGCCAACAAATGGGAATTGGAAACGCCGTTGCCTCCTCGGTGCGTTTGGCAGGCCGCGATGCAAGAAGCGATTTCCAGCGCGCAACGTGCTCTGGCATTTCCGCTTTCACCGGCACTATCAGGACCGCAGCGGACGTACGTTGAGGTCGCGTTCAACGATGACGCAGCTTCCGAACTTGCTGAGCCATGGAACGCCCGACGCACGGTGGAACTTACGGGGACCGGTCTAGTCGTGACCGGGCGCATCGACCGTCTGGAACTCGACACTCAAGGTTGGGCGCGAGTCGTCGATTACAAGGTAAAGCGTTGCCCGAAGGAGGATCCGGGCCTAGACGGCGGGAAGGAACTACAGCGCTGTCTGTATGCATTCGCTGTCAAACAGCTTCTGCCGGCGGTGCAAACGATCGAGAGCATCCTGCTTTTCGTCAACGGCGAGATCAATGCATTCAAGCTCCTGGACACGGATGCTGCGCTTGTCGATGTCGTACATTACACGAACGCCGCGATCCAGTATCTGGAACACGGAAATGCTCTAGCAGGTCCCAATCATGACTATGACGACCTGATATTCGCGTATCCCGCAAATGCGTTGGGCACTTATTTCGATCGCAAAAGTAACGCGCGTAACGAGATGCTGGCGAACCTGGTGCCGCTATGGGGAACAAGGTAATGGCACTCCAAGACTCCAGCTTCAGAAGACGGGCACTCGCGGAACACGGCTCCACGCTGCTCATCGAGGCAGGCGCCGGCACTGGCAAGACGGCTCTCATGGCGGGACGTGTTGTCCTTCTGCTTGCCTCCGGTGTTCCGCCCCGCAGTATCGCAGCAATCACGTTTACGGAGCTCGCAGCGAGTGAATTGCTGCTACGCGTGACGGAATACGCCAAGTTCCTAGCGACAGGAACCGTTCCGGAACCCTTGCTGGATGCACTGCCGGATGGGTTTAGCCCAGAGCAGACACAGCACCTAGCGGAGGGCGGGTCGTCGCTGGATGAGCTCACCTGCACAACCATACACGGCTTCTGCCAACGGCTCATAAAGCCCTATCCGGTGGAATGCTCGATGGATCCGGGTGCGACGGTGATGAACGAAGCCGACACACAGCTCGCTTACGAGTTTGAATTCAATGCATGGCTCCGGCAGCGACTCAATACTGACTCGCTAGAGGACCCGCTGTCGTTGGCGGTAGTAAAGTGCGGTGACGCCGCCGTTGAGCTGCTCCGTGACCTGGCTGAGATTCGTCGTCGTTGGAGGGGAACGGTAACCGAAGTGCCCCAGGTGCCTTCGGCGGCGGTTCAGGAGCTACTCACAGCAATCGATCAATACATCCGATATTACGACTCCTGCGCAATCGACGAGCCGGAAAAGGTGGGCCTATGCGCAACAGAGTTTGCAGCGTTGCGCAGGTACTACTCGTCTGGGCTGGCGTTCGATGATCCGCTTCTGGGAGTGTGGAACTTTTCGCAGCCGCCGAGAGTGAGTTCGATGTACTCGGGACGAGTCGCATTCAAAGAACTTAAAGGAGCAACGAAATTCCGAGGAGCCGGCAGAAAACTCGGTAAGTCGCAAGCGGAGTGCGACAGGATATACGGCGAGATCGAGAAACGGCACGTGCGCGTTGGCGATGCGTTGACGAAAGTGGTTGAGGGGTGTGCCGAGCACATTCTCGCACGGCTTGTTGCCGACGTAGGCGACTTCGATGAGCGATATCTACAGTACAAGCGGTCAGCCGCGCTTATCGACTTCGACGACATGCTATACGTCGCGCGGGATCTGCTCCGCGACAACCCAGCCGTCCGCGAAGACTTGAGAAGGCGTTACACGCATGTACTGGTAGACGAATTCCAGGATACGGACCCGATTCAGTGCGAAATCCTCTTTCATCTATGCAGCGGCGACCGTGGCGGAACATCGTGGATTGATCAGCCACTGCGTCCCGGCGCACTCTTTCTCGTCGGAGATCCGAAACAGTCGATCTACCGCTTCCGGCGCGCCGACATTGTGACATACCAGAGGGTGCGCGAATGCGTCCAGGTTTGCGGCGGCGCGGTCGTGCCAGTTACGGCGAACTTCCGTTCTCGGCCGCAAGTGCTTGAATTCGTTAATTCCCGCTTCGCCAGTCCTTTGGCGAATTTGGGATTCGCCGCTTTGCAGGCCACCGTCGGCGATGCCGCTGGAGTATTGCACGTATCAAAGTTTGATGTCACACCATGCGACGAGGAGAAAGATTCCGCCGACAAGCGACGATTGCGGGAAGCGGGCGCTGTTGCGGAACTTTGCACGTCTGTTGTGGGGCGGCTTACGATCCGCACAAGAACTGGCGAGCGCGCGTGCCAATTCGGAGACATCGCACTACTGGCCCCTTCCAGCACAAAATTGTGGATATACGAGCGGGCGCTGGAAGAACTCGGAGTTCCGATTGCGACCCAAGCTGGCAAGGGGCTTTTCCTTCGACAGGAGATCCACGATTTGATCGCTGTCGCACGGGTGCTTTCAAGCAGCCGGGACACGCTCGCTCTGGGAGCTGTTCTGCGCGGCCCGCTAGTGGGCCTAACTGAGGAGGAGTTGCTCGACGTCGTCGAAGCGCTCCCGACGGACTCGGAGGGGAACTTCAGCCGGGTGACGCTGTTCACGCCCTGCGATCAGGTCTGCAATGCGGTTACGCGAGAAGTCCTTGGAATTCTGCAGGGGCTAGCACGCCGGGCGTACAACACCACGCCGTACGACATACTGTCGGCAGCCATCGACGAATTGCGTGTCCGTCCATTAATCGTGCAACGTCACACCCGCTACGCGGAACGTGCATTATCTAATATTGATCAGTTTCTTGAGATGGCCCGGCCCTTCGGGACCCGCGGCCTACGCTCGTTTGCGCAATTTGTGACGCAGCGCTGGCGCGACAACGAACGCGTGCCGGAAGGTCGTGGCGATGCGGCACTGGATGCGATTCCGTTGGTCAGTATTCACAGCGCAAAAGGCCTGGAATGGCCGGTCGTGGTGGCAGTTAACATGGTGACCGAGGCGGGAGGAGAAAGGGCCTCCGTTCTCTACGATGCACAGCGGAACGCGATCTGCGCCCGACTTCCAGGCTTGGAGCCCTCATCGTTTACGACCGTGAAACAGGCCGAAGAAGCCCAACAAGCGGAAGAAAGAAAACGCTTGTGGTATGTACTTTGTACCCGTGCACGTGATTTCCTGTTCCTCCCGCATCATACGAATCTCGACAGCCGTTGCTGGTTTAACGAGGTTGAACTGAACATTCCTTCGTTACCAACGTACGCCGTTGCTGGGTCAACCCTTGCGGCGACGTTAACTGCAGCCGCCAGGACCAACGAGCAGGATGCGGTAGCTTTCGTTGCAGAAGCAGGTCGAGTCGTCGTTGCCACGCGAGATATCCGCTGGCTGACACCTAGCAGTGCCGAGCCCGACGAATCGGCTATCAGACAACCAATCCCGGAAATGCTCGAATTAGTCGAAGGCACGACGGAGGTCCGCGGAAGTGCAGCCCGCGGAAGAATCTTGCATAAGCTCATGGAAGAAGTACTGAACGGTCTGACTGCGGATACCAGTGATGCACTCGCCGCACGCGCGGTTGAACTCGTTCAGCAACTCGGGTTCGTCGAGGTCGCTTCACCTTCCGCTGGGCTACACGGCGAGGAGATCGCAAACTCAATTACACGCACTCTTACCCAAGATCTCGTCCAGCGCTTTCGAAGTTCGCTTGTCCCTGAGTTCTCGGTTTTTGGACTCAGCCATTCTGACGAACACCTCGATGCCTGTGCTGGAGTCGCAGACGCGGTTGCGTTAAACAGTTCCGGGAATCCCGACTTTGTCTTCGACTGGAAGAGCACTGTATCGCCTACTCCGGATGATATGCAGAAGCACGCTGCGCAACTCCGCGTCTATCTAAATCAGCTCAATGTCGAAAAGGGCGCGCTCGTCTATATGACGACCGGCCAGGTGGTCGAAGTTACACGGGCCACGGCAGCAGGGGCATGAGTTCGGGATGTGTGTGACTCTGCCCAACTCCTAAGCGGAACTCAACCGGTACAATGGGCTCGCCTTCTCTGCAAGGAGGTACTATGGGCATAGCTTTCATTCACACGGCCGATTGGCAGATCGGAAGAGTGTTCGGCAACGTTGGCGCGGACGCCGGCGTCCTGCTGCGCAGACAAAGAATAAAGACTGTGCAACGCATTGCTGAACTAGCCACTGAGCGTCGAGTAGATGCGGTGCTGGTCGCAGGTGATGTGTTTGAGGCCAACACCGTGAGTAACGAGACCATTCACGGGCTGCTGCAGGCAACCGAGGCTTACAAGGGTCCCTGGGTGCTGCTTCCCGGCAATCATGATCCCGCTCTGGCAGAATCCGTCTGGAGCCGGGTCGAGTATCTTGGCCGCCCGACGAACCTGCACCTTGCGCTGACCAACGATCCCATCTTGCTCGCCGATGGTCGGCTGGCAGTACTGCCGGCACCGTTGCTGCGCAAGCACGAACCGGAAGACGTCACGAGTACGTGGGACGCGATCAGCACTCCGCCGGAGACGATTCGTGTTGGCCTTGGGCACGGGTCGGTCGAAAACCGTTTGCCCTGCAAAGGCGAAGCGGCCAATCCAATAGCTGAAGACCGCGAAAGTCGTGCCCGCTTGGACTACCTGGCGCTGGGTGACTGGCATGGCACGGTGCAGATCGCGGAGCGCACGTGGTACTCGGGGACGCCTGAACCGGACCGCTTCAAAGCAAACGAAAGCGGTAATGTCCTGCTGGTTGCCATCGAGCGGGCGGGGACACTGCCCAAGGTTACGCCGATTGGCGTGGCGTACTACAGTTGGGACGACCTTGAGTTCTCGCTCGGTTCCGCTGCTGACACGGACGCGCTTGACGCCACGCTAACGCACTTGGGCGCACCCTTCGACCGGCACATTGTTTCACTGAGACTTTCGGGTTCACTGGATCTGAGCGGACGTCAGGAGCTCGAATTCTTGCTGTCACGCTGGTGGGCACGGTTCGCCTCGCTGCAGGAGGACGTCAGCTCACTCTTGGCGCAACCCACGGATGCCGACTTGGATCGTATCGACATCGGCGGCTTCGTACGCAGCGCCGTAAACCGCCTGCGCACCATCCACAATGACCAGACCGATCCCAACCAACCTCATGCCGCCGAGGCCCTGCAGTTGCTTTATCAGATCCACGCCGCCGGAGGCCAGAAGCAATGATCATTAGCCGCATCGAAGTGCGCAACTTCCGCAAGCTGGTGGGGCCCGTCGTTATCGATACGCTGGGAACCGGGCTGAACGTAATTGTCGGCGACAACGAAGAAGGCAAATCGACTCTACTGCAGGCAATCCGCAGCGGGTTCTTTGATAAGCACAACATGACCGGCGAGCGTGCCGAGAGCTTCCAGCCATACAACTCGGCGCTGCGTCCGGAGCTGCGGATCTCTTTCGAATTGAACGGCGCGCCGTACACGCTGTTCAAAGCCTTCTGCCAGCGCGCAGAGGCGGAACTTGTCACCCCCGATGGACGCCTTGCGGGCTCCGCCGCTGAAGAGGAGTTGGAAAAGCTGCTGCGCTTTACGAGGCCCAAGCGCGCTCGCAAGGAATCTGACCACGAGCACGAGGGCGTTTTCGGGATGTTCTGGGTCGAGCAAGGCAAGTCATTTGTCGGCGTGGACACAAACGAAGACGGTCGGGCCAGTATAGTGCAGGCGCTCCAGAAGGAAGTCGGAGATGTGCTCGGCGGTAAGCGCGGGCAGCGAGTCGTAGCCGAAGTGGGGCGGTTGCGCGGGCAACTGTTCACAGGGACGTGTCGCCCACGCGGCGAGTACGCCCAGGCCTTGCAGAAGGTGCGTGACATTGAGAGCGAGCTGAAAAATGTGGAGCAACACCTCGCCGAATACGACCAGAACTTGGAGGAACTGGAGCGCTGTCGCGCTAAATTGAAGCGTCATGAAAACGACAACTCTGTGGGACGTGCAGAAGAGCGGCTGCAGAAAGCACGCGCATCGCAACGGCAGGTTGAGGACCTGCAGCGCGACTGTGAGGACGCCGAAGCGGCTGTGAAAGCGGTCACTACACGGCAGGAGTTAGCGGTCAGCAAGTGGGACGAGAGGCAGAAGGCGATCGCCATTGTTGAGACGGGCCGGCGCAAGGTCGCGCAATACGAGGATGCTCTGCGCCAAAAACGGGAAGTTCTGACGCCTATCCGCGTGCGGGTAGCACACGAGGAAAAGGCCACGGCAGACGGGGCAAAGCACTTCGAACAGGTTGACCGGGATTTCATCTCAGCCACTGCAGCGGAGCAGGCTGCGCGGCTGCAATCCGAACTACAACGTCTGCAGCGTGAGGAGCGCGCGGCACTCGAGGCCAAGTCTGCACAGGAAAAGGCGTTGCTGGCCGCCAAAGGCATTGCCATCGAGAAGAAGCATGTCGCGCAACTGAAGCGGCTTGAAGATGCTGTCAGCAAGGCGCAGGCGCAACTCGATGCGATCGCGACCAACGTCTGCGTCAAGCTAGAGCCCGGAACCAAGGCTCGCTTTGGAACCTCGACGATCAGCTCCGAAACCGAGCGCCGGATCTCGGAGACCACCGTGATCCTCATCGCGAACTGCGCGGAGATTACCATCACCCCCGGGGGCGACCTGGGGAATCCGCGCGCGGAGCTTGAGCAGCACACTCAGGCGCTGCGGCAGGCATCGGCTAAGCTGGGTGTGAGTAGTGTCCCCGAAGCCGACGCCAAGGCTGACCAGCGCATGGGTTACCTGACTGAAGCGGAAAAACATGCCGAACTCGTCGAGGCGCACGCCCCCGACGGGATCGAGACTTTGCACGAGAAGATAAGGGAGCTAGAGGCCGAGGTTGCGCGGCTGGTTGACGTTGCTGGTATGCCCCCCAAATCTGTTAAGGAAGCGACGCACGCTCTGGATCGTATACGCCAAGAGCGCAACGAAGCTGATCGCGTGGCCAAAACCAGCAGGCGACGCCTCGACCAGGCCACGAAGGAGCTGAACGACGCGCAACAGCAAGAAGCGACCTGCAATGCTGCTTATGAGAGTGAAGTGGGTCACCTACAGTCAGCTGAAGGGTTATTAAAAGTTGCTCGGGCCAAGACCGGTGACACTGATTTACAGCAAGTCGTAATACTCGCTGCGCGGGATGTCAAGACCGCAGAATTGACCGCGCAGGCCGCGCGGAAAGCATTGGACGACACCGACTCTGAGAACGTGGCGCGTGAACTGCGCATGGCGGAAGAAGCGCTAAAGCAGGTGCAGGGGGACATCCGTAAGCTAGAAGAAAAGTCCATTCGCATCGAGACCGAATTACGCACAACTGGTGCGACCGGGCTGGGCGAACATAAGCAGGAGTTGCAGGCTGAATTCGACGGCGCGAATGCTGTAGCAGCCCGTTTCGAACGCGAGGCCAAAGCGGTCGAGTTGCTGTACACCGTGCTGACCGAGGCCGAAAAGACAGCCAGGGAGACCTTCCTACGCCCGGTCGCCGACCGCGTGCAGCCGTATCTCAAACTTCTGCTGCCCGGCGCGGAGCTAAAGCTGAACGAGGAAATGAACATCGTTGGCCTGCAGAGGGGTGCGGTCGAAGAGAAATTCGACTCCCTGAGTCTCGGCACACGCGAGCAACTGGCTGTACTGACACGGCTGGCCTTTGCCGACCTGATGCGCGAGCACGGCCAGCCTGCCGCGGTCTTGCTCGATGACGCCATCGTCTTCGCTGACGACCTGCGATTTGACCGTATGCTGCACATCCTGCAAAAAGCCGCGCAACACCTGCAGATCATTGTCTTGACCTGCCGCGAGCGTGAATACCAAGCGGCTGGCGCACCGATCATCCGATTG
Source organism: Candidatus Korobacteraceae bacterium (assembly GCA_049522855.1). Classification (GTDB taxonomy): domain Bacteria; phylum Acidobacteriota; class Terriglobia; order Terriglobales; family Acidobacteriaceae; genus Bog-257. The sequence continues at coordinate 29,979 of JBEKNL010000001.1, forward strand.
GCTGACTGCTGTGCGCCGAGAGTGGCGCACGCGATCCCGTAAGTCCAAGTCGCAAAGTAGATCGCTGCTCGAACTTCATGTAAAGAGCTATGTACCAAAGGGCACTCCTTTGTCGATCCACAACAGATCCTCTACTCCATTCCACACGGCAGGGAAAGGCTCAATACATGGGATGATCAAGGTGCCGTTTCTGTCGGCGTCGCCACGACAACTGTCACAACAGCCATAAATTGGCCGAGCCTACAACCATAAACTGGCCGAGAATAGCGGTTTACAGCGAATTTCTTCCACGAAACCGGCGACTCTCCAAGCATAAAGTGGCCGCAAGTTCTGCTTTGCAGGCATAACTTGGCCACGAGTGCTGCTTCACTCTTCGCAATGTGCGTACGATGCGGTCGCTGCAAAACCCTACGAGTTTCGCGATTCCAACATTCCCACCGCCCCGACGAGGCTGACCGCCGCTGATTACAACCATAAAACGGCCGGCCAACTTATGATAAGAATATACATGACTCCTCAATCCGGATGTGCCATGATGTGAATCATGGCAACCGAACCAAAGACTTTGGCAGAAGCAATTTCGTACTTTACGAACCCCGATAACTGTATTGACTACCTTGCGGTACGGCGCTGGCGGAACGGCGTAGTATGCCCCACGTGCGGGCGTACTGACGCCTCTTTTGTTCCTTCGCGTCGGCTCTGGCAGTGCAAGTCTCGCCACCCCAAAGCGCAATTCAGCATCAAGACTGGAACCATTCTTGAGGACTCTCCGCTCGGTTTGGAAAAGTGGCTGCCTGTGATGTGGATGGCTGCCAACTGCAAGAACGGGGTCTCGTCTTGGGAAATTCACCGCGCCCTGGGCGTCACGCAAAAGACCGCATGGTTAATGCTGCATCGCATCCGGCTTGGGATGCAGGATGCGCAAACTGGCGGGACGCTTTCTGGCGAAGTCGAGGTAGATGAGACCTTCATCGGAGGCAAGGCGCGCAATATGCACGTCGCCAAGCGCCGCGAAAAGATTCACGGAGGCGGCCCTTCGGGTAAGGCAGTCGTCATGGGAATGTTGCAGCGCGGCGGGAAGGTTGCACTGCCGTAATTGAAAACCGCGACTGCGAAACCCTGCAAGGCCACGTCCGGCAGAATGTCTGTGCTGGTTCCGAAGTGTTCACGGATGAGCTTATTTCCTATTGGGGACTGGATTCTGATTACGTTCATCAGATTGTCAACCATGCAGAGGAGTATGTTCGCGGTAACGTACATACGAACGGGATGGAAAACTTCTGGAGCTTGCTCAAGCGCGGATTGAACGGAACCTAAGTCAGCGTGGTTCCGTTCCACCTGTTCCGCTATATCGACGAACAGTCGTTTAGGTTCAATAATCGTGCTGACCTGCCCTCCAGAAATTAGTCCAGCGTAAAAGAGACTTTTCCCCTTAACATAGCCCGCTAGGGCGGAGGAGGAGTCGTGCGCAAGAGTCGATTCAACGAAGAACAGATCATCGCCATTCTCAGGGAATCGGAGAGCGGGGCCGATCCCGGCGATCTTTGTCGCCGGCATGGCATCACGCGGGCAAGCCTGTACCGCTGGAAGGCGAAGTACGGGGGGATGCAGGTGAGCGAGGCGCGGCGGTTGCGGGCTCTGGAAGAGGAAAACCGGCGGCTGAAGCACCTGGTGGCGGACCTGACGTTGGACAAGCAGGCGCTGCAGGCGGTGGTCACAAAAAACTGGTGAGCCCGCAGATGCGGAAGCAGGCGGTGGTGGTGATGCGCTCGGAAGTAGCGGTTTCGGAGCGACGCGCCTGCGGGCTGATCGGATTGTATCGGGGGACGTACCGATACCGGGCGCGGCGCTGGGAAGACGGGCGGCTGCGAATGCGGTTGCGCGAGTTGGCGCACCAGTTTCGACGCTTTGGCTATCGCCGGTTGCATGACCGGCTGGTGCGCGAGGGCTGGCGGGTGAACCACAAGCGGGTCTGTCGGCTCTATCGGCTGGAAGGGTTGCAGGTGCGGAGGCGGCGGCGCAAGCGCTGTGCAGGCGTGCCGCGCCTGCCCCTGCCGGCGCCCACGGCAGCCAATCAGGTGTGGTCGCTAGACTTCATGGCCGATACGCTCAGCTCGGGGCGCAAGCTGCGCACGCTGAACGTGGTGGATGACTATACGCGCGAGTGCGTGGCGATTGAGGTGGACACCTCGTTGCCGGGAGCGCGTGTGGTGCGAGTGCTCGAGCGGCTGGTCTGCAAACGCGCACGACCGCGGCAGATCCGCACCGACAACGGCCCGGAGTTCGCCGGGGGTGCGCTGGACCAGTGGTGCTTCGCCGAAGGGGTGGAGCAGCACTTCATCCAGCCGGGAAAACCGATGCAGAACGGCTATGTCGAGAGCTTCAACGGCAAGTTCCGCGACGAGTGCCTGAACGAGAACTGGTTTGTCTCGCTCAGCGATGCGCGGCAGATCATCGAGCAATGGCGGCGGTACTACAACCAGGAGCGTCCGCACTCAGCCCTGGGCTATAGAACGCCGGAGGAGTTTGCAGCAGAAGTGAAAAGCTTCGACAGAACTGGAGTGGGGCAAGGGACCTCAAACGCCGGCCCCTTGCCCCATACCCCCATCCCCGCTACGCCACACCAGTGGGGCGAACAAAAACCGGAGAAAGTCTCATTATCCCTGGACTAAAGATGGGGGGCAGGTCAGTGCCACGAAGGAACAGAACGTGACCGACGCCGACCGCTTCAGTTTGCTTTGCTCGCAGATCGTGGGTAAGCGTTTGACCTACGCAGAACTCACGGCTAAGGAGGACAAGAAACCGGAAGCCGCCTTCTAAGCGGCAGGGCCGGGGGAAGCGGAAGGCGGATTGACCGCTTTTCGCTTCGATCCGCGTTTGGGGCCGCGACGATTCGGATTCTCGTCCGCCTGTTTGCGGTATTCCGCTTCCCGCCGCTTCATTTTCTCGTGCGGAACACTGAGCAGATGGTGCACTAGATTTGTGAATCTGCGATATTCGGCGGAATGTTTCATTAACCCTCATAGAATCACTTCAGTGCAAGCACGTGCGTGTACAGCTTGCGCAGGTGATCGCCAGCCATGTCCACGATAGGCTCGTACATGAACGAGTTTAGGTGAATGTTCTCAGGCGTCATGAGCTGCACGCGATCTAGCACTTCGATCGTTTTAGCTTCCTTGGGGAATAGGCCTTTAAACTTCGTGACCAGAACCTCTGTCTGATGCCCTTTGATGCCTGCCGCAAACTTGGGGTCTTTAATCTTGTTCACCATGAATGATTCTGCGGCGAGCCGGATCGCTATTGCGAGAACGATCTTGCTCTCAAGACTGTCGCTTCCAGATTTCAGGCATGACTCGGCTTCTGCTTTGATAATGTCAACCACCGGCTTCACGCCATTAGGCGATTTTCTTGCGGAGCCGCAGATGTCTCCATAAATCTTATTCAAATCAGAGTCGGTGATCGTCGTGGAGTCCGCCTTCCAATGCAAAAGCGATGTCAACGTAGAGAAGTTTGGCTCATCTTCACCTCTAGTGAACTCAACCAGGTTGCGCAGAAAAGGGATGGAAGCGATCTTCTTTTTGTAATCCGTGTAGAACTCCTTCTTCCAATCGTTTACGAATACATTCCTGATCCCGCTTGCCCTTTCCAATGCGATGCCGCTACTACTTTTCGACGCCATCAAGCAGTTCGGGTAACCCACGAACCTGCTCTCGATGGTGCGGAAAAAATCGAAGTTGTGTGTCATGATGATCTGCTTGAAGCTCGGATCACCATGAATGTCTTTCAAATACTGGATTATGGCGTACTTGTTTTGATAGTCAAATGAGTCTGCAATATCGTCTATGACCATCAAAGTTTCTTGATTTGCTTTTTTCCTGACTTCGATTTCAAACAGTACGTTCAGGATATATAAAGCTCTCCTTTCGCCCATACTAAGACACGTCAATAGATCATCCCTGTTAACAACCGCGTTATCAGTGCCGTCGTGGTAGGTAAAACCGAGATCGATGATTTGTGCATTGCCAAGCATGACTTCGATTCTGTTCTTAACATCCAATGTGAACGGAACAAAGAAACGATCATTGAACATCTGGATGACATCTTGCCACAGCGTCTTCTGTTTCGCGGCTTCATCTTTGATCTGTTCCTCTCGTATCTGTGCTTTCTCATACTTAGTAACAAGATCGGAATAGAGGTCGAACCGCTTTTTTAGATATGATTTCCAAACGTCTTCTTTGAACTTTTTGAGATTGGAAAGCTGCGACAAAATAGACTCGTTACCCAATATGTACTGCTGGAAGTTGCGGAGAGTTTCGTTCTTCTCAAGAATCTTGGCGATATCATCAAACTTCTTCCGAAGTACCTTATCCTTGAGAATTGCGTCTTTTTCTTTCGCTATAACAGCCTCTAGCTCCTTCTGCGTGCGAATTTCCAGGCGGTCTCCATTGTTGAGATTGACAGAATGCTTTGCTTCGAAAAAGCCGTTGGTGGCTAGGCTCTTTGCAATTTGTCCAGCATTGTAGTAGTCAAACGTTCCTTTCTTGAAAAAAGTTGATGCTGCGAGGAGTTCGTTGTAGCGTTTGATATAATCCTCTAACGCGCTCCTGACGTCCTTCGTGCCAAGAACGTTTAACACCTTATCGTCAAAAATCGTATCGTATTCAACGGCTTCGAATGGAGTATCTTTCTGGGCCTCCAATTCGTTTTTGATGCGGAGTAATGCTGTGTAAAAATCATCATCGGTGGGGGTGAAAGTAGCTGATATTTCTCGATCAAGGGGTTTTTTGGAACCCGACTGTTCTTTAAGAGCCTTAAGCAATAGCTCTTTCGCTTTGTCTATTTCGAGGTAAAGCTGCTGAAATTCTTTCTTCAACTTGGCGTCTAGCAGCAGAGTGCAGGTCTTTTCGTTTTGGCTGAAATCCTCGTCGTAAGGGCGCACTACAAAGACGCTCTCCTTGGTCAAATCATTACCGTTTTCATCAACAATCTTTCTTGTCGCTGTCCGCGCCGGGAAAATCCGGTCTGATGATGCCGTATCGGCGGCAACATCCTCGAAGGTTTTCGCAAGAGATGACTTCATGGCTCCGTTCGGAGCGTAAAGGGCATAGGCACGCGTCTTTGAAAAGTCGAACTTATGCGCTAATTTCTTGATCCCATAGCAGTTTGTGAGATCAATGCTGACCTGATTCATCACGAGCCTCCGAGAATGGCTAATCATACGCCACCCCCGGTTGATGAGGCACGTATATTCCTGCCCCCAACTTATGGTTGTAATCTCAACAACATGGCTTGTGCGGCATCGCGGACTGGTAGTGGCACGAGCTGCCCTTTTGCGACGTTGTAGAATCCGCCCTGATACGAAACAGAACCATGGCGCAGCAGTTGTGTGAGCATGCCCAAAGCCTGGTAGGCAAGATTATGGTTGATGAAGGGCTCCTGCCGGGTTAACGCCTCTGCCGCGCTGCAAGAAGGCTGGTCGTCATCCTTTACATTTGGCACAGCGATTTCTGGGAAAAGCTCCGTGACCGACGGCAGGCGATTCTTCTTCTTTTGATTTACTCGGTTCTTGGGCTGGCCAAGAATGAACTGCCCGGAGGCAGCGTTGTTGCCAAGGTCAAGCCAGTACAGAACCCGGGAATGCAGCGCCCATTTGTCGATGGCACGTCGCGCTTTGCGTGTATCGACACAGCCAATCACGACATCGACCTCGGCAGTCTTGGCGATCTGCTGTATCTGTGCCTGCATGCCTTGCCAGTTCAGAGCCCAGAAGACGTTGATTCGGTGTGCCAGCACGATGGCTTTTGGAAAGCCTATTTCCGTTCTGCAAAAAGGCTGGCGCACACAGTTGGTTTCGCTGACCGTGTCGGGATCAATTAAGGTAACCTGCAGGCCACCGGGATGGCCGAATGCAAGCATGGCCTGGTGGAGGTAGGGGAGGCCGGAAGCGATCGCGCTGCCGTTCCCGCCGCAACCCACGACTAGGACGCGAATTGGCCGTTCCAGCAGTTGAGGATCGAGCGTGTGGGTCATCGTCGCGCATCCTCCAATCCCTTCAGGTACTGATCCAGTGGCTCCTGCTCAATGAGCGTCGAAATCGGGAACCGCGCCTTCCCTGCCAGGCTTTTCCAGAGTGCCGCTGTTCCGCCACGGCGCTTCGTCAAACGACCACCGCCGCCCGGATGGGTGAATTCGCTCTGGAAGAAGGCTTGCTGCCAAGCGGCGATCGAGGTCACGGTTAACGACTTCGGTACCCGCATGGTTCCGGCACAAACTGCACCGTTACTATCTATGTTCCAGTAGGGCGCGGCAGCCAATTTGCTGTCTGGACGCGGCCTTCGGCTGGCAAAAAGCGCGCGAACAAACAGAACATTGCTGCGCACGACGAAGAGCAAGGCTGGGTGGGGGAAACGTTTGCCGGAGATGCCTTCAAGTTCCGATCCAGCGCGGAAGAACATTGGCCGCGCCGCCGCCGGCGTCCACCATGCCAGTAAGTCCGGGGTTCGCGCGACCACCTGGTCCGGCAAGAACTCCACTGGGCAACCGGTACCCAGTTGCCGGGCCAACTCCCGCAGGCTCGCCGTACTGAGTAGTTGTCCGGCTCCAAGAAGAGGACTCCCATCGCCGTTTTGCTGCACCACGCCGTGGACGGTCGCCATGTAGCGGTTGCCGTGATCGTTCTTGTAAAGGAGCACGGCTTGGTACAGCTTCAATTCGAGTTCGCTTCCGACATCGATACTGAATCGCATGTGGATTTCTCCTCAGATTCAATGAGGCTCTTGATCCGAACCGTGAGCACAAGCGCCTGCATGAGCGTCTCGATGACAGCGAGTGCCTGGCGCACGCTGGATGAGTTGTCCGCCCGCAGCGGAATGATTAGGTTGGGTTCTGGCGTCTCCTGACCCCAGTGTTCGCATTCGTCGTCAAAACACGCCATGACCGCGTCGCCTGGCCGGAAGTACAACAAGACAGAGGGGAGTGGCAGGTCGAGCGAATGGTAGCTGCGCTCGCGTTCCAGCCACTCCTCGTCGAGCTTTGGCCGTTCCATCGAGTGGGAAACTCTCTGTAACTCAATTGCGGCCTCGATCAGGTTCTTCAACCGTGGCACGTCTGGAACTGGAAACGAGGTAAGAGGTCGGGCAGTGTCGGAGCGCTGCGTGTCCTTCAAGCACGGTGGCAGATCCTGTTCGAGCTTTGGGATCTCGTACGAATCGGGATCGTCCTCTCCCTCGGCCCACTCCGTCATTTGCTCGATCCGTTCCCGAGCGTCCAAATCGTCATAGACCCGGATCCAGCGGTATAAAGACTGACGCAGCACGTCGTAAAACGCTTGACCCATGCCAGCCTCGGTTGCTTCAAGTTCCGTGATCGCGTCACCCACGCCCAAGGCGAAGGACGACTCCGTGTTGAGAACGAAGAAGAGTTGTCCGGGGCAGGAGGAATCAGGCTCACCGTAGATGCTGTCGACGATTGCTTCCCCCAGCGTCAGAGAAAGCTCGAAGTGTTCAGCAATGATGGATTGGCCGCGGTCGGCCAGATAACGGCGGAGCACTTGCTCGACCAGTGTGGAGGGGCTTTTCTCTGCGGCGACCCAGTCAGCATCGGTAGCCAGGCCGATTTCGACCAGGGTTTGAGACAGCGCGGTGAGGCCGGACGAACCGAAGCTGATCTTATTGCCGACATGAACTGGTTCAAGCCGCGGAATCCCGATCAGGCTGGCGGGATTGGCCAGATACCCGGTCCGGGGAATACGGGATCTCCGCTTCCTTGCAATGAGAGAGCCCTTGCGAGAGCACCGCCTGCTTCTTGCGAGTCTTTGCATTCGAGCCACCTCAGCATCAGTCCAGTCAGAGGATTGGCGGTGGCCTGCCTCCCCTCTGCTTCGCGGATTTCCCTTAACAGCGATTGTTTGTTGGTGTTGAGCATTTCATCAGCCCTTCGATCCAATGGCCCGCTCGAAGCTGTAACGCAGCCGGTCGCCAACCGTTTCAGGTCCGGTAATGGCTGCGTTGGTCAGCTCGGGAAACTGAGCGGCGTAGAACGAGCGGACTTCTTCAATCGAGAAGTTGGGATTGGGGTCAGCCAAGGTTGTGCCGTGATAGACGAATTCCCGCTCGACCAAGTTGATCTTCATGATGCTTCACCTCCCTCCTCCTCTTCTTGTGCTGCGGTCGATTCCGCTTGCGCCTGTGGCGCAAACAGCGAGGGTGCCTCTGGTTCGCGAGGGACGGGCGCCGCCGCTGGTGTCGCCGGAGTTGCCGGACTTGTCGAAACGGATGGCTTCGAGGTCTTCTTCCGTGCCTCGTCGCGAGCCGCCTTTGCGGCGGCTTCCATTTCAGCTTTGGCAGAGGCCAAGGTGGTTTGGAGTTGCAGGTGCGCCCCAGTGAATTCCACCAGCTGCTGAGGAAGATCCCGATCGAGTTCCTCGGCTGTGCCGGTGATTGCCAATGGGGTGGTGAGGGCGTTGTCTTCGGTATCAGACGCCTTCTGCGGAACGACGGTAGCCCTGATCGTATCGCCCTCAACAAGGGCGATTGTCAGCAGCAGCCTGCGTTTGCGCAGCAATGGCATCAGTTCTGTGAACATGGTTCTTCCTCCGTGTAGATTCTGGTTGTGCGGGATATTACTGGCAGGAATGTTGAACGACTACGAACTGAAATCAACATCTAAGGCGGCCCGACGCCTTTCGTGTGAATCTCGGGGGCAGATCGGAAGCAACCTTTGTCCGGAGTGCAGCCTGCGGAGATGCGTGCCAATCAGCCTGTGCGTGGCGAGATTCGCCAAGCCTCCTTAATAACAGGTCAGCATGACCTCCAATGTGGGAATTTATCGCAGGACTCTCGTGCCTATTACCGGACTGTCAGGCAAGATCGCTGGAGCCTGCCGCACGTATCCTCACCTGCTAGAATGTCAGCCGTGTAAGTCGAGCAGTCTCAACCAGTTATATTTCTTGCCGCCTCGAGGTCCTCATGTCCACGGACACCGCCACGCTACGTGCGGTCGGTTCAATAGTTCAGGTACGCGGTCGCGATTGGGTCGTTCTTCCGTGCGATCTCCCTAACATCCTTAAGCTCAGGCCGCTCAGCGGAGGCGAGGAAGAGATCTCGGCGATTCATTTGGGTCTGGAAGGCAGTGGCGTTTCTGATTCTGTCTTTCCAGACCCGAAACCGGCGGAGAGTGGCGACTACGTAGCAGGCAAGCTACTTCGCGACGCGGCCCGCCTGAGTCTCCGCAGTGGCGCCGGCCCATTCCGCTCTCTGGGACGCCTCTCAGTCCGGCCTCGCCCATATCAGTTTGTTCCAATGATCATGGCTCTTCGCCTCGATGCCGCACGCATACTAATAGCCGACGACGTCGGCATTGGAAAAACCATCGAGGCTGGCCTAATTGCTTCTGAACTACTGGCGCGAGGGGATGCTCGACGGCTATGCGTGCTGTGTCCACCGCACCTCTGCGATCAATGGCAGCAAGAACTCCGAGACAAGTTCCACATTCATGCGGAAGTCGTTCGCACAAGCACGATCGCACGGTTGGAGCGATCAATTCCCAGGGTCGGGCTGAGCGTGTACGAGTACTACCGCCATCTGATCGTCAGTATTGACTTCGCCAAAAGCGATCGTCGCAAGCCGCAACTTCTGCAGCATTGTCCGGATCTCATCATCGTTGATGAGGTTCATGCCGCGGCAGATCCTGGTTACCAACAAGCGAAGGATCAGCAGCAACGGCATGAATTGTTAAAACAAATTGCCACGGACGGTGCACGGCATCTTCTGATGCTCAGCGCGACACCACACAGCGGAATCGAAGAAAGCTTCAAGTCCATCCTGGCTTTGATCCAACCCGAGTTCCGTGCCTTCGATCTGCAGAACCCGACCGAGAACCAGCGAGCAGTCCTTGCGAAGCACATCGTTCAGCGTCGGCGAGGGGACATTGACGAGAAATGGTTGGGAGGTCCTGGCGAAAGTCGCCCGTTCCCAAAGCGGGTTCCTCCCTTCGAAGCCAACTATAAGATGAGTGAGCAGTACGGAAGCTTATTCAATGACGTGCTGGCATTCACCCGCCAAACGGTTACCGCTTCAGGGCTGAGCCCCACCCGTCAGCGGGCTCGCTATTGGGCGGCTCTATCGCTTTTGCGCTGCCTGATGTCCAGCCCCACCGCAGCGCAGCAGGCTTTTCAGAACCGAGAAGACGCACTGAAAAGTGCGGCACAAAACGCAGAGGAACTCGATGACGATTTGATGAGTCGTGAGTCTCTGGACCCACTTACAGAAGGTGGAGTCATCGACACTGTGCCAGACGCTGCCACGGAACTCAGCAAGGGCGACATGTCGCAGGGAGACCGGGCGAAGCTTCGCCAGTTTCTGCAGAGAGCGGAAGACATCGCTACATCCGGGCAGGACCCGAAGATCGAAAAAGCGGCTGACATCGTACTCGACTGGCTCAAGAAGGGACACCACCCGATCGTGTTCTGCCGGTTCATTGCGACGGCACGGTACGTGGCTGAGCAGTTGGAGCGCAGGATCAAGGAGAAGTATCCGACGTTTCGCGCCATCGCCGTCTCGGGAGAAACGGGCGGGGATGAAGAGAGAGAGGCCGTGGTCAAAGACCTGGCCGAGAGCGAGCGGCGCGTTCTCGTCGCTACCGACTGCCTTAGCGAGGGCATCAACCTTCAAGACAACTTCGATGCCGTGCTGCACTACGACCTACCGTGGAATCCGAATCGCCTTGAGCAGCGCGAAGGACGTGTAGACCGTTTCGGTCAGCCGAAGGCGGAAGTGCGGGCCATTGTCCTGTTCAGTGAAGACAATCCAATTGATGGCGTCGTGCTGAATGTTCTCATCCGCAAGGCACGACAGATCTACCGTGACCTAGGCATTAGCGTTCCCGTTCCGGCTGACAGCGAAAGCGTAATGAAGGCGGTAGTGAAAGCTGTTTTCGAGGGATGGCGAGGACAAGATGAACAGCAACTGCGGCTTGACCTTCCCGAAGTAAATACCGTGAAGGCGTTCCACGAAAACTGGCAGCGAAACGCAGATCGAGAGGAGCGGCGGCGGTCGCGGTTCGCGCAACACGCCATCAAACCTGACGAGGTAGCCAGCGAGATTGAGGCGACCGACACGGTCCTCGGCGATCCCGAGGCCATCCGTCATTTCATGGTGAACGCTGCCCAGCGACTTAGGTTTTCGCTGGAAAAGCGTGATCGCCACTACGTGCTCGACCCAACTGGTCTCCCGCAAGAAATTCGGGAGCGCCTCGGATGGAAGAAGCCCGTCAAAGTCGTGTTCGTCAGTCCTCCGCCAGACCACATTGAGAATGCCATCGTACTTGGCCGCAATCACCCGCTCGTTGCATTCCTCAGTGACCGCATTCTGGGTAAGGCATTCCTGCCCACATCGGAACAGGACTTCGCGCGCTGTGGCGCAGCGTATACGAATTCCGTGAAGACACGCACCGTTATAGTTATTCTCCGAGTGCGCTACAAGCTGGGACGCAGAGGGCGTAGCGATCAGTTTGCCGAAGAAGTTGTCACCGTCGCATACGAGGCGGCTGGTGAAAAGGTCACTTGGAAACCGGCCAACGACCCCAGCGCTTTGGATTTGCTTGAAAAGGTTGTTCCGGTGGCGAACGTCAGTGCGCACGAAAAGCAGCAGCGTATTGCCCACGCATTGGACGAGCTTCGCAACGAGAAGGTCGGCCTCCAAGCCATCGCAAACGCTCGCGCTGCGGAGTTGGAAAGCAATTACGAGCGACTGAAAAAGACTCTGGAAGATGTGAAGGTCAAGGTCGGCGCCTATCCGCCCGATCTGCTCGGAGTCTACGTCCTGGTGCCCGGAGGTAACGCCTGATGAGATACGTGGCGATCCGCTCCGAAGGCGGCCTGATTCCGTATGACCTGCTCGACAAGATTGCGAACGAAGATGCCGCCGGCCAGAAACCCGGAGATTTTGGGCTGCCCAAAGGGCGCAGACTAACCGATGAGATCAGCCGTGTCTGGAGCGACGCGCAGAGCCTTTGGGACATTTTTAGCCGACGGCGTGAGTCGTTGAGCGAAAAGGACCAATACGGCACGACGCTCACCCGTGAAAGATGGATCTTGCCTCTGCTGTCCGACTCAGAGATGCTTGGCTTTGATCTGCATCCGCAGCCGACAGCGGCAATCGTCAACAATTCCAGCTATGCAATTTCCCACCGCGCCGGAGACGGGGATGATGCAATACCCGTTCACATTGAAGGCTTCAAGATCGATCTCGACAGGCGCCTGCATACCAAGCTTAGGACCAGCCCACAGGCGATGCTGCAGGATTTCCTCAACAACAGCGAGCACGTGCTTTGGGGCATCGTAACCAACGGCCTCAGCTTTCGGATCCTTCGCGATTCCTCGCGCACCGCAAAACCGACATATCTTGAGTTCGACCTGGAGAGCATTCTCGAGGGTAATCGCTTCAACGAATTTTCGCTCTTCTATCGGCTTTGCCACCGCAGCCGATTCCCCGGCACTGGGGAAGATCCTACAGAATGCCTACTTGAGCGGTATTACCAGGAATCCATCGAGCAGGGGCTGCGCGTTCGCGACAAACTCCGGGAAGGCGTAGAGGAAACTCTTAAGATCTTTGGCAGCGCGTTTCTGCAGCATCCCGCCAATACCGTACTGCGCGAGAGGATTACAACCGGCAAGCTGCCGGCGGTCCAATATCATCGCCAACTTCTTCTGCTCGTATATCGCCTACTCTTCTTGATGGTTGCAGAAGAGCGCGGATTGATCGTCTCGGTCGGAGAGGGTGCGGAAGAGAACCAGAAAATATACGACCATTGGTACAGCATCTCGCGTCTCCGCGAGCGCGCCGCGCACATCATTGAGGCTTCACCATTTTGCGATCTCTGGATCGGGCTGCGGCAGACGTTTTACTTGTTTGAGTACGGAATCGACACCAACGCGCTGGGGATTCCGCCACTCAACGGAGACCTGTTTCACCAGACATACGCCATTCCCGACTTGGCTGGGACAGAGCTGCACAACCACGAGCTGCTACGGGCGATTCGTCACCTCTCACTATTTAAGGATGGAAATCTCCAGCAGCGAGTGAACTACTCCGCACTCGATGTGGAAGAGCTCGGATCTGTATATGAGAGCCTGCTGGATTATCAGCCTGTGGTTGAGCCGACCGATAATGGCCTGGAGTTCCAGCTCCGCACAGGAATGGAACGCAAATCCACTGGTTCGTATTACACCAGGCCAGAACTGGTGCACGAACTGGTGGAAAGCGCGCTTGTGCCGGTGATGGAAGAGCGTATCGAGCAGGCCGAGAAAGCCTCCACTGGCAAGAACCTGGTTGAGGAGCGTGACGCCAAGATCAAAGCCATCCTCAGCATGACGGTTTGCGACCCGGCTTGTGGCTCGGGGCATTTTCTGCTGGCTGCTGCGCGACGACTGGGGAAGGAGTTGGCGCGCATCCGAACGGGCGAGGACGAGCCTAAACCCGGCGAGTTCCATCTGGCAGTACGGGACGTGATCTCGCACTGCATCTACGGCGTTGACATGAATCCGTTGGCCGTGGATTTATGCAAGGTTGCTCTGTGGCTGGAAGGTCATTGGGCGGGCAAGCCGCTCAGCTTCCTCGACCACCGTATCCGCTGCGGTAATAGCTTGATCGGCGTACTTGACCCGACGGCCCTTGAAGACGGCATCCCCGATGATGCCTTTACGGCTGTAACCGGTGACGACAAGAAAGTCGCCGCCTTCTTTAAGAAACGCAACAAGCAGGAGCGCACTTCACGCCAGCGCGGCTTGACCTTTGAAGCGGACGATCATGCCGAACAATACGCGGCGAGCAATCGCGAGTTGCGCGAACTGGCGGAAAACACGGCGGCGGATGTCCGCAGGAAAGCTGAGATGTACAGCAGTTGGCGCGCTGGCATGCAGCACTCGCACGATGAATCTGTCGCGGATCTTTGGACAGCGCAGTTCTTTCTGCCGCTGACCAGCACCACCGATCCCGCGATCTGCACAACCAAGGACTTTCTTGAGTTCGCCGTGGACAAGCGAAAGAAACCGCAGCAGGTCGCAGCGGCACAGGAGCTTGCGCAGCGTGCACGATTTTTCCACTGGCATCTAGAGTTTCCAGAAGTGATCAGAACGGGAGGGTTCGATGTCGTTTTGGGGAACCCGCCATGGGAACGGATAAAGCTGCAAGAGGAAGAGCACTTCTATGATGTTCCCTACATTAGTCTAGCCCGCAATAAGGCGGAGCGATCTCGCCGAATACTTGAGTTCCGCGAGAGTAGCGACCCGAGCAAGCGAGAACGCGTGGCTAAGTTCGACAGAGCCAGACATGACGCGGAATCCGACTCAAATTTCGTGAGAGAATCGGGTCGATTCCCTTTAACGGCAGTGGGCGACGTAAACACCTATGCTCTGTTCGCAGAGTTAGGCGGCGAATTGAGTTCGGAACATGGCCGGGTAGGTCTGTTGTTGCCATCCGGAATCGCTACTGACGACACGACCAAGAGATTCTTTGGCGATCTGATCGACAATAAGCTATTGGTCGAAGTAGCTGGCTATGAGAATGAAGAGTTCTTGTTCCCCGCTGTTCATCACTCGTTTAAGTTTTGCCGTCTGACGTTCGCCGGAACCAGCCGTTCCGCGCCGGCCGAACTTGTTTTCCTATGCCGGCGATACCAAGACGCACGTGATGCGAGAAAGCGATTCACATTGACTCCGGAAGAGTTTTCGCTTCTGAATCCGCTGACCAAAACGTGCCCTGTTTTCCGAACAGGGGCGGATGCAAGCTTAACGAAGAAGATTTACAGGTCAGTGCCCACTGTGTCTCACGAATCAGCGGATCATAATGGCTGGGGGGTCACTTACTCGACCATGTTTCACATGGCGGCCGACAGTGAACTGTTTCATGACGCACCGGGACAAGGGCTGCTGCCGCTCTACGAAGCTAAGATGTTCAGGCAGTTCGATCATCGCTTTGGCACCTTCGCCGACGCAACCGCTAGCAACCTGAATGCGGGAATCTTGCCCCAGCCGTCTTCGACAGAAAAGCGGGATAGAGATTTCGAGGTTCTCCCCAGATACTGGGTAGAGTACTCAGAAGTTAACCAGCGACTTAGAGACTGGAATCACGATTGGCTATTTGCATTCAGGGACGTCACGAGCTCCGTGGTCGAACGCACCGCTATCTTCTCTGTGATCCCTCTGTCCGGAGTCGGACACAATGCTCCGTTACTTTTTGTGCGACCGGCTCTCTTCGAGCTTATCCCTTGTCTGCTCGCAAATTTCAACTCTGTGGTGTTCGACTTCGTGGCCCGTCAGAAACTCGGAGGCAATCACCTCACCTACGGCGTATTGAACCAGTTGCCAGTGATCGCGCCTCAGGCTTACAAGGCCGAAGGTGAATGTTTTGTCAAGGAACGAGCGCTCCGACTTATGTTTACTTCCAACTCGCTGAAAGCGTTCGGAGCGGAATTTCATCAGATTACACCATCGGTCTGGGATGATGATGAACGCCGGACACTCCGCGCCGAGCTCGACGCCTACTACGCCCACTTGTACGGCCTCACCGGGGACGAATTGCGGTACATCCTTGATCCTAAAGACGTGTTCGGAGATGACTTCCCGAGCGAGACCTTCCGCATTCTGAAGGAGCGCGAGACCAAAGAATTCGGCGAGTACCGCACCCAGCGGCTTGTCCTTGAGGCCTACGACGAACTCGCCAAGTCCGACCGCTTCCGCGACGAAATGCCCCACCGCGTCTCGGCTATCGAGGCGACTCCCACGACTGTCAAGGCAAGGAGCCATTCATGAAGTCAAGACCAACGAACTTCAATTGGCAGTTTATGACACTGAGTGAATGTAGCGATTTAGCTCGGAGGTTCGATGAACACTAGCAAAACGCCTCGCAACACTGTTTGGGAAGACATCAAAGGAACGCTTGCTGATGGTCAAGAATACTGGGTCTATCGCGACAAGCCGTGGCGTACTTGGGACGAGCAGAAGGACAAATATGCCAAGTTTGCCGACGGCACAGTCCGGCCCTTTGCTGGGTTTGAACACTTGGAAAGCATTGAATTCACGACCGAGAATTATCTTGGCGACTCGTTGGACCCGGCAGAAGTTTTAGGCCGATGTCGTTGTCTTATCAAATTTGACGGCTTACTGGTATATGGTTTCGTCCGCTCGGAAATGAGCGATGCGCTGTTGCATGCTTACAAATGTTTGGATCAGCTTCGCTGGCTCCGTCTCACCTTATTTGGCAACTTGAACCCCGAGCGGAATCTGAGTCACTTGATTAACCTCCCCGTCTTTTATCGTGAGGTTCCAGCACGTGTTAGCCACTATGCTCCCGTAGATGGCACCGTGCACCTCACCGCTGAGGAAGATCACATGTTTCCTCCGATGGGCACGAAGGGCGATCCACGGAGGACGGCCCAGGAAGATCTATTAAGCGAACTTATCCGATGGAATCGAGACGAGAGCGATAGCTGAGGATCCCCGCACATTAGCGTGCTGCGGTGGTCGCAAAGGGCTTGACCATCGACACGGGCAGATCGAATCCCCAAGCAGCGCGAAAGCCTTCATGCGCAGGGGCTTGGCCTGAGACTACGCTGCTGTGCGGAAATCACTGCCATTCAGCACGTTACCGCGCTAAACTCAGTTTTTCGTCTCACTTTTAGGGCTGAGGGCCTCATCCATGGACGTCTTCGCGCTCCGCAACCGTGTTGTGGAGGACTACAAGAAGTACATCGAGAGCTTCGTAAGGATTCGCGACGAGAAGATTGAGACTTTCGTGCGCGAAGAGTTCGCCTCGGGTGTTCTCTGGCCTGATCCCATACTGCAGTTAAACCCCGCCTACCAAGCCGGCAGCACCCTCGACGAGTTAGCCGCCAAGGGCGCCCTACGTCCTGGTACAGCCAAGTTCTTTCGCAAGTACGACGGCGGCCCTCTTCGCCTCTATCGTCACCAGCAGGAAGCCATCGAGGTCGCGCAACGCGGCGAGCCGTATGTCGTGACCACGGGAACCGGCTCCGGTAAGAGCCTGACGTATCTCGTCCCGATCTACGACCACATCCTGCGCAACCAGCCAGAAAAATCAGGTGTTCGGGCCATCATCGTTTACCCGATGAACGCCCTCATTAATAGCCAGTGGGAAGCCCTGAAAGCATACGGGAAGTCGTATCCCGAGAACCAGGTTCGATTCGAGCGTTATACGGGGCAAGACAAAGACGACGCGCGGCAGAGAATCCTCGACAATCCGCCGCATATCCTGCTGACCAACTACGTAATGCTGGAATACATGCTTCTGCGGCCGGCAGAACGCAAGTTCACCGACAGCGCCACAGCGAACCTGGAATTTCTCGTACTCGACGAGTTGCACACTTATCGCGGCCGGCAGGGTGCAGATGTGGCCATGCTGCTGCGCCGGCTGCGGGAGCGCAGTAAGAATCCCAAGCTCTTGCACATCGGTACCAGCGCTACGATGTCCACCGAAGGCAATCGAGCAGCCCGGCGAGCAGCAGTGGGCGCAGTGGCTACGAAGCTTTTTGGATCTGAAGTCAAGCCGGAAAATGTAATCGATGAGACATTGAGGCCGGCCATTAGCGCCGCCATCCCAGGGGATGCGACCGCTCTGCGTGCTGCCGCCGAACAAGTCATCCCAAAGGACTTGGCAGGCTTCACAAACAACAGCCTGGCGGCTTGGACCGAACAGTGTTTTGGGCTGACTGAGGAAGACGGCTGGTTGGTGCGGCGCACTCCAATCACATTCAAACAGGGTGCTAAAGCGCTCGGCGACGCGAGCGGACTTCCGGCCGCGGAATGCGAAGTAAAGCTGCGCGGTTTGCTGGAGGTCGGGAACAGCCTGAAGGCCGAAAGTGGCGAGCCGCTATTTGCTTTTCGCCTGCATCAGTTCCTCGCCGCAGGGGGCACGGTTTACGCCACCTTGCAATCTTTCAGCAACCGCAAGCTTTCGCTGGAGGGTCAGTATTATGCCAGCGACCATGACGGCGAAAAGCTGCTTTACCCGCTCGTATTCTGTCGTGAGTGCGGACAAGAGTACTACATGGTCAGTCTGAAGGACGGGCTCTCCTCTCAGGTGATTCCGCGCACTCCGGTTTTCTACACAGAGGATGAAGATTCGAACGTGATTCCGGGTTACGCCGCTCTGAATCGCGACGGCGACGGTGAAGGGGATTTGTGGGACGACGCGCGAGAAAGCGATCTGCCCGACAATTGGTGGGAGCAGCGCAAGGCTGGTCCCCGCGTCAAGAAGGACTTCAAACCGCACATCCCACGGGCCTTGAACGTCACCCCGGACGGCCAAGCTCACAAGGACGAGGGTGAAAAGATATGGTTTCAGCCTGCGCCGTTCCTTGTCTGCCTTCGCTGTGGAGCTGCGTACGATCGTCGCGAGAAGAATGATTTCCGCAAACTGACTCGCCTCAGTCACACGGGACGAAGCACGGCCACCACAATCGTCAGCGGTTCGGCCATCGTGCAGTTGAGGGGCGACCGAAGCGTAGAAGAAGGCGCTCGGAAACTGTTGAGCTTCACCGATAACCGCCAAGATGCGTCGCTACAGGCAGGTCACTTCAACGACTTTATCCAAGTGGCGTTGATCCGGGCGGCACTTCACAAGGCTCTGGATGACGCCGGATCGCTCGATCACGCCAGTGTCACTCCGGCCGTATTCTCCGCGTTGAATTTGAAACAGGAGGTTTACGCGAAAGCCCCGTCGGACTTTGATCCCGGAAAGACTCGCAACGAGAAGGCGATGATGCAGCTACTGCAATATCGTCTGTACGAGGACTTGCGGCGTGGATGGAGGGTGATTCAGCCAAACTTGGAGCAGTGCGGGTTGATGGAGATAGAGTATCCGGGCCTCAAAGAGCTATGCGATAACGAAGGGCATTGGACCGGACACCCGGTGCTTCAAGAAGCGACTCCAGACTGCCGTTACAAGGCAATCCATTCGTTTCTCGACCATCTGCGTCGCGAAATGGCGATTGACGCGGCCGTGCTTGATCCGGCTGAAGAGTGGGATCTGAAACAGCGTGTGCAACAGAACCTGCGTGACCCGTGGGCCTTCGACAATGACGAAGTTATCCGTCAAAGTTGCTTGTTCGTTTTGCCTGGAAGTTCAGGTCAGGAGGGACCACGCGACCGAAATCTGACAGAGAGGTCCAAGTTAGCTCAGTTTCTACGCTCGCGAAAGACATGGGATCTTGCTGCGGACCTCGCCGCCACCGATTGGGAACCGTTCATTCGGGCCTTGGTGAAGGTCCTGAACGGCAACTTTCTGCTCCTCACGAAAACGCACACGCAGAAACCCGCGATCCAACTGCTTGCCACGTCGTTCCGCTGGAAACGCGGTTCGGGAACGCCTCCACCGCCGGACCCAATACGGACCAAGTGGATGCGCACCCCGAAAGACGAAGCTGAGGAACGCATTGCGAACGAATTCTTCGCAGCGCTTTACGGACAAACGGCACGACTCATGGCAGGCGTAGAAGGTGGCGCCCATACTGGACAGATTAGCGCCGAAACCCGCGAGATGCGTGAGGAGAAGTTTCGGAATGGCGAACTTGCCGCGCTCTTCTGTTCGCCAACCATGGAGTTGGGCATCGACATCCGGGACTTGAACATGGTT
Organism: Candidatus Korobacteraceae bacterium; assembly: GCA_049522855.1. Lineage (GTDB taxonomy): Bacteria > Acidobacteriota > Terriglobia > Terriglobales > Acidobacteriaceae > Bog-257. The sequence continues at coordinate 49,628 of JBEKNL010000001.1, forward strand.
CATCTGCGGAATGTGCCACCAACTCCTGCCAACTACGCACAACGAAGCGGCCGGGCTGGTCGAGGTGGCCAACCGGCGCTGGTGGTCGCGTTCTGTAGCGAAGGCAGTTCGCATGATCAGTACTTCTTCCGACGGCCAGAGCTGATGGTTGCGGGTGTGGTGGCGCCTCCGCGATTGGAGTTGGACAACGAAGAACTGGTTCGTGCTCACATGCACTCGACTTGGCTCGCCGCCACTGGAATTTCGCTCCGAAATGGAATGGCAGACGTGCTTGATCTCAGCAAGTCCGGATTTCCTCTGAATGCAGAGAACGAGCAGCAGATGCAGTTGTCGGCGGAAAAGATAGGGAAACTGCATCACGAATGCTCTGCGATCCTCGCTGCTTGTGGTGAGGAGCTGTCGAACTCGGTTTGGTTCAACGAGAACTGGCTAAGGCAAGTGCTCGTGGATGCACCGGCGCGATTTGCCAGCGCATTCGACCGCTGGCGTGAGCTGTACAGTAGTGCAGTCAGGCAACGTGAAGAGTCGCGGAAGATCGTGGATGATCCGTCGCCGATGAAGGAGTCCGATCGGAAGAAGGCTAGAGGATCAGTCGCCGAAGCAGAACGCGTGGTCGATCTGCTCCTCAACCGCACGAAGCAGCAAACGGAGTCCGATTTTTACCCTTACAGATATCTAGCCGCCGAAGGATTTCTGCCTGGATACAATTTCCCTCGGTTGCCGTTAAGGGCATTGCTGGAAGCGGACATCACGCATGTGATCGATCGACCGCGATTTCTGGGGCTTACCGAGTTCGGTCCCAGAAATATCCTTTATCACGAAGGTCGCAAGTACAAGGTGGATCGGTGTGTGCTTCCAACAGGAGGTATCGAAGGCCGCATGAAGAAGGCCAAATTCTGCTTGATGTGCGGCTACTTCCATGACGACCAGGCGGCGAATGCTGATATCTGCGATCACTGCAAGACGACCTTCAATGGCGAGACAATGCAATTTGTTCCGACGCTATTCGAAATGACGACGGTTCGCGGAAGGCGTGTGGAGCGTATTACATGCGATGAGGAAGAACGCACGCGTGAGGGCTACGACGTCTCAACCCAGTATCGTTTCGCGGTAGGAAGCGATGGCTTAACAATCGTAGAGCACGGCAGAAGCGAGACCAAGGGAGGGGAGCTGCTCACTGAACTCTCCTATGGACCGCAAGCGGATCTATGGCGAGTGAACCATGGATGGCGCAGAGCCGACCACAAAGGGTTCTCTCTGGAGACGTCTTCTGGGTATTGGGCGAAAAAGCCCGGTGAGGAAGGTCCCCAAGATATTGAAGGCCCCAAGATCGTAACCGGAGTACACCCGTTCGTCCGCGACACACGCAACGTGCTCCTGCTGAAGCCTGCAGTTCCCAAAGGAGAAGAGGAGAAGGAAGACTTTCTTGCTTCCATCAGCTTCGCACTTCAGAGAGGAATGCAGGTTCTATTCCAGGTTGAAGAACAAGAGATTGCGGTCGGCCGCATTGGGCAGCAAGAAGAACGGCGCATCTTGTACTGGGAAGCGGCAGAAGGCGGCAATGGAATCTGGACTCGGCTTTTGTCTGAACCGATGGTGATGGGCAAGGTTGCTGAGGAGGCTTTGCGAATCTGTCACTTTGATCCTGCGACGGGAGATGACACAGCTGAGAAGGATTCATGTAGCCGCGCCTGTTACCGCTGCCTCCTAAGCTACTCGAATCAAATGGATCATCCAAGGCTCGATCGATTCCTGATCCGCGACTTTCTTTTGAGCTTCAGTCAGTCCGCGACTACTAAACTAGCAAGAGGAAGAACCTACGAAGATCAATATAAGTGGTTGCAGGAGAAGCGCGATCCGAATTCCAGCTTGGAGGGAGAGTTTCTCGACATTCTGTGCGCTTCCCGTCGGCGACTGCCAGACCGGGCGCAGTATCGGCCGGAAGATGGGATTTATTGCGAGGCCGACTTCTACTACGAGCGTGAGGGTCTGAAAGGAGCCGCCGTATTCATCGACGGCCCTCATCATGACGAGGAAGTGCGAAAACAAAAAGATACGCAAGAACGAAAGAAACTCGGAGATCTTGGGTATCTGGTAATCGTGATTTGTTATGACTCTCAGCTTGAAGCACAGATTGCGGCCCATATAGACATATTTGGTCCGGGAATACACGCAGCGGGAAGATATTAGCCCTCGCGCGGCGTATATCGAACTTCGGCCCGCTCCAGATCAAGCCGCGGACGGGGGTCTCTGATCATAAGTTCTCGAAGCCAAAATCGCGTTCTGCTGCGGAGACACCACGAAGCTCCACCGGTAAGCGTGACCCCACTTGCGGCTCGCTTTCATTCACACGTGACTATCTGGGCCACTTCTTACGTTGGTGAGTAAATTCGGTGGGGTCGAGTTCTTGCAGTAATTCGTCTTCTGCTGTGGGGCGTCTCTCGATATCTCGTTTGACCCAAAGGAGGGACAGACAGCCTTTGTAGTTGGGCATAGCAATGGACTGCTCCCAGATCACAGCGTCTTCTAGTAACCAATAACTGGAAATCCAGTCTTCCGCTGCCACCTCCTGCATTTCTTGGGGAACGGCCCCGCCTTCAAAGACCTTCGCCGCAAAGGAACCTGGACCAAGATTTTGACCGACAGGAACCCAATATCCGAACCGAGGGGAGGAATACATCCAACGTATTTTGCCTTCGACGCTCCACACGACCGCGCAGTTGTGAGGTGCAACATTAGAGTATTGTCTTGCAGTGGCCGTAAGGCTCGCGCCAAAATAATCGGCAATTGTCGTTACTGTTTGAAACGACGGCCATTGGGTTCCGATCTGCTCGCGGACCTCGCATGATGGCAAAAGCAATTCGGAAGCAAAGCCGTCTGCTTGACGTTCAGGATTCGCTTGGCCTTCTGCCCAACTCTCAATGTCACTGGGCGAGCATGAGACCTTCCGATCCGCATGAAGAATAAAGTGGCCGATCTCATGGGCCATCGTGAACCGTTTTCTGCCCTGCTCTTTGATGGAGCGCCTCACGTAGATGATCCCTTTGATTTCAGAATGACTGCGCACCAAAGCACCGTCAAATCCTTGAGAATCAACCTCGCGAATAGACAAGTTGAGTTCGCCTGCAACTCGGCGAAAGTCAAGTCTTCCTTCAATTCCCAACTCCTTACGCAAAGCGATGGCACATTCTCTATCCATGATGGCCCTTTTTGCCAGGGTCGGAAGAGCCGTGGTTTAGCTCTTCTTGCCCACTCTCAAGAATCTCCGTGTCTGAGTCAGTGAGTTCCCCCTTGTTGCGGAAGGCATATTCAGGCTGCGCCTTCGTCCCTGCCGCCAGACTCTCAACGAATGAAGAGGTTTTGCTTTTGGCAGCAGCAAGAATGCTCTTAACCCGGGAATCAGCCCCCGCACTCGTCTCAGCAGCTTGCTGCTCGGGTGTCGGGGGTTTGAGCTGACTAAGAGCCTTACTCATCTCCGCGGGAATTTGGCGACTGAGTGAGCTGAAATGATGATTGGCCAAGTCCAAAAGACGCCTGTGGGCGTGTCGTGCAAGTATTTTGGTGTCGACGCCTAAATCGTTCAGATCGGCTTCCAGCTCATCATTGGTAAGCTCGGCTTCGCTTCCGAATAGAAGATCCATGGCTTCCTGGACGTCTTCTGCTGGTTCGCGCTTTGTGGATTTCTGATTTTTCATGGTCATCGCCTGCCGGTGGAAAGCGGCACACCTTGTTTGATGAGGCGGCGCGCTAACTTCCTTTTTCTGTTTTGAACTTCGGTCACGGAAACGCCGAGAACATCGGCGATCTCCCTGGGTGCTGGAACTCCGATGCCTTCCCACTCCCGGACCACGTATACAAAGTCTCGAAGGCCAACGTCGTCAGAAGTACACACCTGAAGCTTCTGCATGAAGGCTTCTTCGCGCATCAGAGCGCGAATGTCCCACAAGCTTTCCTTGGTTGTCCTGGGATCGGGCGTATCGAACTTACGATCATCGATGGGAACGGTTTTGCCCTGTCTGCTAGCCTTAGCACCCCTTTTCTTAAGGGCGTCGAGAATATCTCGCGTCATGACCTTCGAGAGGAACGCCAAGAGCTTGTCAGGGGCTCCAGAGAATTCGAGCTGTCGCGTTAACCATTTGCCCAATGCGGATATAGCGAAGTCTTCCGGCGAGGCCCCGAGTTCTCCCAGCACCGGCTCATCTCCAGCTGCGACGGCCAATCCAAGGAAGCGATACGCCCGTAACGTTAACTGATTCAACAACCTGCGACAGTCGATACCTGCTTCATCTCCGGGCTGCAAGTCGGGTCTCCTAGCTTCTAAGCGACACCATGTACTTTTTTTTGCCGTGCTTTGGCAAAAAACAGTGTGCTCGGTCGCTTATCAGATGAGAGCAGCCGAATTCCAAATGTCAGTGGTCTTTCAGCTGCTGTCGCTGACGAGGTCACTATATGCCGGAGGGGCCAATTTGCCTACAACAAAGCCGATACACGAAGCTTGCCACCCGGCAATCTGTAGTACTACGAGCGTCTACACGAGAAGGAGACTCTGATGTCTGAACATACGCACGAGACCCGCATTCATATCGATCAGGTACCGTATCATTCGCCCCACACGACGACTGGCGCGGCGCTCTACCTTCTCGGCAAGGTGCAGTCGGGCATGGAGCTGTTTCGGGAAGTTCCCGGCGACCGAGAGGATCCGGAGGTACGGAACGGCCCCGAACTTATTCATCTGAAGGAGGACGAGCACTTCCATAGCGGTCCCACCGAAAAGAAGGAAGTCACAATCATCGTGAATGGAACTCCGCACGAATGGCCAAAGGGCGAAATTACTTATGCGCAGGTCGTTACGCTCGACGTACCGGATTACCCTCAGCACCCGGAAATCACATATTCGGTGAAATACAAGAACGGGCCTGGCCACAAGCCCGAAGGGACTCTTTCGCCGGGCGGCTCTGTAAAGGTAAAGGAGGGGATGGTGTTCAGTGTTTCACCAACTGGTCAATCATAATGATGATTTGCGGTGGCTGGTGGACAAGGGTTACGCCGTCGCCATCGACAGCGGGTACCTTTTAATCCGCGATATCCCGTATCTTGATGATCGGAAGCAGCTCCAGTGGGCCGCGTTTGTTGCGAAGTTGGAATTTGTTGATAGGCTAACGGTGAAGCAGGATGACCACCAGATTTGGTTTTCCGGCTCGGTACCGCACGGCCTTGACGGAAAGCCCATCCCCAACCTTGCAGGCGGTCCTACAACGCTGGCACTCGGCGAGGCGAGTGGGGACATTGTCGTCCAGCGACGATTTTCGAACAAACCCAAAGCCACCGGGAAGTTTTCCGATTTCTTCGAGAAGATAGAAAGCTACTTGACGATCATTTCGGGTCCGGCAATGGAACTGTACGATGCCAATCCCTACACGTTTCGAGGGGATGAGAAGATGCCGGATTCGGTATTCAAGTTCCATGACACACTAACGAGCAGGGCGGAAATCACAGATCTCGCAGCCAGGTTCGCAAATGATGTGGTGGCCGTCATTGGCCTCGGCGGCACCGGCGCATACGTAGTAGATTTCCTGGTGAAAACGCCGGTGCGGGAAATTCGAGCGTTTGATTTTGATTTCTTCCACGTGCACAACGCGTTTCGATCGCCCGGCAGGTTGGAGGAAAGCGAGTTGGGGAAGCCGAAGGCGGATGTTTATGGCGAGCGCTATGACAACTTCCGCCACGGGCTGAAGGTAGAACGCAGGCTCATCGATTTATCATCAGGTGTGGATTTGGACGGCGTGACTTTCACCTTTGTGTGCGTCGATAAGGGTTCAGCACGGTCGGAAATTTTCGATCTCCTGATCTCAAAAGGCATACCGTTCATTGATGTCGGTATGGGGCTGGATCGGAAGAGAGGGCCGATCAACGGCATGATACGGGCAACCTATTATTCGAACGAAAATGCCCAAAGGGTGCGGGACAAGGGTCTCGCTGAAATGTCGGATCAACCAGACGACATCTATCGGACGAACATTCAGATCAGCGAAATTAACGCCCTGAACGCCTGCCTGGCGGTCATCCGATTCAAACAACTGCGTGGCTTTTATTTCGAAGAAGCCCCTTACTACCACATGCTGTTGGAGATTGGCGACCTCAAGATTGTCGGCGAGTTGGAACTGTAATGAAAGTTGAGATGCAGCGCGTGCACTATATGCCGAAAGAGCTGAATCCGGGTGTTCTCTACGTTTCGGAGGAATTCGACATTGCGATGCATCTTTGCGCCTGCGGTTGCGGCTCGAAGGTCAAGACGCCCCTTGGTCCAACGGAATGGTCGGTTGAGGAAACCAAAAGCGGGCCGAGTCTGCGGCCATCCATTGGAAACTGGCAACAAGCCTGCCAGTCCCATTACTTTATCGATCTCGGTGAGGTTGTGTGGGCTAAGAAGTGGACCCCAGAGGAAATTGCGGCAGGACGTCGGCACGAGGAGGAGATCACACGCGCATATTACGACGCGCTTGACCGTAAACGCGGGGTACTCCAAAGATTTTGGCATTGGCTCAAGGGTCTATTTGGTCAAGGATAGTCGAAGGCGTTGAATCGACTTCTAATAATTTGTAGACGGCAGTTTGCAACGCGCGACTTAATACCGCGGCTTAATCATGTCAGAGCTGACTTCCACAATATTGGCTCACAGCACGCTGATACGTTCCCCATACGACATGCCGCCGCACAATCGTCCGTCTGATCGGCCGTTAGCCAAGCTCAATATTCCAGCTGGAGCATGTCGCCGCACACAAGCGGCACACTTCCCTGCTCCGAACCAGCACGGAATGGGCTCCTAAAGAGTGGTGCACAGAGCGGTCATCAGTCGCCAAGTCTGCTCGACCCCTTTTCGGAGTTGCACCACCAATGCACGGCTTGGATATTTTCCGGATGGTCATCTCGGCGGGCTCCACCCATTCCTTTCGGGTGTCTGTGGTCCGGTACGATGTCGCTGCAGTCGCCAAATTCATGGTGGCAAATGGCGCACTTCCCAGCCTGCTCCACGACTTTTCGGTTCAGTAGCTTCCGCATCTCTGCTGAGGAGCGGAGTTCCCGATACCCCCTGGGGTGGTGCGGATCTTCGATGCGCTGAACGCCAAGCTGAAATCTGCGTACTTTCCGGGCCTGCTCGCGACCGCAGCAGAACAACGATCTGTGAATTGGGCAGTATTCATTCCTACGGAGTTTCATGGGAATGCTCCAGTGTGACTTGCATTGATCTCGGCTCATTGGCTGGCAATGTGGCACCGTCACCGGCCGCGGGTCAGAACTGACGTACAGTCCTCGCTTGCCAAGCTTCTTTGTGCTTTTGGGAAGTGGCACAGCGGTAACGCCTAGTATGGGAAACCCACGATCTGCCAGTGGGGCACCGTGTTGGAACAAGGCTTCAGATCCGTTCTGGACCGGAAACCAGCAGGGTAGGCTTACCGTCGGGCTGTGACGTTTGTCCGTGTAAGGCTGGCGTAATTGAGGCAAACTTATATGTTTAAAGTCCTGCACCTTTTGCGAAGCTAGCTTTGGCCACTTCGGCATCTCAAATCCCGGGATCTAGGCGCGGCCTTATCGACACTGCTCGCCAGCAGTGGATCCGAAAGCTGATCGACCCGTCGCGCCGCAACAACCTCCTGTACTTCCGTCAGCTCAAGACTGGTACGCTCGACCTTTCGGGTGCTGCCGGAGATCTGCATCTGGCAGGCGGGAGGCAATGATGTCGGCGTTTGTCTGGCTGGATTACTCGGAGCGCGAACGCCGGAAGATGCTCGATGTCGTCGATCTTTTCAGAGAACACGACACGCGCGACGAGCTTGGCGTTGGCTCCGTGCGCGATGCGTTCGCGGACATGCTCTTTCCCGGTACGAGCACGATCATGACCCGAGCGCGGTACTTTCTGCTCGTACCCTGGGCGTATCAGAGGTTGGAGAGACTGCGCGTCAGATCAGCAGAGATAGCCGCGCGCGCGCGGCATGCGGAGCTGAACCTCGTTGAGCCCATTGAGCGGTCGGATGACAATGACGGCAATATCGGCAAAGTGGCGAAGACGACTCTGAAACGGCTCCCGAGCAGTGTTTATTGGCAGGGGCTCAGTGTATGGGGGATTCGATCCTTCAAGGGAGCGCAGGTCCAGTATCACCGCAGCCTCGATCGGTACTATGTGCAGGTCACGCGGCAGGGGGGACGGGCGTCGGAGCGTGATGTTGAGCATGATGATCTCGTTTCACCGAACTGGCACGCGGGGCTGATTCCGCCGCCGGAGGATTTCCCCAAAGAGTGCTCTCTTGGCCTCACGCGCAGCGAAGCCGAATATCTTGCCGAGCGCATCCGCCTGAGCCCGGCCTGTTCTGGCTCGCTGCTTGCGGAGCTTGTCGCGCAGCGGCGACGCAGCGACGATGTGTCATTCGCGTGGGAGCACCCGCATTGCGCCAAACTGCCGCCGAAACTGCGTGAAATTCTCGATCACGCGCAGAACTTCTCGGAGGTCATGCACGGCGCGCCATTGCTCTACAACTTGATTCTGGCCGAACAGGCCCGCTGGGGTGAGGGCGTTGCGAAATACCGTCGGGCTTTCGCAGAGTGGTCGAAATCGCTGTCGGCACGTTCCCGCGTGCTCGCGCAATGGAAGAGGGAGCGTTTCTGGGAACTGGTCCGCTCTGTTAATCCGCGGATTACACCCACCACGCATGAATTCATTAATACCTGGTGGGACCTCGCCTTGGGCGGCGATGCAGCGCGGTTGCGCGACAATTCAACCGCTCGCCTGTTGATCCGCGACCGTGAGCGCCGGCTGAAAAAGAGCCTGGCCCGCATAGACAATCCCCGCGCACAGGAATTGTGGACTGGCGATTCCGGCTCGGCTCAGCTGGAATTCAGGTGGTTCATTAGCCAGCGATTGCTCGGAGACATTTTCGACGGTCTGGAGGCGCCCGATGCTTAGGCCGGACGAGAGACAACATCTGCTGGAAATGCTCCGTCCGCCAGCCGGATGCACGCTCGATGTTGCCGTCGGCACCACGTATTCGCTCGATCTCATCAGCGCGCTGATGCTCCCCCTCTCGTTCGCCTTCTTCGATTGGGAGCACGAGGACGGCGAGCTGGTTGCCGATCCACTGGCCCTGCTGGAAGCGTTAAGGCGTTACGGGGATCGATTCACGATCTTCTGCCAGAGCGGGCAAATCCGGGTGCCTTCCAAGTATCCGCCGCTCGTCACGTTCCTGGAACCGTGCATTTACGATGTGGTGGCGCCCGACGAGGACGGCGTGTTTCACCCGAAAGTATGGGCGCTGCGTTTCATCGCCGGCGACGGCGCGATCAGGTATCGCGTCCTCTGTCTCAGCCGCAACCTGACTTTTGACCGTTGTTGGGACACTGTTGTTGCGCTCGATGGTGAGCTGACCGACCGCTCGAATGCCATCGCCGTCAATCATCCTCTGGGCGATCTGATAGCGGCGCTGCCCGGTCTCGCCCGGCGCCCGCTGCCCGCCAAGCGTCGTCAGGGGGTGGAGAAGATTGCCGACGAACTGCGGCGCGTGCGGTTCACATGGCCTGAAGGCTTCGATGAAAACCAATGTCGGTTCTGGGTCGCGGGACTGGACGGACGAACCGTTGCGCCCTTCGGAGCGCGGCAGGACAAGGCATTGATCGTTTCGCCTTTCATCTCAAATTCCGTCGTGGATGACTTCCTGGATCACACCGGCGAGACGCATCTGGTATCGCGTCCCGAATGTCTGCAGGAACTGCCGCAGGAAACCTTGCAGCGTTGCAAGAGCGTCAGCTATCTCGCGCCGGAACTTGTTGAAGAATCCGATGATGACGCCCCGTCTGGAAAAGATGAGGTGCTGGAGGGCCTGCACGCGAAGCTGTTCGTCATCGATCGCGGCTGGGACGCGAGTATATTCAGCGGCTCGTTCAATGCGACTGTCCCTGCCTTGCAACACAACGTCGAGTTCATGGTTGAGCTCGTGGGCAAGAAGAGCCGATTCGGGGTGGAGCAGTTTCTTCGCCAGGTGAAGGGTGAAACAAACTTTGCCGACCTGCTCAAGGCATACGACGTGAACGCGCCGTCCGTGCCGGCCGACACTACGGCGCAGAAGCTCGACGGCCTGCTCCAGGCCATGAAGCGGGCGATAGCCGCCGGTGGTCCCCGGCTAGTCGTCACCGCTGCGGATGAGAAAGACCTGTTCGACATGCGGCTTGAGTGGGAGAAACCCCCACGCTGGCCAAAGGCGGCAGTCGAGATGCGTGCATGGCCCATAACACAGCAGGCGGAGCGGGGTCAGGCGCTCGGCAAATCGATCGTCTTTCCTCGGCTCTCGTACGGCGGGCTGACACCTCTGATCGCCTTTTCCATTACCGCGAAGATCGAGGAGAGGGAGGGCAACTCGATGTTTGTCATGAATCTTCCGCTCCATGGTGCGCCGGAAGACCGGCAGGATCGTGTTGTGCGTTCCCTGATCGACAACCGCGATCAGTTGCTCCGCTATATCCTCTTCCTCCTTGCATGCGGCGATGAAGCGGCGGCTTCTTCCGGCGACCTGCGCCGGTTGCTCAAGTCTCCGGGGGACGGGTCGGAACGCGGCTCGCAGAATCCCTATTTGCTGGAAACGATGCTTCGCGCCCTTCATCGCAGTCCGGCGCAACTAGAACGCGTCGAATCTCTGTTAGATGTTCTCCGGAAGCAGCAGGGGAGTTCGGAGCTGCTCAGCGACGATTTCCAGAAAATCTGGGGGCCCATCTGGGATGCCGCCCGGCAGGCGACGGCTAAATGAGCACGCGTCCCGACACCTCGTCCGCTCTCGCAGGCCTGAAGGATTTTCAGCGCGCGACGGTGGACTATGTTTTTGACCGGTTCTACGGGCCGGACTCGACGCGACGGTTCCTTGTCGCCGACGAAGTGGGATTGGGCAAGACCCTCGTCGCACGCGGAGTGATTGCGCGAACAATTGACCACCTTTGGGAGGAAGTGTCCCGCAATAAGGCGCGTCGCATTGATGTGATCTACATTTGTTCCAACGCGGACATTGCGCGCCAAAACATAGACCGCCTCACAATTCCGGGGTGCGACGAAGCAGCGCAAGCAACGCGTCTCACCTTGCTGCCGCTACAGATGCACGACCTCCGGCGCCATCGCGTCAACTTCGTGGCGCTGACCCCCGCCACATCCTTCGAGCAAACCGGCGGAGGCGGGCGCATGGATGAACGGGTTCTGCTTTACTGGCTGCTCGATCGCGCATGGGGAATACACGGCTCACGGGCTTCGGTTTACGTGATGCAGGATTACGCGAGGACGGCTCGCTTCAAGCATGGATTGGATGCGTTCGACTTCGAGAAACTGAATAAGCAGATTGCGGATGAGTTTGTTTCCGTCCTGGCGAAGCAGGTGGAGGAAGACATAGCGGCCGGGAAGCCGGATTTGCGCTCGCGCTTCGAGGAGTTGCGCGGCATATTCTGCCGGATCAACTCTATAGTGCCGCCAGACGCAACCAAGTTGCGGACTCGGTGGATTGGCGAAGTGCGACGGTTGCTCGCTCGGGTTTGTATCGCGACACTGGAGCCGGATTTAATCATTCTGGATGAGTTTCAGCGTTTCAAACATCTCCTGAAAGAAGATTCTGACGCGGGCGACCTTGCGCGCGGCCTGTTTGATTCGGAGGCGGGGCAGGGTTCCCGCGTTCTTCTGCTCTCGGCCACGCCGTATCGCGGCCTGAGTCTTCATCATGAGACCGGTGACGATCACTACGGTGATTTCCTCGAATTATTGCGTTTTCTGGAAAACAGCGACGCGGACGGCTGCAAGGAGATATTGGCGGAATATCGCGCTGCTCTGCCCGCCGTGATGACGCAAGACGGGCTGACGCGACTGCGGGAGGCAAAAACCGCGCTCCAGCAGCGTCTGTGCCGGGTGATGGCGCGGACGGAACGCCTCGCGTCGTCGAACATGCGTGGCGGGATGCTTCTGGACGCGCCGCCGGCCGACGCTTCGCTCCACGCCGTCGACGTTCGTGCGTTTCTGGGCGCACAGCGCGTTGCCGACGCGGTGGAACAGGGAGATGTCGTCGAATATTGGAAGTCGGCGCCGTACCTATTCAATTTCATGGAAAACTACGCTTTGAAGCAGGCCTTCAAGGACGCGCCCGAAAAAGACAAGATGGTGGGCTTAGTGCGGCAGTTCCCGGAGACATTTCTCGATCTGGACTGCGCGCGCACCTATAAGCCGGTCGAACCCGCGAATCCGCGTTTGCGCGAGCTACTCTCTGAAACCGTGGATCGCGGGATGTGGCGGCTGCTCTGGATGCCGCCGTCACTTGGCTACTACGCTCCTGAGGGGCCGTTTGCCGCGCCGGAATTGGCCAGTGTGACAAAACGGCTGGTCTTTTCCGCCTGGCACATGGTTCCACGCGCCGTAGCGTCGCTCGTTTCGTACGAAGCGGAGCGGCGCATGATGCGGGCGTCCCATCCCCGTGCTCAGTTGACGCAGGACGATTGGAAAAAGCAGCGCGGATTGTTGCGGTTCACTATATCGGACAACCGTCTTACCGGTCTGCCTGTGCTTTTGCTCATCTACCCCTGTCTTGCGTTTGCGCGCGACTGCGACCCGCGAGAGTTGGCGCGGGGCACCCGTCTGACTGCGGCAGAGGTGCTCGCGCAGTTTGCCGTTCGCATAAAGGGCTTGATTGAGAAGGCCGGTATCGCTCAAGAGCCCACGACCGGCACCGACGATCGGTGGTACTGGATTGCGCCGATGCTGCTTGACGTCGCAGGGTTCCCGTTCGCGGCGCAAGAATGGTGGGAGCGGGTGGAGCTGGCGCAGACCTGGGCCGGCACGGAAGCGGGCGACGAAGATGACGGCTGGTCCAGCCACGTCGAGCAGGCAAAGCAGACACTCGATTCCATTCTTAGCGGGAAAGACCATCTCGGCACGCCTCCGGACGATCTTTTCAATGTTCTGGCCCTTGCCGCCTCGGCCGCCCCGGCAACGGCTGCGATGCGCGCCTACGCGCGGGCCAGCCGTACTGATCCTGCGACTTGCCTTCCCCTGCGTGATATCGCGGCACGCTCGGGAAGAGCGTTTCTCTCGCTTTTCAACCACGCGGAGGTCATCGAAGCTGTCCGCACGGAATTTCGCGGCGAGCCATACTGGGAGCGCGTGCTGGAGTACGCGCATGCGGGCGGGCTCCAGGCCGTGCTCGATGAATACGCGCATCTGCTCCGGGAGTCGCTCGGCGTTGCCGCGCTGCCGGCGGCGGTGATCGCGGATAAGATCGGTACGGAACTCATTGCAGCGCTCACAATCCGCGCTGCATCGCTGCGCATCGATGAAGTCACGGCGCCCCGGTATGCCCGCGAAATAAACCTCAAGACTGAACCGATGCGCATTCGCTTCGCCATGCGTTTTGGCGATGAGCGCTCGGACGAAGAAGCGCCGCTCGTCTTCGATGGCTCGTCTCCGGCAACGCGCAAGGAGCGCGTGCGGGCGGCGTTCAACTCGCCATTCTGGCCGTTCATACTGGTTTCAACCTCGGTCGGGCAGGAGGGTCTCGATTTTCATCATTACTGTCACGCCGTTACCCACTGGAACCTGCCGTCGAATCCCGTCGATCTGGAACAGCGGGAGGGCCGTATCCATCGCTATAAAGGACACGCCGTCCGGAAGAATGTCGCGGCTGCATTTGCGGCCGAGGCATTGCGCGACGGTGACCCGGATGTATGGGAGACTGCTTTCGAACTGGGTCGCACAGGCCGGTCGGTGCAGGAAAATGATCTCGTACCTTATTGGCTCTTCCCCGGCGACGCAAAAATCGAGCGGCATGTTCCCGCGTTGCCGTTCAGTCGTGAGGTAGAACGTCTATACGGACTGCGCCGTGCGCTGGCGATCTACCGCATGGTTTTCGGCCAGAGCCGGCAGGAGGATTTGATTGCATATTTGCTGGCCCAGATCCCTGAAGGAGAACGCGATGCGATCGTAACAGAGCTGCAAATTGATTTGAGTCCAGCGAACCGAATACAACCCCTATCTCCGCAAGAAATAAAGTGCCATCCGGAATGTGTTTCCATATCACGCGATAGTTAGGAGCATAGCGCGTAGTATCGTCGATCCGACGAGTCGAAAGGGCACTGTTTCAACGCAGGCGGTCATAGCGCCTTGCAGAGCAAACTCCAGCCCGACGAACAGTCCTTCTCATTCAAAACCAGGAGGAAGAAACGCCGAGAGTTTTTCTCGTATCATCGTTTCGTCGCGCGACTCGTTCCTACTCAGTCGTCCTTCGGCGTTGTGCTCAAATAGCGTGTATTCGAGCTCAATCAGCTGCTTGCCGAGAACATCTCGACGGCGCTGGTCATAGCGTCTTCGCTGCTCTCCGCGGTGGCAGCCACTAATCGTTAGCCTGCTAGGCTTATCGAAAAAGATGTTCTCTTTGAAATGCTGCGTCTCTCGGTATTCTATGACGAGATTTAGCTCTTCGTAATATGCGTCGACGGGCAGCCTGACGCAACGTCCGCCTTTCCCCGGGTCACCGCGCAAGAAATCGAATCGGTGCTGCCGCTTTCCCTTAAGTCTCAACACCCGGTCACAAAGATCGATTACGTAAGACTCGTCGCTGCTTGCCCTCATGTGCCGCATTGTGACACACAACCACAGTTGGCAATGGCCCTGTCGGTTAGTGGATGGGATGGCTCAAGGCCTCTACCGACGGCGTACGGTCCCTCCAACTCCCAATCTTTTCCAATGGGTCGAGACAGGTGGCACGGCATCGGGACCGTACGCCGACATTTCCGGTAGGGGTTACTGAGGGCGGACGGATTGCAGAAAGCCCGCCAGCTTCGCCGTCGCTTTGTACTGAGGAATTGGCTCCAGTTCCTTAAACGCGCTGGTGAAGGCGTTGGACAGGCTCCACATGGTTCGCGCCTGGAACTCCTCATGCACAGGCTGAAAGTACAGTTCGTGCACACGCCGCGCCAAGTGCTTCGGAAACCCCAATTCGTCCTCGATGAACGCCTGATAGATCAGCAGCTTTGCTGTAGCCGCTGACAACTGAAGCGCCTGCCATTCCTCGACCTGTTGCTTCAGAGGCCCAAAGTTCCGCTGCATCCGATCGACGCCGATGGCGAGGCTGTCCTCCAGGGAAAAGTTCTTCGAATGCTTAGCGAGCACCGGAGTATATTCCCCGTGGAACGCAAGATTTTCACAAACGAAGATTCTGAGGCCAACGGTGACACTGAGCCGAAAACTCTTGTCATGGCTGTTCCGCAAGCCTATCGCGAAACGGCATCCGTCGAAGCCGGAGCTCAAGTCCATCACTCCGAACATGCGCATTCCGTCCGCCGATATGGCGTATTCCTCCTGCACGACGCCAATCTGGCGAAAGCTGAGGGCTTCGATCAGCTTCTCCACTACTGCGATATGCGGAATGGGTTTGTGGGTTGCTGTCCCAACGGGCGTTGCCACCCGGGCCAGTTCTTCCCGGGTTAGCTTTGCTCCGTAGGAGCACAGCGTCATCGTCGGAGCGGGCGCGGGAATCGGGGTTGCTAAGACCCCAACTGGCTGCTCCTGCTCGATAAGGTTTGTCTCTTGCATCGTATTTCCTCCAAATGAAAATCGCGAGGGCCAGCAGACGACCAAGTCTGCCGCTCTCCCGAGTGGGTTGTGCCGCTTCCGGCGGCTCGGCGCCCGACAACATCAGCCGCCATCGACTGTGCGAAGAGGCAATTAGATGGCTGTGGTGTTCAAGCGGCGCGCACTAATCCGTTAGTGATTAGATCGAGGAACCAGAGTTGGTCCACTCGGCGCAGATCAATGTCGGTGGGGTGTTCGAGGATGAAACGCCGCACGTCTTTCTCGTGGATGAGATAGATATCGCCGTTCTGCTGCTCAGTTCGCGCGGTACCGCGAAACTTGGCTTTCAGGTGGCCGCTCTTGATCCATCGAGTCACGGCGTGGGAATCAATCCCCAGTGCCTGCGAGAGACCGCTGGCGGAATAGAAACTCCCGTCGTGTTTGAACTTCATTCGTTTCAATTTGAGGTGAATTCCAGTTACCGTGCGTGCGTAGCCGGCCGCCCTCAGCTTTAGGCGGATGCGTTCATCGCTCATCCACGCATTGCGCGCCAAAACCTCCAGTTCCGGCTCGCTCCAAGGCAGCTCTTTCGTTCGGGCAAGACCCAACTCACGAGCGCGCTTCTTCAGTGCCCAATGCGGCATGCCGACCTTCTTGGCTAATATCGGAATGCCAGGTCGTTTCTTCGCGTCCCGATGGTTGAGATAGATCTCTCGGATGAGCTGATCGATCTGATCAGTGAAGACGTACTTGCGCCGATTTGCGACTGTGACGCGACCATCGTCGCTGCTGGCACTCACTGTTGCCGGACAAGCCGGGCGAGACTGGCTCGGGTATAACTGTTCCATAGGAATTCACGCCATTGGATTGCGCGCCGACGGACGGCGTGCGCATCCTGGGATGTTTGCGACGACAGCCTCAGTGTGTGGTTGCGCGCTATCGGGTAGCGGTGGAGTTGGGATGATCGACTGGAAGACTTCGCTTTTAGGCAAGACGAACTGGAAGGTAAGCCGTCTCGGTCTGGCATCCAGTTATGGCGCAGACGAGGGTTGCGTGCAGACGGCGTTTGAGCGAGGCGTCAATTACCTGTATTGGGGCTCGATGCGTACGGCCAAGTTCGGAGCCGGATTGCGAGGCCTGAGATCACGTCGGGACGAGTTCCGCCTCGTTATCCAGTCTTATTCGCGCGTCGCCGCAATGGTCCCGTGGAGTCTGGAGCGCGCATTGAAGTCGCTTGGCATGGATCACGCTGACATACTTCTTTTGGGACTCTGGAACAAGGACGTCACCCCTGCAATCTTCGACCAGGCGTTGCGGCTTCGGGAACGCGGCCTAATACGCGCTATCGCTGTCTCGACCCACAATCGGCCACAGGCAGCGGCAATTGCCAACCATAACGGCGATGTTGATGTCCTTCATGTGCGCTACAACGCAGTACATCCGGGCGCTGAACGAGACATCTTCGCGAGACTGCCTGCGCCTAAGGTAAGGCCCGGAATCGTGACGTTTACGGCTACCTGTTGGGGAGACCTGATGAAACCCGACAAGGTTCCCGCAGGTGACAAGGTTCCCTCGGCGAGTGATTGTTATAGGTTCAATTTGACGAACCCGGCGGTTGATCTCTGCCTGACCGGTCCCAGATCAGCCTCCGATCTGTCTGCCGCGCTTGACGCGTTGGACAAGGGCCCAATGACTCCAGAGGAATTGGAATGGATGCGGCGTGTGGGCAAAGCCAAATACTTCAAGCCAAGCCTGTTCTCCATCAAAGGGTAACCGCATAAGGAATACTCATGCCACTCGTACAAAACTATCTCTTCCCGGCAATGTGGCTTAGCTTCTTGGCCTATTGGTGGGCGATTTCGAGGAATGTCAAAGAGACCGAGCGGCGCGAGTCCGCTCCTTCGCGGATTGCACGGCTGGTTTTGATTGTTGGCGCGGCGGCGCTGCTTTGGCTCCCAAAGGTTCCGCTTCCATGGCTGAACCAGCGCTTTCTTCCACGTGGCGCCTGGTGTTTCTGGTGCGGCGCGGCAGTTACCGCATTTGGTCTACTCTTTGCTGTCTGGGCGCGTCGTCACCTCGGAAAAAATTGGAGCCAAGCCGTCACCGTGAAAGAAGGTCACGAACTCATTACAAGTGGCCCCTACGCCCTGGTTCGCCACCCCATCTATACCGGGTTGCTGCTGGCATTTGTTGGTTGCGCAGTGGCCCGTGGCGAGTGGCGCGGTCTGCTTGCTGTAGCCCTTGTCTTCGTCGCACTATGGCGCAAACTGAGGCTTGAGGAGAAATGGATGCGCGCGCAGTTCGGCGAGTCGTATGAAGCTTACTCGCGGCGGGTGGCTGCGCTGGTGCCACATATCATCTGAGCCTGATCAAGGCCCACTCGAAACGCCACTCCCCAGCAACCGTGCTGTCCTACAATGAGCTTTATGGCTGAGAACCCGAAACGCGCACTCTTGGTTATTGACGTCCAGAATGAGTACTTCACGGGCAAGCTGCCCATTACATATCCCGCAGGGAGTCTGGCCAACGTGTTGTCTGCCATGGATGCGGCGCGCGACCATGGGGTGCCGGTGGTCGCGATTCAGCACGCGTCACCACAACCTGACGCCCCAGTCTTCCGCAAAGGAAGCAAGGAATGGGAACTGCATGCGGAGGTGGCGGCGCGACCGCATGATGTACTCATTCACAAGTCGCTGCCCGGCAGTTTTACCGGCACGGAGCTCGAAAGATGGCTGCGCGAGCGCCGTGTGGGGACGGTTGTCATTGCCGGCTACATGACCCAGATGTGCTGCGACACGACGGCACGGCAGGCCATGCACTTGGGATTTGGAGTTGAGTTTCTATCCGACGCAACCGGCACACTGGCGATCAAGAACACTGCGGGAGAGGTGTCGGACGAAGAGTTGCATCGCGCCATCCTGGTCACGCAGCAGATGCGATTCAGCCTCGTCATGAAGACGGCTGACTGGATGAAGGAGCTGTAAACACAGGCTGCTCGCCTCAACAGATACGCAGTGGGTGAAGAACTATGCGGGTACTGTCCCTCTCGGCGGCGGATGAGGCAGGGTCGATGACGCCCTTGCCGCTTGGACTGGCCTGTGTCGCGGCGGCGACGGAAACGGCTGGTCATGAGGTGCAATTGCTGATCCTCCCGTCGACAATCGACCTGGAGCGGAGGATCCGGGAAACAATCCAGAGACAGCGTCCCGACGTCATCGGGATTTCCGTCCGGAACATCGACGACCAGAACATGACCAGCCCGCAGTTCTTGCTGGAAAATAGCAAGAATGTTGTGGCGACCTGTCGTGCGACATCGCCGGCCACTATCGTGTTGGGTGGAGCTGGCTACAGCATCTTCCCTGAAAGCGCGTTGGCTTATCTTGGTGCCGACATGGGCATTCAGGGGGAAGGCGAGGTGGCTTTCCCTGCCTTGCTTTCTTGGATCGAGCGGGGCAAAGAAGGGCCGGCGCCGCCAGGGGTGTATCTAGCAACCAAGCCGCCGACTCCAAGAGCATGTGGTGTTGATCTGGATGCGTTGCCACTGCCCGACCCGAGCCTTTGGCTGCACTCAGAGCTTGTAACAGCGCGAATACCGGTCCAGAGCAGGCGCGGCTGTCCGCTGGATTGCATCTATTGCTCAACCAGCATCATCGAAGGCCGACGGGTGCGACAGCGGTCGCCCGCAGCAGTCGTCCGTTGGCTTAAAGATCTTCGGCAATGCGGCTTTCGCGAATTCTATTTCGTGGATAACACCTTCAATATACCGTTGGAATACGCCAA
Organism: Candidatus Korobacteraceae bacterium; assembly: GCA_049522855.1. GTDB lineage: Bacteria > Acidobacteriota > Terriglobia > Terriglobales > Acidobacteriaceae > Bog-257. Next base: position 68,982 of record JBEKNL010000001.1, read on the forward strand.
GGAACTGTGCCGCCAAATCATTGCTGCCGAGCTGGGGATTGACTGGTGGGCAATCGTATACCCGAAGTGGGTTGATCCCGAACTTGTGGAACTCATGGCAAGAGCAGGCTGCACGCAGGTGAGCCTGGGATTCGAGAGCGGGTCAGAACCAGTGCTGCGGCAACTGAACAAACAGTTCAATTGCGCCGAGGTAGCGGCGATTGCTGCCATGTTTCGCGATGCCGGCATAAAGCGCAATGGATTTCTGTTGCTCGGAGCGCCCGGCGAGACCAGAGATTCGGTCGAAGAAAGTCTGACATTTGCGGATGGAATGAATCTTGATGCGCTCAAGGTTACGGTGGGGCTGCGGATCTACCCGCAGACGCCGCTTGCGCGTATGGCGGTCGCCGATGGGGTAATCAGTCCTGATGACGATCTCTTGTTTCCGCGTTTCTATCTGACCCCCACGTTGCGAGATTGGCTGCCAGCCCGCATAGCGGAACGTGATAGCCAACAGCCAACTGCATAACGACTCCTCGACGTTTAGTTCGCCGTTCGGAGATATTCCTGCTCAGGGACAAAGCTGCATCCGCGAAACCTGAGGCTCTGACAGCCCCGTAGTGTTGCGGCTCTTGTGCACCTCGGCAGGCTGGGTTGACAATTTTCAGCGATGCTTACCGACCGACCGCCGAGCACAGCAGCGTTACGGGCTAGGTTTCTTGAGAGCGACCGGCTCACAGCGTTCGAAATCCCCGAAGACGACCGGCTGCAGGCGTCGGCAAAGTCCATCGATTCGGCCATGCAAAGCAGCACTGCTTCATCGGTTCGCCAAGCATGTGCGGAGTTTCTTTCGGTTGCATCTGATTTCTACCAGGTTCGTCGGCCCGTGATCCGAGTACTTGCTGCCCGCCCGCTTCGAGTGCGCGAAGGCGGTTCGTCGATCGAGTTGTTCGGGGACTACGATCCAGAAACGATGCTCATCCGTCTCTGGATGCGGACCGCCATCCGGAAACAAGTCACCTCGTTCGGCACGTTCCTCAGCACTCTCTGCCACGAGTTTTGCCATCACCTCGACTGCCAGCGTTTCGGGTTTCGGGAGTCGTGGCATACACGCGGCTTTTACCAGCGTACTGCTGCGCTCTACCACCACGCGCGCGGCACTCCGGTAAAACCCCTGTTCTGGGTGCGAGCTCCTGGCGAGCGTTGGCGGATCGACTGGCCCCGAACTAATCGTAGAACGTGACTTCGCGACGAAATCTCGGCACCCCAGACGCCCAGAGGGATATGCCGATGTGGAATCCTGTCAATTGGGGAACACACTTGCTTGTTGCTTTCGACTGGCGACATCAGGCATCGTTGAGAATCCGAGCTGCAGCCTCCACACTTCTCTCTTGAATCAACTGGAACAATCCGCGTTCGATATCGACCGCACGGAAGCGGGCATCGAAGTACATGTCAGAGATGTTCACCATCCTACGGCACCAGGCCTCATACACTTCAGAATGATGCTCGGTGATTGGGATCTGCGTGCTCCTGCCGATCCGCAGATTTGCAAGTAGCGTCGTGGCACAGTGTTGGTGGATCTTCATGATTTGCCGGTCGAGTGCCGCAGACTTATCCGGGTCTAAGAACACGCGGATCTTACTCACAAACGAGAGGCCGGAGAACTCTGGGAGTCCGAGGTCCTTGATTTCGAGGACGGAGGGAAGACCGGAGCGTCGAAAGAGGTCACAAGCTCGTTTCAGCTCGTAGACGTTCACTTTCGAACGAAAGTGCTGGACACGCGTGTCGCGGATTCCCATCTGGGCGTAGCCCCAATAAAGGACGTTGGACAGCCCGTTCTTAACTCGTTCTGGATCACCAGAGGTTAAGTGGCGCCCAATTCTGACTTCCACATCTTTTGTATTCGCCAAATGTTCAGCAGAATTGCGTCCGAAATCAAAGTAGTCAGATGGAAAGTCATATCTCTCGATGGCATCGCGCAGGCAGTCCTTCTGTTGCTGTGACAAGGACACAGAAGGATTAAACCACAACTCGCTTAACATCAAGCAAGCGACACTTAGTTGTAACACGCGCTAACCACACACGTGCGACGATGCGCCCCGCAAGTCCGGTTGTGGGAGCTTGGAAGTTCCACTGGTGTTTGCCGTCGATTTCGGTCGGCTCACTGGCTATTAGGAAACGAACCGAATATTGCATGACACACGACTTAACGACTGCACGTACTTACCCCGTGGTCTTTGCCGGCAGCTTCCCTTCGTTGATGGTCACTCGACCTTTGGAAAGGTGAATCGCAAGGTTCAGGGCTGTGCGCTTTCCGGCGCTTGTGCTCCGCTTGTACGAGTTGAGCTTGCGGACACATTCCCCGATTGCCAAATGTAGCTTTAGCGCTTCCTCGAAAGTGATGTCGACATTCAGAACTTGTGTGTTGGGGGAAAGGGCTTCTACGCTTGGACTTGTGCGACCAAAGTCGCAACCGCCAAAAGAAAAAGCCTTGATTGCTGGCGACGCCTGTTCGGCCATTTAGCCTCTCCTGTGGGGCTGACCCAGGTAAAGCCGACCCTAGTCGGCCTAAAACATCGCGGGACCGTAAGCCTCTGGGGCAGCCGCTGCGATTATAAACATTTCTGCTACTTTGCCCGGCTCTAACAGTCGCCTCGGATGGCCTCTCAGAAGAGCGAAAGTTGGCCCGACTCAATGGATTTGCGTGAAGAGCCGCGCGACATGCTCGTAGCTTCCACAAAACCGGCATCGGGAATCGCATTGAGCGTTGATGGTAACATCGCAGGGATTTCGATTTCGGCGTGGTCAAGTTGCCTATCCTCAGGTTCTTCATGCACGGGTGACGCCGACGAGGGCCGCAGCTGTTGAACATTTCGCCAGATTGAATCGGCAGACTCACCGATCCCCTTGTTCTCAACCAGCTCGCGCGCCATCGCCGTGAGCATGTCATCATCTCCGTCGATTGCTTGGAGACCTTCGGAAGTAAACTTGCCCTCCATCGCTAACGCAACGAGGAGTTTCTTCCCCATCAAGCGGAGACAGACCTCCTGCATCGTCCCCTTGTAGGCAAAGAATTTCACCTCCACAGGACGTCGCTGTCCAATGCGCCACGACCGCCGACTGGACTGCCGTAGCGTGTGCAATGAATAGCCAGTCTCGTGAAACAGGATCGTCGGAAAGTCCAGGAGATCCAACCCAGTCTCAACGATCTTGGGGTGACAGATTGCCACGTCGATTCCACGGCGCAACTGCTCGCGGTACCAGGCTTCTCGCCTGTGAGTGGGAACGCTGGACCGCAGGATCGACGCTCTTATTCCTTCGTTGCGGAAGAGTTGTTCCAGCCGTGCGGTAACGTCGTGTTTATTGGTGTAAACCGCAAACACCTGGCACTTGCGCCCACGTGCGAGCTGCCCTTTCACTTCTTCGATGAGTGCTCGCTCCTTCGCATAGGTTTCGTTCTTGTCCAGATCAACCGTTTCGGCAATGACAAACGACTCGCGGCACTTGGTTTCCGGGTCGAATTCAGACCCGTACAGAGTGCCAAAGCCGTAAGGATGGTCCGGCCAGGCCAGCAGAGCATTCAGCATGGTGCTTGCAACGCTGCTGTTTCCCCGGTGCTCCTTCAAGCAGGCAGTGATTTCCTCTTCAAGCTCCTCATAGGCCGACTTCAGTGGCTCCTCCATCGCCACCGGTACGACGTCCTCTCGATAGCTGGGCAAACCGTCCGAAATGTCCTCCAGCCCGATGAAAGCGCAATGGTCCATCAGATACTTGCCGAACAGAAGCGGTGAAGCGCCGGGTTTGCGTTTGATGGTGACCGTTTTCTTGGTTTTCCTGGAGCAGGCGTTGTCTTCGACCGTGATGCGCTCGATGGTCTCGATTACGCCGAAGTCGCGCGTAAAGCGTTCTCGCCCTGCGGGGCCCCACTCATAGCCGTCCTCAATCATGCGCTTGGCATCGGTGCGGAACAGGGTGTTGAACAGATCATCCGCATAGCCGGAAAGCAGAGTCCCAGTTAATCCCAGGAAGCGTCGTGCCGCTTTGTTGAGCACTCCAAGCGCATTACCCTGAGCTGTGTCGCCCGCGAGCTGATGAATTTCATCTGCAATGGCGTAATCCCACCATTCCGGCATGTAGCGTCCCATGTACTCCGCCGGCGCCATGCGAGCAATCTTGTTGCAGTCCGCTTGCCAGAGCGCAGAGTATTTCGTGGTCCCTGCTTTCGAATCCTCCACGATCTCGTTCAGGCGTTTCTTCTCGAAATCGAGCACGCTCAGTCGCACCCCATCCGTCTCGACAGGACAGCCGGTATCCGGGTTTGTAAGCGATCCAAGGTATCTTCCGGAACGGCTCTTGCCGTAACAGTGCTTCCAGAAATAGGAGAGCTTCGCCTTCTCTCGGCCAATGCAGAAGATCGTGGTTCCGGGACAGAGATCGCGCCAACCTTTCCGTCCCAGCCGCCGCAATTCGCCTAACGATGTGTGGAGTCGCTCGCGCACGATTTCGCCGCGCCGCAACCGGACTTCGTTGATCCCATGCGGCTCTTTCGGATCGCCACCGTTCCTCATGTCGTCGATAAGGAACACGCGGACCTGAGGCAGTGTTAAGAAGGTTTCCCGCGCCCATTTCTCGACCAAGTGCGGCGGTGCCATGACCAATCCAGAAAACGGCCTGCCGGCGCTATGCACCAACATGCTCCCCAAGGCGATAAGGGTTTTGCCTGCACCGCACTCGGCAACGACATTGGCGTTGCGAGCCAGCTGCCATCGCTTACTCACGCCCATGATTGCTAGGGATTGGGCCGGATATGGAACGCGCACCATTCGGCAAAGCAGCGGAGAAGGGGCTTCGTCGGCGCCGTGCAGGGCTGGATAAGACGACAGAATTCGTTCGCCTATTTCGTCGGAGTGAGACCTCAGGTAGTCGTGAATTGTATCTAGGCTCTGCATGGATTTCTCCGGACAGGAGTTGTGAGGACAACCGGCATTCGCCGCCGATGAAGGAAAGTGGGGACTGCGACTGAGGGGCAAAAAGAGAGTCCCCTCCAGTGGCGGGTGTAACGCCTATGCGTCAGAATGGAGGAAATGAAGCTGGAAGTGGATTGCTATTCCGGTCGAACAGCGGACGAAAGGCCGGTTCGGTTTCGGCTGGACGGGCACGAGTACATGGTCGAGGAAGTACTCGATCAGTGGTACGGTCCGTCAGATGCCTTTTACAAAGTCCGCGCAGATGACGGCAATCTCTACATCCTGCGCCGGGAAACATCGACGCCTGATGGCGTTTGGCACCTGGAGTCGTTCCGGCAACTGCCACGTGAGAGCTGATTTGGGAAGTTGATCGTCTTCAGCCTCTGGCGATTCGTCCTCATCGGCTCAGGGGCCGAGCGCCTTCAATCTTCCTCCGGCAACATAAACGTCATAACTGGTTCCCCCTCATCGCCAGGGCCAGAGACCGCCTTCAGCGTTACGAGCCGCATCCCCTCTCCTCCACTCCTGGCGGTCGCGTCGACCCTCTCGTTCGACCACAGTGAAGGATCCGCAACGATGCAGTAGAAGTCGAACAACAGATTGCACGGGTCAATGCGTCTGGCTGGGACTTTCCCTTTGACGGCGGCATGGAACATCCAAATCACATCCCAGAAGCGGCCCTCCAAACTCTGGTCTGGTGGCAGGCTTGCCTTCTCGTCTATTGGCCATACGTAGCGATGAAATGCTGTGGCGGTCATCGCAAGTGGCCACTTCAGAAGCTGGGTGCGCAACTCTCCCATTGGAGCTTCCTCGCAATCGACCAGAATGCCGTCTTCGATTGCTTGCTGGCGGGTATAGACACTGATCACCTCAACAGCTTCGTCGCCAGTGCACGCTGCTTGGTGATGGCCGTTTATGCCTCGGCACGACGAACAAATGCGGTCCCCTGTACGTATGAGCGCCATGAATTCAGGTCCTCCCAGAACTGTTCAGAATGTGGGTGTGCAGTGCATCCGCGAGTGGGCCGCTCTCCGCGGCAGTCTGCGGATTGGCCGGCGTAATCAGGCAGTCTTCTTGGTGAGCTGGATTTCGGGCCATTCGACTGGCCCGTTCTTGGCAGGAAAAACAAGCTGATTGCTGCGCAGCCCCTTCCGAAGCAGCGCCAATAATTCTTTCCGCTTCGCCTTTACGGCGACCCCGGCATATCCGAACGTGGAAAGAGGCTGAATACGCTTCTGCTGCTGCAATTGCGAAATCATCCACGAGCCCCATTCTGGGGTGGCGGGCAGGCCATAGTGGCAAACCAGCGAGGACCAGATGAATGAACTGTCGTCGCTTATCAGGAGCAGTTTCCCGTCCGAGGTGGTTTCCACCAACTCCCGCGAGCAACTCACAAGATGCCTCAGTGGCCGCTTACGACCATGAACCACGAGGGAGCCTCGGAAGCACAGTGGCTTCTCGCCCAGCGAGACAATGCTCTCAGCACCGTAAGGACTCTCCACGGTAAACGAGTCTCCGTTGGCGAATGCGGCAGCCAGGGCGCCAATCTCTACGTCCCCGCCCACTACCGATACAAGGTGGGCTTTGCCCCCATCTTCGCCTACGAAGGCGTCCAGGAACACGCGAAGGTTCGTGGAGGTCTTTTCCGTTTGGCGTCGGTACATCAGTTTTCCGAATCGCTCATGAGCGTTTTTCATCAGCCGTATCCCTTTGTTTTCATTGTGGGTCAACGAATTTTGGCGGTCTTCCGTTTGGTGGCGAAAAAGAGAGGAGAGAACGGCAGCGTGCTTGTTCGAAGCGCCGGTCAATAGGACAGAAGAAAACTTCGTCAGTGTGGAAACTGAGCGGAGGAAATCTCAAGGGCGAACGGTTCTTTGGAATGCACTGACCGCGGAACGCGTTGCAAATAAAGCTGCCTGAGGTCCAGCCGAGCACAAGCGCAGCGGCTGATTGTTTCTAAGCGGTCTGATGTTTGCCGCGGCCTCTTCGCCGTTGCATCAATCTGGCAACTGCCCGCAACGTTTCGTTTACGTCGTCAGCAGTTCGAAACTGGCTAGCGACATCAGGCGCCAAGACGACAACGTTAGTACCGGACGCGTAGCGGGCCGCATGCTTTCCGCGCACACCTTCACTGAAATCGTACTCAGGACGCATTTGATCGGAAGTACGGGCCTTTCTCTTACTCTGCTTCTTCATATTGTCTTCGCTCATTGCGGGTCGCGCATCGCGCAGTAATAAAGCGGATTCGATCGCCTCGCTCCGTGTACGATACCACGAGCAAGCGCCCGAGGTGTGAGAGACCGATATCGACGAAACGCATTTCAGTCGTGGAATGATCGGGATCGGAGATCGTGATCGAGAGTGGGTCGGCGAATACGGTGGTGGCCTCGCGAAAGGACACGCCATGTACTCTGAGGTTCCATGCTGCCTTGCGTTTGTCCCATTCAAAGCGTAGTGCCATCGGAATTCCTCTTTATATCAGAAACCGGGAAGCCCCCGACCCAATCCTGCACGATTGGTGCTTCAGAGTGTTAACTGGCTTCACGGCAGGGTTTGTTCTGCTTGGTCTCCTTGAGCTCCACTATTTGGCCGCTCTCGTAAGCGAGCGTTAGCTCGTGGCTGAACCGTTCGCGTTTGCGAATGATGGTCTCCCCTTCTGTTTCGCCTTCCTCATTGAACTCATCGACGTACTTGACTGATCGCCAGTGTGCGATGTGCCGAGTTTCGCCTTCCCCGAAGAAGCCGTTCAACATCCCGCTACAGGCCAGCAGTCCGACGTGGCCTTTATGCAGCGGAGTCACCGGTCGACCGTTCATCCTCTGCTGCTTGCGAACGAGAACCCCGCGAGCATTTTGCATTGCGACAGAGCGCTGGACCGCATCCTCAATCACATCCAGTGGCAATCCGGTGTAATTGATCGTCGCGGGCGCCGAGGGTGGAACTGCATAGCGCTCCACAACCTTTTGGTTAAGCACAGGGAGCAGATGTGGCTTGTATGCGATTCTGAGCAAATCATCCGCTCCTTTAGTATCGCCACGCAGATGTGCCTTCTTTCGTTTGCCAAACACCACGACCTGGTTGAAGCGGACGGACTCCGGATGTTCGAGTCGAAAGACGCAAAGCCGATCAAACTGGCTGGCCAGCAGTCGCGCGCAAGTTCCGACTGCGGGAGCTGGTACGACGAACACCAGCACGCCCTCGCTGACCACCCATCGATAGCAGTGTTCCAGGAACACAAGTTCCATCCTCTTGTTACTATGCGGTCCAACCTCGGTGTCGTAAGGTGGATTCAGGTACAGAAGCGAGCAGGTTTCCGCCAATACGCGGCACTCAAAAGCACTTCCCTGGACTGCCGAGATGCCATTCTGGGTGGACGCGGCTGCTCGGTCCGCGTCGAGCTCAATGCCGGCCAGATGAGCGGCTGTGCTCCCAGTGATCTCGATCAGAGCGGTGCCATCGCCAACACAAGGATCGATCGCCGCGTAGGGCGCGGAGGAAACCAGCAAGGCGTGGATATTTCGGGCTTCCTCGACAGGCAACGGGTAATAACCGAGTTTGAGGCGGCCAGCATTTCTCATTTTTCCCTCCGAAGCGTGGAACCAATTCAGGGTTGTTAAAGGGGCGGATCTCACATAGCCCTGAGTTCTCCACTGGCTTCTGTCGCGCAAGGTGCCGGACGTTCCGCGGTCCAATTCGGGAAAGGCTTTCTGCTTGAGGTCCTGAAATCTTCGACTAGACCACGAACCGCGCTGCGGCGCTCCAACAAGCAGCTCAGCAGCCGCTGCAGTTCTGAGCGCTCTCCATACCACTCGCAAGGGATTTCCTCCGCAATGCACTGCAGTTTTGTCTCGGAGAAGCGCTCGATCCGCCCAAGCCAAGGCGCAAAGTCGTTCCACGATTGGATAGCCTCATAAACCTCATTGATGGCATACACCCCACGCAGCGGCGCGTCGGGGAAACTCCACTCCCCTGCATTGAAGCAGTAGCCGAAGTCGATATACGTCGCTCTGAATTTTCGCTGGTGCAGCTTCCTGTGGAATAGGACTTGCCGACCATCGGCGTTGCCGGTCCACTTGTCGAAGGCGAGGATGCCGGCGAACTCTCCTCGATTGTGAACTTGCCCGAACATTGAGTGCCGCGGCCAATCCCAGACCTCTTCATCAGTCACCACCAAAGAGCCGAATTGAAATCCAGGGTGCGGAGCAACCGCCCTGCCAGCCAGGGTGAAGGTGATTTGCTGCTCAAGGATCGTCTCTTCGTCCACGAGGATAATGACCGGCTCCGGCACGCTGAGCCCGATCATCCGCGCCAGTCGACAGGCTAGGTAGTCATTGGCCAGCACTCTGGTGCTTTGTGGGTTGCCCATGAACTTGACCACGTACTTCTTGCCGTCATCGGCCAACATGATTCGAGCTTGAGACCCGCCACGAACCTGGGAAATGTTCTTGATTGCCTTTATCGACACGTTGCCAGCTCCTTGTGTTTTAGGGGTGGTTGCTTTGGAACGAGATCGGTGGGTTTGTTCGCAGCAGCGGAGAGTCACACGTATCCATGCCGCCCGGCATATTTGGGGGGGCTAGACACTAGGCTGCGTGTGGTTGGTTGGGACCGGCGAGTTCTTCGAGACCGTACACAATGTGTTGCAGCGTCTTGAGGTCAGAAATCTCGCCGAGAGGAGGAGCTTGGAGTCTAGTAAGCAACGCCTCAACAGTCTTCGGATCCAGCCGTTTGGTGACGGCTTCCAGACGATTGATTCCCCGTGCAACCGACTCCAGCATCTGGAGAACTTTCCGCTTGATGCTGGCGTCGCGAATCAGCTTTGGCTGGTTGACGCGGCCGTACTCGCAGAGGATGCTGCGATAGAAGGTCGTGCCAACAGCCTTTTCCATACACAGAATGTGCTCATCGAGGTCGTCGGCTTGGGCAGCGGCAGATGAGCCGTTAGCCTTCTCGGTCTGGCTTTGCCCGTTGCTACTGTTGCCATTTGTGGGGGAAGTTGGGCGAGCGGCGGCTTGTCGATGATTGCCGCTCCTTGCTCCGTTCGAGCCCGCACCTTGAGATGCTGAGCCGGCCTTTTCCTTGCCGTTCTTGCTCGGGGGCCGCATTCCTTTACGCCAGTTCTCCGGAAGAGCCCAGGCGGATAACATGGGTGCTCTCACTGGCTGGCGGTTCTGGTCCAGATCGACCCAGATTGCGGGAAAATCGTAGAAGTACCGGCCCAGACCGAAGCACGAACACGCCCGTTTGAAGGCTTGCGCGTCAGCCGAAGTCATGCCGTTGTCATCGTCGGCCCACTCTTCACCAGTTCCGGAGTGCGACCACAGGCCGATGATGGTGACAGTGCAGGTGACCAGCACCTTGCCCGAGACGATGCTCTCGCCCTTCTTCACCCGGGTGATGTTACTCATCGTTTCGATCTTGTACTCCCGCGTCCAGCCCTGGGGAGAGAAGAGCGCATTCAGCCGGTCGGTGTAAGCGCGGGGATCGGCGTAGGGTACGATTTGACCGCGCTTCTTGTCGTTGGTTGTGTTGGTAACCCGCCACCGGACTTGCTCGGGTGAAAACGGGACTTCAAGTTCAGGAAGGAGCTTGTTCACTTCCAGTCCCGAGGGAGATAGCGTTGTGTCTTCAATTGGCATGGCGAGGCACCCTCCAGGCACCTGAGGTTTTGTTGAACTCGGTTGTGATTTGAGGAAATGCGAGTCGGCCGTTGGCTGGAGTTGGGTTGGATACCACGGGCGGCTGCGACTGAGGCCACAATGACCGGCGGTCGACCGGCTTGAATCCCACCTTCGGCTGAAGACCGCCGATGGCATGAAAGGAACGCGCATCAACTTCCTACGCGAAGTCCAGAACTGGCACGAGGCACGCAAAATGCTCGTGGAAACGGTTCGAGCCGCCGAACCAAAACCCTGACTAAGGCAAACGATCGAGTCTTCATCCCCAGCCTCATGGCGTTTGTGCCGGTTTGGCTGTCGTATCATTGACATATATCGGAAATGGCTATGCTTCCCGACTTTCCACGTCTGAAGGATCGGCTGATGGACCACCACGTGCGCGAGCTACGTGCCAAGATCGATGCGCAAATGCCGATTGTTTCCAAGATCCGGTCGGTACGGTTCCACGAGGGCAATGCTTTCAGTGTCGAAAGAGACGATGGGGTCATCGAAACGCAGGGTTTCGTCGACATCCGAGCTCCGATAGAGATATCGGCAAATCTCGAATTTAACGAGACGGTAGAGAGCCTTAAGAAGCGGACAGAACAACTGACACTCGACGTAGCTTCCCAATTGGAAAAGATCTTCTTTGACCGATTCGATGAGATCACCGCGGAAGTTGGGAATGCGGTCGATATGAAGGGAGCACCCTTCACGTTGGAGTCTTATTTGGACTCACTGGAGAGACTCGATATCGAGTTCGATATGTTTGGATTGCCGATATATCCCACTCAGGTGTGTCACCCCGCTATGGCCGCCACCATTCGGTCGGAGTTCGGCCGATTCAAGACCGAGTCGCGCCTCAGGGAAAGAGCGGAAGCAATCATCGAGCAGAAACGAAGGGATTGGCGTGATCGAGAGGGTCGTCGAAGATTGGTTACATAATGTTAATGAGCTGGGATACGAAGATTCCTTTGCCCAAGCCCTCATTTCGGATGGTCATACGATCATCCACAAACAACAGCATGGGCAGCTTGAGCTGGGGAAGGATCTCATTACACGGGATTCAAATGGTGTCTACCACTCCTACCAACTCAAGGGCGGGAACATAGCGCAAGCGAAGTGGGCCGAACTGGTTGCTCAAATCGAGATGACCGTTACGTCTCCGATCCTTCATCCGAATGTTCCCGCAGACACAGATTTCATCCCACACCTTGTCACCAACGGCACCATCTCCGACCCTGTGCGGGTGGACATCGTCATGCGGAATCAAAAGTGGAAGAAACAACATAATCGCGAACTCAACCTGATTCTTTACGATGAGCTGCTCGACATGTTCCTGAAGATTCCATCGTCCTTCCTCCCCACCAAGCCAAGAGATTTTCAGCTGTTCCTCACGCTGTATCTTGCTGATAAGCGCGAGCCTTTGAAATGCGAAGACTTCTCCCGTTTCCTTCTTTCGCTTACGCCTGAAGGGGGAGTCTCGCGATCTGAACTTCGCCGCTTGCTGGCGGCCACCACCATCGTGGCCGACTATGTCATTTCTGAGTATGAAAAGGTCGAAAACTTCTTCTCGGCTGGACAAGCTTGGGCCCTGTTGCTGTTCCACCTCTTGCGAATATGCGAACTACACTCCGATAGCAAAGAATGGCTTCCGTCCATAGAACTAATCATCGCAAGCCTGAAAAAGTGCGTAGGAGAGCTCGTCACAGAGACGCTGAAGTCCAGTAACCTAATGGAAGGCAATATCTTCGTCGATGATAAGGTTTGGCCGTACCGTCTATCGTCTCTTATCGGAGCGCTTAGCGCGCACATGCTATCTCATCGACTTGCCGGAACCCCACTCAAGAATGAAGACGAGGTATATGGTTGCATTGGGCGATACGTCTCTGACTTCAAACTCTGGGGGGAGGCCGCTGCCCCCGCCATGTTCATGGCAGCCCAATGCCTCTGTCTGAGGGGTGCCGAGCTGGCTGGGGTGTCCAAAGTATTTCGAGCGATTGAGACCATCACGACACAAAATGGCGCAAAGGGAAAGGTTGGGCTCCCGGACCCTTACTTTGACGCCGAGGACGTAATGAAGGTCGAATTGTTCGGCGAAGATGCTTATGGAGAGAAGGTCACTTTCGCAAATCGCTCTTACTCGATTCGGCAGTTCGTCGAATTCGTAGTACGCCGCAACTGGCCAAGAACCTTACAAAAGCATTGGTATGCCATTTCGGCGATCGATTATGCGGAGTTTCGTCCGGAATCTCCGATCGATTCCTACCTTTGGGGATGCAAGCAGGGCTCCAATAACTCCCGGAGATGGAGCCGACCCCAAAGCTGGACTTCCCTCGTTGCCGAAGCCCTCGCGGCACCCGAAGACGCGCTCTTGATCGACACCAAGTACGTTGAGCTATTGCCCCACTATTTTCTATTCTTACCGCATAGGTTTACTGTCTCCCGCGCCAGGCTCATGGACGTGAAAGTCCTGCTTTTAGTTGGATAGTCAGCCTGCATCGGTGGGCGAAGGAACTCGAGATTTAATGGTTCAACATTGATTTGACGGTGCAAGAGAGAGTCGATGGGGGCATCTTTGATCGAAGAAGAAGAAGAAACCGGCCGTGTATGGCTTGCTAGGAGCAGCCGCTTGTATTACCGCAGGTGCAGCGGTAACACGTGCCGCTCCGTAGCATTAGCGAACCGCAGACGTTGCAGGCAGGCGCATCTCCGAATTGCACAAATTCACCAAGCGCTTCAACCTCTCCTTTCCCATTCGGGGGCGGCATGGCATGAATGGACACTGGACGGGACTCGAACAGTTCTCCCTGCTCATTCTTCAGAAACTTGAGCTCCATCCAACGGAAGAGATAATCCATCAGTGACGTGGCATAGCCGATCTTTGGATTCCTTGACCAGCCACTGGGCTCAAAGCGCGTGTGACTGAATTTGGCGCAGAGCACGTCGAGCGGCACCCCATGCTGCAACGCAAGTGAAACGACAGTCGCAATCGAATCCATGAGCCCGGAGATCGTCGAACCTTCCTTCGCCATCCTGACGAAGATCTCCCCCGGTAACCCATCGTCGTACACGCCAACGGTGAGATATCCCTCCTGGCCCGCGATGGTAAAGTGATGGGTGATTGCTCGCCGTTCATCTGGTAGGCGCCGGCGCAACGGGCGCACGAGTTCCGGGCTTGTACCCCCGATCTCTGCAGGCACGGGCACCGATCCTTGTGTACCCTCCGGTCGCGTGGCTTCGTTTTCATTGATCGCAATGACTTGCTTTACCGCTGACATACACAACCTCGCTATTGCTGCCCTTCCCGCCGCTGTCTTGTCGTCCCCCTGTGAATTCTTTCGTACACCGCATACCAATCGAAGGCGATTTCTCGTTGTGCCTCAGCTAACGGCAGCGCACCAGAACAGACTTGGTGGTGCAGGTAGTCTTCTACCTCATCCTTCTCACTCGCCCCTGGGGACACGTTCCGAGGTTGCGGCCAGAGATTGGTCTCGCAGCTCGGACAGCCGCCCAGTTCCAGGGGTATGAGGTGATCAAGTTCGTAATCGTGGATGCTGCCCCTAACCCCGTAAGCCCGCATGAGGTGGTGTTTCATCTCGTTGGTGTACTCGAAGGGCGGTCTGACCGTCGCCGTGTAGCCTGGCCGACAGATGGTCTTTCTGATGTTGCTTTGACTAACGCGCGGATCGATTGCCCCTGGCGTCAAGCCGCGACGCGGCAACACTCCGGGCGGCAGGTTCGTTTGTGCCGATCCGTTTTGAGGATGATCTTGGGCTATCCCAGCAAGACGGTTCAGGAGTTCTCCGTGCTCGGCCGAATGCATATGCCAGAGGTTCTCGCCTAGGAAGGACCCGTAGTGGCGCAATAGGTAGGAGGTAAGAACGAGCAGTAGCAGCAGACGCAGCAGAAATCTCATGGTCGCTCGCGCAGTGGGATGTTCTCGGAGGCGGGTTCCTCTCTGCGCGCCTCCTCTCTCCGACATCGGGCGTCGCACCAGCGATTGAAAGCGAAGATTACAAGCGGGGTGCCGGACAGAGCACCAATGAATGCCGCACCCGGAGTCAGGTGCAGACCGTTTCCAATGCTTACGAACAGAAAAACAAACAGGCAGATAACCAGAGCATAGTTCTTCAGTCTTCCATGCATATCCCGTCCACTCCTTTCACGCCACCTCGGATGCGAGCACGTTGGCCTCGCTGTTTTGACTTGCGGGTACGCCGTTTTCGACCCGTATTTTTTTCCCCTTCGGTGCTCTGGAAAAATGACAATGCAAACAGCCAATGCAGTTCACCGCTTTTGTGATGGCACGGATCGCTTCGTGAAACCGTTTTGGAATTGTGACTTCTTCGCCGGCCAGTGAGTAAAACGTCGGCAATACGGCGCCAGCTTGGCTCTTGTTCTTTCCGGACAGATCCAACTCCAGACGCCCGTGAATGCCACGAAACAAGACTGTCGTCTCCAGCAGAGGTCGCTTGCCGTCGCTTACCTCTCCCGGCCAATGTTGGGTAATCAACAGTTCGTAGGTCCGTTCCTTGCGCAGCATCTCGATTCTCACCAGCGCCGGCGCCACGACGACCGCATGAAGACCGTTCACTCCGATTGCCTCCACTGGATGCAGACACTCGATTGCCTGGCCATCTTCTCGTGCAAAGGTAACGTATCGCCCCAGGTCCCCGACCGCCCCACCGGACTCCAGCCCCCGCACCACATAGCGTTTCGCCAAGTGCTGGTGTTCCAGGCTCACGGGCGAATGGGCAAAGATTCCTCGTTCTTTCAACACTCGCAACGCCTGCCGCGAGAGCCTTAGCCCTACTTGGTCCAACAGTCGCTTCTGCTTCATGTCAGCCACACTCTTCTTCTTCTTATGCAGAACTCCGAACGCGAATCGGACACCCGAGGGCAGCACGGATCATCTCTTTGGTGCAGCCTGCCCAGCATTTGTAAAAACGTGGGTCCTCTATCAGGATGGCCAGGTTGTCGCCACTCCTGTCGTGGCCAGAATCCGCACAGGATGGACAGCGAGCGATGTAGTTC
This sequence comes from Candidatus Korobacteraceae bacterium, assembly GCA_049522855.1. Lineage (GTDB taxonomy): Bacteria > Acidobacteriota > Terriglobia > Terriglobales > Acidobacteriaceae > Bog-257. The sequence goes on from JBEKNL010000001.1 coordinate 84,625, forward strand.
CTTCCAACCTTCCGCACAGCACCAACGTGCGCCAAGATGCGAAAGTCCGACCCGCCACGCCCATGGCTACGTTGAGGTAGAGTGTTCCTGCCCTGTTCCGGAGAAGCGACTGCCGCCGGACGCACCTTTCCGGCAATGTACCTTCGCAGTTCTTCTTCGGTCACTTTCCGCAGACCGTTGAGGTATGCAATCTGGTCCTCCAGCGTGTAATCAGCGCCGTAAAACCAAAATCGGCGATTGGCGCCTCGGTGAATTCCCAGCGGACCGCGAATCGCGTTGCCGAACTCACCGGCTCCTATGGCGTCGTGCTTCGGAAACACCTCGATGCCGTCCGCCAAGCCCACGCCCTTCACCGGCACTCCCAATCTCAAAGCAAGATCATGAATGTAGATTCGGCATTCTTTGGCCAGCAGGGGCGTTGCCAGGAAGATCCAAAGATGACCGCCCCGCTTGCTCATTTCCAGCGCTGGCGCCACCTTGTCCTGTATCAGGTGGTACTGCAGCTTCAGCAGGTCCTCCATGGCGTTCTTGTAATCGGCATCGATGGCGACCCATTTACAGCGTTGGGTCGAGGGGTTGATGGCATACAGGCCCACCGTAATCTTGCCTTCCAAGTGCTGGCGGATGGTCTCATCCGTCAGCATCAGGGGTACGTCCGTTCCTTTCTTACTTGGCCGAAAATAGTAGTGCCGCCCGGTTTCCGGATGCGGCCGCATGGACTGCATCGTGTAGGCGCGGCGGTTCACGAACAGCCGCTGGTAATCCTCGACGAGTTGTCGGGTTGCCCTGATTGTCGTTGCCATAAACCAGTCACCTCCTTTCAGGCAATTTCTCGACTCCGCCGCGCTCTTCTTCGCCTTTACCCACACGGTGTTCTGATGTGGGTGTTGGTAGATAACCCGGAATATTTTTTCTGTCAAACGGCCGCCTCGGGCCGCGTTTCGGGCAACACGATCCAAGGCAAGCCGGCACGCCAAAGTCCTGGACGTTCAATGAGATCGAGGAAGTTACAGTCCTTCAGGAGCATTTCGAGCTGGCTTACGCTGTATCCGCCGAATTGTTCGTCCTCGAAATCCACGACGTACCAGATTCCTTTCTTGCGGTCCAGCACATAGACCGCCCCAGAATCCGAATCTCCGGGGACGAGCAAGAACAGCAGGACGGTTGCCGGCAACTCGATCCAGCGAACGATCTCGGCGTTTTCGGCAACCTTAATTAGTGTGGCTACCGCTGTCTGCAGATCAACGCCGGCATCGACCTGCACAACGGGTTCAACCATCATTCGTCCAAACATCGCGGTTATCCTTTCCGGGCAGTCTGTCCATGTTGTGTTTCGTTGAGGTCAAGACGGAACCAATGGCGCACACCTCGGCTCGCGCAGTGAGGGAGAGGGGGTTAAAGCTTTTGTTTTGTTGGAGCGCTATGGTAAGGAGTTAGGTGAGAGCAGAACGAAGATCGGTCGGTTCACTAGAAGCGCTGTTCTCGTCAAGTGGCATCCCAAGTAAATCGTCCTGAATTGGGGCGGACACATTCGCGAACACTGGTCGGACTTCTCGGGACCAATCTATGCGTTATGCTCACCGCGGATTCTCAGATTTCACCCCGGTGCGTGGGCATTCAGCAATCTGACCATCGCGCCATCTCCAGTTCACTAGAATTGCAAAATGGATGACAACAGCAAACCGGTGCTCCCAAATGGTGCGAAGGGCATAGAAATCGGTGACTTTGTAATTGAGTTCCGCGCCAACAAAATCGTTGCCATGAAGCGCGATACAGGTGAACATTTCACGATTCATGCCGGCGTCAATTCAGGAGTAATCGACATTCATCGGACTTGGACGAATTCTGGGGGGCACGAGGAACATGAGACGATTTTTGCCATTTGCCGTGATCAAATCCCCGCAATCCTCCAAGAAATGAACGTCGCACCGTTGGAACTGATAAAGCTCGTCAGACGATTGCGATTGGGATGGCTCGGCCACCGGCAAATTGGAATTGCCTGGGGCTTTCTCCCGGTTGAACAAGAAGCCATCGCCATAATGACCTACTGCCGACCAAGGCGGAAGCGTCTCGTTTTCGATACGGCGGCTTTCAAGAATCAGATTCTGATTCCCGAATATCTCGATGACATTTGGGACATGCCTGATGGCCCTTTCTCGCTTTGGAAGAAGGGATGCATGATCGGGATCGGCCTGAAATTCAGTAAAGGAGACGAATGGACGAGGCTGCGGTGGATCAAGATACGCGATCTGACGCGTCTTGGTACGCGACTGCAGAAGACCGTGTTTGAAATCGCAGCTCGGCATGCAATTCCTCCCGAGCAATATTACAAATACCCTTTTCTGCGGCCGAAGAAGCCGTAATTCGCTTGAGTAGTCGCCAACAAGGGGCAACGGCAGGTAATTCGAAGACAGCAGCAAGAGGAGATCCGACGCATGCACGAAAATGGAGAAATGACTGCTTCGAATATCTCACTCGATGCACATGTGCGTTCGCGGCAGCTCGAACTGGCAAAGAGTCTGGAGCGCAAGAAAGCGGTTTATCTCGATATCAAGTTCTGGATCATTCTCCGCGACGTGGTCACGGGATTGAGGAGTGATCCGGTAGAGACGGAACTGCTTTCATTGTTGCGCGAAGGCGTAGCTGAAGGAAGACTGTTTTGCCCGATCAGCGACAGCACCTTTGCGGAACTCCTAAAGAAAGCTGATGTGAACAGCCGTGAAGTGACCGCCGGCCTCATCGATGAACTGAGCCTTGGCATCACCCTCATTCCCTACGAACTGCGAGCCGGTACCGAACTGGCCCACTTTCTGCATTCCGCTCGTACTCCGAATGATGTGTATCCTCTTGACCACCTGGTCTGGTCAAAGCTCAGCTATGTGATGGGGTTCTTGCACCCGCATGGAACACCGTTTGATCCAGCGACAGAGCTCTCGATGCAAAAGATGTTTTTTGACTACGCGTGGACACTTTCCATGCGGGAGATGATTCATCGCATCGGCGACCATGCGCTTCCCGACTCCGTGCGCTTTGACACGCTGGCCCAGAGACTCAACGAACTCAACGCACAGCACACAGCGGAGCTACGGAGTTTTGTGCAAACTTATGAAACTGAGGTCCACGGAATATTGGATATCTTCATGGATGTGACCATCGATATCGTGGGCCAAATGGTGTATGAGGAACATGGCAAGGTGCCCCCACTCAGCCCTGAACAGCGCAAAGAAGAAGGAAGGCAATTGCACAATCTACTGTTTGCTGCGTTAAAGATGGAGGCTACCAAGAGGGTTTTGCCGTCTCTTCATATTCCTGCAAGTCTTCATGCGGCGGTCCGTTGGAACAAACAGCAGCGCCTGAAAGCGAACGATTTTCTTGATTTTCGACATGCCGTCGCCGCGTTAGGATATTGCGATGCCTTTTTCACTGAGCGATCTTTGCGATCGCTAATCACCACCAGCCATATAGCGCTCGACCAAATGTATGGGTGTCACGTGGTGGCGAGTTCGGGCGATGCCGTTGCTTGTCTCCGACAGCTCCTGGACCTTCCGGAAAAAGACGCCGAGGGGCCGTCATGAACCAAAGTGCGTTGGGTTCGGCTCCGAACACAGGAGGTCGAGCCGGATAACAATGGCATGATTCGACAATAGTCAGGCCACTCTCGACAAGAAGAAGCAACTCCCGATGAATAAGACACTTTGGGCGATTGATAGTGATCTTGATGACGCAAAGTTTGAAAGACTTTGTGTTGATCTCTTGCGTCGACATGGATTTCTGGACATCACGCCGATTGAGCCTCAGGACGGCGGGCGCGATGCAGAAGAGCTTCCGAGAAAGGGCAGGAGCAGAGAGGGGCATCCTGCATTCTTTCAATTCAGCAAAGAGGAGGATTGGAAGGCAAAGCTCCGCCGCGACGCCAAGAAACTGATTCCTCGCAAAGCGGAGTTTGACACGTTTGTCTTCGTCACCAGCCGAAAAGCACGCGGAGTTGACATTGACGCACTTAGAACCGAATTCCGCGAAAACTACGGCTGGACGCTGATTGTCTTTGCGCGGGAATGGCTGCGCCTTCAACTCGAGGAGGCGCATCCGGATCTCGCCGCAAAGTATCTCGGCACGGATGTCTTGAGTTCTCCGCTCTCGCCTGCAGCCACTGTTCTTTTGACCGAGTCGGGAGATCTGCGGCTCAAGGAAATCAATCGGTTAATCGAAGGCGATCAGACAGATGCTGCTGTTCTGCAGCTCAAGAGGGTGTTGGAGCGGAACCCAGAACGCGCCGATGCTTCACAGCTTCTAGCGTGGGCATATTACAAGATGCACCGTTATGAAGAAGCTCTCGCTGAAATCAACCACACCATTAAGAGAGAGGACCGGACGGAATATCGTTCCATCCGCGCGTGCATTCTTGCAGAAAAAGGGATCCGGGGCGGAGATCGCCCCGCGCTCCTCGAAGCGCGGCGAATCTTCGAGGAATTGCTTACGTCGCAACCGGCGCATACCTGGCACATTTTCTACAACCTCGCTAACGTTCTTGGTGCACTCGGCGACCATGAAGCTGCAATCAAACATTATCAAACTGCAGCCGAACTCGATCAACGACAACCATCCGTCTGGAAGAACTTAGCCAGCGCGTATCATCAGGTAGGCAATCACGAATCAGAGATGAAATGCTTCGATAAGGCTCTTGAATTGGACCCTAAGCAGCCCGAAGCACTTATCTCGAAGGCCAATAGTCTGATACTTGATTTCCAGAAGCCGGAGGAGGCCATTCCGCTCCTTGAGCTCGCTCTTACACTGCATCCTGACACACTGGCACAGTGGCCACACATTTGTTACTGGTTGGCCCTGGCATATGAGCGAGTCGGTTGTTTAGAGAAGGCGCTTGATTATGTTGAGCAGGGATTAGCCCACCGCCCTGGCGACATCGTGACGAAGCGACTCAAATCGCACCTGCTGCGGAAGCTCGCGCGTCGAGACCCATCGTATCTCGCCGGCGCTCACAAGTTCTGGAAAGAGGAGCTTGAAGAAGAGCCGCTTAACTTCGAGGCACGCCGGGAGCTTGTTCGTTCTGCACTGGGCTCCGGAGACCTGGCGGCTGCCTGGCGCCTTATCGATGGATCTTTTGGGGCTCTCGACATCCCTGATGCCTGCTCCCTGAGTCCTTCTACCTTTTCTCCAGAGACATGCCTCCTCGCCTTGCGCTATCTACCCCAGTATGCCCATTTTCGATCCCTGCAACCCGTCTCGGAGTACTGGGATGTGAGTAAGCCGTTATATGACCTCTCTTTCGCCCCGCCGCCCGCAGATCTTGTCGATAAAGCGTTGCGTACGTATTTCGCCGTACCTTTTGGCAGTGGTTGGAGGTTTCTAAATACGGCGAAAGATCAAAACGATCCAGCTACGCTTGGCGCATTTTTCGATATAGTCCGGAACGGAATTCGCATCGCCACCGGTCAAGCGGCACGCTCTCTGGCGCAAGTTGTTCCGGGCAGGAAAGATGGAGTGGAGGGTATAGCGGGCAAGACGACCGAACTCATGATGTTCATGGCGCTGTTGGCCCTTCGCGAGTTTGGGAAACAGCGCGGATACATCATGGGCTACTTTGAAGTACCCGCCGCTGCGAGCGCAGAGGCTCTGCGCTCCTATGACGAGGGCCGTTTGCACAACGATGTCCTGATTGACACGTTCAGCGTCCTCAACGAAGAACTGGCAATACTTCGAACGTGACTCGACGTGGAGATTGCCCCTATGCACTCCGATATCGATGAATCAGTGCACAACACCGCGCCGCTCGAAGGACAGCCGTGCGTATCCCAGCACCCAACCGCACCACTGCTGTACGCACAACTCACATCTGCCGGCACACCAGCTTGCGTAACTAGCGCGCACACCCGCGTGCAACTGCCGAAGCGCCGAACGAAAACGAACTCGCACCGGACACAAGCACCGCTGCACCACGGCTGCACACGATGCGTCCCAACAGGGCACGCCAGTGTCACAGGTGCTCGGTCGCTTCTCGGAGATCGAGGATCTCAACATGGTATAGTCAACCGATAACCGCCGGACTATCAGCAGGTTGCAAGGGATCGATTCACGCCAATTCCACCCTAATCCCACTTCAAATCCACGGCAATAGGTAAATCGGGCTCCATTCTACGAAGCAGATGTGCGCCAGCCATTCGGGCGGGAAAGGTCACGTATGAGTGCGGCGAGAAATGTGGTGGACACCGGCGAGAGATTGCTTTGGACTGGCAAGCAAAGGCAATCAGTGAGGAAATCCTGCCGTAGGCCGAAGTAAATGGGCCGGCGGCACCCTTCGAACTTCTTCACAAGGAACAGCAACAGGTCATAATTCGAAACAAGATACAGGAAGTTGCGGACGTCGGTCTCAGCGTGGATCCTCTTCTGGATCTCCTGGTATCGCCCGTTTGCTTTCTGGGTGCGTTCATACTCAAGGGCGAAGCGGTATTCGTGGTCGTCAATGCGAACCGCCACCACGGCGTCATAATCCTTGACGTATCCAATGTCCGTAAATTCGTTGCGCGACCGGATGTCGGACTCTGGCGTCCAGCGAATGAGCGTGCGCGTTTGCTTGAGCGCGAGGTGAATGTCGTTCAACTCCAGAGCGTGCTGCACGTGACCGTTGGACTCTTTGCCGATGTCCGTCGATCCCGAGTAATACTCTCCTCTGCCAACTAATTCCGACGCTCCAGCTCGCGATATCGAATACACCACGCCGCGGCTCATGGTTGGAATCTCGTGCCGCACGAGCAGGTCGTGAGCCAGAAGCCGTCGTAGGCGGTTGTCAAACGCATTGCGCGACGACGCGCAATAGTCCAGCTTCATGAATTCGTACAACTGAGCGGGCGTGACGAAACTGCTGTGCAGCACGCGGCGGAGCAGTGGGTGATCCCGTATCTCACTCAGCGCGATCATGCCTTTTCGATACCGCATGTGATTGACCCTGCTACTCCGACGCCAGCACAAGCCGCGCAGCCCACGGCCGCCGCTCTTCCGGTTCCAGGACAAATCGGCCCAACTCGGTTTGCATCCAGCTGTGCGTCGGCATCAACAGCATGGCTTCCTGCTGGTCGCGACATTCGCTGAACGAAATGAGCCAAGTGCCGGCTGACCGCCAATCAGTCATCCCAATTGTCAGCTTGCCAACTAGCTGGGCCCGCACTACTACTAGAAAGCCGTCTGGTTTCTCTGCTGCGTCCAAGAGACGCTTGAAAAGGAGTTTGTTCTGTCCCTGCCATACGCACGGTTCCGCGCATTCGAACACACGACCGATCATTTGCGAGGGACGGTTCGGGTTGAATCCTCCACATCCGTTGAACCGGGCGTAGCCTACGATCTGGGGCCGCTGGCGTATTGTTCCCGCGATGTCGATGCCGGTTGTGTTGTAGTACACGCCTCTTGCAAAGCGCCGCAGGTCATCCGGGTTCTTGCCAAACCGCCGGCGCCACACGCTACCGAAATCTGTCACCGCAACCAGCACTCTGCTATGCACCTTTCAGCCGCCGGTTCTCCCGACGCTCGGCGTAAAGTTGCTCCTGCAGATTGTTGATGAGCTGCACTACCTTCGGATCTGCTGCACTCATATCGATGGAAACCGCAGCAGCGCGATTTGGATCTGTCTTTTTCGCCATCGCGTCGAGGCGCACAGACATGTCTGCTATCAGCTTTTCCTTTTCCAGCAGGTCACGCTTGGCTAAATCTCTTTCACGCTTATAAGAGTCCCTCTCATCGGTGACAGAATCCAGTACACCCTTGAGGTTGTTCGCATCCGAACCTGCTCCAGGGATAGACATGCCATGGTCAGCCGCCTCAATCGCCCGGTTGCAGCGTTCAATGTGGTCGTTGTATTTCTGGATCGCCTCGCGCGCCACGCCCCGGGAATATGCGTCGTGGTTGTACAGGTCCGTCATCATCTCCGCCGTAATCCACATGGCGCGGCGGTGGTCGATCCATTGCTTGGTGTACAGCATGGCCATGATCAGCAGCGCAATCGTCGTGCCGAGGCTGTACTTGAAGTACGGGTTGCGTACGCTCTCATCCAGGAACACCTGATGGCGTTCTTCCATCCACGCGCCGTAATCGAAATTGTTGGGATTGAACTGCTTGAGCAGGAACTCGTACCAGGTGTCACCCCGCTGGTACATCGGACGGGCAACCTGTGCTCGGGGCCGTGCGTCGGGCTGCACTTGTTGCTGCCCATGCGATGCTCTTTGAGATTGCCGTTCTTGCTGTGCGATTGCTGGGCCGACCGCCATCAGCCCAACCACTGCAAGTGCGACGGTCGCGAGCGTTCGCTTCATAGGCGTATCAACTTTCCTTATCCACGACGGGCAAACCGCTTGGTCGCCGCCAGTTCAGGCGTTTTGAACCGCAGGTTTGCTCCGGTGGACTGCTCGCGGGACTGTCTCGTTCGCGCGTACAGTTCTGGCTCGAAGCTGGGAATCCGGACGTCGTGTGGCGGGCGGACGTGCAACAACTGGTGCAATGTGCCGCGCGTGTCATCCGTCATCAGAATCTCCATCTGTCCCTTGGGAAGGTTCTTGATGTGTTCATCGAGCGCGCGGGTCTCGCGATCTTCGCTCTCCGTGGCCCGGTCGGTTGCCTCATACTTCTCGTAACCAAACATGCGCCAGCGGTGCATCGATACGCTGCGCCGTGTCACGGTGTGCTCCGCCGAAGCCCGCAGGAAATAGCGGGCTGTCTCTTCGTCGCGGGTACGCAGCGTCAGAGTCGTGTTTGGCGCCGATGTCACGTCTTCCTTAAAGCCCCGGCCAACCTGCATGAGTTGCGGCAGGCTTTGCATCGAGAACAGAAACGCGGTGTGGGTGCCGCGGGCAGTCTGCAGGATCTGTGCAAAGTTGCGGTATCCGAATGGCGCAAACTCGTCCAGCACGACGCTGAACATCGGACGGTTGGTGCGCCGCCGCTGCTCCTCGCTCTCGTACCGCTTGCCCACGACCAGTTGAAGATTTTGCAACAGCATCTTTCCCAGAGCTCGTACCGGTTCGGTATTCTTGTTGACGTTCAACGTGACGAACAGGATCAGCTCCTGCTCGATCACTTCGTCCAGTGACAACAGTTCCTCGTACGGGCCGGTGATCACACTGAGTTCATCATCCAGAAACGTCATGCACTCGTTGACCAAGCCCTGGATCTTCGGCACACGCTCGCGGTCCCCAAACGACTGGTAGAGGTTCTTCACCGACATCTCGAAGTTCAGGCGGCGCTGCACGGGGATGGATGGGTCGTGTTCCAAGCGGTGGCGCGCCTTCTCGACCTGTTCCCGCAATACCTGTTCGTCAATTGCCATGACCAGCACGTCATAGAAATTGAACTTCTGGCCGGTGTGCACCAGCACGCGGACGATATCGGCCAAGTAGTTCAACTGGTGCTTGGCGAAGAACTCGTCATGCAGATTGAAGGAGCCGAAGACCATGTTGACGACAGACATGTAGTCCTCGTCGCTGCAGTAAAACGGGTTATACCGGGCAGAGATATCTGGCCGCGCGGGATTCAGGACTCGTAGCTGATGCAATCGTCCGGCACGGTGAACATGCGGCAGAAGGTCGTAGAAGAACTCGAGATCTCCCTTGCCATCAAAGATCACCATCGGCAACCGGTGTGGATCCTTCGGGGTGCCGACGACTCGCGTCATGTCCTGGGTAATGATGTTCTTTAGGAGCGTGGTCTTGCCGGACCCGGTCATGCCCAGCACGATGCCCTGCATGACGCGCACTCTGTCCGGCCAATACCACGGCTTACCGTGGATGTCGTAGCCAAGAACCACGGCGTCTTGTTTCGAAGCTTCGTCCGTAAACTGTTCGTCCAGTTTGCGGGAGACAACCATCGGTGGATGTGGCCACTGCTCCTCCCGCCGAGAACGTGCGGTGGCAATCAGGATGGTAGAGCCAACGCTGGCCAAGCCGCCCAGAGCCAGGTAGCAGGCCAACTCGGCAATCTGGCGGTTCGTGAAGAAGAAACGCTCGCGGGCCACATACCAGGCGAACCAGCAGACTGCCATAAGAACGAGGGCGACCACGATCTCCATGCTTTCCAGAACTGGTGGATTCTGCTGGCGGTGGACGTACGAGTCGCGCATCATTGCACCGCCGCCACCACGCGATCCAGGTAGACTGCACACATCTGCACCGCAGCTACTGCTACTGCCCATCGCCAGAGGCGCACAAATGCCCGCCGATTGTGCAGACAATCATCAATGTCCCAGGTCCTGCGTGGTAGCAGCATCAGGACGATTCGATAAATGAGTACGGCCACTGCTCCCAGCAGCCAGCACTGGGGCAAAGTGGCTGCCGTCCATTGGCCGACAAGGCTGGCCTGTGTCCCCGAGTGAGCGCGCGCGGTGCCGGGCAGCCACAGCCAGTACACACACGCACCTTCCAGCGTAATGGCCAGTAGCATCGCAGCGAAGACAACGAATGCCTCAATCTGGCGAAGGTTTAATGTCGTGTCTTTCGGGCCGCGAATCTCCGTGTTTTCCATAGGTCTCTGCCTCTCAATGCCTTTTCATCTTTGGGCTCAACACCCAGCGCATCAGAAACCCCAGAACGCCGCAGAACACGAACCCGCACGAGAGGCCCAAGTGAAAGGCGTTGTTCTCTGGCCGGTACAAATACAGCCAAGCCAGCCGAGCCAAGCCGAACATCAGGAAAGCCCAAAACAGAAACTCCCAGTCGCGAATCAGCTCTTGCGCATCGCTGCCCATCTCGCGTGGGGTGTGAGGTCTCACGTCGTTGGCATCGGTTTGGTCGTCCATACTCTTAGCCTTACAGCAGGTTGTTGAAGTAACTGAAACAGCCGAGCACTAGAGCAGACACCAGACAGAACAGCACAAACCAGCGACTGGGTGGCCTTGTGGCTTTCCCGTCAAACGGGTTGGCTGGTTCGAGCATTGCGTCGCGCATGGCTTTGCCGAAGCCAACGTCCGGCCGATTACGCATGTATTGGCGTAGCGCCTCGTAAACCTGTTTGCCTCTAACTCGTTCCGTCATCACTCGACGTCCATACTCGTGTCACTTGCTAGCGCACCAGAAACGCAGTTACCTGCGACTGCTGGCCATGGTGCAAAGCGTCCCCGGATTGATTGGGGCTGGGAAACTGCAAGCGCAGAATCGTCGGGTTCGGGCTTGATGCCACCTGCAAAGCCACTACGCCAACCACCTCCTCGCCCGGGGCGATGCGCACAGACTGTACCTGCCCATCCAAAACCTTCACCGGAGTTTCTTGTTTGACTTTGAGTTTGGTTATTTGCTCATCACCAAGCTGCGAGTTGACAAAGCCATACAGCGACTGCGGAGAGCGCACCCCGTCCAGCTGGTACACCTGCGGGGTGTCGATGCTGTACGGCTGAGCGCTGTGATTACAGACGGCGTAACGAATCAGCAGGTGGCCATCTTTTTCATACAGGTCGCTGATCCAGACCTCGAGTGGCTTCGAGGCTCGCTGCTTCGAAGGCAACATTCGGACCGGCTTTCCCGCGAGCAGTAGTTCGGTGATCGACGGCGAAACCGGGGCAGGAGAATTCGTATTTGCCGGTTTCACTGGGTCCGCGGCGTGCACCGGCTTCTGGTCGATGGCAAAGTCCATGGTTGCCACTGAACCCGCGGGCTCCAGTTCGTAGTTCAGGCGCTGACTTGCCGTCCAGATGAACAGGTTGGTTGCGGCATCTGCTTCCGTGGGCTGAACAAATACCTTGTTTTCCCGCCACTCGACCTTGAACGAAGGGCTGCCGGCGGCCACCTCAATAACCGGGTCGCCGACCTCGATGACAGTGAGGTGGTTGAGTGCCGTCTTCAGATGCACGATTCGGGTGCGATCACTGGTTTCGATTCCAATCTTCTGGGCAACAAGTGGGACAACGGTTGCTGCCAGCACTAGCAGAGTCAGCGCGATGCGTTTCATAGTTCGCTTCCTTCTTCCTTTGCTCCGTTCCGGGTGAAGCCCAGGAGACTTCGGGGGGAAAGTCTCCTGGACGGTTGTGGTTAGTTGGTTTCAAGCAGCGGAACAACGCCTCTATTGGGGAGTTGCGGCCGCTGTTGGGTGTCGGGAAAGATCACCTTCCCGTTGCGTATCGCGCTGCGTCCCGCCTTGATCGGGAATTTCCGGACTCGCTCTAGCACGACGGGCGAGCCTTTTTCATCGCGATCGGTGAACACCTCTCCTGTCTTCGTGACTTGCGCTATGAAGATCAGGCGTTCAACGATCTGCCCATTGGTTTGTGTGAAGGGTTGAACCAGGAAGATCCGCCCTTCCGAGTCGATTTCCACTTCGCCGTCGCACAGGCCGGGAACTTCCACGGTGACTGGACGGCCACCGGTGCGCTCCGCGATCTGATTGACAACTTCTTGCGGAAAGCTGTAGAACACGATCGATCCGGTCCCGGTCACCGCGTTCGGGTCCGGAGCTGCCCGTCTTTCCCTGCACACGATCGCGTGCAAGGCCGACAGATAGGACAATCGGGTTCCATTCTTGCTGCTGCTCCATTTCTGAAGCCCGTTTACCAGCGCCTTAAGCTCTTCTCCCGCCCGTTTTTCGTAAGCGTTTAACGCCGCGGAAGCCTGGTTTCGCCGAAAGAAAAGCTGCTTGCGAGCCTCGGCGTCGTGCTTGTTCGCCTCGATGTCCGCATTGGCTTTCTCCAGGTCAGCAATGAGCTGTTGACGCCGGCCCATGATTTCGGTCACGCGGCTCCCGTAGTACCGGTTGACCACGAAGCACTCCTGATAGATCTCCGGGGTGAAGCTCTGTCCTCCGATCACTCCCCGGAAATCGCTCAAGCGGGCCGTCGCGGCACTGCCAAAGAACCGCCCCAGTTCCTTGCGGATGAAGTTGTACAGTCTCCCGACCTTATCGTTGCCATCGACATCCAGATGCTCGTCCATGTCTTCGATCCGGCGTTTCTGTTTCAGCTTCAGCCAAGGCGCTGTAGGCACATCGTTGCGGATAGTGCGGATCACCTCCTGATCGGGTTGGGTACCGTGCTTCAGCTGATCCAGCGCATTCTGAAGCTGGTCCACCAACTCCCGTGCCAAATCGGGCCTTCCTTTCGCCAGGCACGAAGTCTTCAAATCGGTTATGGCACCGATCTGATTTCCGCGGGCCTGCATGGAAACTTGCGGAAGGTTCCACCATGGACTCGGAGGTTTCGGGTTCTTGGTCTTAACGGCAGAGTGTTGTTCCTCGTAGGCGAACCGGTCTGCGACGAACCGTGGAAAACGGTTGTCCTCGACCAGGCAAACCATATCGAAGTCAAAGTCACCGCCGTTTCTGGAAGCGGTTTCCGAATGAAGGACCAGCGTGCCTCTCAGCTGCAGTTGCTCCGTAGCAACGGCAGCGACACCTTCCGTCGAAAGCTGGCATCCACGTTGTTCGAGGTGCTGCGCCAACAGGCGAACGGTGTCTTCCACTGAGAGGATTTCGGCCGGCAGGAGGTCTTCTTTCATCCGGATGGGATAGCGCACGACCAGACCACGTCGGCAACTTGATTCGGCGATAGCGCTGGTCTTTGGGATCCAATCCGAACCGCAGACCACTTGTCCTTCATGCAGGAAGAGGTAGCCATCGTCTGCGAGCGCGAACCCGGGAAGATGGAAGCCGCCACTGGTGCAGAGGCGATACGCCCATTTCATCAACACCCGCTGGAGGTGATGCTGAATGAACGGATGCCTCAACATGTACCCGGTAGCGTCGGCAATCAGAGCTGCCTGCGCCACCGTGTATTCGTTCGAGGTGTAGTCAGGATCGGTTTCTTCGCCGGGCTCCAGTACTCGTTGACTCTCTTGCGTGCCCAGCAACTGAAACAGCTCCGTGAAGTTGTTCGCTTCGAAGGCCTGCCGCACTTTCTCGATTTGGCCGAGAGCGTACGGTTTGATTTCCAGTTCGATCGAGTCTTCCGGCGCGTGTTCCAGCAGGGTGTAACTCGAATTGAATTCGAGATTGCGGGAGACGTCACGAAAGCCGACCATGACCGGGCCGCGGAAGGTGTGCGCTTGACGATCTCCCATGAGCGATCGAATCGTCTGCGACACTCTTCCCTGGTACTTGGGCTTCACGCACGATCTGGGCAGGATGATGTCCGCATCAAGATGCCGGGCAACTTCATCTGCCATGACCTTGAACGCGCCCTTCGCCTGGGTCTTGTCGAACGCCAGACGAAATTGATAGAAGCGATGCGCTCCGATTCGCCTGCCTTGAATCCTGCGCTTCGCCTGTTCGACCAGCGCCGTTTCTTCTGCGTCGGTCAACGGAAGGTCCTGCTGCTCTTCAGATCGCTCGGCAATCCGCTGCGCATGCAGTCTCTCCGTCTCCCTGGCCAGAAGTTCGGACTGGTGCTTTTGCTGGAGTTTCCGGAACAACGACTGTGAGATCCATCCTCGGCAGTCATTGGTGCCGAATTCATGATCATCGACCACCATGACGCGGCAATCTGGCGCCTCGCCGAGAACCTTGCACGAGGACACCAGGATCCCGAAATAGGTGATCGCAGCCTGCGGCGAGAAGCGAAACCTCTCCCCAAGCGTCTTCTCGAAGGAACTCTCGACCGCGTAGAACTTACCATTCTTTGCGCTGCCGCTAGCTCCAACCAAGCTGTAACGAATGCCATCAATCTCGATCCTGGTGAGCGCTTGCTCTACCATGGCCTGCTCGCATGAAGCCAACGGCTCCACTGGCACATCGACCGTTGCCACGCGAATGCCGGGGTATAGTCCATGCAAGAGGCTGTTGGTGAGTTGCGCTTCCCGATCCAGTTTCATGGTCTTCTTCGATACGTTTCCATTACGGTCAAGTTCGAGCGCCAACACCGGGATGGCGCCGCAATTCGTAGCATTTGGCATTGCGAATCTCCTTTAAGCTGTTGCAAGGACAGCCGGAGGAGACGGCTCGTGCCAGTCTCTTCGCTGCCCTCGCCGAAAACCGAACCAACAGATTTCGGCCAGGCAGCAAAGCGCCGGCCAACACGAGTTGTAGTTGCTACGCCTTGTTAGTCCTCACTGCGTCAGGATTCCAGTAGCTTCTGGAGCATTGCCGTAGCCCGCTCAAGAAACCGCGTGACCTGCGCAGCCTGGACCATAACCACTCTCCTAATGCCCACAGCCAACACAGCACAGCCGTAAGCAGGAAAGCCAAAAGTGCTCCCATCAGCAAATCCGAAATGCTCAGGGGCACATACTGAAAGTGCTGCCGGACCAACACAAACAGCTCGAACAGCAGAATTGGTCCGCAGACTTTCGCTACAGTGAAGAACCAACGTCGGAACAGCACCCGAAACCGTTGCTTCACCATCTCTTCCTCCTTTTCTCTCCGCGTGGTGCCAGAACAGAAAGGAGGGCGCTCGCGCGGTCCCTTCGCGTCCTGGTCGAAAACGTTATCGGTTCCCGGCCAGGCTCGCGAAACGAACCAGACCAGCACTCAACCGCAATCAGCTTGCGGATCGCTCACCACAGATCAACATCATCTGTAAATGAAGCCAGTGCCATAAAAACTTCTAGCCTCTACTTGCCGTTGACGGCTTCTTTGTTCAGTTGCGGCTTCCTTCCCGCAAAATCCGGCACCACACGAAACTCCTGAACTTCGTAGTAGGTGACGCCCAAGCGGAGCGCCTCGACCAGTGCTTCGCCTTCACTCGTCACCTCCCGATCCAAAGCCGGGGTGCCGTCGGTGTGGTTAGCCTTGGCCAGGAAATAGCGCGCCTTTCCACTGGTTCCCTCGTCCGCGATGGTACGAGAACGTCTTGTTCGGGTTACTGTTGCTTCGGTGCCGCCGTCAGTCCTGGTCGCTTTTCCGGTCGGAACGGTGTCCGCGGTTGTACTTGTCATCCTCGACTCCTATTGCCTGAAACCCGTGTCAACTTGCGTGTTGCCACTGCCGGATGCATCAGATTGCCTCTGGCTGGGCACCTTCTACTTGTCGAGATCGCTCTTTTGTTCAAGCCCGTTGTTCCGCTCACCGACCATTTGTTGCTCGGAGTACTCGGCCACCAGCAGTCCGCTGGGATTGAATTCACTTCGCCGCTCCTCGACCAGCCGTATGTTGTACTGACCAACAATGCGGTCCGTCACCTCCGCACCGCTCTTCACCTTGTGTACTTCCTTGACTCCGAACACGACGTAATCCCAGGGCGCGCTCTTGGAGCGCTCGATCGAGCGAATTCGGAGATCCGAGATGATGTGGTCTTCCTGAATCTTGCCCACGGTATCGTCGTCGCGCAGCTTGTTCAGGGTGAAGGTCCGCAAGTTGTTTGTCATCATGTTTAGCGACTCAGCGAGGTTGCGGGGCGCGGAGTCCGGCGTATATGAGAGGTAGTGTTCGAGGAACCGCCGAACGACGGCTTTGCCTTCCAAGTCCGTCGGAGCGACGCCCTCGGAGGCAGTTGCATCCGAACCCGCTGCCTGCGCCGACAACACCATCGCCATCTGCGAGGTCCGGTCTTGCCTTGCGCCACCGCCCACCACCATTGCATTTCCATCCTTATCTACGCGGATGACCGTGGGTGGCTGGATGCGGACATAAATCGCGAACCCGAGCGAACTGAGCGCGATCACAGCAAACAAGATCGCCAGAAACATGGCGCGATTGGCGTATGCGCGCAACATACCGTCGTGTTCGTAATACCTGGTGAAGCTGGCGATCTCCGGTGCTTCTCTCCTCGACTGTGGTTTTTTCATGATTCCGCACCCATCCCTGCCCAACGCATGGTTCTGCCAACCACGTGTCCGGCTTGCCAAGCCGCGAAACCGGCAAGGCTGCGGCCGTTGTAGCCACTGGCTGGTTGCCCGGTAACAGAAGGCGATCCCGGATCGGAAGGATCTTCACTATTGCCCTGTGGAGCAGAATGAACTGCTCCAGTAGAAGGGGCCTCACCGCCAGCGGACATCGTCGCAACGGTTGTGCCATTGACCCCATCGAGACTCGGCGGTGTGGGTGGTCTTGACCCGCCGGTCACGGCGCCTCCACCAGGACCTTGGCCGACCACTCCGCTACCTTGACTGGGAGCTCCGGAACCACCGGACGGGGGAGATGGCGGGCCGCCGGATGCCGCCTGCCGTCCTGCAGCCAGACCGCCTCCGCCTGCGGATGCCAGTCCCGACGCCACAGCTCCAGCGGTCATTACTCCACTGATCACTGTCATCAGGGTGCTGCCAACGTCGCCACGAACGATGCGGCTTGCGATAAAGGGGATCAGGGCAATCATGATCGACAGCAGCACGCTGGCCACGCTCATCACGATCATCTGGCTGGAACCGACGAATGCTTTCAGAAACGATCCGTTAAACTGCATTGGGTCGGTGATCTGCAGCGCGGACATCAGCGATTGCAAGATTGCGTATAAGAGGCCCCAGCATTGGAAGATCATCATGTTCACGAAGTAGGTTCTGCCCACTTGGCCGAGTCCACGGGATGGGATCAAGGCCAGGACAAACGGACCGACGACATACAAGATCGATCCGTACAGCGCATAGAACAACGTGAACAAGGTGTAGGTGAAGGGGAGGATTAAGTAACCGATCAGCGTTATCAGCCCAGCAACGATGGCCGAGATGCCGCCGGTTACCCAGTTCCAGAGAGCTGAAAACCAGTTTGGATTGCTCTGCCACGCCTGTGAAAGGCTATTGTTCCAGTTCTGAATTACGTCGAGACCGCCAGAGAGGTTGTAAATGCCATCGGCCACACTGTTGAACATGGTGTTCACTGCACGAAAAGCACTTTGGTAATTCAGGAACACCAGTCCCAAGACCAAATACTTGACCGCAGCCACACCGAGGAGCCTTACGTCTCCGCCGTTGCTATAGGCTTCATAGACTGACCACAACAGACTGAGGATTAGAACGACACCCGCGATTTGCAGCACAGCCGTCGTGATCCCTTGCTGGTCAATACCGTTCAGTCCGGTTCGTAGTAACTGCTCGAAGTAAAAACTTGGCATAGCATCTTCCTTTATTCGTGACTCACTGGTGCTGCATCAGATTGGCCAGAGCCTGACGCAGGCTGGTGGTGTTCGTTGCTCCCATCTTGATGTCGGCGCTGGCATCGGCGAGATCGATCGCGCGCAAGCGCATGAGGTCCGCCGTGGCTGACTGGGTGTAGGCGTTCGCCCGGATCAACCAAGCGTCCGCCTGCGCCTCGATAATCGGAGCGCTGCCGGGTGCTGCCGTCTGAATGCTTTGGTTGAGCTGACTCGCTGCCTGAAGTTCCAGATCGGCCAACGCATCGATCTCGATGGCTCGCTTCATTGCCGCCTGGGCGGCAGCATCTGTCATGTCCACCATGTTCAGCACTTGCGGCGACGCGCCAGTGGGCGCCGGAACTGGACCGTAGAGAGCCGTGTACGCACTAGATGTTTGCCCAATCTGATTGGGGTTGCGTGAAAGCAGCACCTGCTCCAACTGTTGTGAGATTGGCAAGGTGGCGCTGTTGACCGGTATGTGCATCAGGTTCTGAATCTGGTTGTAGTTTCCTTGGAGAACTCCTACCAGATTTCGCGCTTGGTTGATCAGATTCTGTGGCCACACCACGGCCTGCTGAAACTGCTGCATGGCTTTGTCCACGCCCAGGATCTGGTTCAGTCCTCCTCCAACCACTTTCGTCAACGCCGACTGAATGCTCGACAGCCCTGCCACCAACATGGCGCAACATGGGGAAAGGATTTGTGCCCTTGCCGGCCAGGGTGCCGTGAACACAAGAACCAGTGCGAGAATTCCTGCACGGAGTTTGTGACCGAATAGCCAGTTCTTAGTGGTCTTGAGCAATTCTATGAATCTCGTCATGCGTTGCCTTCCTTCTCCCTTACTGGTGCTGCAATAGGTTCACGAGCACTCCACGTAGCGTCGTTGTGTTGGTTGCGCTCTCTTTGCGAAGCGTGTTGCGATGTGCGATGCGAGCTGCTTCCTGCCGCAGTTCGGCGGCCAGGAGCTTTTGCGTCAGAGCCTGAGCGTGAATGCCCGAGGTGATTGCCGTCGCGGTTAAGAACGGAGCAGAGCCTGGGGCTGCTTGGCTGGCGGAATTCTCGATCGTGTCCGCGGATTGAAGTTCTATGTCCGTTGCCTGGTCCCCTGCCTTCAACGTCTTCAAATTGTCGAGAGCCAGAGCATCATCCATGTCCGACATGGCACGATCACCCGGATTGGCGGAGGTCGTAATCGGGATTGCGCCATAGGTGCTAGCGAAGGTCGCTGTCAAACTGGGGAAATTGGTTACCTGATGGTCCCGTATGACAGACTCAAGGGCTTGCGGGTTAGGCAAGGTGGCGCTGTTGAGCTTTATGTGGAAGATGTTGCTCATCAGGTTGCGGTACAGTCCGATCATTCGCGTGACCTGCGCTCTGGCCTGATTGATCAACTGCTGCGGCCAGACGACGGTCTGCTGCAAATTGTTCATAGCGGTCCGTACCGTGTTGATCCCGTTTAGCGCGGTGTGGATCACCCCATTGATTACATTGAGGACCGCTTGAATCTCTTGCAGTAGCCCTATTTGCGCTTGTGCTGGCTGCGGCGCTCCCACGAGGGTCACAACCATGATGCCGGCAAGCGTCACGGCCAGCAGTCGTCGCCGGTTCTGCACTACCACCACGAACCACGTAAACGCTCCAAAAAACACCGCGTACCCGAGAACCTGCATTTCCTCGATCCTCCCGAAGCAACTCAAAGCCTTGAGTGCTCCCCGATTTCTTTATCCATTGCCGCTGCAACCTCAGCCACTACATTCACCTTGCCGGAGATTTCTTCCGGAAGGGGCAGAACGTCCGCCAAGCCCTGGGGGAACTTCCTGGACAGCTCCTGGTAGCACTGCAGCAGCGGCTTTCCTTGGTGTTCCTTCAAGAACCAGCTGCGGTATTTCCTTTCCCGCGGAAACGTTGTACAGATCCAGTACGACAATGGCGTAGGAACAATCCGGATCGTCTGGGTCGTCTCGGCCTTCTCTCCAATCGCCAGCAGCACCTCGGCGCTGCGCCCTTTTCGCGGAGCGCCGAATCCCTTCACTTGGTTAACTGCTACCGGGTTAAGGTTCAGGTGTGTGATCAGAGGGGTTACATCGCCGGGCTGCTGCCCGATAATCTTCGTACTCGCGTTCTTCAAAATGCCGGGTCCGTGGACTCGCGGTTGAAACTCCGTGCCCACGAAGTCTTCAACCGTTTGGCTGATGCCCCACACACTTGAGTTCCGCTTGCGAGCCGTCCGATAAAGTTGCACCACCTCGGGTGCCAGAGCCGCTGAGTCAAGAAGAAACCAGCACTCGTCGAGTACCGTGATGCTGGGGCGCCCGGTTTTTCCGGTGGCGCGAGCAGACATAGCAGTCGCGATCAACATGCTCATCGCCGTCTCAAGTCTTGGATCGGAGCTGAGTCCTTCCACGTTGAAGAACAGCCAATCGCTGTCCAAGCGCATCGTTGTCGGTTGGTCAAACAGCTTGGCGTAGATGCCGCCTTCGGTCCACGACCGCAGCTTGATCGCCGCCAGGTGCGCCTCATCGATCGTGCGTTGCATCTTCTCGGCGTCACGCCAATTGGCGAGTTCCTCTCGCAGATCGTTGTAGGTCGGAATCGGATTGGAATACCGAATTGAGCAGCGCTTGTAGACACGCACGATCGCATCGGTGAGCACGTTGTCCAGCAGCGAAGTGTCTGAGTTATGACTGTCGCCGAGCATGTGGCGCGTCAGATTCTTCAAAAAGGCCGTCTTTTCATTACTGGGAACATGCTCGCCTTCCGGGAGGTCCCACGGATTCAGGGTTTCTCTGCCGTCCAGATCGACATTGATCACACGGCCACCCATCAGATCGACCAGCGGCTCGTAAGAATCCCCACGCTCCAGAATCGACACCAGCGGACGGGCACGCGCCATCATCAGCAGCTTGAGCTGCGCGAGGAACGTCTTGCCTCCACCGCTTTTCGCCATGATCAGCATGTTCGCGTCGCCCAGCCCGGAATCGAACGGCGAGAACGGTATGAGCTGGCGGTACGGAGTCTCAAACAGCATCAACGGAGAATTGGGCGTCCCTTTCCATGGCATCTCCACAGGAAGGAGGTCGGCGGCGTGCAGGGTGAGGACATCCTTTTCTCGCTTGTTGATCTCACCCAGTCCCGGAAGACTGGAGAAGAAGAAGCGCTTTTGCGCCAATGTCTCCGGAATCCCGCGTGCGCCGTTCATGCGGCCGATGGCGTGCAACACCCTCTGCCGACGATCGGCAAGAGTGCGTTCTGCTTGTTCCGCTTCAAAGCGATTGCGGGTTGGCCGTGAGGTGCGGACGGCAATGGTCAGGCTGAGCTGGCAGGATTTCAGCGAGCTCGAGATTAACTCCTGCAAGACTTTGATCAGTTGATGCTCCGCCACCTGGGCATCCACATTGAGCCGGAACCCTCCGTGGATGTCCTTCTGTGCCGCCGTCATTTTGCGCAGCCGGCTCTTGTACTGCTTCACCGCTTTTGCCTGATCGGGAAGTACAACTTCGGCGTTGATGATGATCGGGAAGTCCATCACCACCAGTTCCCGCAACACCCCAGGGAAGGTGGCGTCGGGAAGGTCTTTCAGGCTAATGAACGAGTACAGCAGCCCGCCGATCTTGAGGTGCTCATCGAGTTCGTCCTCAATATTGACGCTGGCCATCTGACTTCGCGCGCTCTCATACACCAGCGATTCTGCCGGAGAAAGGAACGGCCGTTTTTCGTTCACCAACGGATTGAGGGCTCGTTTAACATCCAGGAAAATATCGTTTTGCGTCAACCGCTCGATCTTCATGCCCGTGGCTTGCAGTGTGGCCTCAACTCCGGACATGAGGCTGTTGAACTCCGCAACCAGGTCCTCATGCTCTCGCCGGCTGCGCTCGATGCATTTGTTGGCCGACATGCTGAAGCTCGGGCCACGCATCTTCTTTTTCCACTCCAATTCCGGCGACTGGTGGTGGATGCGTGGGTCCCAGATGAAGTAAAAGTGCAGCAGGTGTTGCAGGTAATAACCCTCCGCGTTTTTCTTCAGCCAGACATCGGACTGTTCGCGGTCCACTGCCTGCAAAACTGCATTGGGGTTTTGTTGTTCGCGGTTGTAGCGTGCGATTAGATCGTCAGCTCCTTCGGCAATCTCAAATCGCACTTGCAATCGCATGGATCTCTCCGGCAAGGAGCGGATCAGGGCTTCAAGTACCAGCTTTGTCCGGTTCCGCTCCTCATCGCTCGCATAGTACGAGTGATTACCGCTCACCCTGTATCCGGCGACGAATGACCCGTTGAGTTGAATTAACAGATCATCGGCAAGATCACGGACTTTTAGTTGCTCGCACAGCGGCGGTTGAGCCAGTGACTTCTGGTACTGTTCCATCTTTAACGGCATCGCCAGCTCCCTAGTCCTTGATGTATTCGCGAGTTAGTTCCCGGTCTCGCTCCAGTGCCGAGTAAACGTGAGGCTTGGTGTGGAACAGCACCCAGTCCAGCAGATACCCACGCTGCTTGCCATACTTGAAGAGCATCAGAGCAGGCACACTCAGGATGGGCACCAGGTATTGCAGCACCATATTCATCGGCAGGCCGAACATCTCGCGGTTCATGAACCTGCCGCAAATGTTCATCATGACCGCCACC
Organism: Candidatus Korobacteraceae bacterium; assembly: GCA_049522855.1. Lineage (GTDB taxonomy): Bacteria > Acidobacteriota > Terriglobia > Terriglobales > Acidobacteriaceae > Bog-257. The sequence continues at coordinate 107,225 of JBEKNL010000001.1, forward strand.
GCGAGGATGGCGAACAGGTCTTCCGCTTCGAGTCCGAAGAAGGTGACCCTGGTTCGCAAGTTCCGGTATATCGGTGTTACATCGAGCGCCATTGTTTCTCTCTCCTAAGTCACTCCGCCTGTCCCATGAGCTACGAAAAACTCAGCCAGGCGAAGCAAGCCTGAAACCATGAGGCACAGAGCCGCCGTTACAAAGTGGCGCAGCCAGCCGCTGGTGGGATGAACCAGTGAGAAGATTCCCAATCGCAGCGCCATTGCCGCGACCTGGGACGCTGCATAGACGGGCAAAATGACATTCGCCACCCAATCGATCAGGGTCCTGATCGAAATCCAGTACAGATCGGGGTTGTTCCAAGCCGCTTGCGAAGCGAACGTCTCAAACGCTCTCGTCAATCCTGAAACCAACAGACAGGCCAATGCCCCATACATGCTGTGCGAGAATTCCTGTCCTTTAGAAAACTGCAAAATGGCGATGATGATGAAGGCCGCGGCAATCGTGGGCATGATCACGTTGCCCATCCAGTTCGCCAGATGAAGGATTCCGTTGTCGAAAGTCATGTTCCCGAGGTTCATTCGCACTCCTACATCATCGAAATCAGCAGTTTCCAAACGGCTGAGACCGTGAGCAGCGCTAGCGCAACAGCGACCAGTCGCATGAATGGCTTTCTGGTCGCAAAGTTCAAAATCGCTCCCACCAGCGCAAGTACGGCAGCGATCGGCATAATCGTCCCGACCAGGTGGTTCCATAGACTGTCCAAAACATCGACAGTCGCGTACTGCGTTCCGGTGTTGTAGCTCTGAAGCAGGTTGTAGGTGGTCTGGGTGCCAAGCAGGAACATGGCTGCCAGAATCGACGGCAGCGGATGTTGACCTGAGGCAGCGTCCAGGATGGCACGCAATACTAAGAACGCCGCCAGTGTCGGCACCAGTCGCTGCACCACGAAGTTGGCCACGAATTGCGCCACGTCTGACTGAAGGTTCGCCAGCCATCCGGTCGCAATTCCCCCACTGGGCAATGGCACAGGTACTCCGAACGAGGTAAACCAACTCAAAAGAGGCTGCAGCGTCAGGAATACGACTGCCCAAAACATCCACTTGGTGAATCCTCCGCCGATGGCGAACGTCATCGTTCCCTCGCGCCGCAAATTGACCCCGGCAATCACCAGGGACAGCAGCGCGGCTGATGGGGCCAGCAAAAGCAGGACCGAGATAATGTCGTTGAGCAGCTGCGGCGTTGCCATCTGTCCTATTCCCCAAGTTGGGACTTACATCGAGAAGAAGAAGCATCCTGGTTATAGGCAGCCCGCATTGCTTCACAGCCGTTGCGGGCTGCCTGGTTGACGTGCGGCCCTTTACTCGTGGACGCACGGCTAAGTCACTCCGCCCGTTCCGTTTGTGATCCAGAACTCGACCAAGCGCGTGACACCTGACACAGCAAGTAGAGCTCCGGCTGCGAACAACCATCGCCCAAAGCCGCGTCCCGTCAGCCACGACACGACGGCACCAAGTACCGCGCCGCCGGCGCCGACCGGTGCGATCACGTTGCCGATCCAGTTAATGAAGTTCAGGAAGCTGCCTTCCGGTTGGGCGCCGGTCTGTCCTTGAACAGCCACATTGAATTGCGGAGAGCTGCCGAGGTTCTGCGCGGCCACAAACTGCACAACGACCAACAGCGTGATGGCCAGCACAACCAGAGGTTTCTTCCATCCGAGATCTGCCTTAAATTTCCTCACCAAAGATTTCTCCTTTCCCAGACTCGTCGATTGCCTCGCCGCTCGCCAAAATTGGCGGCAGAAAAGTGATCGATGTGCGAGGGAAAGTAGCGGTGAAACAAGAAACTGTCAAACGGGCGCGAATTTAGCGGGGATGACAGACCCTAGGATCAGAAAGATAAGTAATGGAGAGAGGAGTAATACGGGGTCCGGGTGCTTAGCTATTGCAACCCGGTATTGTCCAATTGGGCCACGTCGCCGCGAACACGTTCGATGGCCTTCTCGAAATCGGACCAGTTCAGGGGTGGCAGTTGATCGCTGTTGGCAATTCGATTGAAAGCCAGGCGCTTTGCGGCCGTGCAAATCGCCTGGAGATCCGCTGGCGCCAATCCGATCAGCCGCTTGCCGATGTCTTCAATAGTCAATCCTGCTTCCAATCGAACGCCCTTGAGGTAGAGCCTGAGCAGTTGCACTCTCTGTGCAGGGTCTGGAGGTGGGATCAGAATTTTCTCAGAGAACCGGCCGCCCCTGAGTACTCGGGGATCGATGTTTTCCGGATGATTGGTAGTGCCGACCAGAAACACATTGTTTTCCGGCTGCAAGCTGCTGATTTCCGTAAGGAATTGTTCCACGAGCTGAATGTCGTGCTGAGCCAGGTAGCGGTTGGTCGCCGGCAACAGCCCATCCATTTCATCGAGGAAGATGATTGCGGGACTGTGTTCCTTGGCGCGCGCGAAAACAGCGGCCACACGCTTGACCGAATCTCCGACGCCTCCGCCCAAAACGCTGGCGGCGGTCAGCGGATAGAAGCTACGTTTCGTTTGACTCGCGATCAGGGTCGCAATCAACGTCTTTCCTGTTCCTGGCGGACCGATCAACAGCAAACCCGTTGGGATCTGCAACCCCAAAGAATGAGTTCGCGTTGGGTCTTCGAGTAGGCGAATGAGCGACTTTAGGTCCTGCTTGACGGATTCCGCGATGACGACATCGTCCCATTCCACGCGCTCCAGCTGTGGCCGGTCCCTACCGCCGTTTGCATCCAGAGCCCGCCGCAAATCCTTTGATTCGATCTTCCGGTTGTCCGTCAGAGCGTAGTTTGCTGCCTGATCTACCAGAGCGCGCAACTTGGCTGCACCGGCTCCCGGCGTCCGGCGTGCGAATTCCTGCAGGTCGAATCGTTTCCACGGTTTCTTGCTGAGCTGCGCTTCCAGAATCTTCACTCGCGTGGCTTCGTCTGGAAGATCGACACGCACTTTTATGTCAAATCTCCCTTCCCGAATTAGCGCTTCATCGAGGCCATCCAGACGGTTGGTCGCGGCCATCAACACAAAGCCGCTGATCGCGCGGTATTGATCGATCGCGCTCATCAGGGCCATGGTGATGTTGTTGAACTCACGTCCCGCCCCGCCTGGGTCGCTAAAGGCGTCCTGCCGCCCGCCTCCAATCGTGTCGATCTCGTCGATGAAGAAGAGGACGGGCTTGCGGCCTGCTGCCTGTGCGAACACTCCCTGAATGTTCTCGCCAGTCGCTCCAATCCAGCGGTTCAGCAGTTTCGGCGCGGATATGTATTCGAAGTGCAGACCGAACTCGCCTGCGGTCGCTCTCGCCAAAAATGTCTTTCCGGTTCCGCGCGGGCCGTATAAGAGAACTCCATTTCTCACCAACCCGTAACGCTGGTACTTCCCAGGATCCAGATGTCCCTGCACTACCTCGCGGATTTGTTCCTTTGCCTCTTCCATGCCCCCGACATCAGCGAACCGCTCCGCTGGCACATTACGAACCGCCTCGACCGGTCTGGGTGCCGGTCGCTGAACCGGGCCGCCCATAGCGACGGGGACTGCTCCAGTGCTTCGCTGAGGTCGCGCCAAGAAAATCCAGAAGAATGAAGCTAGCCAACCAGCGGTGCTCAGTCCCATAAGGGCGAACCACAGTATGCTGAGGCCGGAATTTCCTTTGCTCATCTGGATGACGGGCTTCCACGTCACCAGAATTATTAAGCCGAGCGCAACGCAGCTAGCCGCAGCGAACTTCAAAGGCTTTTTCAATGACGCCGGCGCATTTCGTAGTGGCCCTCGCACAAGGCTTATCAACACAAGTGCTCCCAGCCATAACACTGGCGTGTTGAGGAACCATTCTTGAGGCAAGCGCGCCACTTCGTCACCAATCGGCACAAGACGAAAATCAAGCCTGCGTCCCCTGCCGTCCTGACAGAGCTTTAATTTAGCCCATCTCAGGGCTTGGCCGCTGGATTATGAACTAGATGTTGGAAGGGGCGGTAATCCAACTACAGAGAAAACGCAGGTGCGACAGGCCGTGACAGCCTCTTCAGTGAATGTTTATGTCTTGGGGCTGGACTTCGATCGTCAGAAGAGAAATCCCTTGTTGATGCAATGCGTTACGCTTCCGAACGATAAACTCCTCGTCATAGGGGGTGGCCAGGCTAGCAGCCAGCCTGGCCAGGCAAGCCTCCATCTTGCCGAGTTCGACGCCCCAGTTTCCAGGGACATAACCTCCTTTCTCTGCCTTCATGTAACAGTTACCTGCGTCATCCAGATACAAGTACGTGCGGGTGATCCCATGCTTGTACTGGTTGATCCCGTTGACTCGGCCCATGAACATGAATCCCACGCACCTTGTCCTGCCCAGCCGGTTTTCGAGAGGAGTCCAGTTTGGTTCCACTTTGCATCGCCTTTCATTGCGGCGGTTGCGGTTGGATCGCAGCCTGACTGCTGGCCTGGGTATAGAGCTCGTTGATTTCGCTTCTTAACTGCATCAATTGGCGAAGCTCTTCGAGAGTCGGCACCCCGCCAGTGAAACTGGCTGTGCTGGTACCGGTGTTTCGCGTTCCGGAGGTCGTGCCCATGTGATCCAAAGACGGTTTCTGGACGACGATGTAAAAGCGCGTATTGCCCGGCAGGGTCACCACGAGGTTCTGATTGAACGCCAGGCCGTTTAGCTCTTCTTGCCCTGCGGTCGCGACATTGTCGGCTAGGCGCTCCCGCATCAGTGTGTTGGGGGAAATCAGGCCGCTCGAAGCTGAACCCTGTGGACCGACCAGATAAGACGCGATTGTCCCCATCCCTGTCAGGGTCCGTACCAGAAACCTCGTGCCTGTCTTTTTGCCGGAGACGTCGCCCTTGAGTGGACCAAAATTCAAGCTCATGGCCGAGGCATCAATCTTTTCGGTTGTTCCATCCGGCATCTCCACTCGGCTGAATTGAATGCCCACATAGCCGGACGGATTCACCTGCGTCAGGCGGCCAAGAACCTTTGACCCTGCCGCCAGCACGATCTGTCCGTTGCGCTCGTAGTTGTATTCAATGACCGCCAAAACTGGAGCGGTGACTGCCGAACTCACCGGCGTTTGCAGTCGCGCCACCAGTCGGGTGCCCGCCGCAAGCGCCAGGGTCTCGTCCGTCTCCTCGGGTGAGTTCGGCCTGAGCGTCGGTTTGATCTCCGTCGAACGCACAAACACCAGCGAGGGCTTTTTCAGATCGGCGGTTGAGTCCGATGCCGATGGCGACGGCGGATTGGGGATGGTCGTACCATGTCCCACGGAAGGGTCAGAGAAATCTACCTTGCTTAGGGCATAGTCCTGCGCGGGCTTGCTTGCGGTTAGACTCCCTGCAGTTGGCCTGGGCGCCATGCCGGTTCGCGAGGTCCGGTCGATATCTTCTGGCGTCAATTGGCCCGCCAGAGCTGGATCTGTGGAACGCACATCCGCACTCAGCATCGGCGTTGCCGCTTTGGTGGGGTCGCTGTTCTCCTGCCCTGGTGTAACTTTGCGGCCGAGGCTTGCTTCGCCGCGTGGGTTCTCTCCGGGAAGCGCAATCTTTTTCTTCGGGTGGGAGAAGACACCGAAGAAAAGGAACAGCAGTGCCACGCAAACTCCCACGAGCAGGAACAGCGACTTGCTCTTGTCGCGCCCGAGTTCCTGCCGGCTCTCCGCCGGTTTCTGCTGCCGCCGAGCTCTGTCGAAAGCCGCCCGGAAAGCTTCGCGCCAGTTTCCTTTGCCAGGCTCCTCCGGCGCGGACTCTTCGTTGGCTATCTGCGCCTCCGGATTTGCTGGAGCTGTGTTCAGTTTCTTGTTTGTTTCCTCAGTGAGCATGGTTGGCTGCCTCCCGCAGTGTGCTGACTCCAAAACCGATTGGCGCCAAGGCCGGTTTGTCTACCGCACCGGACTCCGCTATTTGCAAGAACAATGTTTCCATCGACCGCTTGTAAGGAGGGCGCTCAAACAGCACCACGCCGTCGGCGCGTTCCCCGGGTCCGATTCGCCGCCGGCTTAGGCGGAAATCAATCACCGCCAATTGTTCGGCCGTAGACCAATGCTCATGCTTGATCAGTTTTCCTGACTTGTCTTTGCCGCCTAACTGAATCTGCGGAGGCATCAACAAGATTGCGTGCTTGCTGGTGTTCACGACCGAGAACAGAACAATCACTTGCTGGCCGCCATCGAGGACCTCGCTGATGCCCGCCCGCAGGCGGTCACCCTTGACCTCGTCGCCTTCGATCCGCTCGCCATAAAGCACGGGCATGGGAGCCTGTTTCTGGCGTTCCAGCAAGCTGTCGAGAGAGTCCGGTTTTGGTTGGGTCGGCCCTGTTTCCACCGGAGAGTTGGCCGTAGTAAGGGAGGAGGGTAACAAGGCAGCACTCGATTCTGCAGAACCTGAGGCGGCCGAAGTGGTTGCAGCCTGCGCCTTCGATACGCTGGCCGTCTGTGCTACTAGTGCGAAAGGAACAGCGTCGGGCTCGACCAGAAAGCCCCCGGATGGTTGGTATCGCAGCAGGAAATCAACCTTCGCTGAGTTCGGGCCCTCGCCACGGCTAACCAGGAGAAAGCTAATCTGGCGGCCTCTCGCAGTGGAAATCAGCAAGTTACTCTCGGCATGTTCGCTGGTTAGGGCCTTGACGAACACCAGCTCTGGCTCATGTTCGGAATGCTCCACCTGAAACAGTGCCGGGTCTCCCACCACGACTGAGTTCACCGGCTCCGGCACCCGGATCGTGGTTACAAAATGTGCCGCAAGCTCGATCGCCGTGATCTTGCTGTCCGCCGTAGGTTTGGTGCGAACCTGCGGATCGATGGTTGCTTGTTGTGCCGTCGCCGTCGCGGTTAGTACCGCCAGCGAGAGCCAGCCGAAAACTAGAGCGTTTTTCATCCCGTTACCTCAACTTTTGCTTCTGCCGCACCAGCTCGCTCTGTGCCCTGAGCAGTCGTCTCGCGCGATACCGATGCGCGACCCGTTTCACATAGCTCTGGACATCACGCGAGGAATACTCCAGCCCCCTCGAAGAGATCGGATATTCGCCGACGTAGTAGGCCGCGGTGATCAATCGGAGATCCCCGTTGAACTTCTGTTTGAGCCACGCAAGATACGCGACTCCGCCGCGAATGTTCTCCTGCACCAGAAACGGATTGCGAACCCCGAACCGCACAGCCGTCGCTGGCATCAACTGCATGATCCCGGCCGCCCCCTTGTTCGATACCGCGTACGGATTCCATCCCGACTCTTCGTCGATGATCGCGGCTACCAGCTCAACCGGCACCTGGTAGACAGCGGCGTAATGCTCAGCCCACCTTACTGACAGGTCTCGTGGTGGGCGTGCGTCAGGCGCTTGCGCTCTTGCGGTTCCCACCAACAGCACAAGAAAACACGCCTTGGCCCACTTCATGCCGCAGCCTCCACAGTCGCCGCCGGCGAGCCGTCTTCCACCACGGCCATAAGTTCGTCGCGATAGCGCTTCGAATCGGCGACTAGACCTTCAAACCCGGCACGCAATAGCAAGCGTTTACGATCGGCTTCGGTTTTTGCCAAGAGCGGCAACAACAAGTCCCGTTGCTCGTGTGATATCTCTTCGACGTCCAGGATCTCCAGCGCCTGAGCGAGGTCCAGCATTTCGGCGATCGAGGGAGGCTTTTCCATGTTCCAGCCGCGCAGGGCGTGTGCCAACCCAGCCAGTTGCCCCCGCAGGCGCAAGCTTTCACTGCTGCTCCGGATCGCCAGGATTTCTCTCTCACGCTCGACCGATGGGTATTCAAACCGCAGATAAAAGCAGCGTCGCCGTAAAGGGTCGCCCAAACGTCGTTCTTCATTCGAACTCAGAACAACAAAGGGAATGGTCGATGCTCCAATCGTTCCTAGCTTGGGCACCGTTACCTGCCAGGCGCTCAGTATCTCCAACAGTAGGGCTTCGATGTTGTGATCGACCTTGTCGAGTTCGTCGACCAGAAGCACGCACGGCTGGGTTTCGTAGCGCAGCGCTCGCAATAGCGGCCCTTCCGCAAAGAAGTCCAGCGAGTGCAGCCGGCCCCGGATCTGGTTCCAGTCCCGATCGAGGTTGGCGGCTTGAGTGTCCAGGAAGAGCTTCTGCAGCGCTTCATCGAATTTACCGATGACCTTCTCTTCCGTGATTCCCACATAGCACTGAAGGCGCTCAACCACCGTATTGGCCGCCGCAGCTACGGCGTATGCGAGCTCGGTCTTACCACATCCCGGCGGACCTTCCACCAGCAGTGGCTTGCGCATACGGGCGGCCAGATACACCACCTCCAGCGTGACTGGATCGATGATGTAGCGTGCCGCGCGCAGCTTCGTGGCGAGTTCGCTTGCAGACGAGAACACGTCGGCTTCCTTCCGGCGTGAAAACTACACCCGAAGCATTTCTTTTGCATTTTGTGTTTGTGGGTTTTGCGGGTAATCGAGCAGCCCGATGCGTTGGTTCACTTCAACGCAGAGGGAAACGGTTAGAAGCCCTTTCCTTACGCTAAGACGATGATTCTGTTTTACCAGCCGTCGCACGCCAGGAGAGGTGTCGCCTCGCGCAGATCGAGAAACTCAGGAATCGGAGTTTTATTTCACCGATCACAGTTTGACTGGCCAGAGCACATCCTTTCTGTAGTGCTGACCTCCTCGCACTGCCTATGCCGAACTTTTTTCACCATTTGCACTTTGACTGGCAAACGGGATGCCTTTCCGTTCCCCGAGTCGAGAGCTGGCAGGTGATTCACAGGCTGCGGGTCGGGCTGTCAGGTAACGTCTCCGTTCGCACGGTGCACCTCATCTTTATTTCACCGATCACACTTTGACTGGGAAGCAAGAGTCTCTTCGCTTTTGGCACTGGGAGTCACAGGCGCGGCGAATCATCCCTGGCAGCTGCATCGCCAAATCTTTTTCACCGAATGCATCTTGACTGGTGGCTCGGCATCTCGCCCTCCGCCTAGTATCCTTCATCTGGGCGGCCAGCCCCCCTCGCACGAAGCGCACCAACTTTTTCTTACCAATCGCACTTTGACTGGCAGCCGGGCTTCCGTCCTCCGACGCGGGATCGGGCAGCGCCACCGTCGGAACCCGGCCAGAGGACCGATCACCGCCTTTCTCGCATCCATCGGAAACCGACGATTATTTGGTGTGATGCGCCCCTCGCGACTCTGCACGAAGTTTTTTCTCACCGATCACACTTTGACTGGTAGCAGAATTCTCCGCCTCTTGAACGGCACTATGGTTGGACTTATAGCTGACATGTTTCTGTTTTTGCAGTGGGTTTTGACAGTAAGGAGATTTCGCACTACAAGTGCCCACTGTGACGACCGACGCCATTGCGCTCAGCAACGTGCTAGCCGAACTTGCCCTACGGCAGCTCCCGTGTGGAGGCTGGGCTGCTCTTGCATCTTCTTCACAGCCAGCAATTGAGCCGACGTGCTACGCCGCGCTGGCACTCGGCTCGGCGCCTGTAGGCGACATCGAGCGTGCTGACGACTTTCTGCTTCGCACGCAGAACCCTAATGGCAGTTGGCCAGTCGTCTCCGGAGATGATCAAGAGGGTGGCTGGGTCACTTCGCTGGCTGTCATTGCCCTTCGTGATCTGGTACCGGCAATACCGGCTAGGTTGCAAGGCTTCCACTGGCTGCTGAATTGCTCGGGCAAGGAATCGAACTGGTTTTGGAAATGGAAGTTTCGCACCGCCGACCGCCATGTCCGTTTCGACCCGGATAAGTATGGCTGGCCATGGTTCCCGGATACGGTCAGCTGGGTGGTTCCCACCGCATTCGCGATTCTTGCCCTAAACCAGATCCCTTGCTCTTGCGGTGGTCTTGGGCGCATCCCTTTACGGGTCGATTGCGGTATCCAGATGCTTTTCGATCGTGCCTGTCCTGGCGGAGGATGGAATGCGGGTAACGGTATTGTCTATGGATGCCCCATGGCGCCACACGTCGACGACACGGCGATTGCTCTGCTGGCATTGAGTGATCGAGGACAGCACCCGGTTGTACAAAGTGCAGTGCAGTACTTGGAACCTGTTGCTCCGACCCTTACGGCGCCTTGGAGCCTCGCTTGGTCAATCCTCGCGCTCGCTGCGCACCGCCGGCCGATTGCTTCGCTTCACCATTCTCTGTCGGCACTTTCTGATCTCTCAAGTACAGAAAACACCGGCACGCTGGCGTTGGTCAGCCTCGCTCTTGACTACAGCCGCGCCTTGTCAGCTTTCGGGGTGACCGTTTGAGTGTTACTCGTCGAGATTTTCTTATTGGAAGCGCTGCTCTGGCGGCTGGCACGGCGGTCACGGCTCCCTTTCTTCTACCCAAGTATCATTCCGATCAACGACCGAAGCGATCTCGAGTCGCGATCCTCCATGCACAGCAATACTCCCAAGAGCTCGACCAGTTCCTTGCCGCCGGTCTTCGCCTCTTCGCGATCAACGTGACAGGCAAGACCGTAGTCCTCAAGCCCAATTTGGTGGATTACATTCCTGGCAACGCAATCAATACCCACCCTTTGCTGGTCCTCGCAGCGGCCGAATCGTTCCGCCGGCTTGGTGCCAAATCCGTGTTCGTAGCCGAGGGACCAGGACATCAACGCGACACACAGCTGGTGCTTTCACAGAGTGGTTATCAACAATTTCTGCGGGGTGAAAAGATCCGATTCGTCGACCTGAATCGCGACCAACTGATTCGTACACGCCTTCGGGCGAGCTACACCGGGATGAAAGACCTCTGGCTCCCCCGCACTGTGCTAGAGGCCGATTTCCTGGTCTCTATGCCCAAAATAAAGGCCCATCACTGGTCCGGCGTCACTCTCAGCATGAAGAATATGTTCGGTGTCGTTCCGGGTGCAAGATACGGATGGCCGAAGAACATTCTCCATTGGAAAGGCATTCAGGAGAGCATCCTTGATCTGTGCGCAACCGTTCCGATCCATTTCGTGATCGCGGACGGCATCGTGGCCATGGAAGGCAACGGGCCTCTCAACGGCACTCCCCGCCCTCTCGGAAAGATCGTGCTTGCGGATGATCCGGTGGCCGCCGATGCAATCTGCGCGCAATTAATGGGATTTCATCCCGGTCGAATCATTCACATTCGCGAGGGCTCGAGATTCCTTGGCAATGCTTCTACAGCCCTCATCGACCAGGTTGGAGAAATCGTCGGTCCTCCGACGAAGCCCTTCGAAGTGGTTCCGGAGTTCCGACATCTTTATGCACTGTGACACGATTGTTGGTTCTTGCGTGACGCCAGTTGCGCCGGCCTGCCTGATTGCTCGGCAGTGGCTGTTTTGACGTGATGAGGAGGGGAGGAGCCCTTGCGAGCGGATTGGTCCGAAACCAAGAACTATTGGACCATGCGAAGCCCTATTGGAACTACGAAGACATCGGAGTCTTTTTCCTAGTTCTCGTTCTCCTTGGTTCGGTCCTGCGCTTTCTTGTCCGCCTTCATCTTCTCCAGCGCTCCGAACTCATTGATCCTAGCTTCGGCTTGCAGTTCGCGGTGGTCGCGTCTTTGAGCCTAGCCTTGTATTTGGTTCTCAAAATCCGCCATCACCAACCGGTGTTGCAGCCATTGGGTTGGGTCTGGCCGCGCACGGCTCACATCGTTGTTGCTCTCCTCGGGGGGCTCTTCCTTGCCTCAGGTGTTGCCCTCTACCTTAACTTTCGAAGTCAAAGCCAGCCGCCCCTGGGAGTCGTCGAACTGCTGGTGTTGGGTTTTGTGCTGGGCCCCATGCTGGAGGAATCTCTTTTCCGGGGATGTTTATTGCCTGTCCTTGCTCAAACCACCGGCAACGTTCCTGCCGTGATTCTCACTGCGTTTCTGTTTGCGCTTTTCCACCAGCCGGCCAACCTACCGCATTGGGTATCCTTTACCGCCACAGGTATCGCCTATGGCTGGATCCGAGTGGCATCCCGCTCGACCGCTGCCGCGGCGGTCATGCATGCAACCTACAACTTGGCTGTCTTTCTTTCCGCCGTGTCTTGACCTCCGGCTGTGTTCCGTACACTTCGCGCCCCTTTCACGGCCTAGACGTCGGCGCTGAAGCACACACTATCTACAACTCATTCGTTGCTAAGCATCAGGAACTGTTCTTGGGAAGTTGGAGGGGCTTCGCAGCGCAGCGAGGCTGCGTCGGATGACGGTATTTAACCTCAATGATGCTGCACGAACCCACCTGGCGACGGTGCGACATGATCAGGCTGAAGAAGGACCCGCGAACACAGTGACGCCTAATGCAAAAGCTAGGTGAAGTGCTACGGGAGACATTAGTGTCCACCAAACAAGAATCAGAAGATTCCAAATCGGCCATGGCTGATGATGGGAGACCGCCCGACGGTCTCAAGTTCTGCTGCGACACGTCGTGCTGGCAACGTCCTTGAGCGATCCGTGGGAGCTCACTGGCTAGTCTAACGCAGTTAGTCGTCGGTGCTGTTCCGCCCATCCTAATTGATTGCTCGATGACCGAGGTGCATTTCCAGACCGAACATCTCGGGTGGCAAACCGACGATTTTGGTAGTCGCGGAGAATGGCGGCGGTAGGATCCGAAAACTAGCAGCCAGGTGAAACGGACCTTCACCGTAAGTTCCGTTGACGGGGATTGCAAGAAAGCATTCAAGACTTCAACGTCACACAACCTGCGGCGTGGAGCATCCTATGCTTACCACGCTGCGGAGCCAGCGGGCAGCGAATCTTGTTGTCCCTGGAGCAGGTGCGACGGAGCAGTTTACTAGTCTTCTCTTCATTGGCGACGCCTTTGCGTGAAGCCAGATTAAGACGCCTTGGCGCGAAACCCGATTCAAATGATATGCGCAACTCATTCAAAATAGGAGTCGATCCGGCAAAAGAGGACTGTCTCGCAATCTCTGCATTGCGAGACGCTCGTTGTGCTACCAATTCTTTGAGTCAGGGATTTATTCCCTCGGCACGAGCCGTTCACGAATCCACGAGATGATCTCGGTCTTGATTGAAGACGCGGATATGGAAGCATCGACACGCAAATCGGCAAGTCTTGGGAGCGTGTCGATGACCTGTTGTTCAGTTGAATGCTGTTCGTGGTGTCGAGCGACATCCTCCGGCAGACCGCGTGCCCGCAGACGCTCATTTCTCACCGAGTCAGGTACATCCAGATAGATGAGGATAACGGGCATCGGAGCCACGATGTCCTTGAGAACTCCAAGTGTTTGGCTGTGACGAATTCCGTCTAAGACAATTCCTCGACCAGGTATCCAGCCGCCGCTTGCCAATACGTCTCGGCAAAACTGTTCAAGATTGTCTCGGACCAGCCGTTCGCCTATTTTCTGGAGCACCTCACGCTCAGTACTGAGACCGCGGCTGGCGGCCAAACCGCGCAGATAATCTCCGAAACCGACACGTGCCCAGCCGAGTTCTTCGGCGACCGCAGTTGACACAATCGACTTCCCGGAGGCTTGTCGTGCGGAAAAGGCGACAACGGCAGGCGTGATCACGTGAATAACTCACAGGCGGCGGTGCCTGTTGAAGGGTTGACAATTGCCCACCCGCGCCTGTCACGCTTGGACACATGGAAGTGCGGAATCTCGATTGGGTCACTGACCGTCATTAGCGTCGCGTAGGAACACGCGCTCCGAGCGTCCCAGAAGGCATCGTCGGCACAGATGGCACTTGCAAACCTGTCTCGGATCTGCCGCAAGCTGTTGGCATCAAGTTCGTAGAACCAGGCACTCGTCACACGGCAAAGGCCAACAACCGGTCCAGCGGCACGTTTCAACAGGATAAGGTCATCCGAACTGACGCGATCGTATGGAGCGCACTTCACAAGCGAAAACCGGGACTCAATGGTTTTTCGGCCTTGAAGAATGAAGGTCAAGAATGGCTCAACAAAGATTGCTAGATGTACCCTAAAGGGAAATTCGTCCGAGGTTCTTAACGGGGCAAGACGGTCATCCCAGAACTGACTGTCTACAGCTAACCCGCGCAGCGCTGCCATACACTGCACGTGCCAATCGGCCATCACCCCTCCCAGTCGTTCACGTATTCTTCTATCTCACGTTGCACTATCTCTATAACACGATCTTCGGCCGCGGCGATGTGATGTCGCTCCTCGTCAGTCAACAGCCGCCCCAACGACCTCTCCACTGCGTCCGCGGCCGGTGTGGTCGTCGAGATCGCATCGAGAATGGTCACAAACGAGTCAGTCGCAGCACATCCAAACACGCGATTTCCAGACGTCCATACGTCAACTGTACTCCGGCGCGGATCGCGCCGGCTTACCGAATTCAGTATGTCCCCCGCAACAAGAGTCACTAATCGTGGATCGCCGCCGCGGCTTCCAATTCGGCGGCGAATTCGGAATCGCACCCCCGACATCGAACGCTCATCCCATTCGTTCTTATTTGTACAAACGAAAGGGCGTTGGGCCGCAGGATTCGCGCTCGTGCGCGAGAACGTCCAGAGGACGCCAGGCCTCCAGTCGTATTCCACATCGATATGCCCCGCGGCGCGCAGGGCGTTTCGCTCAAATGGTGGCATTCTGTACCGTAAGACTTGCTCAGAGCTGACAAATTCGAGTCCAACAGCAGATGCAAACGACTTCGTTCTAGCCCACTCTTCCTCAACGCTGGGCCTCGTGCCTACTGGGGCAGCGCTGAGCAATACGGTTCCGCTGCACGCGGTGACCCGTGCGACGGCCCACAGAAATGCTCTACTGTACTCCTCGTACCAAGGCGGATCGGTGATGACCACCTTACCGCTTAAAGAGGGGATCTCATCTTTTATGATGTCTGCCGTCATCACTTGTCGGCCGCCGCCAGTGAACTGCGGGCCTCCGATGTACCCGTTGCTATCGATGAGCGTCACATCTCTTGGAAAGTCTCGCTCCACTGCTGCTCTGAAAACCGTTGGGGCGCCGAGAAAAACAACTGGATCCCTCGGATCGGTCAATGCGAGAGCGCGGTCGAGCAGTAATTGCCGTGAACTTTCGACGAACCTCCAGTCATAGTCGAGCGGGTGAGGGACGGGGAAACGTAACGCATGCAGCGGCTCCTCCGAGCGTGCGACATTCGTTGGCTCCGCGATCCGCTTATCACCGTGAACGTGTTCTGCGACGACGTCCGGATTCACCCCAGGTAGGTGCCAAATCAGCTCGTTTAGCGACAGGCGCTTCTTAGATAGAGCAGCATCAATCCATCCCTTTATTCGCGCCCTGTACGCGGGTTCCGTCAAGCTCGTCGCCCCCGACGTAAAGGAACACGATTGATGCTGAGTTCTCTTAGAGTGCTGGGGAACCGACGGTCAAGAGTGCTGCACCATTCGCAGACGACTTCCTTCTGAAGCCGCATCGCAACGATACGCGAATGATTCAGTCGCGTTGCCGTTGGGGTGAACGCGTCGACTCGTAGGGGGACAACGCGAAGGGGAAGGTTTTCGTCGATGCTCTGCAACTGATCAACAAACCTGGACACCTTGACCTCAAGATTCGTTACGTCATCTGTGGTGAAAGTGACGTACACGTACACGTCCAACCCGACTTGGAGCAAGCGCTTTAGGCGCTCGAACTGGAGGGCAAACTGGTCCGGATGAGCGTGTGTATTAAAGGAAAAGGAGTGATTATCAAACCCTTTCAGGCAACACACCCTGCCGTAGTTGCGATAGCCGGCGAGGAAGTCCCTTCCGGAATCACTCAGAGAAGTCCAGAACAGATCGTTACTCAAGCTATCGTCGGACCAGAGATATGTTTCCTCGTGCAAGCCTCGCTTCTGTAACTCTTGCATCATCCAGAGGATCCACTCAGGAACCAGTTCGGGGGCACCGCCAGTCAGATCGACTATCGGAGGGCGGTTCTCCTCGGCCATCCACAGGTCGATTAGTTCAGCGGCAGAAAGGAACGCAGCGTGTTTTCGGTTCGCGTCAAGTAATGAATAAGGAACAAAACAATACCAACAACGCCAACTGCAAGCCGCAAACTGAAATACCTGTGTGCGAATCTGATCTGTGTGGCCGAGGTGAAGGGCATCGACTGCGGGATCGATGGGGAGGGGATTGCTGGGCCAGTCCGAAAACCGTTTCCGGATGAAATGACGAACACGACCGAACCCGCCGCAGTTCGCTGGCTCGGAAAGATCTGGCTCTTGCTGGGTGCCATCAAAGTTGGTGATCAAGATCTTGGAAGTCGCGAGATCCAGCGCGTTTGATCGGTAACGCGCCGTCATCTCATCCTGCGGTACATACCCGGGCATCACTCCTCCCATTCGTCTGGAGATTCTGGTGACTCTCCCCTTCGTATTGGCGGCACTTTTTCCCCGTGGTCCGTGAGATTCGGCAGCCGGTGCTCAATGTACATGTACAGCAGTCTTGCGAAGTAAGAGGTCTCGATCTCGGTTAACTCGCGATGCTGGGGAACGCCATGCCAGTACTCGATGCACTTGCGACAGCAGGTCGCGGTCGAATGTTGCGCGTAGAAAAGCGGATTGCCTGACTTTCCAGTCTGTCGCCCGTCAAACGCGGGTTTGGCAGCGCCGACCGATTTCCGAATGCGCCGCTCGGCGGCCAACTTCATCCCTCGTTTGCCTTTCCTGCGGGCGTAGTTGACTGCGCGTAAGTCGATTTGCCTATGCCAGTAGTGGTGACGAACCAGTTCGTACTTCAGAGCTTCAAACGTGTATTCCACGTCGTCCACCTTCCGCTTGTGCACACGTGACCAATCGACGAGGTCCGCCCCACACTCACGGCAGCGGCCCCCCTTCGTTTCCTTTTCTCCGCGTTTCTTGGCTTGGCGAAAGCAGTGAAGTCCTGCTTCACAATCGCTGTCAGTGCACTTGATTCCAAGAGACGGTTTCTTCTTCTTTGGTTTCACGCCGCTTCCTCCGACAGTGACCTGGTGAGCACGTCCAGATCGACAGGATTTAGGCGGGAGCAATCAACTCGACTCAGCAAGACGTCGCGAGCTGTGGTCCAAGGATCCGGAGATGTCTCCTGCAATCCCTGAGCCGTCCCCCACCAATCCACGTTGTCGTCGGCTAACCTGTGCGCAAGGTAGTTAGCCAGGACGTCCACCCGGACACCATGCCTCTTTGCAACTCTTGGAACGGCAGCCTTCAATGCGCTGACGTCTCCTCTGCACTCGCG
Source organism: Candidatus Korobacteraceae bacterium (assembly GCA_049522855.1). Lineage (GTDB taxonomy): Bacteria > Acidobacteriota > Terriglobia > Terriglobales > Acidobacteriaceae > Bog-257. The sequence goes on from JBEKNL010000001.1 coordinate 124,303, forward strand.
TGCGCACTCCTTTGCTAGCTTTTCGGCATTGCCGGCAAGCGCGACCTCGACTGCAAAGTCAGTCGTCTCTTCTTCTTCTTCGTCGTCGTTAATCTCGCTGGGATCAAGGCTTTCTATCCACGCAAAGTTGGGCAACTCGGGATGCTCACCAGAGTGCTTCATTTCATGAAACAGGTCGACAATCCACCTTCCGTTCGAATTGGCCGCCTGTTTAAGTACGATCACGTTTCGTCCGTTCACTCGCCAGCAAGCTCCGTGAAACCCGCCGGGTTCTCGGAGAGGCAGTACGGGTATGCCCAAGTCCCACACATATTCCAAACAGGACTTCAACGTGAGGCTCCGGTATTTCCTGACGATGTCGGCGTGGATGGCTGCGGGATCGCTAGGTATTGGCCTCTGCGGCACATCACGTTGGCATTGAAGCAGCAAGATCGACAGGTAATGTGCGTACACCGCATAAGCGCTTACTTTCCGTCGGTCCACTTTGGCCGGGAGTTTGAACTTTGCTTGAGCAAGCACGCCTGCTGGCAAAGTGAGTGGTAAATCAGAGAAAAGTGCCTGGCTCGGCACGTGGAACACACGTTCAACGCGGGCTGCCAGTTGCAATGCGATCGTCTGTTGTTGGCCCGCAGACAACCCAGTGTGAGCCACCGCGCTGGCGGTCGAGGGCATCAATCGATTTCGCAGAAGCTTGCTGGTTATGCCCAACTCCTTGGCGCGCTCATACAGCTTCGTGAGGCTGACTTTCTCGCTTGGCAAGAACACACCCTTGCCTAATTTCAATCCCAGCGCACTCATGACCTCCTGAATGCGGTCAAGGCTTGCTGAAGCGTACGCTGTCGCCTCATACCTTTGTACCTGTTGTTCCTTAAGCCCGAGCTTGTCGGCAAGCTCTCGTTGTGTCAGTCCTGCAGCAATCCGGGCCTTCACCAGAGCGGTAGGGATACCTTCAAGAGCAGTCACTTCGAGAATGTCGGGGCCCTTCTTCCGAAGCCACTCGTACTCTTGCAATTCACGCCGCAGGTCGGACAGCTGGCTTGAAATGGCGTCTCTCTGCACGTTGTCCCAAGTGAGCTGATCGGAGTGGGCAGGCAGCGACTCCAGTGCTCGTTTAAACTCTTCAACTCGGGCCTTCGAAATCCGGTATTGCCGTTCATTCGAAATCATGAAAGCCCTCCGAGGTCTATCTCAACGATTCCTTTGGGGTTCCCTGTTGTCTGGTCACGCTCGAAGAACTCCAGGAACACTCTCCCGCTCAGCCCTTCCGTCATTTCGGCCGGAAACATTTCGCCGCTGTATTTCACTTTTTGCGCAAGCCTCTGATTCCGAAAATCCAACAGCACGGGATCACCCTTGTGAAGCTCCTGCAAGTTCACGCTAACTCGCGACCAGCATCCGTCGTAGTCGCCCGGGTACTCCTTCGCGGTTACGAAGCTCCCATCCATGTACGCTCGTCGGCATCCGTAGCGCCTCAGTGACAGGAGCATCCGCTTCATGCCCGAAAGGAGTTGTCGGCGATGGTCGTTCGTCCCAAATCTGCTGGCGAACTCTTCCCAGGTCGCTCGGTGGCGACCGGGCGGTAGGTTCCCGGAGTCATCAAAATCCGGAATCATGACAACACAACTATATTGTTGTGTTGCGATCATGTCAAGGCTATTCTGCCTCGCAACCGAGAAATTGTGAGATTGGCCCTATAGCCTGTAAGTTGTTGAGTTTCCAATTACCAGGCTTTTGACACGATAAGGGTCGGCTGGGTCGATCCCCAGTTGCAAGATACTCCGAGATCGCGCCGTAGCTGATGCCGGGTTGATCACCAATTTTATCCACCGTTTGCACGTTGACTGGTCGCGCCCAGGTGGTAATCGGCTGAGGTGCGAGGTGTGGCACAGATCTGGTACGGCGGAATGGATTGATGTCTGAAGGACCTAAGCGCGATCCGCAAGGAAGCCGTCGCGAACTCTGTTCACTCGCTGTTGATATAGGCCAGAAGAGCGCTTTCTGGATAACGTACCAGACGCCCTATTTTTCGGAACGGTGGCCCCAATCGCTTGCTTCCGTTCTTCTTCATGCGCCACTTGCGCAGCTGGGAGAGGGAGACTTGCAGCATGTCTGCAACCTGCTCTTCCGTGTACATGCGCAGAGATTGGGCCCCGTGACCGTTGCCAGAGTGCGATGTGCCCACTGACTGAGGGGACAACGGCTTGCTCGGCTGTTCGGGCTCTGCAAAAAACTGGCCGTCCAATTGACTTGCTGATCCGTTTGGCGGTGTCATCCTGATCGCGCTGGTTGAGGCTCTCATGACTTAAGCTCCTTACGCCTGAGGGTCACGGTTGTAATCCAGATTGTAGAATTCGTCAAAAGACCCAAGACGGAAACGGCCTGAGCGAGGCGTTCTCTTCGGGCCGGACATACCTGGACTAGGCATTGTTCCCGCCTCAGTCGGCCTAGTGGCGGAACTGCTCGGAACCGAATGCTCCTGTTGCGGATGCTCGCCGGTTCGAGCAGGCGACATCGCTGCCAAAGCCGCTCGCCTGGGAAGATAAGAGGGGCGGGAGCGGCGCGCCATCGGCCGTGACCTTAGCCAGGTGCGGCGCGGGCTGGCCTCGCTTCGCATGGTACGCTCGATAGGCCTGCCCTCTGCAGTCGCCAGTATGTCCGCCTGCTCCGACTCGATCAATTGCTTAGCGCGTTCCAGCGCACGCTGCTGAATGTGCACGTACTCCAGCGAGGTCTCGCGATCCATGTGCCCGAGTTGTGCCATCATGACCTCCACGGGTACTCCGGCTTCGGCACCCAGCGTGCGAAACGTGTGCCGCAGGTCGTGGAAACGAAAGCCTTGCATGCCGCAGGCCTCCATCAGTTTCCTCCACGACTTCACCCAGCTGGTCATGGGGCGGGTGATGTCCCACTTCGCTTTCGTCTGTCCGCTCAAATGCTTCGACTTCCTGAGATTCAGTGGCAGCAGATAGTGCTCGGGCTCAGTTGCTCCCAAAACTTCGGCACGCAACAAAAGATTCCTCAGCCCCCAATCCGCCAGTGCCATCAGGCGCGGCTCTCGTTGTGTGCGGTTTTTGGCGATCTCGCGACGAACCACAATCTTGCCTTCATCAAGCTGGACATCCTTCAACTGCAGATTACGGATCTCGCCGCTCCGGCAACCGGTACCGACCGCCACCGCGGCGCAGTACATGGCCACTTGCCAGTACTCGTTTCCTTTAGCCTTATTGATGATGTCCATCAATTGCATTTTTTGAGCGACTTTACCGGCGCGCTTCTTGATCTGCCGCAAGGGGGTGTAGCGTGCGGCCAAGCTGTCGGTCCAACAGTCGGCAAAGATCATCATGCCGCGCAACAGGTGCATTTCGTAATTGACCGTGCGTCCCGTTACCGGCTGCTTCATGGTCTTGCTGACGTGCAGGCGGCGCTGCTGCTGGTATTCGCGGATCAGGGGAAGGGTGACGGCGCTGACGCGCAGCTCCCTGGAGAGGAATTTCAGCACCGGGGCAAAGATCCGGCGCTCGCGTTCGATGGTGCGCGGCGAACTGCTGGCCGCCTTCCAGTTGAAGTAGAGCTCGGCCACGCGCTCCAGCGGCAGTTTGCTCATCTCATTGGCCTGCGCCTTGAAATCCTCGCGTTCGTGTTCCTGCTTCGCTAGGAACTTCAACTTGTTGGACAGCGCTTCGGCGGGATTGGCGGTTTCCGTGGATTGCTGATGCTGTTTGCCGCGGCTGTCGCGCCAGCTAAACCAGATGAACGGCGAGTTGGAGCGCCAGCGCAAACCGCGCGGCAGCTTGGGGCGTTTGGTGCCTTTCATTGCTTGTGTTTTCCCACGGGTCACCAGTGCCGTCAAACGCCCGCTCTGCGCTCACCCTTGCAATACGAATCGCGGCAGACCTGCAGTCCAGGGCCGCGTTATTCCTGGGCATGCAGCAAGGTGCAACAGTGTTCCAGGGCGTGCGCGAAGCAAAAGTTACCACTAATTGTTACCACTGGCCGTTTTTGCGGGAAGTCCGGAGAGGTAAGTGGTTGATAATAAATTGGCTGCCCCCCAGGGATTCGAACCCCGATATGCTGATCCAGAGTCAGCTGTCCTACCATTGAACGAGGGGGCAGCGATGCGGCAGCCATGAAGCGCTTTGATGCGCCACGCGCTACTCGGATTGTATTGGGTGCGTGAATGGAGCGTCAACTTCGCGGCGCACGCAGGTCAGACGCTAAATTCCCGTGTCGCGCACCGCCGACCACAAGCAACGCGCTAGAATGAACATCAGTTCATACTGCGGAGGAAGCTCTATGTCATCGGTGATGGGCAGTGTCGCATTCTCGGCCGACTCAACGGAAGTCGCGCGCCGCCCGCTCGAGGCCGAGCAGTGCGCCTTGATCGTGGTCGACATCCAGCAGAAGCTGTTGCCTCCGATCTTCAACAAAGAAACGCTGGTCAAGAACTCGCAGCTACTGGTTCGCCTGGCAAAGATTTTGTCCATTCCAATCATGATGACGACGCAATACAGCAAGGGGCTGGGCGCAACCGTCCCAGAAGTCGCTTCCCTGCTGCCCGACGTCAATGCTATCGACAAACTTGAGTTCGGTTGCTTTGGCAGCGATGTCTTCCGCTCCGGGCTGAAGGCCCTTCCCGGCAGCCGCAACACCCTATTGCTATGCGGCATGGAGACGCATATCTGCGTCATGCAAACAGCGCTGGGCGCGCTCAATGACGGATACCTGGTGCATGTTGCCTCCGATGCCGTCAGCTCACGCGCGGAATGGAACTGGCGCATTGGGCTGGATCGCATGCGCGCCGCGGGAGCAGTCATCTCTTCCACCGAGATGATGATGTATGAACTGTTGCGTTGTTCGGGGACCGCGCAATTCAAAGAAATGCTGTCCTATCTGAAAGACTAGCGCGGGCCGCCGGTCCCTACGACGGACCGGAGCCTGCGCGGCGCCGGACGAGGTCCCAGCTTTCCCGCCGGTCCACGAATCCCGTGATTTTGCCGTTCGCGTCGCACTGGAAGATTTTTCGGATTCGCGGCTGCCCCGGAGGGCAAATGCGATAAGCAGCGGGAGGATGATCATCGGAATATTGTACGTGCGCCAGGGCTCTAGACTCTGAGTGATGTATCCGGGTGGAGCACCGCTTCAGCACCGGGGTCCCTGGCACACGCCGCTTTTGCGTGTGCTGGGGTGGGAGCGGTGCATTGAGCGACTGCTGGGGAGCCCAGCTTCAGCCGCTGAGGTAATGAAACTGATGTACCTCAGGCGCTAAAGCGCCGATCAAAAATTGGAGCTCCAATGCACGCCTGAAAGGCGTGCTCCACCCGCTACTGGATAAAGAAACTCGAGAGCCGCTCTAATGTTCGTGTTTCGAGTAAGAATGCAGATGCGGATGGCTGTGCGTGATCGTCCCATGCGAATGCCGGTGAGCGTGCACCAGATTGGCCCGCAGCAACAATTCGTAGTTCGCTAAAATCTCGGCAGGCGCGCCGGTGGCGCCGACTCGCCCCTCCTCCAGCACAAGAACCCGGCTCGCGATGTCGTCCACAATTTCCAACTGATGGGTTGCCGTGATGACCGTCTTGGACGAGCCTTTCCACTCCTGAATCAAATCAATGACCTGGCTTTGACTGCGTGGATCGAGGGTCGAAGTTGGCTCATCCAACAGGAGGACATCAGGGTCGAGGACGATCACCGAGGCCAGCGCCACCCGTTTCTTCTCCCCGCCCGACAGCCGGTAGGGCGGACGATCGCGCAGATGGGCGATGCCCATCAGTGCCATGGTTGCGCCAACCCGCGATAGCACCTCTTCCTTCGACCATTGCATTTGCAGCGGACCGAATGCAACCTCATCGAACACGGTGGGATTAAATAGCTGCACATCAGGATTCTGGAAGACGAGTGCCACCCTTCTGCGAAACGAGAGAGCGAACTCCTCTTGGCGCAACGCTTCTGGCGTAAGCGGCCGGCCACTGAAACTAACTTGACCATGCGACGGAAAATACAGCGCGTCGAGGATTCTTAAGAGCGTGGACTTGCCTGAGCCATTCGCGCCCAGTAGCGCAACGCTTTCTCCTTCCGCTATCTGAACCGAGAGGCCGTGCAGCGCTGGAATGCCGTCGTATTCGAAGTAGACGTCGCGCAATTCGAAGACCGGCGGCATAGCCATCTACCTTCCCATCCATGCGGACAGACTCCCCGCCACCAGGAACGCCGCCAGTCCGAGATAGTCGTAGGGCCGCATGTGAAAGTCGGACAGGATTCGAATCTCGCCGCGGAATCCCCGCGACTGCATCGCCAGATACACCTCGTTGCTCAACTCGATGCTCTTGCTAAGCAGGACGCCGGCACTCCTGGCGGTAATGCGGCGGCCCGCAGCGCCCTTCAGAACGCCCGCCGTCCGGCTCTGGCGCGATTCAAACATCTGTCCTGCCGTTTCCACCAGAAGGAAGATATAGCGATGCGTCATGGCCAGCATCATGACCGCCTCTTGCGGCAGGCGAAAGGCGCGCAGCGCTTTGAGCACATGCATCCACGGAGTGCACAGCACCAGCAAAGACGTGAACGTGACCGCAGTTTCCACGCGCGCCACCAGCAGCGTAGCGGTTTGCACACCTTGCACCGTAATGCGGACCGGCCCGTCCGCAAAAGCAGCAACTGGATCTCCGGGAGTAAGAAATATCGCCGGGAACGCAATCACTCCGGTGAAGCCCAGGACGACGAGCCACACGCGCTTCACCAGCATGCCGATACTGACCCTTGACAGCATCGCGGTAATCACCGCGACGAAGAACAAGGCGGCAATCACGGCAATCTTCCGCGAGAGCACGGCGGCCACAACCATCACAAAAAGTCCGATGACGCGAACCCGTGGGTCGAGCGACTGTAAGAGTCCGGCTTGGCGGGCAATCTGTTCAGACGCCATGGCGCGAGCCAGCGCACGCGTGAAGCCGATCATTGTCGAAGTAAGGAATCCACCGCGCCTCATCAGGAATGCCCCAGTTCCCGTCGTCGCTGAACCCAATGCTGCGCGACCAGGGAGGCCAGCAGTAAAATGCCGACCGCGAACATTGCGGAAAGAAAATAACCGAAGCGCGCGCTCTTTACGAAGCTTGGAGCATAGGCCGGAAAAGGCGCCGTCCAGAGCTTGGCGAGCCGCTGCATTCCGGCCGGACGCGCCGACGGTCCGGCGGAATTGTTCGCTGCGGAGGCAGCTTGTCCCGCGCTTTGCCGCAGAGCAAGCTCGGAGGGAGACCACTCGCCCCAGGCTTTTCCTGCCGCCAAAATTCCCAGCGGAGTGAGCACCATCAGGAGAGCGACCGCCATCCATAGCCTTCGCAGCGAGTTCGTAGCAGCAGGCGCCACTGCCGACGCTGCTTCCGTGGCTGGCAACACTCCCGCCGTACTGCGCAAGAGGGCAGGATCGGCGGCTTGCAAATAGGCGACGAGACCTGCGGAGATTGCCGCTTCGGCCGCCCCTGCCAAAGTCAGGTGGCCAATCATCATTGCGGGCACCGCGATACTCAGCGGATAAGGCGCGTACAGTGGCATTCCTCTGGCATCGTGGAAGAGCGCGGGTTGAATGCCAAACTCGATGGCGGCGATCAAGGCTGCGGCATTTACAGCCAGATATCCAGCGATGGCGGCCGCAACGACTCGGCGCTTGGATCCGATGGCGGCGCCGGCGGCAATCAACCGGTAGCTTGCATAGGCGACCAGCGAAGCCACGATCGCCATGTTGAAGCAGTTAGCTCCAAGTGTGCTGATGCCGCCGTCGCCAAAGAACAGGGCTTGGATCGCCAGCGCGATGGAGATGGCGAGAATCGCGCCTGATGGCCCGAGTACGATGGCGGAGATGGTAACACCCAGCGCGTGCCCGGTGGTGCCGCCGGGCAGCGGCAGGTTGAACATCATGACCACAAACGAGAATGCGGCAAAGACCGAGATCAGCGGGACCACGCGACTGAGCAGCATGCGTTTCAATCGCTTCAGTGCGGAGTACCACCCTGTGATCGCAGCCGCGTACAACACCGCGCAGGTGGATGGACTCAAGTAGCCGTCAGGTATATGCATGGCGAGGTACGCCTTGGCCCGGCGTATCTCATCCTAACTTATACCGGGCCCATCTTGGCTGCGAAGGCAAGGGGTGGATAGGGTCTTTCGACGTTGCCGGCTGAACCCCCACTCGGCACAGATAGAAAAGGCGCGATCGCTCGCGCCTTATTCCCGAAACCGTTGGGAATCGACCGGACGGACTACTTCTGCGGCCGGCTCGCCGGGGGAATGATATTGTTCACGCGCAGATATTCGACCATCTGGCCGTAATGATCGAAGGGGTGGCTTATAGCGATGACCGAAAGTCCGAGCCGCGAGACCCTGTTGGGTCCAAATGGGCTCTGAACCAGCCCGAGAATGTTGTTCTCGTCGATGCTGTTCATTGCCTTGTGCAGGTAGGTGAACGAATCTTTCAGGAATTGAACCACATCTGCCTTCGACGTGATCTTGGCGGGCCCGTTTTCACCCTCTAAATCCAGCGGTGGTTTTTCCGCGAGGATTCCCGCGCCGAGCATGTAGTTGACCGCAGCGATGTGTTTCACCTGCTGGGCGAACGTCCGCACGCTCTTAAACTCGCCTTGGGTGGGCGCAAAATTGAATTTGTCCTCGGGCATGGCTTCAGCCGCAGGAACAACTTCGTGCTCGACACTGCTCAGCGAACGGTCAAGCACCATCGCAAATGTGGGTTTCTGGTCAGGTTTAGCTTGCATGGCGGCCTGTGGATTTGCCGCAGCCGCACTTCCTACTGGGCCGAGCGCGAGCAACAAAATTCCCATTGCAACTTGCTTGTTCATCGAGAAAGCCTCCACTGTATTCGCTGTATTTAGAGTCGTGGCCGAAGTGCGCGTTGACGATTCTAATCCATTGCCAGGGCGTTGGAGTGGATTTCGACAGACCGGAGCCGGAACCAGAAGGTCGCCAGCATGCCAACTCCCAGGCCAATGGCGGCGTAGGACAAGGAACGGCCCATGCCCACGCGTTCGGCAATCTCCCCCCAGAGTGCAGCGCCGCCTGCCAGTCCGCCTTGCAAAACCAGCAGGTACATCGAAATCGCGCGAGCACGCAGGTGGCCCGGCGACATGGTTTGCGCGGACACGTTCAAGCTGGCCAGAATTTGAATCCATGCGACGCCGGCAAGCAGCATGATCACCGACAGCACCGGGAAGGTCTGCCACCTGCCTGCGGCGAAAGTGGCAAACGCAAAGACCGCCGTGGCCAGACAAACCAAGACATCAGCCGAAAGTCTGCGCCGGAAGAACGCCAGCCCCGTGGCGCCCAACAGAGCACCTAATCCGAAGAAGCCCAGCAACAGACCGTAACCTTGCGATCCGAAGGGATGCGCCATCAGCGGCAACAACGCCGGTAACGCGCTCGCCGAAATGCTAAAGACCGCGCTGCGCACCAGCACCGCTTTCATCGGCGCTGAGGTCCGCAGGTGTCGAAAACCTTCGAACATGGCAATGAACATGTGGCCCAGTCGCAGAGACGTGCGTCCGGGCTTGCGCTTCCATTGGTACAGGAAATAGATGACGCCGAAGAACGAAAGCGCGTTCAGCAGGAACGCGATACCCGAACCCGCCGCGGCAATCACGAGGCCACCGAGCGCGGGACCAATCGAGCGGGCCACGTTAAATCCAGCCGAGTTCAGCGCAATCCCGGCGGCAAAGTTGTGGTGCGAAACAATCTCAGGCGTGATGGCCTGCCACGCGGGATCGTTCAGCACCGCGCCAAAGCCCATGAACAGCGTAAACAGCAAGAGCAGCGATGGAGTCACCTTGCCCGCGATGGTGAGAACGCCGAGTCCTGCCGCGGCCACCACCATCCACGTCTGGGTGAATAGCAGAAGTTTGCGGCGATCGACCACATCGGCGATCGCGCCGGCGGGAAGGACCACCAGGAACACGGCAATGCTGCCGGCCGCCTGCACCAGTCCGACCATCAGCGGCGACATGGTCAACGAGGTCATCAGCCATCCAGCGCCCACATTCTGCATCCAGGTGCCGGTGTAGCTTACGACCGCCGCAATCCATAGGGTTCGGAACAGAGGTTCATGCAAGGGACCAAGCACGCTGCGCCGTCGCGGCGGCGCGAGGGGCACCGGTGGAATGGACCCGAGTTCCGACATGGGTTCAGACCCCTCGACCGTCGCCGGCGCGGCAACCGGGGACACAATTTGCTCCTGCCATGTTCCCGTCGAGGCCATCGAGAATCTGACCGAACGGCGGCAGAAACGTAAGCCGGTTGCGTCCAGTTTCGGACGCCGACGTTGCGAGCCGCTGGCAAAGCGTGACCAGTTGCGTTGACCCGTCTGCTGTCATCCCGCGGCCTCCACGCCTGCCGGGTGGGCTGCGAAAGGCCATTCGCCGCGTCGCCACGAACGCACAAAGTAAATCGCCAAGCCAACGACAAGAATGACGACTGCGTAGCGGATTTCGCGCAGAAAGTTTTTCCGCGCCACCAGAATGAAGATGAATCCTGCGATCGCCAGCAGCGCGGGTACCGGATAGAGCCACATGCGAAAGGGCCGCGGCAGATCGGGTTGGCGCTTGCGCAAGACCATCAAACCAACCGCCTGCACAATAAATTGCAACAGGATTCGAATGACCACCAGGGCGGCGATCACGTCGGCCAGACGCAAAAAGCAAAACAGCATTGCGACTCCGCCAAGGGCAAGCAGTGAAACGGTAGGAAAGCGATGCTGCGGGTGGACCCGCGCAAAAGCACGGAAGTAGTTGCCGTCGAGCGCCGCAGCGTAGGGCACCCGCGAATAGCCAAGCAACAGCGAGAACACCGAAGCGAACGCGGTCCACATGATCAATCCGGTTACCCCCCGCCCCGCCCAACTCCCGTAGATGCGCTGCATGAACACCGACATGACGTAGTTGCTTTGATCGCTGGAATGCTGCGTCAGTTCCCTCCATGGGATTACACCCAGCACGGCAAGGTTCATCAGGATGTAGAGCGCAGCGACCGCAAGAATGGAAAGAATGAGAGCACGCGGAATTGTGCGTCCCGGGTCCTTCACTTCCCCGCCCAGAAAACACACGTTGTAATAGCCCCAATAGTCGTACGTAGTGAGCAGCATCGCCGCCCCCAGGCCGGTAAAAAATTGGTGAGACAGTCGAAAGGCGCCTGGCGGAAAATCAAATGCCAGGTCCGGGCGGAAATGCATGAATCCGGCCAGAATGATCCACGTCATGGCCAGAGCGCCACCTACCCAAAGCAATTCGGCGATTTTGGCAACCGCCGTGATGCGCCGATACAGGAGAAAAACTACCAAAGCGCACGTGGCAATTGCGACGAACGTCCCGGGCATCAGAATCACGCGTGCCTCAAGCGCGCCCAACCCGGGCAGGCCGAGATGAAGTGTATGTTCCACGAGCACGCGGTCAAGTCCGGGCCACAGATATCCGGCATAGTGCGACAGTCCGATACAGCCTGAGGCAACCGACAATGGCGCGCTGAAGGAAAGTTGCCAAATAAAAAGGAACGACAGCAGCCGTCCCATGGTTCGAGGCCCGTAGATTTCTTTGAGGTAGCGATAGGAGCCGCCAGCTCCTGGCATGGCTGCGCCCAACTCGGCCCACACCAATCCGTCGCAGAGGGCGAAGATTGCCCCTAAGATCCAGCCGAGCATGGCTTGCGGTCCACCCGCCGCACTCACAATCAGCGGGATGGTGATGAACGGCCCCACGCCGATCATGTCAATCATGTTCAGTGTGGTCGCGCCGGCCAGTCCTACTCCGCGAATCAGTTCGGGCTGGTCAGGCGGACTATTTGGGCTCATGTCCCACGCTCAGCAGGTTCACGTAGAGACGGATGGCTCCGGGTACGCCGAACGGCAACTGGCGGAAGAAGGCATATCCGGTGTACAGGTAGTATCCCCTTCCATATTGCGCCAGCAACAGCCCGCCTTTTTGCGGCGGCTCGCCGGGATCGTTGCAAGCCAAAAGTGGGGTGAAGTGCGAATCCCACTGATCCATGAAGTACAAGCCACGCTCCTGCACCCAGCCGTCAAAATCGCGCCCCGTAATCTGGTTTGGGTAATGAAACACCGGGCTTTGCGGATCAAGGATGGTGACCGGCGCCTGTTCCACGGTCACACGTTCGCGGCTGAGTTGCGCTGGAAACGGCGTGTAGTGTCCGGCATTGAAATCGCTTGGCGAAGTGTTGTACTGCACCAGCAGCGTGCCGCCGTTCTGCACATAATCAAGCAGCCGCGGATTGTACTTTTTCACGTCATCGCGAGTGTCGTAGGCCCGAATGCCGAGCACGATCGTCCCGAAGCGAGTCAGATCGCCATGTTCAATGTCATCTGCCGCCAATAATGTCACATCCAAGCCAAGCTGCCTTAAGACAACGGGGATGTCATCTCCAGCGCCCATGACATAGCCAATCTTCAGCCCCTGCGGGACCTTCACTTCCACGACGCTGGCGCGCTGCAACGCGGGTTGGTAATAGAAGAAGCCGCCGAGATCGGGCCGCGTGACCAAGCTGTAGCCTTCGCTGTAATCGCGCTCATTGGCATTCAGCAGCGCGCGCAGCTGATAGCGGAACTCTTTGGCTCCATCCGGCAGAATCTTGAATTCTGCGGCCTGTTCGCCGGTTTTGCTGAACTCGACCGTCGCCCACTGCGGTTCGACCTTCCATCCTGACGGCATTTCGGGACGAACGGTGCCGTTCGCACGAGCGGCGGTTGAGCGCACCACTACGCTCAACTGCGCGGAAGGATTCGAACCGGCCGGGATGACCTGTGTGCTGGGTGCGGTCTCCACGGAGAAAGGCGGCACCACCGCCAGTGGCATGGACCAAGCCTCGCCGTGGGTGTCGTGTACCGGCGTGCGCGCGAAGCTGCGAATTTCACCTTCTTCGCCGTTGATGCTGTACACCGCGTGCGCTGCGACAGGCGGCGGCGGCAGGGCGAGGGTCACATACTGGGGGTCATCAATCTGATAGATGGCATCTGTCTCGGGGTCATCGCGGTGGAAATAAGCCTTGGTGAGCTGTGCATTCGCGGGCGGCGTTACCCGGAAGGTGAGCGCGCAACCATCGCCCGGCGCGATACGCTTCGGCATGTGGTCCATGAATAGCTCGGCTTTCCAGCCCGCCGGAACGTCGAGCGTAAGCTGCTTCAGATCCAGCGGAAGCGAACTGCCATTGTTCAGCTTTGCCAGCAGCAGGAACGACTTGCCTGCCGTGATGACTGCCGCCAGCACGTCGCCAGTCGCGGTGGGCAGGGCTTCCGCCATGGGACGCCCGTCGGGAGTGCCAGGACCAACGCCTAGATCGAGGCCCAGCGCTAGATTGGCGGCCTGCACGAGCTGCTCTTGCTTGGTGCGCAGAGAGGCGAGCAAATCGGCTTTTTCAGCAGCCGCCAAATCCGATTGCTCAACCTTGCCGATCAGTTCTCGCGTCAGGCTAAGGCCACGCAGCAATGGCCTTGCTGCCGCCTGATCGTTTGTCTGTGCCGCTGTAGTGGCTTCATCCACCGTTTTCGCAATCGCTTCAAGCTGCGGGCCCAGCCAGGGAGCCTTCGCTTGATCGGCGCCCAGGCGCGATGCCAGGCCGGACAACGAGGTGTCAATTCCGTCGAAGAAATCTTTTTCGTGCGCACCTGATGCCGGTGGGTTTGGCAACGCCGAATCAATCAGCTTGTAATAGCTGGTGCGGCGGCCCTCGGGAAGAGTCCATCCGCCAGCCCCTTGCGAGAGTTGGTGTTTCAGGCCCTTCCAGGCGAATTGCGCGTAGGTTTCGCCCAGCAGGGGGTCGAACTGCGAAGTGTCCAGTTGGATCGTCCAGTCTTCTGTGCCGCGAACATTGTCCATGTACAGCTTCTTCGCCTGCCACGGTTGCAGCCCCTCGCGAAGCTGCTCGGGAAAGCGCGCCGGGTCGGCAGCCGCGCGAAACGCTTCCCGGGTGAGGATTCCGGAGGCCTGATGATGGCCGTGCCCATCACGGCTGGCGCCCTGGAAGCGAGTGCAGATCACGTCTGGACGGAAGGTGCGAATCACCCGCACCATGTCGCCGAGCGCCACATCGTGGCCGTGCCACATCTGGAAGGTTTCTTCCGGCGTCTTGGAGAATCCGAAATCGGCAACCCGGGTAAAACGTTGCTCCACTCTGTAGTAACGGTCGGCTGCCAGCAACTCCAGGGTGCGAACGATACCGAGCTCATCCAGGAGATTACTTCCAATTTTGTTCTGGCCGCCTTCGCCGCGATTCAGGGTGAGCTGCAGGGCGGTCACGCCGTGGCCGCGAGATTCGAGCGTGAGCATGCCGCCGTCTTCGTCGTCAGGGTGGGCGACCGTGTGCATGAGGCGCGCCGTGGTATGCAGACGGCGCAACATCTCTTTCAGCCCCGCGTCGCCAGTATCGATTGGAAGCGGCTTGGTATCGACCCAGGGAGATGGAACTTGCGCGAAGGCTGTCGTTGCCAGAAGCGCGAGGGCCAGGCACAGCCTGACACGCGCACCTAGATAACGCAGGAGACTGTTGCGGTTAGAGAATGCCATCGGTTGTCACGAACAGAATTAGCACTATAGCGGCTGAAGTACAGAGTACACAAACACAAGGCCCGGCGCTCAACCACTCCAATCCACCCGCCGCGGCGGGGCGTGGCTTGGGGACCCCGGTACAAGCCGGGCCAGTCAGGCAGTTGTCGCAGAATCAGACGTACCCCTCATCTACGTAGCACCACTTCCAATCGCCCGACTTGAACGCCTGCATCACGGGATGTCCCGTCTCCTTGAAGTGCTTGTTGGCGTGCTGACCGGGAGAGGAATCACAACAGCCGACATGTCCGCAGCTCAGACATCTGCGCAGTTGCACCCAACGCTGGCCGGTCTCGAGACATTCCTTGCAGCCCTCGCCGCTCGGCGCGACATTGGGATTGGCTTGCTTTACGTGCTCACACTTAGCCATGAGGCCTCCCTCAAAAAGACATCTTTCTTGGATGAACCGGCCCGAGGGTCAGATTCCCGCAATCCAGCGCGCCGGATCGCAACAGTGAATCGATGCGGCAGCGCAACCGCGTGTCTATAATGGACTTTCGCGACGCATCGCCACTGTGGGAGCGGCAAATTAGCTCCGTCGGCGTATTTGGCGATTGGTGACTGTCGCGCCGGATTCCTTCATGATTCAAACCCTATTTGGCAGCACCGAAGAAAAGCCTAGTTTCCTCCAACGCATGAAAGAGGCGGTCACGCGCACGCGCGAGACCCTTAGCGAGCGGATTGAAGAGGTAGTCGCGATCCGCAAGGAAATTGACCGCGATACCCTGGACGATTTGGAGGCGACCCTGCTTACCGCCGATCTCGGCACTGCGACGACCTCGACCGTGCTGGCGGCCTTGCGCGAGAAAGTCGATCGCAAGCAGGTGGGCAACGTCGAGGAGTTAAAGCGCGTGTTGAAAGACGAACTATTGGCCATCCTGAATACCACGGACAAGAAGCCGGTCCAGAAAGTTGATGGCGAACCGGAAGTGATCCTGGTGGTCGGGGTCAATGGGGTGGGCAAGACCACGACCATCGGCAAGCTGGCGCACACTTTGCGCGGCCAGGGTAAAACCGTGCTGCTGGCGGCGGCGGACACGTTTCGCGCCGCGGCCATTGAGCAGCTCGAGATTTGGGGCGATCGCACTGGGACCGAAGTCATCAAGAACAAGCCGGGCGGTGACCCGGCGGCGGTGCTCTTTGACGCCATGAAAGCTGCCAAAGCGCGCAACATTGACTACGTCATTGTGGATACCGCTGGCCGTCTGCATACCAAAACCAGCCTGATGGAGGAACTGGCGAAGATGCGCCGCACCGCGCAACGCCTCAGCGCCAACGCCCCTCACGAGACCTTGCTGGTGATGGACGCCACCACCGGCCAGAACGGCTTGCAACAGGCGCGGTTGTTCACGCAATCCGCCGGCGTCACCGGAATTGTGCTCACCAAACTCGACGGCACTGCCAAGGGCGGCGTGGTGGTGGCCATCTCGAAGGAACTTGGCTTGCCAGTGCGCTACGTTGGAGTGGGTGAAAAGGTTGGCGATCTGCTGCCCTTCAACCCGCAGGACTTCGTGAATTCGCTATTCAATTGAAATGAGCGGCACCTCAAGCGACGAAGCGTTCATGCAGCAAGCGCTGGAACTGGCCCGCAAAGGCATTGCCCTCGCTTCGCCGAACCCGTGCGTTGGCGCGGTGCTGGTCGACGCAGCGGGCAAGGTCATCGGTCGCGGTACGCATACTTACGAGGGCCGCAAACACGCCGAACTGCTGGCGTTGGAAGAAGCCGGGGACCGTGCCCGTGGCGCCACCCTCTATGTGAATCTCGAACCCTGCTCCCACGTGGGACGCACGGGCCCATGCGCGGACGCCCTCATCGCCGCCGGGGTGAAGCGCGTCTTCGTGGCTATGCGCGATCCTAATCCTGCGGTCGGCGGACAAGGATTGGCCCGATTGCGCAACGCCGGGATCGAAGTGCAGGAGGGCCTTGGTGAAGCCGAAGCCAGGAAGCTGAATGAGTCCTTCGCGAAATATGTCCGTCACAAGACTCCGTTCGTTACTCTCAAGACGGCGATGACGCTCGACGGAAAGATTGCTCCGCCTCCGGGAGAAAGCGCAACTCCTGGGGCCCTGGGCCCGCTCACGGCGATTGGCGGGTGGATCACCAGTGAAGAAGCACGGGCGCACGTGCACGAACTGCGTCACGCCAGCGATGCCATCATGGTAGGCGTGGGCACCATCATCGCCGACGATCCACTGCTTAGCGATCGCGCCGGCCTTCCCCGCCGCAGGCCATTGCTGCGCGTGATCCTCGATTCGCGCTTGCGTTTGCCGCTTGACTCGCGCGTGGTTAAGACAGCACGGGAGGATCTCATCGTATTCTGTTGTTTCGCAGAGGAGAACAAGCGGCGTGAACTGGAGGCGCGCGGCGTGATTGTGGAGCAGGTCCCGATGCGCCATCCCGTCGAAGACGGCACCATTCCCTTTCCCGGCAGGTCCCCGACCGTCGACGGGCGGCCTGATCTCGAAAGAGTGTTGGCTAACCTTGGCGGGTGTGAAATCACCAGCCTGATTATCGAAGGCGGGGCCATGGTGAATTGGGCTGCGTTGTCGGCAGGCGTGGTGGATAAGATTTTCTTTTACTACGCTCCGAAGATTCTCGCGGGCACGGGTTCCATTCCGTTTGCGCTGGGCGCGGGGTATCGCCGCATCAGCGAAGCGGCTTACGTGAAATCCGTTGTCCTCCATCGCTTCGGAGAGGATTTTGCCGTGGAAGGCTATCTACGCGATCCTTACGCGGATGACATTTCCGTGGTGCCTGCACCAAGATAGGATTAATAATCGGCCTCGTCAGCGAGGCTAAATGTGAGGTCATCATCATGTTTACTGGACTAGTTGAAGAAGTCGGAACCATTGCCAGCATTGTTGAACGCGGCGGCAATCACCGCATCACCATCAACGCCCGGGCCACCGCGAAGGAGTTGCAGCAGGGGAACAGCGTGGCCGTCAGCGGCGTCTGCCTGACCGCGCTCGATATCACGCCGCAATCCTTCTGCGCCGACCTGGCCGCGGAAACTTGGAGGCTGACCTCGCTCTCTCGCATCACCGAGGGCGCGCTGGTAAACCTGGAATTGCCGCTAAAGGCGGATGGCCGCATGGGCGGTCACATGGTGCAAGGACATGTGGATGGCACGGGCCGTTTCGTGGGCCTGCAGCCAATCACCAACGCGGACGACTTCTGGCTGCTCATCGATATCCCGGAGGACCTCGAAAAGTATGTTGTGTTCAAGGGCTCAATCGCCATTGAAGGTATCAGCCTCACGGTGGCGAAGCTGGAAGGTCTGCGGCTTACCATTGCCATCATCCCGCACACCGTGAAGATGACGAACCTGGCTTCCTTGAAGCCCGGCGATCCGGTGAACATCGAGACCGACATCATCGCCAAGTACCTGGAGAAATGGACCAGGCGCGATGAGCAGAGCGGAGCGCTCACCGTAGAGCGGTTGGTCGCGCAAGGTTTCTGAGGCCGTTGCGAACTTTTCAACATTGCGAGCCAGGGCAGAGCGGCGCTTTAGCTGGGTTCATCTGTTTCGGTAGCTTTGAAGGGGCACGGCTTCAGCCGTGCCGTTCTGAGCGTGAAGAGTTGGGCTTCAGCCCCTGAGGGAAGTCGCACTTCGCCTCAACCCCCGAAGTCCCTCAGTGGCTAGTCTAAAGCCAGGATAAATGACAGAAGGTTACGGCACGGCTGAAGCCGTGCCCCTTCAAAGGCGCGAAATCCACATAAAGCATTCAGCTTGGCACCGCGTCTATCAAAACCGCGCGTCACACCCGCGGTTCGTGCGGCGGACGTTGCGCCCCAAAGTAGTGCTCGAAGTCCAGAGAGTCGAGTTCGAGGAATTCCTGCACGATGGGCTCCTTGCAGTTAGCCATTTCCGCAAAGGTCCCAAAGAAGATGGCGCGCGCCTCGTGCAGAAACAACAGGCGGTCAGACAGCTTTTTGGCCAGGGCCATGTCGTGGGTGACTACGATGCTGGTGAGCTTCAACTGCTTCTTTAGTTTCTTGATCAAGTCGCCCAGCAGGTGCGCCATCAGCGGATCGACCATGGTGGTGGGCTCATCGTAGAGCACCGCGTCAGGCTGCGCCGCCAGCGCGCGGGCAATGGCTACGGAACGCTTCATGCCGGTCGACAGGTCGGACGGCAGCATGTCGCGGAACTCCCGCACGCCCACCATTTCAAGCAGGCCGTCGATGATCTGATAGATCTGCTCCTCCTGCAAACCACCCCGTTCGCGCAGAGGAAACGCAATATTCTCGCCAATCGTTAGGGAATCGAAGAGCGCTCCATTTTGAAACACCATGGTCACCTTCTTGCGGATGCGCTCCAGGTCGTTTTCGCCGTAATCGGTGATGTCTTCGTAGGCGACCCAAACCCGCCCCTTGTCGGGCTTAAGGAAGCCCATGATCTCGTGCAGCGCAACCGACTTCCCTACCCCGCTTCGCCCCAGGATGCAAACCGTCTCGCCGGGCATGACGTCGAAACTCACGCCGTTGAGCACGACATTGCTGCCGAACGCTTTGTGCACATCCTGGAACTCGATATAGGGCTTGCGCTCGTTCATTGGCCGTTGCCTCTCACTCGCAAGACATCTTCCTGCTGCACCAGATCTTCATATTCTTCGACAGTATTCACATTGCGAAAAAGCATGGGCGAGAAACCCGCCGCACGGATTTCAGCTTCAGAGATATGGCGCGTAGGCACGAGCGAGAACAGGTGTCCGATCTTATAATCGCCACTTTTCAGCGCCTGTTCGGCCATGACTCGCAAAGGGCGATGGTAAATCGCGGTCAGCGGTTGCAGCCCGCCCAGTGCCTCGGGAACCACGGCGAGCTCGCCGCTGGCGCGCGCCTGTTGCAGCAGCCAGGCGAGAAAATCTGGCCCTATCGAGGGCGTATCCACCGCGAGCATCAGGTTAAGCTCCGTTTGGGTAATACATAAGGCAGCGTGGATTCCGCCAAGCGGGCCGCAATCGGGGAAGACATCCTCTACCACATCGCCGTATTGCGCATAGCGATCGCGCGGACCGGCGATAAAAACCGTGTTGGCGACGGCCGCAGCAGTGTGCAAGGCGCGCTCCAGCAGCGTCTGGTTGCCAACGGTGAGCAGCGCTTTGTCCGACCCCATGCGCGAACTCTGACCGCCCGCGAGGATAAAAGCAGTTACATCGTCCACGCCGACATCATACCGGACTTCAGATGTTCGCCATTCGCTTTTCGCTAAAAGAACTCGGATGCGACCCCTGGGGCCGGCCTGGTCTCGTCGGTATGTGCTCCGGCCAAACCCTCTAGTTCTGAATCCGCTGTAGATTTGCGACTTTCGCGAACAAGCGAAGAGCGAAAAGCGGCGTTATGCGTGGCCCGGGCGAAATGTGCTGGTCTTGGGAATGCAGCCGTTGATCTCGATGGCGACAATGCGTCCAGCGTGGTCCAGTTCGAGGGTGGCTGGAGCGTTGAACACCGCATCGCCGTTCAGGCCCGGCAAGGCAATAAACACGCGGTTCTCCACGCATGCCGCCGTCGGATCACGTTTCAGAAAGGAAAGGGCGTGATCGTTGCGGCACATCTTGGGCAGCATAAAGCTGATATCGGCCACATCTCCCGTCTCCGACACGGAGAGGGCCGCCTCGACGGAAATCCGCGACTCTACTTCGTCTCCCTCGACCTCGGTCGGCGGTTTGAAGCAAATGTAATACTCGAACCCTGATTCCGGATCGAACGGACTTCGATCAATCTGAAACGCCATACGGCCGCCTCCTGGCGTGCCGGTCCACAGTTAGGCATTGCATAGTAAACGAATGCGCCCCTGCACGCAAAGTGTCGAATCGAGTCCCCTTTCTCGCGGCGGTTGGACCGGGCTGTATTGGCTGCCAGTTTTTCCCTTGGAACGAACCGTTCCGGGGGCGATCGACCTCGAAACCTGGTCCGTGTACGCCGCTCTGATATATTTTCGTTGGTATCGCTTTTCCGGAACCAAGCATGCCAATTTTCTCGCCGAAGGAAATCGCTAAGGAGCAAGTGGGGGCGGTGCAGGATTACTCCCTGCTCGCCGGCCGCTCGCTTACCAATATCTTCGGGCATCCTCGCTACTTTGCCGACACCCTGTTGCAGGCCGATTCCATCGGGGTCGGATCGCTGCCCATCGTGATCTTGACGGGTTTCTTCACCGGGGCGGTGCTGGCTTTGCAAACCTCCAGCACTTTGCAGCAATTCGGTTCGTTGTCGCTGACCGGCAAACTGGTTTCGCTGTCGATGGTGCGCGAGCTGGGCCCGGTGTTGACGGGACTGATGGTGGCTGGCCGCAACTCCAGCGGTATGGCCAGCGAACTGGGCTCCATGAAAGTCACCGAGCAGATCGATGCCATGCGCGCCATGGGGGTTGATCCATCCAAGAAACTGGTCACCCCGCGGGTCGTCGCCAGCGTGGTGATGCTGTTCTTCCTCAGCATCATCTCCGACCTGGTGGGGCTGACAGGTGGATTCATGATCTCGTACCTGTTGTTGGGGCTGGATCCCAACCAGTACTGGACCACCGCTTACCAGGCGTTGCGCTTTGGGGACGTGTTCATGGGGTTATGCAAGCCCGTCTTCTTCGGCTTTATCATCTCCAGCATAGGCTGTTATTACGGCCTCTCCGCCAAGGGCGGCACGCAAGGCGTGGGACGAGCTACCACGCAAGCCGTGGTCGCCGCGTCAGTTCTCATCCTGGTCAGCGATTTTTTCATCACCCGGCTGCTTATGGGGATCTTCCAGTACTAATGTCCAGCCTTGCACCGCCGGCCGAGCAGTGCCAACCGACAGCCACATCCAAGGCTGACGCCGCCATTCGCTTCGAAAACGTTGAAATTGCTTTCGATCACCCGGTGCTGGAGGGTATTTCTTTTCAACTGCCCCATGGTGAAACCAAGATCCTGATGGGTGAGGCGGGCACGGGAAAAACCTTGGTCCTGAAACTGGCCCTCGGATTACTGAAGCCTGACGCTGGGCGCATCACGGTCCTCGGCGAAGAGATTACGCAAATGCGCGAGGAGGACCTGTTTGCGCTGCGGCGCAAGATCGGTATGGTCTTCCAGGAGAGCGCGCTCTTCGATTCGTTGACGGTGGAGGAGAACGTAGCCTATCGCCTCATGGAAGAGACGGGCAGGCTGACCGATGAAATCCATGGCCGGGTGCTGGAGGCCTTGCGCTTCGTCGAACTGGAGCATACCGTTGATCTGTTCCCGTCGGAGCTTTCCGGCGGCATGCGCCGCCGGGTGGCAATTGCGCGCGCCATCATCACCCGGCCGGAAGTCATCCTTTATGATTCTCCCACCGGTGGCCTCGACCCCGTGACCTCGGACACGATCATCGAGCTCATCGTCAAACAGCGCGACGTGTATGGGACCAGCTCTCTGCTGGTGACCAATCGTCTGCAAGACGCGTTCACCATGGCGAGCCACTGTTTCGATCAGAAGCTGAACAAGATGGTGCCGGTCACTGACGGTGGCGTCCGCGACCTACACACCAGGTTCCTGATGCTGCGGGATGGACAGATCATCTTCGAAGGGACCGCCGCCGATCTGCTGCGCAGCAACGATCCCTACATTCGCGAATATCTAAGCTAGGCGTGCTATCGGACAGATGCCGCAGCCATCTCCGCCTGCCGCTTCTGCACGCGCGCCAGCCGCTCGCGGCCCTCGGCAGAACCCTCAACCACTTTCTGCAGGTTGGAAAGGAAGTCTGGCATTCCCGACTTCTGCCGGAATTCCTCCAGGAAAGGCTGAATTTTGCCATACGCAAAGTACATTTCCTGGCAGGTATCGTAGACCAGGAGCGCGTTCAGGGTCCCATGGACCACCAAGGCAGCCACCATCTCCCAATAACCGTACACCTGGCGGAGATACGCATTTTCCTTGCTGCCAAACGCGTTGGTGAGGGCGAGAATCTCGTCCACGGACTTGGGCGCAAAGCCAACTACGAAATTCCGGGCTTCGCGCATGACCGGCTCACGGCGTAGATCGTAAAGCTTCAGGATAAGTTCGGCGTCTTGATGGGTGGCTTGTGCGGTGCTCATGGATTCTCCCTATGGTTATGTTCGAAGTCATTCATCGCCAGCATTAACAGCATGAAGGGGCGCGATGTTTGGTGGCGCCCCAGGAAGACTGAGTTTGCGATGGTTTATTTTTGTCCGCCGGACTTCGCCATCTGAGCAAAGACTTCGCGGGCCCGCCGCTCCATCTCCTCCGGGGCAACGTCCTCGACGTGCTGTCCCAGCGCCCAGGTATGGCCGAAGGGGTCTTTGAGCTGACCGTAACGGTCGCCCCAGAACTGGTTCGCCAGCGGCATGGTCACGGTTGCGCCGGCAGCGACGGCTTGGTTAAACAACTTGTCGATGTCGTCCATGAAGAGATTCAGCACTACACAACTGCCACCCAGCGTCTTGGGCGAGGGCGAGCCCATACCCGGGAATTCATCAGCCAGAAACAGTCTGGAGTCGCCGATTTTGAATTCCGCGTGCATGACCTTTCCGTCCGGGGTCTTGTGGACCTCACCAATCTGCGCGCCGAATGCCTTCTTGTAGAACTCCAGCGCCTCGGAAGCGCCGTTTATCACCAGGTGCGGGGTAATCGTATGGGAGCCTTCAGGAACCGCTTTCACCGCCATATCGCCATTCTCCTTTACTAAGAAATGCCCGGCTGCAAGGCCGGGCTGCGTTTTGCTGGAACCGTTACCTATTATGCAACAGCTTCCGGCTGGATTTCCCGCGAGTAGTCACATTTAACCGTACTTTCATCCCCGGCTTTCTTCTTCCCGCGGCTCTTGCCGGAGCTCTTAGGCTCGTCGCTTTCAGTGCGTTTGTTGTTCGGACACACCAGGAAGTTGCCCGACTTCAGGTTCTTCTCCAGCAGATACGGGCTGCCACACTCGGGACAGGGCTCAGCCACCGGCCTGTAGGCCGAGGTGAATCGGCACTTCGGATAGTTGGAGCAGCCGTAAAAGAAGTTGCCGCGGCGCGCTTTTTTCTCCGCCAGCTCGCCCGTCCCACACTGGGGACACTTCACCCCGATGTAGTTTTGCTTCACCCACTTGCACTCCGGATAGCCGCTGCAAGAAATGAACTCTCCATAGCGGCCATGCCGCAGCAGAAGGTTGCGTCCACACTGGGGGCACTTTTCATCGAGCGGGATGTCGGGGACCTTCTTCGCCTGGTCGAGCCGGCGCGTGGTCTTGCAGTCGGGATATCCGGTGCAAGCCATGAACTGCCCGAAGCGTCCGCGCTTGAGTACCATCGGCCGGCCGCAGTTTTCGCAGTATTCCTCCTGCGTGGTTTCCTGCACATCGGCCGAGTCGAGGTCGGGCAGGTCGATCGGGTTTTCCTTGGTGAACGTGCAACTGTTGGGATCGGTTTTGTCGTACGCGCTGCACGCATAAAACGACCCGTGCTTGCCCCATTTGATGACCAGCGGCGAGCCGCACCGCTCGCACTTCTCGTCGGTGGGCTTCTCCATCCGCTTCACGTTCTCCATGTGCTTTTCGGCATAATGGAGTTCCCTCTCGAACTTCTTGTAGAACTCGGCCAGAGCGTCGGTCCAACGTTGCTTGCCGTCCTCGATCTCGTCGAGTTCCTCTTCCAGCCGCGCCGTGTATTGCAGATCGAAAATATCTTTGAAGTTGGCCACCAGCAGATCGGTGACCACAAATCCAATTTCGGTGGGAATAAACTTTCCCCCGATCTTCTGCACGTATTGCCGCTCCTGGATGGTGCTGATGATGGCTGCGTAGGTGGACGGACGTCCGATGCCGCGCTCCTCCAGTTCCTTCACCAGCGAGGCCTCGTTGAAGCGCGGCGGAGGCTCGGTAAAGTGCTGTTCGGCATCGACCCCCTTCAGGGTCAGCTTCTGGCCTTCGGCCAGCACTGGCAGCTTGTGCTTTAACGCCTCGTCCTCTTCGTCCTTGGCATCCTTCGATTCCTCGTAGACCTTCAGGAAGCCTTCGAACTTGAGCACCGAGCCAGTAACCCGGAAGCGATACACGTCGTTGCCGTTCTTGGCGTCGATGTCCACGGTAGTCTGGTCAAAGACGGCGGGGTTCATCTGCGAGGCGACAAAACGCTGCCAGATGAGCTTGTAAACCTTGTACTCGTCTTCCTGGAGATATTGCTTGATCCGGTCGGGATGCCGGGAAGCAGCCGTCGGGCGGATGGCTTCGTGCGCCTCCTGGGCGCCCTTCTTCGACTTGTAGGTGTTCGGCATTTCCGGCAGGAACTCCTTGCCGTACTCTCTGCCAATCAGTTCGCGCACCTCGACCTTGGCATCGTTCGACACCTGGGGCGAGTCGGTGCGCATGTAAGTAATGAGTCCGACGGTGCCTTCGTCGCCGAGATCAACGCCTTCATACAGGCGCTGGGCGATCATCATGGCGCGTTTCACGCTGAAGCGCAGCTTGCGCGAAGCGTCCTGCTGGAACTTGCTGGTGGTAAACGGCGCTGCCGGACTGCGACGGCGCTCGCGCTTGTCAACTGAACGGACGCTCCAGTCAGCGGTCTCGATCGCAGCCTTGACTTTGGCGGCATCTTCGCCGTTCGTCACGGGCGTCTTTTCGTCGCCAATGCCAATGAACCGCGCCGCGAACGTCGGCGGCTTGTTTGCGTGCAGATGGGCGTCAATCGTCCAGTACTCTTCCTTGACGAAAGCTTTGATATCGCGCTCGCGCTCAACGATCAGTCGCAAGGCGACGGTTTGCACGCGTCCTGCGGATATCCCCCGGCGCACTTTGTCCCATAACAGCGGCGACACCTGGTACCCGACCAGCCGGTCGAGAACGCGGCGGGTCTGCTGCGCATCCACCAGATTGCTATCGATGTCGCGCGGATGGAGGAATGCTTCCTGCACGGCGCGCTTGGTAATTTCGTTGAAGGTGACGCGGCGGATGGCGACCGTGCCCTTCTTGCTCTTCTTCTTGCCACCGACCGAGTCACCCCCAAGTTCTTCGGCTAGGTGAGCGGCGATGGCTTCCCCTTCGCGGTCGGGGTCAGGGGCCAAATAGATGGCATTGGCTGTCTTCGCCAGCTTCTTCAGCCTGGCGACGACCTTCTCCTTGCCTGGAATGATCACGTACTCGGTCGCAAAATTATCGTCGAGATCGACCCCGAGCGACCTCTTGGGCAAGTCCTTGATGTGTCCGAGCGAGGCTTCGACCTCATAGCCCGAGCCGAGATATTTCTGGATCGTCTTGGCTTTGGTGGGGGACTCGACGATGACTAAACCTTTTGACAATGGAACCTCAAACCTGTGAATTACGTTTACGAAGCTAGCACGGTTTCGGCGAGAGGGGCAAAGGGGGGACGCTTTTCGCTTTTCCCCAAAGCTTTTGACGCCGATTCTCGCGCGCCGCGGACGCCTCGAAGCCTCTGCAGAAAAGCGGTCAGCATCTGCCGGACACTAGTCAGGTCTCTGAGGAGATTGGCGTATTCAGTGGTGGTTAGTAACCCCAAATCCTTCGCCAGCCGCAAATGATTTTGCAACTCACTCGCTGATCCACTAGCGATCTGGACGTAGCGGGCCAGTTCGACATCGCCCAGCGGCCACATCCTTCCGCCAGATTCGCGCCAATGGAACTGCTCGCCCTGCGGATTTGACTGGTCAGTCCAAAGCTCTCCGATCTGGGAAACCGCTCGGTAGCGCGATAGACCTTTATCAGGACGAACCTCCGTTTGTTGCCTTAGCGAAAAGCGAAAGGCGAAGAGCGAAGAGCGCTTCCCCTACATCGTCCTCACAAAGTACTTCCCCGGCAGTTGCCGGATGCGGCCACTCAGTTCCAGCTCGAACAGCGCACTGAAGATCTCAGAAGACGAAAGGTACGAAGCCAGGCGCTCGACCAGCTGGTCGATGTGAATGGATTCGTCCGCTCGCATGAGGGCATAAACCCTTTTCTCACTCGGCGGCAACTCAGCCGCCTCAAACAGTGATGACGGAACGCCCTCCTCCGATGCAGGAGCGTCCGGCGGAGTGAGGGCCAGACGGACATCGGCAGGTAGCGCTTCCCACACATCCTCCCATGTGGCTACGAGCGCGGCGCCCTGCTTAATCAACGTGTTAGGCCCCCAGGAAAGTTTGTTGGTGACGTTGCCCGGCACCGCGAAAACCTCCCGTCCCTGCTCTAAGGCACAGCGGGCCGTCACCCGGGTTCCGCTGAACTCCCCCGCCTCGAGCACCAAAACGCCGATGGCAATGCCACTGATCAGCCGATTACGGATGGGAAAATTCTGCGGCGCCGGAAAAGTTCCCAGCGGAAATTCGCTGAGAATGGCGCCGCCCTCAGCCAGTATCTGATCGGTGATTTTGCGGTTCTCCGCCGGGTAAACGACGTCGATCCCGGTACCCCAGATCGCCACGGTGTGACCGTGTGCCTGCAAGGCCCCACGATGCGCGGCGGTATCTACACCTCGCGCCATCCCACTGAATATGATGAGCCCACGGGCCGCAAGGTCGCAGGCCAGCCGCTCCGCCATGCCCGTTCCATAGGGCGTGGGATGCCTGGTGCCGACAATCGCAATCCCTGGCTTATCTATAACTTCTGCATTTCCCTTTAGGTAAAGCACGAGCGGCGGATCATAAATCTCCAGCAGCCGCCGAGGAAATTCCGCGTCCCCGGGAACGATGACTTCAGCGCCCAGTTCTCGGGCATGGTCAAATTCGGCATTGGCCAGTTCCATCGACTTACCTAAAGCCAGACTCTGCGCCGCCGCGCTGGCCAGGCCGGCCGCTTCCAGTTCGGTCAGCGACGCAGTGAACAACCGGTCAATGCCCCCGTACATTTCAACCAGCTTGCGGCCGCGTCCGGTGCCCACGCCGGGAGTCAACCACAAAGCCAGCCATTGTAGATGCTCCAAGATAATGTCACCCCATAACTGCAACGAGACTTTGTCACCCTGTAAGGATGGTGACCATGAGCCAGAAAGAGTTCCAACGGGTGAAAGTGATTGAGAATGCAGCGGGCGGGAGGCTGAGCGTACGCGAAGCCGCCCGCCTGCTGCAACTGAGTGAACGCCAGGTGCAGCGCCTCAAACGCCGCTATCAGCCCGATTCCCTCGCCTGGGTGCAGCACGGCAATCGCGGACGCTGCATGCCTTGGGCGGTTTCCATTCCCCAGAAGCAGTTGATCTTGAGCCTGGCCCGCGGCAAGTACCAAGGCTTCAACGATTCCCACCTCGCGGAAAAACTCCAGGCCGAGGAGAACCTCGCCGTCAGCCGCGAGACCGTGCGCCGCCTCTTGCGCGCCGCGAAACTGGCTTCTCCGCAGAAGCGCCGACCTCGCCAATACCGTTCTCGTCGGCCGCCCCGTCCACGCTTCGGCATGATGGCGCTCACCGATGCCAGCCGTCATGACTGGCTCCAAGGCCGCGGCCCCCAGCTCACGCTCATCGGTTTTCAGGATGACGCCACCGGCCAGATCCTGGCCGCGCACTTCCAACTCGAAGCCGAAAATACCCTCGGCTATCTCCGCGCTCTCCGCTCCATGATCGCCACTCACGGCATCCCGCTCAGCCTCTACCGCGACCGCCACAGCATCTTCCAGCGCAACGATGCCCACTGGACCCTGGCCGAACAGCTCGCCGGAAAACAAACTCCCACTCAACTCGGACGGGCTCTCGAAGAACTCGGCATCCAACAAATCCCCGCCTATTCGCCTCAAGCTAAGGGCCGCATCGAACGCGCCTGGCGCACCTTTCAGGACCGTCTGGTCAGCGAACTCCGCCTCGCTCACGCCACCACTTTGCAGCAAGCCAATGCCGTGCTCGATCGCTTCTGTGCCGACTACAACCAACGCTTCGCGCGTCCTGCCGCCGAGGCCGCTTGTGACTTTCGCTCCTTGCCGCGTCGCTTCGATCTGGCCCGCTGCCTCAGCTTGCACTATCAGCGCGTCGTCGCCGCCGACCACACCGTCACTTTAGGCACCCACTCCATCGCGCTGCCGCCCTTGCCCGGCCATCGCGGCTACGCCGGAGAAACCGTGGAACTCTCGCACCAGCTCGATGGCACCCTGCGCGTCTATCGCGGCGACCTTCTGCTGCGCGCTCTGCCCCTGCCGCTCGAAGAACACGCCCACCGCCGCCCTGTGCCCATCCCCACCGCGCAGAAACGAAAGACCCCAATGCCCCGCATCTATAACCTCTCCGGCCGCCCCGCTTTAGCGGCCGTTACTTAAACGATAAGGGGGTGACAGAGTCTCGTTGCAGTTAATACGACATTTTCTCGTTGCAACTACACCACAAAGCCAGCCATTGCAGTTTGCGGGTCACTGCGTAATCGTGAGATCTCACCGGTGCTTCAGCGTGCATAGCAGCCCCCCAGGCGACAAAGGTGTCCACACAGTCGCACAGTAACCATCAACGTGGTTACCGTCAAGGGAGCCGGTCACCAGTGCAGGTGAGGTCTTGCCAACTTGAAAGCAGCTTAGAGCGATTCCAGAGTTGGTCTATCCGAGCTGTACCGGTAGAGCGGGCCTTCAGGCCCGCGTCCAGGGGGCCATACACTTCTTAGCTTCAGCCGCTGAGGTCAACGACCTCAGCGGCTGAAGCACTTTCCTCCCGGCGCCCGAACGCGGCGCTAAAGCGCCGCTCTGCCCTCGCTCGCAGGATACAGATACTTTGCAATCGCTCTGATGGGCGTCAGATCTCAGGGTGAGGTGAGATTACTTTGGCATCCTTGCGGCTACATGCACCAGTTCCAGACTGAATGGTTGCGGCGTAACGCTTGCCACCCCCGAATATGGACTATCCAGCGACCATACTAAACATAACGTCTTAAGTAATTGCGCATAATCGGCGCAAGGTTTCGTTTGGGCCGGCCCAGCTGACGAACTCCGTTTCCACCGTGGTCGTGACCTCTTGGAGCAGCGGAAAGTATCGGTT
>JBEKNL010000002.1:0-126981 GCA_049522855.1 Candidatus Korobacteraceae bacterium
GCGAGCCTTGGTTGGATTGGGCATTTTTTCCTTTAGAGCGAAATGGCGCTCTTCTTCCGAGCGCATGCCGTGGTGTGCTCGAAAAGTGCTTGACACCGCCGACATTGTCAGAGAGGCGATTTATCGCCAGTTGCTGCCCTCTTGAAACGGAACTCCCGAAATGCCCCACCAAGGGCCTACTGAAGAGTGACGCCCACTTGCTGCATGTAGGCAGCAACTCTAAGCTTTCCGGACACAGCCAAGTGGACGGTGATACGATTTAGTTATGTGAGACTGTCGGCGAAGTTGATGATTGCTCTGCCTGTTGTCATGGTTGCCGCTGGGATGGCGACGCGGGGGGAGGGGCCGTGGACTCTGATGCGCCTGTTAGGCCTTTTGCTCATTATGGTTGGGCTCGGATTCTATACGCTTGCACGCATCCAGCTTGAATCCTCCAAGCAGGCCTGTCTGGTGACTCGAGGTGTGTACAGCCGCATCCGCCACCCTGGATATCTGTTCTCTTTTGTCGCTTTTGCCGGACTGCTGCTCTACCTGAATGAGCCGCGAGGAATCCTGCTTCTGCTGCTCATGGGGCTCTTCCCGTTTCGTCTCGCTCGGCGAGAGGAACAAGACCTCGAGGCACTCTATGGGGACCAATATCGTCGGTATAAGCATCAAACCTGGTTCTGAGCGGGCAGCCCTTTGATGGCCGGTGGTCCAGGGTTCGGTTTTTCACGCATTGGCTAAACGATGACTGACCTGCCGGAGATTGCGGTCGGGTGACGTACAAGCCGGAAGTTATCGGTCCGCGGATAGATGTCGATAACAGGCCTTATCACAACCAATCAGGCTAGAGGTTTCGGCAACCATCACTGCCTTAGCGGCAAGCCCGTTAGCACTGCCTGCTGTCGCACGATCAGCGATTCGATGCCTGGGGCAACAGGCGCGATCACAATCGTATGCAAAACAGAATGTCTGTCCGTCTGAAGATCGCGCCGCCCGCGCGCAGTAAAGGTCAGGGTCCCTTTGTGTCAGGTATTTCTAAACGGGCTACATCGCCGCGACCCGAACTCAGCGGAGCGCTTCCCGGTAAAACGCGGTCAATTCCAGAGACGGTGGTATGTGCCCCATCGCCCGCATAAAACCGGAAGCCTGACCACGGTGATGCGTTCCGTGATTAACAACATGCAGCACAATTTGCCAGATCGGGGTTACAAACGCATCGCCCTTTGCACTCTTGTAGGAAATATCTCTGTGAATGGAGTCTTCGGTCAGCAGGGCAGCCCATCGCTTCCACCGCTCGAGCAACGCTGGCCAGTCACTCCTAAGCACCGCTAGATTCATGTCCTGCTCCGGAACAATAAAAGGTGCTGGAGGATCCCCTTCAACTCGGCCAAGCCAGAGGCGATCAGCGGCGTAGACGTGCACCAGGGTGCCGAGGACATTGTGATCGGCGGTGGCAAAGTCTCTCGTCAGTTCCTGCTGATTTAGGGCGCTTGCAGCTTCAACCAATCTGCTGCTGGCCCATGCGGTGTAGTTCAGATGGTGTCGGAGTACGTCCACTGTCATTGCCATAAGTACACGCAAGTGTAAATCCGGAACAGGCGCCAACTCAGGGCTTTCGCATGTCTGCAAGCATTTGCTGACGAAGCAGGTGGTTCGCTCGAGTCTGATATCCCTTGCCGGGTTTCTTCAGCCAAGCTACCACGTCGGCATCGAGACGCAACGAGACGGCTTGCTTCACTGGACGATAGAACCTGCCCCGTACCGCGTTCTTCCAGGCGCGGAGAGGCAATTCCGGAATGTCGGATGTGTCGATTCGGTCATCTGGCAGGGCAGCCAAGGCCGCTAAGTCCCGCTTCTGTTTCGTGGTCAGCAGCTGCCGGTTTCCAGCACTCCTGCCGGCTGGCCTACTCGCCCTGCGCATAGACCCGCCGTTCCTGCGGTGTTGCTTTTCGCGCTGAGATGATGCGGATATTCTCGCCTTCTTCATTGTCAGACTCCGGACTTGTGTGGACGACCAGGAGCACGTGAATTCCCTTCACCATGCCGATCGTTTGCCATCTCAATTCCCCCTCAACTTCGCGGTCTAAGTGAGAGATATGGCAGGGATCGTCGAAAACCAAGGCGGCGGTTTCAAAACTGACGCGGTGCTTTCGCCGGTTGATTCGATTCTTTCGTTCGTCCCAACTGAACCGCAAGCAAGCTCCTTGCCATAACAATTATGTATATACATCGAGTGAAAGTCCAGACCCAGAATCACTGCCTTAGCGGCAACCACGTCAGCACTGCCTGCTGCCGGACGATCAGCGACTCGATGCCACTCCTTGCCAGAGACATCATCTTGGCCAATTGAGCATCGTCGAAGGGGCGGTGTTCTGCCGTGGCCTGCACCTCGACAATCTTTTTGCTGCCGGTAATCACCAGGTTCATGTCCACGTCGGCGCGCGCGTCCTCTTCGTAGCAGAGGTCGAGCATGATCTCGCCATCCACGATGCCGACGCTGGTGGCGGCAATGTAATCGCGGATGGGCGCGACCGTCAGAGCGCCCGACTCAATCATGCGGCGCATGGCCAGCCCCATCGCGATGAAAGCGCCGGTGATGGACGCCGTGCGCGTGCCGCCGTCGGCCTGGATTACGTCACAGTCGAGGAAGATGGTGCGCTCGCCCAACTTCTCCAGATCGGTAACAGCCCGCAGCGAACGGCCAATGAGCCGCTGGATCTCGTGAGTCCGCCCACTCTGGCGTCCTTTATTGGCCTCGCGTGGCGTGCGAGTCAGTGTGGAGCGCGGCAGCATGCCGTATTCGCTGGTTACCCAGCCCTTGCCGCGATTGCGCAGAAATTGGGGCACCGTGTCTTCGATGGTCGCCGTGCAGATAACGCGAGTGTTGCCCAGTTCGATCAGGCACGAGCCTTCGGCGGTGGAGATGAAGTCGGGGACGATGTTGACCGGCCGCATCTGCTCAGGCGAACGATTATCGGAGCGATAGATCATAAGGGGCGATTGTATAGCTTCCGCCTTTCGCTTTTCGCCTTTTGCTAAGAACGTGGGAACGGCACGAATCGGTGCCCCATTGGCCGAATAGCGCGATAGAAAATGCAGCGCGCAAAACCCAACCCGGAAGTGAATGGCGAAGAGCGAAGGACGAAAAGCGGGGGTACAGCTATCCGCCCAGGTCCACATGCTCGACGTGATCGACCCGGCGGCCGAGGAAGCGCGTTGCCAGGCGTTTGAACTTGTCGGTGGAGTCGGTGACATAGAAGCGGAAGGTACGATGTTCGGCGGGAGCTGGCGATGTGGGTTGAATAGGGGTCCTTCGACTGCGTTCGGCTGCTGACGCGCCCTCACTCCGCTCAGGATGACAAATCACATCCTCTTCGATGATCTTCTTCACCACGCGCGCGGTGGATTCAGCAGAATCCACAATCTGCATGTGCTCAGGGGCAATGCGACGCAGCAGCGGTGCGATGAGCAGATAGTGGGTGCAAGCGAGCACCAGAACATCTGCCCGTTCGGGCGCTTGCTGCAGCGCCTCGCCGAGATAGATCCTGGCAACCTGCTCAGTGACAGGATGGTCGATCCATCCTTCTTCCACCAGCGGCACGAAAAGCGGACAAGCTTTTTCATGAGCTGCCACGCCATGTCGCTGCAGCGCGTCGCGGTAAGCGTGGCTGCTCACGGTGGCTTCGGTGGCGATCACGATGGCCGCGCGGCTCTTGCTCAGTTCGGCCGCCATGGCCGCGCCGGGTTCCACTACTCCCACGACCGGCACATGTGCAGCTTCTTGAATTCGCGGAAACGCGAGCGCGGTCGCGGTGTTACAGGCAATGACCAGCAGATCGATATTCTGCGCTTCAAGAAAACGGGTGGCTCCGATGGCATAACGCGCAACGGTTTCCGCTGACTTGGTGCCATAAGGCAGGCGGGCCGTGTCGCCGAAGTAGAGGTAGTGGGCCGGCAACTGCTCGGCCATGGCCTTCAGCACGGTGAGGCCGCCGACGCCCGAATCGAAAACGCCAATGCGCGGCAGGGTCACTGCAAATCCTTTACGACCTGGCCAATATTGCTGGCTTCATAGAATCGACGCAAGTCAGCGTGCCCGGCGAGCGTCTCGCGTTCCTGCCCGTTGACCAGGATCTTCACCCGTTCGATCTTGCTGTCGTTGGCGTTGAGCGTGACCACGATGGAGGCAACGGTCAGCTCTTCGGCAAGCACGCCCGAAGGATGCGCGTCCGCGAAAACGGCGTTCGTGTCCACTACGGCGGTGTCGTCTCCTAGCAAATAAACGTCGCGGACATCCGCGCCAGCGCCAATGGGATGTAGCGACGAGGATTGCAAATACTGCTCAAACAGGGCCCGCAGCACCGCGCGGTCCCGTTCGGTGCGCTCCGGCGGCAAGGTCACGTTCACCTGGGTGCGGCGCAGTGTGCCATCGCTGTCGGAAGCGATGTAAAGTGTGACCGGCGTGGGCGGGCCATTAGTGAGCGGAGCAAGCGCCAGTTGTTGCTGCGCAGCGAGTTGCTCATCGCGGGCCACCTTCCTCTTCAGGTGCAGGGCGTAGAAGGTGAGGCCGAGAGCAATCAGCGCCAACGCCGCGAACATCACCAGGACGCGCCGGGTCACGGTCTCACCTCGGGCAGCTTGGCGCGGACGGCGGCAACACCGGCGGCGATCGATTGCGCCACCTGCTCCTGGTAGGCCGCGCTCGCAATTTCGTCCACCTCCCCGGCGGGAGGGGCGATTTCAACCGCGATGGCAGGAGCGGCAATATTGTTCATGGGACGAAGCGGCGCCAGCAGCGTGGCGTTGGGCAGTTTGCGGGACTCGAGTTCCGCGGCCACCGATCCGGCGACCGAGCCACTTAAGTCCAGGAATGCGGCCTGCGCGGTGTCCCACGGCAGAAAGCCCTGGGGCGACAAATTCGCCGCAGGCAGCAGCGCCGTGAATACGTGGACGCCCTGTCCGGTGTTGGCGGCGTGTAGTGCGATGTAGAGCGCCGGACGTGCTGCATTCGTCCAGGTGGCGCGCTGGTCGAGAGTAATTGCAACGTCGGAATTGCGCAGCAGGCCGGCGGCGATGCCGCGATTGGCGAGTTCATGCTGCACCCGCCGCGCCAGCGCCAGGACAACATCTTTCTCCGGCAGCGAAGGGGTGATGGCCGCTCCGATGTCGCTGCCGCCGTGGGCTGGATCGATCAGCACCAGGAAGCGTGGGGTGGCGGGCTGCCGCGGCTGCGGCGATGGGTTTTGGGGATTGGCCGGAGCCGGCGGTGGTGGCGGCGCTTCCTGGGCAACAGGTGCAGGAGCAGGAGCACCGGTGATGATGATGGTCTTGCCTCCGTCGGCAAAGTTGGCCATCATGGGAGCCGTTCCCGTCACATCGAGTTCAGCCAAGCCATCGTGCTCCGAGAAGGTTACTCCCGTGATTAGCGGATCGCTGTAAGGTACGTTTTCAAGGCCGCTCGAAACGATGGGTTCGCGGCGAAAGGTGAGGCGTACTCGTCCAGGTTCAGTCGCGATAGTCGGATTGACCGGAGAAGAGAAGCCCAACAGCAAACGCGAGGGGTTGTCTTTGTGCAGTTCCAGGGTGTAGCGCAGCTGAACATTGCCGATGAACAGACGGCGCGCTGCCGGGTGTAATTCGGTATCGCTGCCGAGCAGCCTCGAGATTATTTGGCTGGTAACGGACAGCGGGACGTAGCCCCGGCCATTCTGAAGAACGAAATTTGCCGGCAGCTGGTAGCCAGTTCCGCGAACTTTACCCTTATCTTTCCCGCCTGTAAATTGCAACTCCAGAGGGCGACCATCCGGAGGTGTAAAGCGCAACTTGTACTTCTTGCCGTCGACGCGAGCATCCACCGAACCCAGCGGCTCCAACAGTTCGACCAAACCCGTGTACGGCTGGCCATTCATGTCCGGCAGTGGAACCGAGTAAGAGGTCCGGGAAGAATAAACAGTAAGCTGATTCTGTCCAGGCGATTGCGCCTGAACGTCGGCTTGGCGAGTTAGAAGGGCCGCCAAGAGTAGAGCCAAACCGGCGGTGATCGCCCAGGCAAGCCGCGATCTGCGACCGGAAAGCGGCAATCTAGTGTCCTCCCGATGCCAATCCTTGCGCGGGCTCCCGCAGCGAATAGATGGTCAGGCCGCTCAGCATCTTGGGATAGAAATCCGTGGACTTTTGCGGCAAAACTTCGCCGGCGAACGCGACGTCGCGCATCTGCTGAATGCGGACCGGATTGATAAGGAACGCGACGTTGGCGCCGCTTCGTACTTCCTCAATCGCTTCGCCCGCGTCCCGCACATATTTCAGGTACTTCTGATCGCGAATGTCATCCTCTGACATCCCGATTGCGTCTTCCAGCACCAGCTTATGCAGTTGCACGACATCCAGGGCGCGCTGGCGTTGCGACAGACCGGCGAGGCTTTTCGAGTGCTGGGCAGCGCGCGAACGCAACAGAAAGCTGCTATGTGACGTAACCGCAAGCAGGGCGGTGGTGTCTTTGCCGGCCGCACGCAGCCGATTGAGAGCAGCGGCAGCATCTGTCAGCGGGCCCAAATCCTCGACCTCGAAATTCTCCTGAAGCTTCACCACCGTGTCAAAGATCGCAAAACCCTCCATGCCGAACACCACGCGATGGGTTGGCAGAACCACCAGTCCGGGAGCATCCATATTGACGAAGGTCATCATCACCCGTTCGAACGGAGCTCGAAGATCGGGGCTGGCCGGTTTCCTCATCTCATTGCGGTAGGTCAAGGCGGTCTCGTAGCGATGGTGGCCGTCAGCAATGATCAGCTTCTTGTCGGCCATTTTCTTCTGCACGGTCCGAATGACGGCGGGATCGGAAACCTTCCATATCCGATGCAACACGTCGTACTGGTCGCGCACCTCCACCGTTGAAGGACCGCTCTGCCGCAAAGCATTGTCAATCTCTGCCGCGGTATCGGTGTAGAGCATGAAAATTTGGCCGCAATGGGCCTGTATGGCTCGCAACAAGTTCAGCCGGTCCGCCTTGGGCTTGCTCAGCGTCTGTTCGTGACGGAAGACGACCTTGCGGTCGTAGTCCTCCACCTGCCCCAGAGCGATGAAGCTGCGCCGCTCGGCGATCGCACCCGAAGCGTCGCCGGGGACCTTGAAAGTCTGGGTGTAGAGATAAATGCTGGGTTGCGGGTCGGGCACCAGAACGCCTTCGGCCCGCCATTGCTGCAAGGAAGCTGCAGCTCGCGTGTACACGTTCTCCCGGTCATTGTCACCGGCCTGCGGCTTGCCCAAAATCACGCGCACCAGGTTATACGGACTGGCTGCGTAATACTGGTCCTGCATTGCCGGGGTGATTTTGTCGTACGGCTGGGTTACAACTTCAGCGGGTGACACCTTGGAAGGGTCATACCGCAGGGCCTGGAAAGGAAAAATGTCCGCCATAAGGGCTCCGCCTCCCCTAAAAATGCAGATTCGTTATGAGAAAAACTCTTTTGGGAGGCGCCACGATTGTAGCAGTTCAACAAAAGGAAACCCGAAGCGCTGGAACTACATCAATAGGGGGAGAAAGCTCCGGCATGATGGCTCTTGGGGGCGGTTGCCGCGGGGTTATCTGACTCCCCAAGCTGTGATAACATTCAGCCCACAGTCCAGAGGATCTTATGGCCCGCGGTCGCAGTTCGGGGTTCGGGTCAAATTGCTCGACGATTCGGTACCCGTTTCAGGTTCAACGGTCGGAACGTTTTTCGAGACGGCCCGTCCAATCCTTCGTGCGTGTCGCAAAGGGCCTGCTTCTATTACTTGCGTTTTGTTGCCCGGCCTCCTGGCTGGTGGTTCCAGGCTACGCACAAGACGAAGATCAGAACGTACATCTCGTTCCTCACGAAGCCAGGAAGCCTGACCCAGTTCCGAGCGCCGGAATTGCAGTACCGCCCGGGGTCATTGTCGATCCCAGCCTCAAGACGCACACCAAGCCGATCCGGAAAGACGTGGATTTAGTGCTGGTGCCGGTGACCATCACCGATCCGATGAACCGGCTGGTGACCGGGTTGGAGAAAGAGAATTTTCAGCTTACCGATAATGGAAGGCCGCAGGAGATCCGGCACTTCTCCAGCGAAGACGCGCCCATTTCCCTGGGCGTCATCTTCGATATCAGCGGGTCCATGAGCGACAAGATCGACAAGTCGCGCGAGGCGGTGGTCGAATTTTTCCGTACGGCCAATCCCCAGGATGAATTTTTCCTGATCACTTTCTCGGAAAAGCCCGAGGTGCTGGTCGATTTCACTTCCTCGGTCGAAGACATCCAGAGCAAACTGGTTTACGCCGTGCCCAAAGGCCGAACTGCATTGCTCGATGCCATTTACCTGGGCATGAATCGTATGCGCAGGGCGCACTACGAGCGCAAGGCGCTGTTGATCATCTCCGACGGTGGCGACAACCACAGCCGCTACACCGAGGGCGAGATCAAGTCGATGGTGCGGGAAGCCGACGTGCAGATCTACGGCATCGGCCTGTTTGACGTTGGCGGTTTCAAGTCACCAGAAGAACACGAAGGGCCAGCCTTGTTGAGCGATGTGACCGAAGTGACGGGCGGACGGACATTTACCATCGGCAATCCGAACGAACTGGCGGATGTGGCGACAAAGATTGGCATCGAGCTGCGCAACCAATATGTGCTCGGATACCGTCCAACTAGTCCAGGACGAGATGGCAAGTGGCGGAAGATCAAAGTGAAGCTGAATCCTCCGAAAGGTCTGCCACCGCTGCACGTATATGCCAAGACGGGATACTATGCACCAACCGAATAGACGCTACCATTCGTTCGTAATGCTGATTGGATCGGTCCTATGCTTGGGAACCTGGATGGTGGCCCAGACTTCGACTGCCTCGGGGCAGCCGGTTCCGGCTGGCCGCGCCGCCGGCCAGCAAACCGCCCCCGCACAGAATCCGCCAGCACAAGCCCCACCGGCAAGTGTCGCGGCCCAGAGTGGCCAGCAGGAAGCTGCTCCGCTACCCCAGGCGCCCAATCAGCCTGGGGACACGGTGCAGGTCCCGCAACCAGGGCAAGCGCCCGAAGAACAACAGGGCGATGTCTATGTTTTCAAGAAGGAAGTTGACGAAGTTACTTTGCACGCCACCGTGGTGGACGATCACAATCGCCTGATCACCAATCTGGTGAAGAACGATTTCACCGTATTCGAAGACGGCAAGCCACAGAAAATCACCTCGTTCCGTAACGAGGACATTCCCGTCGCGATGGGCATCGTCATCGATAATTCAGGGTCCATGCGGGAGAAACGTCCGGCGGTGAATGCCGCAGCCATTAACCTGGTGCAATCCAGCAATCCTCAGGACCAGGTCTTCGTTGTGAACTTCAACGAAGAGTACTTCCTCGACCAGGACTACACCGCCAAGGTCCCCAAGCTGAAGGATGCGCTGGAACGGATTGAATCGCGCGGCGGCACGGCGCTGTACGACGCGGTGGTTGCCTCGGCGGACCACTTAAAGAAAAGTGGCGCCCTGGAAAAGAAGGTGCTCTTGGTGGTGACCGACGGCGAAGACAACGCCAGCCGCGAGTCGCTGGAGCAAGCTGTGCGCCGCCTGGAAGAGAAAAATGGTCCAACGGTTTACACCATTGGATTGCTCCAGGATGAGCATTCCAAGCGGGCGCGCCGAGCGCTCCGTGAGATGGCGGAGGACACCGGCGGGGTCGCGTTCTTTCCCAAGGACCTCAGCGAGGTGCAGGCCATCACCTCGCAAATCGCCCACGATATCCGCAATCAATACACCATCGGGTACAAGCCCAGCACGCCACAGAGCGCAGGCGGCTATCGCGCGGTGAAGGTAGAGGCGAACGCCAAGGGCTACAAGAAGCTTCAGGTCCGTACGCGTAGCGGGTATTACGCTGGCCAGCAACATGCTTCGGTGACCGAGCAAGCCGGCACCAAGTAGCGGTCAGTGGTTAGTGGTTAGTGGTTAGCACTCTCGTCTATTTCCCTCTCCCAACGAGGTCTCGTCCGCTTCCTCGGCGATCGAAGTTCACGCATTGACCGACCGATTGCGATTCACGTAGGCTTGATGGTTCGTGCTCAGGTGCTCATGAAGACTGCTGAAATGACTTCCCTGCGAGTCGCCGAAGACATTACCGAACTGGTCGGCGAAACCCCAATCCTTCATCTGCGGAAAATCGTTCCACCCAAGGTTGCCGATGTCTATGCCAAGCTCGAGTACCTGAATCCTGGCGGCAGCATCAAAGACCGCGCCGCGCTGGGCATGATCGTCAAGGCAGAGCAGGCAGGGTCACTGCGGCCTGGCGCGACCATCTTTGAGGCGACGGCCGGTAATACCGGGGTGGGGCTGGCGCTGATCGGGTCGGGTCGCGGTTATAAGACCGTGCTCGCCGTGCCCGAGGGTTTTTCCCAGGAGAAGGTCACACTCATGGAAGCGCTCGGCGCGGAGGTGATTCGTACTCCGCACGCAGACGGCATGGAGGGCGCCATCCGCTACGTGAAAGAGCGCGCCGCCAGGACGCCCAACTCGTTTGTCGCGGGACAATTTGAGAACCCGGCCAATCCTGACTTCCACTACGAGACCACGGCACGCGAATTGTACGACCAGATGGGTGGACAGATTGACGCGGTGGTGATCGGCTCCGGCACCGGCGGCACCTTTACTGGGGTGGCGCGTTACCTCAAGGAGCGCAATCCGCGGGCCTTGGCGATCGTGATTGAGACCCAGGGTTCGGTATTAGGTGGAGGGCCGAAAGGCGAGCACGAGGTGGAAGGCATTGGCGCCAGCTTCATTCCCAAGACCTGCGATCTTTCCCTCGCGGACGAGGTCATCGCCGTCAGCGATCATGACGCCTTCGACATGGTGAAGAAGCTGGCCGCGATCGAGGGTGTTCTGGCAGGATCGAGTGCCGGCGCAGCCGTGTTTGGTGCGATCGAAATCGCGCGACGACTGGGCCCGGGCAGGCGGGTGGCAACCATCATTCCTGATTCCGCCGAGCGCTATTTGTCCAAAGACATTTTCCATTTCAACGAAAAGCATTAGTCGCGGGTTGTTCTTGAACCACAGACTGTTCTTGAACCACAGAGACACCGAGACACGGAGAAGAAAAGAATTCTTTTTTCACCACGGAGGACACGGGGATCACGGGCTTCTATTGTCATTTCTTCTCCGTGCCCTCCGTGTTCTCTGTGGTGACAGCATTTTTCTCTGTGCCTCTGTGTCTCTGTGGTGAAATGGTTTTCTATGCCCAAACACAATCTTCCTGGCTTCTCCACTCGCGCCATTCATGTCGGGAACGATCCCGACCCATCCACCGGAGCCGTCGCTCCCGCTATATTTGCCACCTCCACGTACGCTCAGGAAGAGTTAGGCAAGACCAAAGGCTACGATTACTCGCGGGCCGGCAATCCCACCCGCACGCGATTGGAGCAGAACCTCGCCTCGCTGGAGGGCGGTATCGCCGCGCCAGTGTTTGCCAGTGGAATGGCTGCGGTGGGCGCGCTGTGCCAGTTGATGAAGTCGGGCGACCATGTCGTCGCCTCCAACAATCTCTACGGTGGCGTGCCCCGGCTGTTCAACCAGGTCATGGTGAACTTTGGCCTTGAATTTACCTACGTGGACACGGCCGACCCACGCAATGTGGAGCGCGCCATTCGCAAGAACACGCGCTACGTGTATATCGAGACGCCAACCAATCCGCTGATGGGCCTGACCGACATCGCCGCGGTCAGCGCGATCGCGCACAAGCGCGGCTGCGAGGTGGTGGTGGACAACACCTTCATGTCGCCGTACTTTCAGCAGCCGATCAAGCTGGGCGCGGATCTGGTGCTGCACTCGACCACGAAGTTCCTCAACGGGCACAGCGACGGTCTGGGCGGTGTTCTGGTGTGCACCACAAAAGAACAGGCGGAGAAGCTGGCGTTCATTCAGAAGGCCGCGGGCGCCATCATGTCGCCGTTTGAGTGTTGGCTGGTGCTGCGCGGGGTGAAGACGCTGGCCGTCCGCATGAAGCAGCACGACGAAAGCGGGCGCGTGATGGCCGATTATCTCAGCCGCCATCGCAAGGTGAAGCAAGTCTTCTATCCAGGCTTGAAAAGCCACCCGCAGTACGAGCTGGCGTGCCGGCAGATGTCGGGCTTCGGCTCCATGATCACGTTTGAGACCGGCTCGCTCGGCAATGCCAAGCGGCTGCTGAAGCGGGTGCGCATCTGCACCATGGGCGAGTCGCTGGGCGGCGTCGAATCGCTCATCTCGCACCCGGCAAGCATGACCCACGCAGCGATCGGGAAGAAGGACAGAAAGGCGATCGGACTTACCGATGGGATGGTGCGGATTTCGGTGGGAATCGAGGATGTGGAAGATTTGATTGCCGATCTTGAGCAGGCGCTGGAATAGCTGTCAGCCATCAGCTTTCAGCTATCAGTTAAAGACGAAGTAAGCGGGCGCCAAAACCGCTGCTCCGGGTATTTTGCTGACGGCTGAATGCTGAGTGCTGAAGGCTTCTTACTGTCCCGGGCCTTGCGCTTGGCCGACCACCTGATATTGCTCCTTGTGGCCCTGCGCGTTAATCACGGTCGCCTTGTTGCCCTTCACCTCAAGCTGGACCGTGTCGCCCGGCTGTATCTTCGGCTTGGTTTCCTTCTTGCGGGCGACCTCATACGTGGTTGCGTCCGTCTGGACGTAGTAGACGACCCACTGCCCAACTTTGTTTTTCTTCTGCTGATAGGTGGCGTTCTCCCACTTCACGACCTTGCCGGTTTGGAAAGTGTCAGCGGCCACAGCAAAACACGACAGCAGCAACGCAATTACTAGCGCGGAAGCAATCTTTCTCACTAGATCTCCTCAGGTCAGTCAGAAATCGGCATCATGGCAACTATAGGGGTCCTTCGACTTCGGCGGCCAACCGCGGGCCGCCTCCGCTCAGGATGACACAATTGAGGCCCTTTGCTAAATGCTAAGAGCTAAGAGCTAAGAGCTAAAAGCTAAAAGCTAAGAGCTAACTGCCACCTGCTACTCAAAAAACTTCGTCACGCCCTCTTCCAGCACGCAAATCTTCTTTTCGATGCCGCGCCGCTTTGCGTCGGCCTTCAGGCGCTCCACCGGCTCGTCCACTGGCTCGTACGAGAGCCGAAACGTGCCATAGTGCATGGGCACCATCCAGCGCGCGCCCACGTCCAGGAACGCCTGTACGGCGTCTTCCGGGCTGGTGTGCACACGGTGAAAGGAATCGGGAT
Source organism: Candidatus Korobacteraceae bacterium (assembly GCA_049522855.1). Lineage (GTDB taxonomy): Bacteria > Acidobacteriota > Terriglobia > Terriglobales > Acidobacteriaceae > Bog-257. Next base: position 13,203 of record JBEKNL010000002.1, read on the forward strand.
GATAAGCGCCGATGGGAAGCAGCGCGACCTGCGGCTTCAGGCGCTCGCCGATCTCACGGAAGCCATCGAAGTACGCGGTGTCTCCGGCGTGATAAATCGAATGCTCGCCTGAACGCAGGACGTATCCGCCATAACCGCGATGCACGTCGCGCACAATGCGCGCGCCCCAGTGGCGCGACGGAACGTGCGTAACTTCCACATTGCCGAGCTGAACGCTCTGCCACCAATCCAGCTCGATGATGCGTCCGTAGCCCAAGTCGCTGACCAGGTCGCGAACGTGCCGGGGCACGATGATGGCCGGCCGTTTGCCGGTCTTGCGTCGTGTGAGCCACGCAATGGCGCGCAACGACGGCCGGTGCAGGTGGTCGAAGTGTGCGTGCGAAACCAACACCGCGTCGATCGCCGGCAACTCCCGCAGCTTCAATCCGGGACGGCGCAGCCGCTTGAGAACGAAAATCCAGCGCGCGAAGTTGGGATCAACCAGGACGTTCTTCCCCCCGATCTGGAGGAAGAAGCTGGAATGTCCGATGAAGGTTACGCCCAACTCGCCACGACGGGCGAGTACAGGCTTACGGGGGACACCGGTGCGGGGCGTCAGGGCGGAGTGCCGCACCAAGGTTCCAAACTGCCTGGCTTTACGACGGATTGTGATTCCTAACATGGAGTTCGTGATTATTAGACGCTTCTACAGAGGCTGACGATGCGGCAACAGACCGGGTTAGTGGGTCAGTTTGAATTTCTGCGGCTGTAGGCCGCACGAAACGCCAAATAGAATCCGACAGAAAAAATCAGGAACACCGGCACCAAAATAACCAAAATGCCATGGCCTTTAGGTATCTCAACTCCCTCGATTTCTTCCTTCCATGAGAGGGCAACGGCTACGGCGATCATCCAGCCGAATGCTGCCAAGATCGCTAGGAATCCACCAAGAACGGCTTTCAGATAGCGTTTCATGATGTCCCTCTCTCTTGTAAGGTTCGCGCTTGCGTCGTTGCGGAGCGAAAGCGTCTGCCGACCCTTGCTTGACCTTAGCCAGCTACTCAGCTTAAATCAAATGTTGGCTCCCTTTGCCGGCAAGCGCCACTTTACTGCAGCATGGGGAACCGCGGAAACAAGGAGCAAGAATGAAAATCGCCTTTCTCGGATTGGGCATTATGGGACGGCCGATGGCCTCCAAGCTGGTCGCGGCAGGACATGAGGTCTCGGTATGGAACCGCAGCGCCCGGCAGCACGTCGATGGCGCAACCACGGCGGTTTCTCCCGCCGACGCGGCCAAAGACGCTGAGGTTGTCTGGGTGTGCGTCGCCGACACCGCGGCCGTTGAGCGCGTTCTCTTCGCCGAGGATGGGGCCGAGCAGTCACTGCGCGAAGGCATGATCGTGGTGGACTCCAGCACCATCTCGCCCTCGGCAACCCTGCGCTTCGCCGAACGGGTGAATGCGCGCGGGGTCCATTGGGTGGATGCTCCCATCACAGGTTCAAAAATTGGCGCAGAAAACGGACAGCTTATCTTCATGGTCGGCGGTTCGAACGAAGCCGTCGAGGCGCTTCAGCCCTTGTTCAAGGCGATGGGCAAGCTGGTCATCCACATCGGTGAGACGGGCAAGGGGCAGGCGGCAAAGATCAGCATGAACTTGATGATCGCCCTAATCTACGAAGGGTTCGCCGAAGCATTCGTACTGGCTTCCAAGCTGGGCGTCGATCCGCACAAACTCATCGAACTGATCCAGGCGTCGATGGTGCGATCGGGAGTGGTGGATTACAAGGCCCCGTTCGTGTTGCGACGCGATTACTCACCGAATTTCCCGCTGCGCCTGATGCACAAAGACATTCACCTCATGCTCGACACAGCCAAGGAGGTCCGCGTCAAGCTGCCGGCGCTGGAGACGGTGGACGAGATCTACGAGTTGTCGAGCGAAGAGGGCTGGGACGATCTTGATTTCGCCGCGACGCTCGGTCTGCTGGAGAAATGGGCGGGGTTGGGCGGCCAGCCGAAATAGCCAGTCTCAGCTCGGCTTGGGTGCGTCCACCACATACCAGCGGTTGGGATTGCCCGGCTCGATGTGATTTTTTTCGAAGGATATCTTAATCCGCCGCCGCAGCTCGCGGCTGACGGCATACTGCGATCCCGGCCGGGTCTTCACCAGCAGCAGGTAATCCACTTCGTTGCCACTTATCCTTTCGATGCCAGGGACTTCGGGTTTGGCGACGATCATTTCGGCGTAGCTGGGGTCGTTGGCCACCTCCTCGCCAACTTCCGTCAGCAGTTTGATCACCTGATCGCTATCGGCGCCATAGGCCACGGAGATATGCATCGGCAACTGCGCCCAGTCGCGCGTGAGGTTGGTCACCAGGCTGATCTGCCCATTGGGTACGGTGTACACGCTGCCGTTGTCGTCGCGCAACACGGTGCGGCGCAAGGTCATGTCTTCAACCTTACCCTGCACGCTGGAAATCTTAATGGTGTCGCCGATGTCGTATTGGTTCTCGACCAGGATGAAGAAGCCGTTGATGAAGTCGCGGACCAGCGTCTGCGCTCCAAATCCTATGGCCAAGCCGGCGATGCCGGCACTGGCGAGCAGCGGTCCCATGTTGATGCCCAGCAGCGGCAGGATTTGCAGCGCCGCCAGGAACATGATGACGAATACTCCGACGCTGTAGATGACGCTCGACAGCGTTCGAAGTTGCTGTGCCCTGAGCGCGGAAGGCAGTCCTTCACGGTTGCTAAGTTCGGCCAGGTGCCGCGATGCGATCTTGAGCAGCCTGGTGAGAATGAACGCAATGATCAGAACGCCGATGATGCGCGGCACCTGGTGGCGCACGAAGTCAAAGGCATCGTCGCCCCAGCCGCTGAGCATCTGGAAGATCCCCTCCTTAGTGCGGTGGGGAAACATCAACAGGGCTTGCAAGGGTCGTAGCACTGGAGGCAGCGTTCTCCTCGATTCGTAATCGAGTTTAGAGTAGCGTATGACGGCACAAGTGGCAAAGCTGCCCCTCCCATCGGGGCCCGCCCGCGGAATATAATTTCGATTCTTATGACATACTCATCCGCCTTGTTGCGCAGGTTGGTAAAGCCGGCCGTTCTTGCCGCAGTGCTCTTCTTCAGTTGTGGAATCGCGGGTTGGGCGCAAACCACCAGCCAATCCACCCCTCCCCCTCCAGGCGTTCCGCAAAAGCGCGATGAGGACGCCTGGGACGCTCAACAGAAGCGCGAAATGGCAAGAAAGCAAAACCTGAAACGCCAGCAAGATCTCAAGAAGGACACCGACAAGCTACTGGAACTGGCAACACAATTAAAGCAATACGTGGACAAAACAAACGAGAACACGTTATCGCTGGAAGTCATCAAGAAAGCCCAAGAAATCGAAAAACTGGCTCACAGCGTCAAAGAGAAGATGAAGGGGGAATGAATGTGGGAACGGTTTTGAAGGGGCGCACCTTCAGGTGCGCCATTATGAACTTTATATTTCTGTCATTCCGAGGGGCGTCAGCCCCGAGGAATCTGCGGTCCTTTTCACCTCGGCCACTTTTCGGGTAGCATCTCAAGCCAGAAATTGTTGCTAAGGAAGCTCTGATTAAGTCCGCTGGACATCCCTCAGGGGCTAAAGCCCCGGTCTGATTTTAGGCATTTATGGACGGCCTGAAGGCCGTCCCCTTCAAAGAGCCAGACTTAATCAGAGCCTCCCTAACGCGGGCCGGAAGGTCACTCCACCCAATCCTCAACGCGTAGCTGCCGGGTGCTGCTGGAGCAGGCCAACCGCCGCCGCCACCTTCTCCAGCCGGGCGCGATTTTCTTTCTTCATGGGCACCAGCGGCAGGCGATAGACCTCCTCAACGCGGCCCATCATAGCCAACACCGCTTTGGCCGGGCCGGGATTCGATTCGATGAAGTTCGCCTGCATCAGCGGCAGATATTTGCGGAAGAGCAGGCGGGCGGTGTCCCACTTATTGGCGAGGGCGGCCTGGGTCATGCGCGCCATTTCCGCCGGGATTTCATTCGATGCCACCGAAATAATGCCGACGCCTCCGAGTCCAATCACGGCCAGCGTGACGGCGTCATCGCCGGAGAAAACCAGGAAGTCCTCCGGCACCGTAGCGCAGACCTCGGCGATCTGCGAGATATTTCCGCTTGCCTCTTTCACCCCGGCGATGTTGGGAATCTCCGCCAGGCGGAGCAGTGTGCTGGTTTCGATGTTGGTCCCGGTCCGCCCGGCGATGTTGTACAAGATCAGCGGCTTTGCCGAGGCTTCGGCAATGGCTTTGAAGTGCTGGTACACGCCCTCCTGCGTGGGTTTGTTGTAGTAGGGCGTCGCGGTAAGAACATAATCGACGCCCGGACGCGCCGAGATTTCCTTCGCCTTGGCTACGGCTTCGCGCGTGTTGTTCGAGGTGGCGCCCGCCATGATGGGCACGCGGCCCGCCGCCGTCTCGATGGTCAAGTCAATGACGCGCAGCCATTCGTCGTGCGACAGCGTCGGCGTTTCGCCGGTGGTGCCGCAGGGGACCAGAAAGTCAATGCCCGAGTCCACCTGCCAGCGCACCAGTTCACGCAGCGCCGCTTCATCGAGGCTGCCATCCAGTTTGAAGGGAGTGACCAGAGCGGTACCGCATCCACGCAGTTTCATGTCAGAAGGATAATCCAAAACGAGATTCACCACAGAGACACCGAGGGCACTGAGAAGATTTTTTAACCACAGAGGCACAGGGAGATCACGGAGTTTCTCTTGAAGCCATCTCATAAATAGCGGGGCGGCCCAAAGCGAAGTACCGCAGGGGCTAAAGCCCAGTCCGTAACTGGCCAATTGCGGCACGGCTGAAGCCGTGCCCTGATACAAACCGATTTATGAGATAGCTTCTTGTTATTTTTGCTTCGTGGCAAAAAAGATCTTTTTCTCCTCCGTGCCCTCCGTGGTAACAAAGAATTTTTTCCTTCTCTGTGCCTCTGTGTCTCTGTAGTGAGAAAGGCACTTCAGAGCTGATTGAAAATATTCTTGAAATCGTAGAAGCCCTTCTTCCCGGCGATCCACTCGGCTGCCAGCACCGCGCCTTCGGCGAAAGTGCGGCGGGATTTGGCTTCGTGCGTGAGCACGATGCGATCGCCGGACGAGACCAACTCCAGCGTGTGCGTGCCGGTAACGTCGCCTTCGCGCTCGGAGGTAATCTCGAGGCGTTCTCCCCCGGACTGCTCCAGAAGCCGCTGCAGTGCTGCGGCAGTGCCGGAAGGCGCATCTTTCTTGTGAATGTGGTGCCGCTCGGTGATGTGTCCGCGGTAGTTGTGCGCCAATGCCGGCGCCGCGGCTTGCGCAATCCGGAAGAACAGATTCACGCCGTACGAGAAGTTTGCCCCGAAGACAAATGCAGTGCCGGCTTGCTCGACCGCTTGGCGGACGCGATCGAGTTCGCTGTACCAGCCCGTGGTTCCGACAATCATTGCCTTGTGCGCGCGCACGCAGGCTTCGATATTCGCTAACACCGCATCAGGCGCAGTGAAATCGATCGCCACATCAACGTTGCCTAGGTGCTCGGGTGTCAGCCACGCAGCGTTCTGGTTGACGTCCGCATCGATGCTTTGCACCTGGTGTCCGCGTTCGCGCGCGACTTCCGCGACCAGCGCCCCGGTCTTGCCGCGTCCCAGCACCAGCAACCTAAGAGGGAGGGAGTTCAATCGAACACCTCGGGATCGACCTCAGCAAAGAACTTGGCATGCAATCGCCGCACCGCTTCCGGAACATCGGTTTCGTCGATCACGAACGTCAGGTTGATCTCCGATGCGCCTTGCGAAATCATGCGCACGTTAATGTCGCCGATGGCATCGAAAACTTGCGCTGCAACTCCGGGCGTATCGCGCAGGTTCTCGCCCACCAGGCACACGATCGCTTTGCGCCCCGCGTACTTTACGAAGGCGAGTTGCTCCAGGTCGGCGGCGATCTGGGGAATGGCTTCGTTGGAATCGACGGTGAGAGAAATGCTGACTTCTGAAGTCGATACCACGTCAACTGCACAACGGTGCCGCGCAAACACTTCGAACACCTTGGCCAGAAAGCCGTGGGCCATGAGCATGCGTGCGGCAACGATCTCGACAATGGTGATGCGGTTCTTGGCGGCGATGGCCTTGAAAAGCGAATGCGAGCGCGGGGTCCTCGACAGGATGCGCGTGCCCTCATTCGACGGGTTGCGCGAGTTCAGCACCAGCACTGGGATGTTCTTCTCGACTGCGGGAAGCACGGTCGCAGGATGCAACACCTTGGCGCCGAAGTAGGCCAGTTCGGCGGCTTCTTCGAAGCTGATGAGCTTGATGCGGCGCGCCTCGGGACATAGGCGCGGGTCGGTGGTCTTCATTCCGTCCACGTCGGTCCAGATTTCGATGCGATCGGCGTCCAACCCCGCGCCGACCAGGGCTGCGGAAAAATCGGAACCGCCGCGGCCAATGGTGGTTGGAATACCTTCCCGCGTCGAGCCAATGAAGCCGCCCATGATCGGCACTCGGTGCTGTTCAATCAGCGGCTTGACACGGCTTTGCAGGCGATCGTTGATCTCCTCAACTTGAGGAACAGCCCGGCCGTGCTGCGAGTCGGTGATGATCACCTGACGCGCATCGACCAACGTTGCCGGGAGGCCGCGCGCCAGAAAAGCCGCGGCTGCGATCATGCTCGACAGGCGCTCGCCAAAGGAAACCACATAATCGGAGGTGCGCGGCGTGAGCTCACCGACGGCGGCAATGCCTCGCAGCAACTCGTCGAGCGCATCGAACTCCGCTCCTAAATCACCATGCAATTCGGTATGCAGGCCGGTACCCAATAATTCGCCGGCCGCCAAATAATGGCGCTCGCGGAGATGACGGCAGAGGTCGAGCGTCTGCTCGCGTTCGCCTCGTCCTGCGGCCGCCGCCATGGCGAGCAACTGGTCTGTCACCCTGGCCATGGCGCTGACGACCACGAAGGGCCGCTCCGGCAAGCGCGTTTTCACAATGGCCGCGACACGATCGATAGCGGCGGCATCTTCCATAGACGTCCCGCCAAACTTCATGACGATCACGGCCTCACCACCGGCGAAGGAAGTGGAAGCTCTGGCATCACGACAGGAAGCCCTGCGCCTTAAGGAGTTCGGCGTTGAGAATGGCGGCGCCAGCGGCGCCACGAATGGTGTTGTGCGAGAGCACAGTGAACTTGTAGTCGAGCACACCGCAGGGACGAAGCCGTCCCACACTCACCGTCATCCCATTCCCGCGGTCCACGTCGAAGCGGGGCTGCGGCCGGTCAGGTGCGGCATCGTAAAAGATCGGTTGCGCGGGCGCCAGAGGCAATTTCAGTTCCTGAGGAGTTGAGCGAAACTCGTTGAATGCCGCAATCACCTCTTCAGCTTCGGCCTTCCGCTTCAACTTCACCGATACGGATTCGGTGTGGCCGTCTTCCACCGCGACTCGATTGCAGTGTGCCGTCATGCGAAATGTTGCCGGCTCCACTCGGTCGCCGGCCAGTTCACCGAGAAGTTTGCGGGTCTCCTCCTCCATCTTTTCTTCTTCCTTGGCAATGTAGGGAATGACGTTGCCGAGAATGTCGAGGGAAGCTACTCCGGGATAGCCCGCGCCGCTGACGGCTTGCATGGTGGTAACGAACACGGACTCGATGCCAAATTTCTGATGCAGCGGCGCCAGCGCCACCACCAGTCCAATCGCCGAACAGTTCGGGTTGGTAACGATGTATCCGCCCGACTGCTTGCGCCAACATTGCTTCTCGATCAGGGCAATGTGGCTGGCGTTCACCTCGGGCACGACCAGGGGAACGTTTTCGTGCATCCGCAAGGCGCTGGAATTGCTGACCACAGCGCAACCGGCCGCGGCAAACTGAGGCTCGAGCTCGCGCGCGATGCCCGCATCCAGCGCGGCGAAGATGACCCGTGGCGCACCTTCCGGAGCGGCATTCGACACCTGCATCTGGAGTACGCGCTCGGGGATGGAAGTCTTCAAACGCCAGCGCACGGCTTCCCCATAGGCTTGTCCAGCGGAACGATCAGAAGCTGCCAGCCACGCAACTTCAAACCAGGGATGGGCTTCGAGCAACTGTATGAAACGCTGGCCGACAACGCCGGTAGCGCCAAGAATTCCGACGGCAATTTTCTGTTGAGGCATGGGGGTGAAAGACAAAGTTATACCACGTTCGACACCGATAGAGGACGAGCAGCGAATGCGAGAATATCACCGCCGACGGTGGGACAGATGCAGGCCCAAGACGATTTCCTGCGCCAGTTCTTCGACGGTCTTGCCGGTTGCATTAACGGTGAGCTCGGCGGTGCGGTAGAAGGGAAGGCGCTGAGCGTAAAGGGCGCGAAAGACTTCGGGCGTGGCCGCGAGTGGTCGCGGGTTCTGTGGCGAGTGCTGGTCAGCGGCCCGGCAGCGCCATAGGAGTTCCTCAATCTCTGTTTCCAGGAAAACGACCCGCGCTCCGCAGCTGCGCAACAGCTCCGCGTTGGCTGGCTGCACAAATGTGCCGCCGCCCAGCGCAATCACAGTTGGATCAGATGCCTGTTGCAGGACCGAGCGCAAGGTGTCAGTCTCGATTTCGCGAAAACCGGACTCGCCGCGCAGTTGAAATATTTCGCGGACCAGCAGGTTCTGTCTCAGCTCAATTTCGTAGTCGAGGTCAAAGAACGGCCAGCGGAGAAGATTTGCCAACGAGCGGCCAACCGTGGTCTTGCCAGCGCCCATGAAACCCGTGAGCGCAACCAGTTCAGGGCAATGAGTAAGCTGGCCGTCTTGATCGTCTGTGCACACGATAGTGGTGGGTCAATACGTGCTGTTATAACCCGGAGAGCATAATTGCAAGCTGTTCGTTGTTGCTGAATTCTAGCACCGGCGGCGGACAGTACTCGGCGGCGGGCGCGGGCTGTGACACTGAGGTTGTAGCGGCCCTGCGACCATTAGGGGATGATCCGCATTTCAACTTCATCTACTGTGGGCAACCATGCAACTTGTACAGATTGGCGTGACCAAGCAGAAGACGATCATGGACCTGATTCAAGAGATGGCCGCAAATCAGTTTTCCGAGATCGAACAACTGAAGGCCGCTGCGCGTTCCAGGGCGAAAAGCCGACGGACTCGAGGCACTGTCCGGCGCTGCGGTCCTTCCAAGCCCCAGCGGTAATCGCTCACCTTGCGCTTGCCTGCTGCAGCGCTGTGACTATTCTCGTCTGACGCTACCTGCATCTTGCAACCGTACGCTCCCCTCAATCCATCACAATAGCGACCGCGAACCATGTGCTTTTGGTCTAAGTCAGATGCAGGGAAGCCCCAGTATCTCCGTGACCACACCGCTGCTACATACTTCTGATAAATGCTGTAGCATCGCTAGAGAGGTGCTACCAATGTCGTTTCGGAATGGGGACAAATCCCGCGAGCATCGCCTCCGCAAGGCGCGTCAAAAGATGCGTGTGAAAACCCGCGCTCTGCAAGTGAAGGATGACGCCAAGGCGCAATCTGCTGCTACCAGCGGTGCGAAAAAGTAATCGCAAACTCGCTTCTCGATTATGAATCCGCCGCCGCGACGCCATCGCCGGCCAAGCGGAGAAAGCGATCGGCTGTAAGTGCTTGAAGATATGGTAGGCACGAGGGGACTCGAACCCCTGACCTCTACCGTGTCAATTCCTTGCCCGATGTGAAGCCTGACGGTACCGAATGAGATGCAGCGGTACGCAGGGGCAGTGTTCATGCGGCTTTGGTCGCTGTTCGCTGCCTCAGACCCATTCCCGAGCGACACCCATCCAGCACAGCGCGACACCGGCAGGGATGGCAGGGTTACGACACAAACCACGACACAAATTCTCGCCGCGCGCACCCGGTAGGGTTTGGTGGTGGGCACAAAATTGGGCACAGTTGCCGAGGTTCACCGGGAGCGGCAAGTTCCCGGTGGCCCCTCGGATGCGAACTTACTGCGAACTTTGGTAGCCCCCGCTCCCGCCCTCGTGCCCGCGCTCGCGCCCCGGCACATCCGCCCGCCGCTCCCTTTTGCGAACTTACTGCGAACTTCCGCCGCCCTTGCGCCTGCCCTCGCGCCCGCCCGTCGCCGCGTGCGCGGTACTCTCGCGCTGCTATCCCCCTGGGCGCGACGCTTGCGCCCGCGCTTGCCCCCTCATTCCGCCCTCACCGTGTGGCACAGCCTCCCCCGGCACTCCCTTTTGTGAACTTAGCGTGAACTTTGGTAGCCTCCGCGCTCCCGTCGCCGCTCGACGGATTTCTAGCTTGGGCGTGTCCGATTCCCTCATTCCGCCCTCATTCTGCCCTCACTTGTGTGTGGCATCCCGCCTACCGCACCCGCGTGCCTCTGCGGCAGGCTGCCCCCTATTCTTGGGATCGGGCCGCGCCCGGCCATCGGCGATGTGTCCCAGGCCCCCACTCAGCCCCGGTCAGCGGTGCGCCCGTGTGGAAAAGGCGAGCGCAGAGGGATGCGGTGTGCGCTCCCCCTGAACCCACTCTCCGACCTGCGCTCTCGTCGCGGAATTGTCCGGAAAGCGAAGGCGCGGCGGCTTCGGCTCCCTTGCTGCCCTCTCAGATCAACCTAGGCAAGAGTGGAGATGTAGGTCTACAGACGGAGGCTCAGGGGTAGGGGGCAGCGCCGCCCTGGCTGCGGTGAGTTGTCCGGCTTTACTCACCAATGTCTCTCCACTTGCCCAACTCTTCTTCTACAGAAGTAAAGGATTTCCCGCCGATGGAACGCCTAATAACCGCAACAGTTTTCTCTCCGCACATTATCCAGACGCGCTGGGCACTGATATCAGGGGAAGAATGGGTGTCGGCGGTTACCGAACATGCGGAAAATCCTTCATCGTTTAAGGCACTGACCGCTCCAAAAAGTGCCTCTGCAACGTCGTTGACACCAGTTGTCCACTCGCGCTCAGCGTAGCTGAGCACCCCCCCAGTGAATTGGAGAGTATCGCCGGGATTCTGTCTAGAGCCTAGCGTCCAATCGTTTTCATGCCATTTCGTTACTTCGTGCCCTACCAACTTTTCTGCTACTTGCGCCTTGGTCATCCCTAAACGCAGCTTCGTTCCGGCCACTTCAATTGTAGTTTTGCTCAACTGCTGGGAAGCCTGCTTCTGTGCGTACACACTTGTCATAGATACGCAAAGCAAAGCTAGTGCTGTTCTCTTCACGAGGGTACTTCGCACTGTCATGGTTCGCACCTCACTTTCTCCCAAACGGGGACGGGTCGAACACCCCAAAAAAACGAGGCTGCCATTTTAGCCCGCTGAAACCAATTTTGGCCGCACCAAGGCAAGTCAAGTCCAGCCGGCCCGTTCCATTATCTCGCCGCGGAGGGGCAACATCCGCGACAACCCGCGTCTTGGATGCGACGTAGTGGGCAGGGGAGCCCCGACTGCGGTGAATTGTCCGGGATGGCGCGGGCCGCGCGGCTTCGACCCCTCATCCATGCCTCATGAGGCTTGCCTGATGCATCATTGATTGTCGTAACGACAGGCGAGGGGTATCATCCTGCGGTGTCGGCCCTTTCTGGTCTTGCCTTTATCACTCTCCCGTGCGGGACAGGTCACTGACAAACGCCTGGGGCCAGCACGCTTCTGGGGCGGACTGGGGAGCAATGGGGGTGTCGGAGCAGCACCACGCTGTCGATTCGACAGTCTCACTTGAGCAAAGAAATGGATCGTTTTCCAAAGGGGACGAAAGCATAATCGCTCACGGCTGGGACAAAATGGAAATCCCGGTTGACACCGGACCGCGTGCCCGCCGTGCGAAGCCGGCCGCGACGAGCTTCGGCTTCACGATCTTTCTGAGCGCCTTCCTTCTGTTTTGGGTCCAGCTGCTGCTCGGCAAGTACATCCTGCCGTGGTTCGGCGGAACGCCCGCCGTCTGGACCACCTGCATGCTGTTTTTCCAAGTGGGCCTGTTGGGCGGTTACACGTACGCACACCTGATCAGCAGCCGGCTCCGGCCGCGGGCGCAAGGGCTTCTGCACGCGGGTCTCATCCTCGTCTGCGTGCTGATGCTCGTTTGGTTGACGATGGCGTGGGGCTCGCCGATCACACCGGGGCCGAACTGGAAGCCACGTACCGCCGATCAGCCCGTTTGGGACATCATCGTCCTGCTCAGCGCGAGCGTAGGGCTGCCGTACTTCATCCTTTCTGCCACGGGACCGCTCCTGCAGGCCTGGTTCGCACGCACGCACCCCGACCGCTCTCCGTACCGGCTCTACGCGCTTTCGAACTTGGGTTCGTTTCTGGCCCTGCTCAGTTACCCGTTTCTGCTCGAGCCCTCGCTCACCTTGAAAACGCAGGCGCACCTGTGGTGGTTGGCCTACCTGTGTTTCGCGGCGGCCTGCGGATACTGCGCCTTGCGAGTGGGCAGCGCCGGCGCTCAGGCATCCGCCTCGACCGTCCTCAGCGACGACGACGCGATCTGCCGCACCATCCCGCGGCCCCGGGCTGCGTTGTACGCGCTCTGGATCAGCCTCGCGGCCTGCGCCTCAGTGATCTTCCTCGCCACCACGAATCAAATCTGCCAGGACATTGGCGTGGTGCCACTCCTTTGGGTTCTGCCCTTGAGCCTTTACCTGTTTTCCTTCATCGTCTGCTTCGAAAAGGAGCGGTGGTACTCGCGACGGTGGTTCCACCCTTTGCTCGGGGGGGCGATTTTTGGCGCTTGCTTCGTGCTGTACGACGGGGCCGCTGGCAGCATCCTGGCGCAGATTGCCATTTATTCGTTCGTCTTGTTCGTGTGCTGCATGGTTTGCCACGGCGAGCTCGTCCGTTCGAAGCCGCATCCACAGTATCTGACTTCCTTCTATCTCACGGTGGCAGCCGGCGGCGCCCTGGGCGGCGTTGTCGTCACCCTGCTCGCGCCGCACCTCTTTAAGGGCTTCTGGGAGTATCAACTGGGCCTCTGGCTCTGCGTGCTGCTCACGCTGCTCGTCGTAGTGCGCGACCGCGAGTCGTGGCTCTATCGAGACCGGCTGGGCTCGCCTGTGGTGGTGGTGGCCATGGCGGCGCTCCTGCCGGAGGCGGCGGCGCTGTCAACAACCGCGCAGACCGGCAAAACCGTGATGCACCTGCCGCTGCTGATGGCGCTGATTCTAGTGGTGTACGTGTTCCTGAATCGGAACCGCACCGGTAACGAAAAGGCGCGCCGGCAGGCGGCGCCAGTTTACTGCATTGGAGCATGGCTTCTACTTGGCACCGTGCTCCTGGGGAGCATCACTGCCCACACGCGCACGGCCGTGGCGCTCTCGCGGAACTTTTACGGCATACTGGGCGTTTTTCCACAGAACCCGGATGACCCGGAGCGCGCTGCGTACGTGCTCAAGCACGGGCGCGTGGTTCACGGCATGCAATTTCGCGCCGCTGACAAAAGCCGTCTGCCCACTTCGTACTATGGCCCGGCTAGCGGTATCGGCCTTGCGATACTGCGGAACCCACGGAGGTCGGGGCCTCAGGGCGCCCGCGCGCTTCGCATCGGCGGGGTGGGCCTCGGCGCCGGCACTATCGCAGCCTACGGCGAGCCGGGTGACTCCATCCGCTTTTACGAAATCAATCCTGAGGTCATCCGCATTGCAACGAGCGGGGCATACTTCACCTATCTTAAGGATTGTCGGGGGAGGGTGGAGGTGATCCCCGGGGACGCCCGCCTGTCGATGGAGCGCGAACTCGATCGCGGCGAGCCGCAGAAATTCGACGTGCTGGCCATCGACGCATTCAGCGGCGACGCCATACCGGTTCACCTGCTGACGGAGGAGGCATTCCAAGTCTACCTGAAGCACTTGAGCGGGCCGCAGGCGATCATCGCCATTCACATCACTAATACCTATCTTGACCTCAGGCCCGTGGTCTTGAAATTGGCGAATCGCTTCGGGCTGCGCAGCGCCTGGATCAGCTCCGCCGGTGACGGTCAAACGGTGGGCACGAGCGAGTGGATGCTGCTGTCGCAGAGCAACACGCTGGTGGCGGGGGCGGCGGGCACCCTGGTCGGCGTCCGCCTGCCAGAGTCGCGGCTGTGGACCGATGACTACAGTAATCTGTTTCAAGTGCTCAGAAGATAGCTGCGACGAAGGGCTTCAGCCGGCGCGGAGCCCCACTCATTCGCGCTTTCGGCTGCTTGACCCCTGGCGGCGCTCCGGTCTGCTCTTCGCCGGTCCCCCAAGTCCGCTCCCGCTGCTCGTTCGTGTTGATGCAGGTGCCATACAGCGTCAACAGCCGACTCAGCGTGCTGTACCGGGGCCGCTTGTGGCCGCGCTCCAGATGGGTGAGCGACTGGCGCGACAGGCCGGTGTAGCGGGTCACGTCCTCCTGGGTGAGCAGGGCTCGGTGGCGCAGCTCGCGCAACTTCTCAGGCGTGTAGATGGTCGGCAACATCGTCCTCATCTTCCTCCTTCCTCCGGCCTCGGCTCCTGACGCTCGCGGTCCCAGTACGGGTTCTGGCACGCCCGCTTACCGCAGCGTATGGGCGTCTTGTCCGTCCGCTGCTTCCAGGAGCCGCCGCAGCGCTTGCACGTCCGTAGATCGCCCTTGGCCATCATGCACCCCTTAGTCCTTTGCACTTCGACGAACTATAATTTCTGCCGCGTTCCATTCGAGCTTACGTGTGACCCCAGCGATGGCCGCATGACTGACTGACTCAGTTTGGCCTCTCACTGCGCTGCTTTGAAACTTAAAAATCCGTGAAAGGAGTTCTCGTCTATGTCGGAGATAAATCCAAAATGCCCCCACTGCAAGAGCATCGTTAAGGGCTTTGCATTGACGGTCACAGCAACCCCAGATACGGGGCCGCTGGCGGTAGTCACGTTTTGTTGTCCGTTTTGCGATTTGATACTAGGGGTTTCTTGGCTACCGAAAGACGCAGCATCGCAACTGCGGCCTTTCAGATCAAATTGAGATTGCATTCGACACACTCCAAGCGGTATCTTGAAATCGTCGAATCCAAGATTCAGAAGGCCCCGGCTGGCACCGGGGCTTTTCCTTTTGCAATTAAACCACAGGCGTCAAGCCCTTCGCAGAACCGCGTAGTGGGCCTGTTTTGAATCGTGGCGCACAAGCGGCTGACCTGATGCGTGGCCCGCTCCCGCTGGTACTCAGCCTCAGCCCGCGCGCAGGTCGTCCTTCGTGAAGCTGAGGACGCGCCGCAGATTGCTCTCAAACGCTAGATATTCGTCGGGCTTGGGTTTAGACTTCATGCGCCCAACAGGAGAACCGCTAAATGGAATATGACGAGCTTGCGCGCACATTTATTGAACTCCTCTCGGCTTACAAGAGGCTGCTAATTGATCACAAAACTCTCAAATTCATCCATGACCATCCAGGGATGGACCTTGATCAGCACGAGGTAAGGGAGATACGGGAGAAGTTCCTTGACGAGGTACACGATGCCTTCGAGCCAATAGAGACTGCTCTAGTTGAAGGGAAACCGCTTCGAGACGCTCTTCGACACGTTCTAGAAAAATCTTGAAGCACTCTGACAGACTATCTGGAAGCTCTTCAGTTTGCATTTTCGGGCATACTCCTACATACTGATTTGGAGTCTGCCCAACAACACAGCACAATTTCTGAAAAAGCCCTGACCGCGAATCGGGGCTTTTCCTTTTGGCCATTAAATCACAGCCGTCAAGCCTTCTGCGGATGTACACTCTTTCCGCTATGGTTCACATCGAATTCGCTATCCTCTTCGTCGCGCTTCTGTGGCTCATGTGGATGGTTGCGTCTTATCGCTACAGTGATCTCGGTCGCCTAGAGCGCGAGGTGGATGACATCAAAGAAAACCAAGCCTATGCGCTGGAGGTGCTCCGCGTCGCATTGACTGAAATTATAGGAGTTGACAAAACCGATGCGGCGCTTGAATCTGCGGACAGGCACGTGGCTGAGTACAGAAAGCAATTAAGGAGCAATCGAGGTGCCGTATGACGCAGCGCAGAGCCGCAGATTCAGGCCCACTGCTGCAATTTGGGCGGAGTAACCGGAGTATCGCCACAGGCTTGTTTTTCAGGTCCTGCATGGAGCGAAGCGAACAGTGGCACTTTCTAGTGCCACACTGTTCGTTCGCGCTCGCGCGAACTCGCGGCGAACAAAAGCGCGAACAAACCATTGCACCAATCCCCTTGCGAAATCAACTAGTTGCCCTTTGCTGACGAACTGCTCGCGAACAAACCCGCGAACAACCGAAATGGCAACGGCGAACGCCATGCGAACTACTCGCCGCGACTCTTCTTGAGTTGCTGAACGTAACGGACGGTCACGCCGGTCCGCTCGGCAATCTCCTTTGGACTCGCATCGGGATCTGCGTCGAGCGCCTGCATTACGGCTTCCTTGGCCAACCCCTTGGGCCATCCCTGCCCTTCATAAACGAATCGGCGCACCTCCCGCTGGTCGCCGTCGCCTTCGGTCTCCAATCTCAGCGTGAAGTCCGATTCCTCGGCACCGAGCTTGCTGTCGAGAGTGACATGCACGAATGTGTCGCGACCACTTATCCCCTTCTCGAAATGCATAGTGGTAAGGAAATTTGCAGCCTGAGAGACAGACCCTATTGCGCGCTTGTTCCTGCCGTCCCAGGGGGAGTGCGTGATCTCGACAATCGGACAATGCTGGTTCGAGAGGCGGACGATCAGCGCGTTTACGGCCTGCATGTCTTTTTGCTCGTTCCAGTCACGTCCGCAGAGAAGGTTTTGCAGCGTGCTGAGCACGGCGAAATCAGGCTTGTAGTGCGCGAGAACCTGAGTTAGCTCCCGCTCCATACTCACAAGGTCAAACGGCCCGCTGCGGAGATAGCGGAAGCCCAGCGCATCCTCGACACCCTTGAGCCCCAGCCCTTTCGCGAGACCCCGCACCCGCTCTTCCAGCACCCAGGTTGGGTCCTCAGTTTCGATGAATAGTGAACTGTTCACGGCGGACGCATCGAAACGACCCCAAACCTTGTGCACCGCAACCGATTCCAAACAAGCGGCAAGCCAGGCAAGCGACTTCATGCTGTGTGGGTGAGCTGATACCTGCGTTGCGCTCTGCGACAGCAGAAGATCCTCGATCACCCACGGCGGCTTTTGTCCTGTACCCGCTATCGCATCGGACAAGTCGCGGACATGCCATCCCGGAGGAAGGTGGAGTGCGGGCGCGTGCGTGCCATCGGCGATCACCGGCCTTGCCGCGTTGGCGCTCACTTCGCCTCCGCCAAGAATCGCGCCACCTCGTTCGGATCAAACAGCAGTCTGCGGCAAATACGCACTGGCCGAAGTCGCCCCTTGCGGACCCAGCTCCGGACGGTGTGCGGGCTGACGCAGAGCGCCTTTGCGACCGCGAGCAATGTGAGCAGTTGGGGAACGCTCTCCGGCATCACTCACCTCGCTGCCTGAGTCGAGTTTCTACCGCATCAGCCGGGATGCGCCACTTTTTGCCGACCTTGCGACCCTGTAGCTTCCCCGTCCATAGCAACGAGTACAAATAATCCAGACCGACACCGAGCTTGCGGGCCGCTTCAATCGCGCTGAGTTCCTTTTCTTGTTTCATGCGATTCCCCCTTGACACTCCTGATGCTACTGCTTACAGTAGTAGTCATGCAACGTGGCAGTGACAATACCGTTACATCACGAACAAAATTGGCGGTACTGATTCCGTCTTCTGCTGAACGGCAGGAGGGGGTAGCCACCTTTCTGCAGGAATTGGGCGCACCGCAACCAGTCCGCACGTTTCACAATGAGGACCTAAAGGACGCACACAAACACTTATCGAATTGGCAAGCGATCCACTTCCGTGCCGTGATTGCGCTAGTGCAGGCGTTGAAAAATCCGTCTGACTCAATTGCCCTCGAAAAGGCTATTAGCTCACTTAATGAGGCGTATGAACTTCGGCGGACTGAACCGCGGGGTTTCCCGGATGCTCCGGAAAATGCGGAAATGGCGGTGTCTCTCGCTGCTATGACTGGTTTGCCGCCTCAAGAGGCGCTGGAACACTTTCAGCAGTTGCGACCCGGACCACGCGCAAGCAAGAGCCCCGCTTGGTTGCTCTCTTATGAACTTTCGACGGCACTCCAATTTGCCCGTTTAGTGCTCTGGTGGACTGGCCAGGATTTTAGGCCCGCTCTCTGGTGTGAAGATATGAAAACCGCGTTCTATGCGCGGGCTCTGCTAGACGCGGTGGGGGGAAGGGGCATTCGCATTTGCCCGCATTGCAGCCATTTGTTTATTCAGGAACGCCCCGATCAGAGCTATTGCTCAGTGGCGCACCGAGAAGCTCATCGTGTTGCCCGGTGGCGTGCTCAGCAGAAAAAAGAAGCGACAAGGAAGGGAAAAAACGGGAGGAAAAATGTCACTAAAAAAGCGCGGTAAGACGTGGCACACACATTTCTTCGTAGATGGGCAACGGTTCCGACAGAGCCTCGACACCAGCGATTGGCGTGAGGCGCAAGCGCGGGAGAAGGAACTTATCACCCAAGCCTCGCAGGGCAAACTCGCGCCAGTGAGTCAGCAATTCGGGCGACTGGCCTTCGGCGAGGCCGCTGACCGATTTCTCGAAGGTCGGCGCTTGGACCTGTCTGACGCAAGCCAGAAGAAAGAGAAACAATTGCTTGTTCAACCGAGGCGCTTCTTTGGAGCGCAAACTCTCCAGAAAATCACCACCGAGAATCTCGTCAGCTTCCGAGAATGGCGCGTGCAAGCGGGCGTGGGACCAGCCATTATCAACATGGAAATGGGCGTGATTCGCCGAATGATGAAGAAAGCGAAGAGATGGCATCTGGTTGGAGCCGAGATCAAGCCGTTGCGCGAGCCCCGGTCGATTGGCAGGGCCTTGGCTCACCCGGAGAAGGTAAAGCTACTGGCGAAGGCGAAGAGCCGCCCAGGGTGGCACAATGCGCGTTTGGCGGGCATTCTGGCGCTCAATACGACAATGCGGGGTTGCGAGATCAAGAATCTGCGCTGGCGAGACGTTGACCTGCTGACTCGCGTGCTTTCAGTTCGCAAGAGCAAAACGGAAGCGGGCGAAAGGACAATCCCGATTAACGACGCAGCGTTCGCAGCCATCCGCGAACTCAGAGAGAGGGCGCAGCCATTCAACGGCACTGAGTCAGAGCACTTTCTCTTCCCGGCTTGTGAGAACGAACGCATCGACCCGACAAGGCCAATGAAGAGCTGGCGCTCTGCTTGGCGGCAGTTAACGAAAGCTGCGGGGATACCTGGACTCCGGTTCCACGATCTACGTCACCACGCAATCACCGAACTGGCGGAGTCGCAAGCCAGCGATCAGACGATCATGAGCGTCGCTGGGCACGTCTCACAGAGAATGCTGGCGCGTTACTCCCACGTTCGGATGGAAGCGAAGAGACAAGCCTTGGATGCCCTGTCCAGAGGGAGTGAAAGGCAGGGTTACGACACAAAGAACGACACAAAAGACGGTTCTGGAATCATGGTCGCTGGGGAAGTGATTGAAAAGAATGGTAGGCACGAGGGGACTCGAACCCCTGACCTCTACCGTGTCAAGGTAGCGCTCTAACCAACTGAGCTACGCGCCTACGCGGTGGGACGGACTTATTCTAGCGGGCTGGCGCTATGTGGGCAAGTTCGCGATTGCTACGATCCGCAAGCGCCCGTGGACGAACAAACTTGCTTCACTGTTCGAAACTGCGGGGCCCCGAAGCCGACCTCAATCCTAGCTTGGTCATCTTCTTCGCCGCCAGAAGTGTCGATCGCGGAAGTCTCGATGCCAGTAGTTTCGTGGCCTATCGGTGTCCCAGGAGAAGGCGCCCTTGTGCACCGTGATCTGCGGTTTGCCATCGTCCCCCTCCAGAATAATGCTAACTATGTCGAAACGGCACGGCGGTGGCCGATCGCCGGGGAGGCGACGAACATATCGGCGAGCGACCGATAAGATGTGCCGCCGCTTGCTCCGATCGACTGCCGTCACGGGTGGCGCTAATCCCTCGTTCGTTCGGGTTTTCACCTCTATGAAGCAGAGGATGCCGTCGTCGTCCCATCCAATCAGATCAATTTCACCCCGGTCATAGGGCACACGAAAGTTCGCGGCAACGATTTTGTAGCCCAGGTCCCGCAAGTGCAGGTATGCCTCGAGTTCGCCGCGTTTGCCGGTCAGCAGATGTTTGGGCTTGCGCGCCGGTAAGAGACGGCTAGCGAATTCCAGACTGCGAATGACGAACTTGGTCAGCGACACCATGAGGCGAGTACGCCTCCGATAAGCCTGACTCTACTGGTTTCTGGTCTCTCCCGTTGTGATGCGCATCACTGAAAGTCGTGCTGGGGAGAGAAGAGCACGCCACCGTCCTTGGGAATTTCCGTTAACCTGGTTGCCAGTCGGAGACAAAGCCGTCAGAATCGAGGATGCGCCGGGTTGAGCTTGGCTTGTATGCCGGTTTGCGATAGTCGCCCGGCAGCCATGCCAACGTAGGTTCGGAGACCCACAGGAAAGGTGCGTGTGGAACATCTGGGAGTAGCAAACTTCTTTTTCGGAGTAGCCGCGTGAAGAGTCAATTCTGGACTGCGCCGAACCAGATCACACTGCTGCGCCTGATCTTCATCCCGTTTGTCATCATTACGGTGTTCGATGGGCAATGGCTTTGGGCGCTCGGCCTCCTGGTCGCGGCGGCACTCAGTGACGCCCTCGACGGACTGCTGGCGCGTGTTTTGCAGCAGCAAACCATGCTGGGGCAATATCTGGATCCCATCGCCGACAAGCTGTTGCTGAGTTCGCTATTTCTAGTGCTTTCGTTTGTCAAGAAGATCCCGTGGAAGTACACCATCCTGGTGTTCAGCCGCGACCTGTGCATTGTCGCCACCGCCATGGTTTTGTATGCCACCGTCGGGTTCCGCGACTTTCGGCCCAGCATTTATGGCAAGCTGAACACCGGTTGTCAGATCGCCGCAGTTTTCTTCGTTGTTCTGGCACAGGTGCTGCGCGTGCCTTGGGTGCTGTACCTGCAAACGCTCTTTCTCTACGCAACCTTTACGTTCGCGACCATCTCGGGTGTTCATTATGTTTTGATCACGGGACACCGCTTACGCAAACAGGACCAAAAACCGGCCGCCTAGCGCGACGCCAGAGCGCGGCAAGCTGACCTCGGCTGCGGCCATCTTATGACCACCGATCGCAATCACCGTCTGCAAGTGATCGTCGCGTTCGCCTTGGTGTACCTGTTCTGGGGCTCGACCTACCTGGCAATCGGAATTGCCGACGACGAGCACCTTCCTCCCGCGGTGATGTGCGCTCTGCGATTTCTGATCGCCGGCCCGCTGATGCTGGCCGCGTGTGCTGCCTTGGGCCGCAGCATCCGCATTACCTGGACGGAAGGAGTGCGGCTGGCCACCATCGGCTGCTTGTTACTGGTGGGCGGCAACGGAGGTCTGGCCTGGGCCGAGCAATGGGTCCCTACGGGACTGGCAGCGCTGATCGTAGCGATTACGCCAATCTGGTTTATGGTGCTGGAGACCTTCGTCTTCCGCGGAGACCGGCTTTCGCGCCGCGGTTTGATCGGGCTGGCGCTGGGCATCGCGGGTATTGCCATTCTCTTCTGGCCCAAGTTTGCGGACCGCACTACGCTTGGCACGATGCAACTGGTGGGTTCGTTCACACTCTTGCTGTCTTCCATGAGCTGGGCCATCGGCTCGGTGCTGTCGCGCAAGTGGCCAATGAAGGTTGACCCATTTGCCGCAACCGGCTGGGAAATGTCGTTTGCCGCGATCGGCAATGTCCTGGTCGCATTGGCGACGGGCCAGCAGCATCGCATTGTGCTGACTTCTCGCGCACTAATGGCGGTGCTCTACCTGGTGGTTTTCGGCTCGTGGGTCGGTTACACCGCGTACATCTGGTTGCTGAAGCACGTATCCACGCACAAGGTGGCGACGTACGCTTATGTGAATCCCATTGTCGCGGTTTTCCTGGGATGGCTGGTGCTGCGCGAGCGCTTCGATGGATACATATTCGCCGGGAGCGTCGTGATCATCGCCGCCGTGGCCTTGGTCACCACGGCAAAAGTTCACCGCCGCGAACCGGGTGAGCAAGCGGTGGGATTGCCCGAGCTCGAATCGGAGGTGTAGGGGTAGGCGCCTGGTCTGCCACCGCACTTCTTCGACCGTTGCCAGGCAGCGGTTTTTCTCGTACTCTGAAGGCGATGGAAGTACACTTCACCGCCGAGACGGAAAAGAAACTCAAAGACCTGTCCACGCAGAGCGGACGCGGGACTGACGACCTGGTTGAGGACGCAATGGCGGGATACTTTGACGAAGTGCTGCAAGCGCGGGAGATGCTCAACAGCCGCTATGACGACCTGAAAAGCGGCAGGGTGAAGCCCATTTCCCGCGACGAGGTGATTGCCCACTTCCGCGAAAAGAGCGACGCCGCTCGCCGGACGCCGTTCGGTTCATGATCACGTATGATCTTCACCCGCAAGTCCGCCTTGACCTTGACGAGATTTGGGAATTCATTCGCAGGGATAATCTCGACGCCGCCGACAAAGTGATTGCGGATATTTTGGCGAGCATCGACGTGCTGACCACTTTTCCCAATCGAGGCCACAAACGCCCGGACCTCACGTCACGCCCCTTACGGTTTATTTTGGTGCGTGACTACCTGATAGCCTACGCGCCAGAAGAAAAGCCGCTGTGGATCGTCGCGGTGATGCACGGACGGCGCAGCCCCCGCTTGATGGCCGCGATCCTTAGAGACAGGGAGTAATTTGTAGCGACCACAGGCAACGTGAAAAGTACCGTACAACGGGTTTCGATGACTCTGAACCGCAGGATAGGATCTGGATTTCCTGTGCTTCCCCGGAACTGAAGCCTACTTCCGCCTCCACCGCACCCCGTCTTTGGTGTTTTCCAGGATGATGCCGTTCTGTCCCAACTGCGCCCGGATGGCGTCGGAGCGCAGGAAATCGCGGCTTTTGCGCGCCTGCGAGTGCTCGGCGACGAGTCGTTCGACCTCGGCATCGGAAAGTGCCGCAGCTTTGGCAAGCTCGGCCGTCTGCGGGCTGATCTTGTCCTCCAGGCCTTCCATCTTTGCCCATTCGACGGTTGCGCGCACCTTGGCGGCATCGTCGTCCTTCAGCACAGCGAAGATCTCTTCGAATTCTTCGAGAACCCTGAGCAGTTGAGGTACGTTGGCTTTCCGGACTTCCCCGGCATCGGCGGCTGCGTTTACGTCCCTCACCATGTCGAAGACGGCGCCCAACGCGCGCGCCGTGTTCAAGTCGTCGTCCAACCCGGCGCGCATTTCGGCCGAAGTCCTCTCGGCGATTTCGGCGATGATCACATTGCCGTCATCGGCGAACTGCGAAGTCTCCAGCCGCAGCTTGAAGTTGCGCAGACGCTCAACCGAATTGGCCGCCTGGGTCAGCCCGTCGAAGGTGAAGTTGAGCTGTTTGCGGTAAGGGACCGACATCAGCAGAAAGCGGATGGACGATGGCTTGTGCCCCATCAAAATGAGATCGCGGACGGTGAAGAAATTGCCCGCGCTCTTGGCCATCTTTTCGCCTTCCACCAACAGGAAGCGCGCATGCACCCAAACGTGCACGAATGGTTTGCCGGTCAGCGCCTCCGATTGCGCGATTTCATTTTCATGATGCGGAAAGATGAGGTCTTCGCCCCCGGCATGAATGTCGAAGCTCTCGCCGAGGTATTTCATCGACATTTGCGAGCACTCGATGTGCCAGCCGGGGCGACCGGGGCCGATCTCGGTCTCCCATTGCGCCTCGCCCGGTTTCGGCGCCTTCCAAAGCGCGAAGTCGCGGGCGTTGTCCTTGTCGTATTCGTCCACGTCCACCCGCGCGCCGTCGTTCATCCCGGCGAAATCCTTCTTCGAGAGCTTGCCGTACTCCGGAAATTTTGCGATTCGGAAGTAGTAGGAGCCGTCATCCGTCCGGTAGGCAAAGCCCTTCTCCTCAAGGCCCTTGATAAAGTGGGCCATCTCCTGAATGTGGTCGGTGGCGTTCACCAGGAATTCGGGATGCTGAATGTTCAGCGCGTCGGCATCTTCCAGAAACGTCTGCTTGTACTTCTTGGTGTAGTCCTGGACGCTGACACCCAGCGCGGCGGCGTTGCGGATGATCCTGTCGTCCACGTCGGTAATGTTCATCACGTGCTTCAGCTTGTAGCCACTCTGCTTCAGAAATCGCCGCAGCGTGTCCACCACGATGAAGGTGCGGAAATTGCCGATGTGACCGTAGTCGTAAACCGTAGGGCCGCAGGCGTACATGCGGACCAGATCGTCTTCCAACGGATGGAACTCCTCGACTTTTCCGGACAGAGTGTTAAACAGCTGAAGCGGCATGGACCTTCCCTGTGCAGGTGGAGAATCTTGATTGTAGGGGGCTGAGAGAAATCTAATCAAGGGCTGTTCTATCATTGTTCGCGGAAGCCGGCATTCCAGAAAGTGGAAGTGGCGGCCCGCGAACTTATGGAGTATCCAATGCCGGACGCAACAGAAAGTGCGGTTCAACCGGGCAAGACCGCGTTTCACTCGATGACTCGCGAAGAGTTGCTGCTGGCGCTCCAGATGTTTGCCAAGAACTGGCTGGCCCATGACGGTTGCTGGTTCCTGGCGGCGGAGGAAAGTCTGGGCATGGATGCCGCCATCGAGTTGGACACGGCGGCATGGCAGCGGTTCGCGGCGGCTGAGGCAAACCGCATTATGACGACGTTCGGCATTCCCCCTGCGGGCGGATTGGGAGCGCTGGAACGGGCTTTGGGCTTGCGGCAATACAGCTTGATCAACTCTCAGCGGACCGAGTGGTCGCAAGACGGCACACGCCTGCGGCTCTTCATGGATGTTTGCCGAGTCCAGGAAACCCGGCGGCGCAAGGGACTTCCCGATTTCCCCTGCACGCCCGTCGGCACCGTGGAGTTCGAGACTTTCGCCCGCACCGTGGACCCGCGTATTCACACGACGTGTCTGCACTGCCCACCGGAATCCCCGGACGGCAAATATTGCGGCTGGGAGTTCAGGCTGTGATGGTTCTTGTCCGATCCACTTAGACAGTCCGCCGGGGCCGTGGCAGGCCGATCTTTTGGGGGTTACGCCACGCTTCGAAGGCGACTATAATCAGGCCAGGAGTATCGCTTTGGCCAGCCGCCTGAACCAGCCGAACGCCTTTGCTGCCGCCTCCAATTCGGGGTTCGGCGTAGGTGTGCGTGCAACCTGGTCACGTGCGATCTCCGACCCCACCAAATCCAAAGGCGGTTGGGGACCTCGGGTTCCTGCCCGCGCAGATTCCAAGCTAGCGCCCTGTATGGCCCGTCCCAACCTCTTCTCCGGCGACTAGCTAGCTTCCGTCTTTCCGTCGGCCTCCCGCGCCGTCCCAGTCCAACCAGATTGCAGTCGCGGGCTGACAGAAACTCCGGCACCCGCCGCGGCGGGCCGCAAGTCTTTCGCAGGAGAAACATCATGACCACAGATACTCTGACGCACGTTGCCGGTCCGAACATCAAGACCACTCTGCCCGGCCCCAATGCCCGGCGCATTCTCGAAGGCGATCAGCGCTATGTTTCGCCGTCCTACACTCGTTCGTATCCCATGGTCGCCAAGCGTGGGCGTGGCGTCATCGTCGAAGACGTGGATGGCAACGAGTTTCTCGATTTTTCTGCCGGTATCGCGGTGACCTCCACCGGACATTGCCATCCGGAAGTCGTGGCCGCCATCCAGAAGCAGGCGGCCGAACTGATTCACATGTCGGGCACCGACTTTTACTACGAGAGCATGGTGACCCTGGGCGAGCGTCTGTCGAAGGTCGCGCCTATGAAAGGGCCGCACAAGATTTACTACGGCAACTCGGGCGCGGAGGCCATCGAAGCTGCGCTGAAGCTGGCGCGGTACCACACGAAGCGGCAGAACATAATCGCGTTCTACGGGGCATTCCACGGACGCACCATGGGCGCTCTGTCGCTGACGGCTTCAAAGCCGCAGCAGAAGCGCCGCTTCTCGCCGATGGTCCCCGGTGTTACCCACGTTCGCTATCCCGATGTGTATCGCGGATGCGTGGGTGGAAGCCAGGAAGCGGAGGCGTTCGCGCTAGGCTGCGCCCGCTTTATCGAAGAAAAATTGTTCAAGACGACGCTGCCTCCGGAGGAAGTGGCTGCGATTTTTGTGGAGCCGATTCAGGGTGAGGGAGGCTACGTTGTCGCGCCGACGATATTCATGCAGGAGCTGCGGCGCATCTGCGATCGCCATGGCATTCTGCTGGTCGCCGACGAAGTGCAGTCGGGGGCGGGGCGCACCGGCAAGTGGTGGGCCATTCAGCACACCGGCGTCGAGCCTGACATCTTTTGCAGCGCCAAGGGGATTGCCAGCGGGATGCCGCTCGGCATCATGATGTCAAAGGCGGAAATCATGGACTGGGTGCCGGGTTCGCACGCTTCGACGTTCGGCGGGAACCCAGTGTCCATTGCGGCTGCGCTTGCCACCATGGACATTCTGGAACGTGAAGGCATCAAGAATGCCGAGCTAGTGGGAAAGCACATCATGCAGCGCATCGCCGATTGGCCGCAGCGGCTCGATCTGGTGGGCGACGTCCGCGGACGCGGCCTGATGATCGGAGTCGAGATCGTCACCGACAAGAAAGCCAAGACGCAAGGCGGCGCGGAACGCGATCGCATCGTCGAGCTCGCCTTCGAGCGCGGCGTCCTGCTGCTGGGATGCGGACCGAACAGCATTCGCATCGCTCCTCCGCTTATCGTGACCAGTGAGCAAGCCGACATCGCCATGGATGTGTTGCAAGAATGCATTGCGATCGCCGGCAAGGAGCGCCACAGCTAGAGCAGTTCCCGAGGCGTTTGACCGTCCGTACAGGAATACTGTACGCTTTGGTTGGAGGCCAAATCGTCATGCCTGTGGAGACCACCTACACCAGTTTGCGGCAACGGCTGGCTTCGGTGCTTGACCAGGTTGCCAACGATCACGACGTTGTCATTGTGCGCCGCCGCCACGCCAAGGATGTCGCCTTGGTTCCAGCCGAGGAGCTGACCAGCCTGCTGGAGACAGCACACCTGCTGCGCTCCCCGAAGAACGCCCAGCGCCTGCTGGCGGCCTTGCGGCGCGCCACTCGCGGAAAGGGCAAGCCGGAATCGCTGGACAAGCTGCGGCGGGAGATGGGACTTGGCTCGGCCGGTTGAGCGGCACGCGGTGTTCCAGCCTGAGTTTCGCGAGGACTTGAAGTATTGGGTGAAAAACGACCGGAAAGCAGCGCTTCGAATTCTGGAACTGGTGGAAGCGGTGCTGAACGACCCGTTCACCGGTATTGGCAAGCCGGAACCCTTGAAGTTTGCGCTGGCAGGTTGCTGGTCGAGGCGCATCACGCAAGAGCACCGGCTCGTCTACCGGGTCAGCGAGGGCCGCGTCGATTTCCTGCAGGCACGCTACCATTACTGAGTCGCAAGAATCGTCTGAGCGGCGCCGTGTTCCCGCCGCCCTGCCCGCTCACTTCTTTGCCGCTGGTTCCGGTTCGCCCACCCGCTTGGCCACTTTGAACGTCAACTTGTGATCCTTCTTGTCCGCGTCCACGACGACATGGTCGCCGTGCAGCACTTCGCCATCGAGGATCTTCATGGCCAGCGCATCCTGCACCAGGCGCTGGATGGCCCGCTTCAGCGGACGCGCGCCGTAGTTCGGATCGTAGCCCTCGGTAAAGATCAATTCCTTCGCTTTCGCGGTCAGCTCCAGGCTGATCTTGCGATCGGCCAGCAGCCTGCGCAGGTCTTCCAGCCGCAGATCCACGATCTTGGTCAACTGCTCTTTGCCGAGCGGATTGAAGATGACAATATCGTCCACGCGATTGAGGAACTCGGGCTTGAAATGGGCCCGCAGCGCCTCCATTACCCGCTGGTGCACTTCGGCGACCTGCTCCGGTGAGCGCTCTCCGAGGTCTTGCAGGTAACTGGAGCCCATGTTCGACGTCATGATGATGATGGTGTTCTTGAAATCGACGATGCGGCCCTTACCGTCGGTGAGGCGGCCATCGTCCATGATTTGCAGGAAGACGTTGAACACGTCGGGATGCGCCTTCTCGATTTCGTCGAACAGCACCACCGCGTATGGCCGGCGCCGTATCGCTTCGGTCAACTGCCCGCCTTCGTCGTAACCGATGTAGCCCGGAGGCGCGCCGATGAGCCGCGACACGGAGTGCTTCTCCATGTACTCCGACATGTCGATGCGAACCATGGCGTGCTCGTCATCGAAGAGGAATTCCGCCAGCGCCCGCGCCAACTCGGTCTTGCCGACACCGGTCGGTCCGAGGAAGATGAACGAACCAATCGGACGGCGCGGATCGCTCAGGCCGGCGCGTGAACGCCGGATAGCGTTGGCCACGCTCTGAATCGCCTCGTCCTGTCCAATAACGCGCTGCCGCAGACGGTCTTCCATGGTGACCAGCTTCTTTACTTCGCCTTCCAGCATCTTCGACACCGGAATGCCGGTCCATTTGCTGACGATCTTGGCAACGTCTTCCTCGTCCGCCTCTTCCTTCAACATGCGCGACTGCTTGCCGTCCATCGCCGCGCCAAGCTTCTTGACCTCGGCTTCGAGCTGCGGCAACTCGCCATACTTGATTTGCGCGGCGCGATTGTAGTCGCCCTTGCGCGTGGCGTCCTGCTCCTCCAGCTTCAGGCGCTCGATGCGCTCCTTGGCCTCGCGCACCTTGGCGATGGCTTCCTTCTCCTGCTTCCAGCGCGCCTTCAGCGCGTTGGATTCCTCTTTGATGTGCGCCAGCTCTTTCTCCAGGGCCGCCAGCCGTTCGCGCGAGTTCGGATCGTCTTCGCGCTTCAGCGCCTGGCGCTCGATTTCGAGCTGTGTCGCCCGGCGCTCCAACTGGTCGATCTCGGTCGGCATGGAGTCGATCTGGATGCGCAGCGAAGCCGCGGCCTCGTCAATCAGGTCGATGGCTTTGTCGGGCAGAAAACGGTCGGAGATGTAGCGATGCGACAGCGTTGCTGCCGCCACAATGGCCGAGTCCTTGATGCGGACGCCGTGATGAACTTCGTATTTCTCCCGCAGACCGCGCAGGATGGCGATGGTGTCCTCGACGTTGGGCTCGCCGACATAAACAATCTGGAAGCGGCGCTCCAGCGCGGCGTCTTTCTCGATGTACTTGCGATATTCGTTCAGCGTGGTGGCGCCAATGGCGCGCAACTCACCGCGCGCCAAAGCGGGCTTCAGCATGTTGGAAGCGTCAATTGCGCCCTCAGCCGCACCGGCTCCCACCAGCGTATGCAGCTCGTCGATAAACAGAACGATCTGCCCTTGCGACTGCTCAATCTCTTTCAGCACCGCTTTCAGCCGGTCTTCGAATTCGCCGCGATATTTCGCGCCGGCCAGCATCGCGCCCAGGTCGAGCGAGACCACGCGCTTGTTCTTTAACTGCTCGGGAACGTCGCCGGAAACAATGCGCTGCGCCAAACCTTCAACGATCGCAGTCTTACCGACGCCCGGTTCACCGATCAGCACCGGGTTGTTCTTCGTCCGGCGCGAGAGCACCTGGACCACGCGGCGCACTTCCTCGTCGCGCCCAATCACGGGATCGAGTTTGCCCTGGCGGGCGAGCTCATTGAGGTCCTTGGCGTAACGCTCCAGCGCCTGGTACTTCGCCTCAGGATTCTGGTCGGTGACCTTTTGATTGCCGCGAACCGAGGTCAGCGCGCGCAGAATGTTGTCGTACGTTGCGCCCGCGCTGGCGAGGATCTGCTGGGCTGCATCGCGCTTCAGTTTCGTGAGGGCCAGCAGCAGGTGCTCGGTGGAGACGTACTCGTCCTTGAAGTTGGCTGCCTCTTTGAAGGCGTTTTCCAGCATCTGCGAGGCGGCATCGGAGAGATGCGCCTGCGTGGCGCCGCTGCCCGAGACTTTCGGCAGACGGTCGATCTCGCGCATGGCCTCGGCCTGCACCGTGGGCACATGCAGTCCGACGCGCTCCAGCAGAGGCGGGACGATGCCTTCGCGGTCTTCCAGCAGCGCGGCCAGAATATGTGCCGGCTGCAGCTCAGGGTTGCCGTGCTCGCTGGCAAGATCGTTCGCCCGCTGCATCGCCTCCTGCGCTTTCACGGTTAATTTGTCCCAACGAATTGCCATGGGTAACTCCAGTTGTCAGTAGCCAGTAGTCAGTAGTCAGAAAATGCCGGAAGTCGATACTGGCGTCAAACGCTCCTAATCACAATCGTAATCTCTTACTCGGGCTGCGGACGGTCAGAAATAACTGCCCACTGGCTACTGGCTACTGACAACTGCTTCTTCAGGCAACCTGCCCCTTGGTTGTGCCGTGGGTCTGGCTCTCCGGCTTCTTACCTTCGATAGCTTTCTGGCTGCCTACGTTGACCTTGATCTGCTTCGGCTTGGCTTCGGCGCGCTTGGCCAGCCGGATGGTCAACACGCCGTTGTCGTAGTCGGCGTGAATGTCGTCGGTGTTCACGGTGTTGGGCAGGGTGAACGAGCGGCTGAAGCTGCCATAGCGGCGCTCCACCCGACGGAAGTTCTCTTCCTTCTCTTCCTTCTCGAACTTGCGCTCGCCACTGACGGTCAAAACGTTGTTTTCCACCCGGATATCCAGGTCTTTCTCGTCGATGCCAGGCACTTCCAGCTTCAACTGGATGCTCTGCTCATCCTCGTAGATATCAACCGGGGGAGCAAATGCGCCAGCGGTCAGCGACTCTTCGCGCCCGCCGCCATACTGCTCTTCAAACAGACGGTTCATGCGTTGCTGCAAAGCATTCAATTCACGGAACGGGTCCCAACGGGTCAAAACAGTCATGATTCAATCCTCCGAACAAAAATTTTGCTCTTTATGACCTTCGCTAAGTTCGATGCATAACTTAGCAAGAAGGAATCATAAAATATGAGTGTATTGTTGTCAAGTAGCAAGTACTGGTTGGGGACTGCCGGATAACTAAAATTAAGCTAAACGGTAGATATTAAACAGGTTGATAGACAATTCTGATCTTGAGTTGCTTAAGCCATACCGCCAAAGCAAACCGCGCCCTATCACAGCACTTGGCAAATGAGGCATTTAAGGTAGGCGGTTTCCGGCACGTTTAACAGGATCGGATGGTCGCGCGACTGGCTGCGCTCTTCCAGAATGCGCACTCGGCGGCCGGCATCCGCAGCGGCAGAGCCGAGCATCGCCAGGAACTCACCCTCGCTGACGTGGAACGAACATGAGCAGGTGACGAGAATGCCGCCGGGCCGCAGCATCTTCAGGGCGCGGAGATTCAGCTCTTTATAGCCGCGCAGCGCGGTGGGCACCGCGCGCTTGGTCTTGGCGAACGCCGGCGGATCGAGAACGATGGTGTCGTACTGCCGGCCTGCGGTAGCGTAGTCCTTGAGCAGGTCGAAGGCGTTGGCCTCGATCCATTCGATCTCGCGGCAGCGGTGAGCGGCGCGATTGAGCTGTTCGTTGCGTTCCGCCACTTCCAGCGCCGGACGCGACGAGTCCACCGCGGCGACGGTGGTGCACACTCGCGCCAGGTGCAGCGCAAATCCCCCCTGATAGGTGAAGCAGTCGAGTGCGTCGCCGTGAGCGTAGCGTGCCGCGGCGGCGTGGTTCTCGCGCTGATCGAGGAAGGCGCCGGTCTTCTGCCCGCCCAGTCCGTCGAAGTAGAAACGGACTCCGTTCATGGTGAAGATGGTGCTGGACCGCTCGCCACGCACCAGTTGCGACTGGCGCGGCGGCAATTGCTCCAGTTCGCGAGTGTGTGGATCGACGCGCTCGACGACGCTGGCCTGGGGAAAGCGTTCGGCGATCGCGTCGAGGACCGTCTGCCGCAGCTCCAGGCGATCGAAAGCCTGGGTCAGCGCCTGCATGGAAAGCACATCGTTGTACTTGTCGAGGATGAGCCCGGGCAGCAGGTCTGCCTCGCTGAAGATCACGCGGTAGGAATCGGTGTCGCGCGCCACTTGCTCGCGGAAGCGTACTGCGGCGGCAATGCGTTCCCGCAAGAGCGATGTGAGCTGCGCCTCGCTGATTTCGTCGCCAGTGAGGAGGCGGATCGCAATCTGCGATGCACTGCTGTAGAGCGCTGAACCCAGGCGACGCCCACGCTCATCGTGCACATGTACCAGCGAGCCGGGGGGAGCCTCAGCGGGCGGCACCAGATCGGAGCGATAGACCCACAAGTGTCCGCCGCGCAGGCGCGCGGCGCCGCGATGGTTGACGGTTATGACTGGAATGGAGTTGGCCAGAGCGTCCTCGCGAGGATCCAAGGCCTATCTTACGCGGAATGATGGGTCACGACTGATCAGTCCTCCCAGATGCAAAATGGTCACAGGGGTGCCACGTCGCCGCTCTGTAAGGCTCCGGCAATTCAGTTGCGCGGCGTATCAGCCAAATAGAAAGACAATTCCTTCATCGGATAATGCTTTCGATTGCGCGTCCACAGTTCGGCATGGTTCAGCACTGCCGCGGATGCGATGAGTGCATCGCCTAGTTCGAGACCGTGACTCTTGTTATATTGCCGGAGATAATCACCGGCCTGGCGGCCTGTTTCTGCGTCAATGGCAGCGCAGAGCAGCGTACGAAAGAGGTCGTCGAGCACGTCATGTTCGCGCGGGCGTACACCTGCCCAAAGTTCCGCGGCACTTACTGGCGAGTACAGGATAGGACTGTCGGATTGGCTTAAGTCCGTCCACCTCGACAGAATATCCTCGTCCTTCGCGCGAGAAACCTCGATGAGAATGTCCGAATCTACCAGTACCGTCACAGTTTTCCTAGCCGTTCAAGCCGGCTGCCGCGGCGCAACCGGCGCACGTACTCGACCGCATTAGAGAATTCAGGGCGATCCTTCCGTATTCCCACGAAGGCCTGCATGGCCGCCCTGCGTTCGTCCAGCTTGCCTAGATACCGCTCCCGAGCAGCTTGCCGCACCAGATCGGAGACGGTTGTCCCCTCGCTGCGCGCGCGGGCGTGGAGGGCGTGCCAGAGATCATCGTCGAGGTATAGCTGGGTTCTCTTCATGATGTATAGTATACATCATCATTGCTCATGCCGGCTTCATGGGTACGCATTCTTAGGAGTGAAAAGCAAATGTCTTCCACCCTAGTTTGATAGAGGGTTCCAGTTCACTGCGTAGCAGCTTCGTCGGCTTGGATATCTTCTGCCTGTGGATGATCAGCCTTGGCTTTGAGGGGCTTCGCCTCTTCCGCTTTGGGCGGCGGGAGGACGTAGTACAGAATCCGGTTGCAGTAAAAGCAGGTGATGATCTGCTCGTTGCTCGTGACTTCCTGGAACACCTGCGGGCGCAGCCGGACCCGGCAGGCCGAGCAACTTTCATCTTCATGAACAGGCGCCGTGGCGGAGCCGCGCAGCTTAAGTACCCGGTCGTAATGGTTGAGGCTTTCCTCGGCGACTCCGGAACGCAACTCCTTACGCGTCGCGCTCAACTCGGCGAGCTGCTTTTCGTCCTCAGCCGTCTGCGCCCGGGCGTGGTCTTTCTCTTTTTCATTGGCAGCGGTGTCGGCCTTCAGCGCGGCCTCAGCCTGTTTGATCGTTTCTTTGCGCGCGTCGGTGGCGACCATGATTTCCAGGATTTTGTCTTCCAGCTTGCGGATTTCGGACTCGGCAAACTGGATCTCGTGATTCAGCGCCCGGTACTCGTCGTTGGTTTTGACCTTCAGCGACTGGTCGCGGTACTTGCTGATCTTCTCCTGCTGGTCCTTGATGTCGGACTCGTGCTTGCGGCGAGCGATCTCATCGGCCTTCATTCCGGCCTGGGCGGCCTCGAGTTGGGCTTTGGAACCGGCGAGTTTGGCCTCGATCTGCGCCACCTGCTGGGGCAGGGCGGCGACCTCGGCCTTAAGCGCGGCAATCCGGGAATCGACCTCTTGCAAGTCGATCAGCTTTTGCAGATCGGAATTCATCTGGACCCCAGGGGAACCTGCTGGGATTCTAGCACGCAGAAACCAGGCCCCTGGCCAGCCGTCACCTTGCCGGACTAAGGTTTTCGGTCTATTGAGACAATGCTGCGGGCTTGTGACCGGTGCCGTCCCTAAAGGGACTCAGTTAGATTTCCCACTCGATCGCGGGCTTACGCCCACGGCTAAAACAAATATCGCCGCTTGCGCGGCTTGATCCCAGCAATCGCCACATGGACCCACCCTCCTGATATAAACTTTCCCGCTACAGATTTTCTTCGTCGGAGCTAACGTGAAATCACGGTTTGCTGCATTCGTCTGCTGTGTCCTGTCCGCTTCATTCTTGGTTGCGCAATCGGTTTCATCTCCTGCATCACAGGAGTCACAAACCAAGAAAGAGCTGACGATTGAAGAGATGTTCAAGCCTGGCGGCATACTCGGCCGCGGTCCGGAAGATGTGAAGTGGAGTCCCGATGGCTCCAAGGTTTCTTTCGTGCAACGCGACGACAGCGGCGAACACGGAGCGCTGTATTACGTGGATGTAACCACGAGGGGCAAGCCGGCCGTGCTGGTGGCGAGCGAGAAGCTGGCATCGTTGGCTCCGCCTACCAGCGCCATCAAGGACGAACGCAAGAAGGAAGCGGCCCAGCGTTATTCCCTGGCCGCCTATCACTGGTCGCCCGATTCCAAGAAGTTGCTGTTTGACTCCATGGGGCAACTTTGGCTTTACAGCTTGGACAGCGGCACCGCCGTGCAGATCACGAGCAGCTCCGACGCCGCCGTCGATCCTAAGTTCTCGCCGGATGGAAGCCGCATCTCGTATGTGCGCAAGCACAACCTTTATGCGCAGCCGCTGGACGGGGGGAGCGAACGAACTCTAACCAAAGATGGCGACGACAACCTGCTAAACGGGGAAGTCGACTGGATCTACGAGGAAGAGCTGTACACCCGCAGCAATTACTTCTGGTCTCCGGACGGCAAGCAGATCGCATTTCTCCAGATGAACGAGAAGGAAGTGCCCACCTATCCCATCACCGACTGGATGCCCACCCATGCCACCGTGGACCAGGAGAAGTATCCTCAGCCCGGCGATCCGAACCCCAAAGTGCGCTTGGGCGTGGTGGGCTCCGATGGAGGCAAGATCAAATGGATTAACGCGGGAACGGGCAGCGACGTGCCGCTGTCCGACAGTCCCGATGCTCTGGTTCCCCGCTTCGGATGGGTGCGCGACGGCGTGCTGTGGGCGATGGCTCTTAACCGCCTGCAAAACCGGCTGGACTTGTATTTTGTGGATGTCAAGAACAGCAAGTGGACGCTAATGATGACCGAGACCACCGACGCCTGGATCGACATGCATCCGGAGGTGGATTTCCAGACTTTGACCTCTGGTGATCGCTATTTGTGGACGAGCTGGCGCGACGGGCACAACCACATATACCTGTACCAGTTCGATAAGCAGAAGCCGCTCAGCAGCGCGGCAAGAATGGTCACTCAACTCACACATGGCGACTGGGAGGTCGAGAGCATTGCTGGCGTCGATGAAAAGCAGGGCGTGGTGTATTTCTCGGCTAACGAGGGCGATTGGCGGCAGACGAACCTCTACGCCGTGGGACTGGACGGGCAGAACTTCCGCCGCATCTCGAAGGGAAATGGATCGCACTCTACGGACTTCGATCCCAGCACCTCCAAGTATTACGTGGATCGTTACTCGTCGCTGAGCACATCGCCGACCGTTTCGCTGTGCGCCGTCGATGGCGCCTGCAATACGTTTTGGAGTGGGCGCAGCCTCGACGCCTACAATCTGCTGACCCCGAAGTTCGTGGACTTCAAGGCCGCCGACGGCACAACCACTTTGCAAGGCGTGATCCTGCTGCCGGAGAGCGGGCCGATGATGGCGAACGGCAAAGCGCCGCTCATCGTCAATCCCTATGGCGGGCCAGCAGCGCAGACGGTGCGCGATGCCTGGGGTGCAATCGACCTATTCGACCAGGTCCTGGCACGGCAGGGGTTCGCGATTCTAAAAGTTGACAACCGCGGCATGGGCGGACGCGGCAAGGCCTTCGCCATGGCCATCCAACACAACTTCGGCGAGACCGAGCTCAGCGATCAGATGGCCGCGGTGAAGCAGGCGCTGCAACAGTTTCCGCAACTGGATGGGAACCGGCTCGGATTCTGGGGCTGGAGCTACGGCGGATATTTCACGCTCTACACGCTGGAGCACACCGACATGTTTAAGGGTGGAGTTTCAGTGGCGCCAGTAACAGACTGGCGCAATTACGATTCAATCTACACCGAGCGCTACATGGGCCTGCCGAACGAGAACCAGGAGGGTTACAGGAAGAGCTCGCCGGTGAACTTCGCGGCAAATTTGCACGGCGACCTGCTGGAGGTGCACGGCACCAGTGACGACAATGTCCACATGCAGAACACCATTCAAATGGTCAACGCGTTCATCAACTCCGGCAAGCAGTTCGAGCTGATGATGTATCCCAGCAAGACTCACGGCATCGCGGGGTTCAAGGCGCGTACGCATCTGTTTCATCTGATCGAGGACCACTTCGAGCAGATACTAGCGCCAGGGAAGTAGGACTGCAGAAAAGCCACTTCCACATTTGTCTTCATGCGATTTGTTACTTCACAGGCTGGTGTGGACTCCTCACGTTCCGGCAACTTGGGCTTTGGTGAGCGCCGATGGAACCAGTCCTTGTGAAATGAGAACGCTCCGGTCGATACCTCTAAGAACCTCCTGCATCAACCCAAAGCAGGTAGACTCCGTGGGGTCGAAGTAAGAGCTATGTACGCTGATTCCGCCGACCGTGGGAGCAATCAATTGCGAGCAATCTATATCCCAAACATTGTCGGGGACGGGGTAGGTACGATCCAAGCCGCTTCTTCCCAGCCGTCTCTTGCCGAAATGTTTCAGGCCGGCCGAGGCTCCCAAAACGGCATCACGTCCGCTGTACAACGCGGTCACACGATAGGTTAGATTTGCTATTCCCTCTCCGTTACCCGCGGTAACAACCTCCCCACTGCCGAAAAGATCGTTGTCGACGTCCGCGGCCACCATGAGCGCCTCCTGGATCAGGCTGACCAGCAGAGGACGGTTTTTTTGCGTCCAGGCAAAGTTCATGGCATTTTCCAACACATAGTTCCCCATGCTGTGAGCGATCACCGAAGTCTTGGCCTTGCAGGCGTTCTGCACATCGGCTGCTCCGGCAACTTGCTTCATCAGCATCCAGTCGTAGAGGTCACTCATCACATTGGCAAAGTCCTGCGCTGCCTGGCGAGCCTCGGAGCGATTGGGGAGATAGCCAAACACGTACCCCTTCGATGGCCAATCGAATGAAATGCACTCACCCAGGCTGTCCGGTCCGGAATAAAGGTTGTTGACTACCTTTTGGTAGAGCGCCATGGCATTTGGCCAAGCTTCATTAAAGCCATGGACGAAAAACGTAACCTGCTTCTGGTCCTTGGGAGCTGTCACCGCCGCAGATGGATATTGGTCGGTAATGGTTACAAGCAGCTGGCGGAACTGCTCCTTGGTAACTTGGGTCCAGGACGCTTTCAGGGTTGGGTCGGCCGTCACCGGAGCGGTCCAGAACGTCAGACTGGCAAAGTCGCCACCAAACCCGTCAGCTTCGAGGTTGCGATCGGTGATTAACCAATACATTTAGCCCTCCAACGAGTGAGACCGAGTGCCGCGGCTGAAGGATTACGCCAAAGCTTAGGGAAAATCAAGCTAAACTTCTTCGTCGTTGCAGAGAAATCCGCCTTGCCCTTTCGCCTCCCTTTCTGTTTGAATTCGAAGGCACTGATTCCACCACTCCTGGGAGCGTCACCCTGGCGAACCAAGTCTTCGCGCGCAAGTCTATCGACAAGCTGATCTCCGATTCCGAGGAGCCGGAACATCGCCTTAAAAAGACGCTGGGCCCGTGGTCGCTGACCGGCCTCGGCATCGGCGCCGTGATCGGCTCGGGCATCTTCACCGTGGTGGGAACGGCGATTGCCGGGCAGAAATTCAACACCTCGTCCATCCTGAACGCGCCCGTAGCCGACTACCTGGTGCATCATGCGGCCACGCTGGGCCGGCCCGGAGCGGGTCCGGCATTGGCGATCTCTCTCGTGCTGGTGGCCATTGTCTGCGCCTTTACCGGGCTCTGCTATGCCGAACTGGCGTCCATGATCCCGATTGCCGGCAGCGCTTACACCTATACCTACGCCACCATGGGCGAGTTGATTGCCTGGATCATCGGCTGGGACCTCATCCTGGAGTACGCGGTCAGCAACATGGCGGTGAGCGTGGGCTTCGCCGCGCACATGGTGGCCACGTTCAGCTGGTTCGGCTGGCATCCCGCGCTGCGCTGGATCACCCCCGCATACTTGCCTGGCGGCCTCACCGACTTGCAAAACAACGTGCTCTACGCCCCGGGCTGGCACTTTGGCTTCAACCTTCCGGCGTTTCTGATCGTCATGTTGCTGACGGTGGTGCTGGTGCGCGGCATTCGCGAATCGGCCGAGACCAATAATGTCATGGTGATCCTGAAGATCGCCGCCATCCTGGCCTTCGTGTTCGTGGGGATGCGATTCATTCATCCCGCCAACTATCACCCGTTCGCGCCGCAGGGCTGGCCCGGCGTGCTGACTGGCGGCTCGATCATCTTCTTCACCTATATCGGATTCGACTCGGTGTCCACCGCGGCCGAGGAGGCGCGCAATCCCCAGCGCGACCTGCCCATCGGAATTATTGCCACGCTCATCGTCTGTACCGTGCTCTACATTGCGGTTGCCGTAGTGCTGACCGGCATCGTTCCCTGGCAGACTTTGATTGACGACGCCGCGCCGGTGGTCAACAGCATGAGCAAGCTGGCGGGAACCACGAAGTCAGCGCTACTGCACTGGACGGAGCTGGCGGTCCTTTTCGGCGCGATGATGGGCATGATCTCGTCGCTGCTGGTGTTCCAACTGGGACAGGCGCGGGTTTGGTTCTCGATGTCGCGCGACGGCTTGCTGCCCAAATTGTTTAGCCGTGTGCATCCGCGATTTCGCACGCCGGCTACCGCAACTTGGATCGCAGGATTCCTGGTGGGGATTCCCGGCGGCATTCTCGACATTGGCACGCTCTCGGATTTGTCGAACATCGGTACGCTGTTCGCGTTCGTCCTGGTTTCGATTGGCGTCATCATCCTGCGCTACAAGCAGCCGGAGCGGCACCGCGGATTCCGCGCTCCGGGCGGGCTGGCGGCGCCAATCCTCAGCGTAGTGTTTTGCGTGCTGCTGATGGCCGGCCTGCCGATTTTGACCTGGCTGCGCTTTTTCGTGTGGCTGATTATCGGATTGACGGTGTACGTGCTCTACAGCCGCCACCGCAGCGAGTTCAGTCCGCGCCAGCTCGGGCCCGTGCTCAACGCGCCGAACAAGTCGTAGCATCTCGGGTACTCGCATACCCCATGACGAAATCGCCCCATCTTACTGATTCCGCCAACGACTTCATCTTAGGACTGCCCAAGGCCGAACTGCATCTGCACCTCGAGGGAACCGTCGATCCGCCGACGCTGGCGGAACTGAGCCGCCGCCATCCCACGCCGCTTCCCAGCACCAACAATCGCTATAAAAACATTGAGGACAGCGGACGCGTCTTCAGCGAAGAAGAAGCGCGCGCGCTCTATGAATACAAAGATTTCACAGGCTTCTTGGTGGCGTTCAAGGCGGTCACGGAGCGGCTGCGCACCGCCGGGGATTATGAACTGGTGACCTATCGCATGATGCAGAAGCTGCACGCGCAGAATGTTCTGCACGCCGAGGTGTACATCTCTGCCGGCGTGGTGCAGTGGCGCGGGCAGGAATTTGCTCCCCTGTTCGAAGGGGCGGAGCGTGGGCGACAGCGCGGCGAGCGCGAGTTTGGAATGTCGCTGTATTGGATCTTCGACGCGGTCCGCCACTTCGGTGTCGAGGAAGCGCACCGCGTGGTTGAGGAGGCAATTCGCTTCAAGGAAAGAAACGTCGCGGGCATTGGAATTGGCGGAGACGAGCGCCGGGCCGGACCGGAGCAGTTCCGCGAGGTCTATGAGCATGCGGCACAGCACGGGTTGCGGCTGACCGTGCACGCCGGGGAAACGGTGGGAGCGGAATCTATCTGGAGCGCGCTACGGGAATTGAAGGCAGATCGCATCGGGCATGGACTGCACGCCGCCGACGATCCGGAACTGGTGCGGTATCTCGCCGAAAATAAAATACCAGTGGAAGTGTGCATCACCAGCAACGTGATGACCGGGTGCTGTACCTCAGTAGAGGAACACCCGGTCCGGAAATTGTTTGACGCTGGCGTCCAGGTCACGCTGAATACGGACGACCCGGACATGTTCCACACGGACCTGTTGCGTGAATATCGGATTGCGCAGCAGGTTTTCCGCTTCAGCGAGGATGAGCTTCGTGAGCTGGCGAAGAACTCGTTTCGCGCGTCGTTTTTGCCGGAAGAGAAGAAGCGAGAGTACCTGGGGAGATTTGGCTAGTGCAGGCCTTCACTTGGATTATTCATGTTTTGAAGGGGCACGGCTTTAGCCGTGCCGTTATGAGGGTTGAGAACTTGGGCTTTAGCCCCTGAGGGAAGTCGCCCGCCGCGGAGGGTTTCAACACCGAAGTCCCTCAGCGGCTGAAGCCACGAGTAGGACAGCAGTTACGGCACGGCTAAAGCCGTGCCCCTTCAACGCTGGCTTTGCTGGTTCTTCTCATTTCCCGCGTGCCGCGCGAAAAGCGGCCAGACGCTCGCGAACGCTCATCACATGCTGTGGCAGATCGAGCTGCGAGCCCTCCTCGAGGATCGGAATCAGCTTGTCGAACTCGGGGCCGGAATGCGATCCGGTCAACGCGATCCGCACAGGATGAAATAGCTCTTTACCCTTGGCACCGGTCTTCACTTTCACCTCATTCATGATGGCTTTGAAGCGCTCCGGCGTCATCGGCGATGAATCCCCTTCCACATGTTGCGCAAATGCTGCCAGCACGTCGGCAGTTTTGGGCGCGGCGAGGACCTCGGCATTATCGGGGACACTTAGCGCAGCAACAGCGTCATAACGGAAGATCAGCGCCGCTCGCTCGGAAAGTTGGTCCAGCTTGTCCACGGAAGGAACGAGCAGCGCGACCACCTTGCTGAACCAGGCGCGGGTGCGTTCATCGGGATCTTCCGGCAGCAATCCGGCGCGCACAAAGAACGCTTCGGCGAGCTTCTCGATGCGCTCTGGCGGGTTCTGCTTGATGTAATGCCGGTTCAGCCAGTAGAGCTTCTCCATGTCGAAGACGGCGGGCGACGGGGTGACACGTTGCAGCGAAAATTCCTTGATCAGCTCTTCGGGCGAAAAGATTTCGCGGGTACCGCCGGTCGGCGCCCAACCCAGCAGCGCTAGGTAGTTCACCAGCGCCTCGGGCAGCACGCCCATCTCGCGGAAATTGGCGATGGAGGTCGCCCCGTGCCGCTTGGACAGGCGTTCGCGATCGCTCCCCAGAATTGTGGACAGGTGCGCGAACTCCGGTACCGGCCATCCCAGCGCTTCATAGAGCGCCACTTGCTTGGGCGTGTTAGAGAGGTGATCGTCGCCGCGAATCACGTGGGTGATGTCCATCAACCCGTCATCCACGACTACGACATAGTTGTAAACCGGAATACCCGTGGAGCGCAGGATGATGGGATCGTTGACCACTTCGTTGGAAAACTCGACTGGCCCGTGCACGATGTCATGAAAGCGAATGGGGTGCTCGGGAATGCGCAGCCGGATCGCCGCCGCTTCGCCGCTGGCGCGGCGGCGCTGGCTTTCCTCGGGATCGAGCACGCGGCATTTTCCGGAATAGATCGGCGGCTGCTGATGTTGCAGAGCACGCTCGCGGTCGCGTTCCAATTCCTCCTGCGAGCAGAAGCAGAGATAGGCTTTGCCCTCCTTCACCAGCCGCTCGGCATGCTCGCGATACAACTCCAGACGATCGCTCTGGCGATAGGGGGCGTGCGGGCCGCCGACATCGGGGCCCTCGTCCCAATCGATGCCGAGCCACTTGAGGTCGTCGAGGAGTTGGTCCTCGAAACGCGCCTCGCTGCGGGCCACATCGGTGTCCTCAATGCGCAACACCATGACGCCGCCGGCTTGACGGGCAAAGAGCCAGTTGAAGAGTGCGGTGCGGGCGTTGCCGACATGCAGTTGTCCCGTGGGGGAAGGAGCAAAGCGGACGCGGACCTGGGAAGCGGTGCTCACCCTTTGATGTTAGCAAGAGCTGAAGGAAGAAAACCGTTTGGCAGCGGATTTACACGGATGACCCAGGGATTTTCAAGCGTAGCAAACTCCCGTGTTTCTGGTGTCGATCCTCGGCCATCCCGCCGCGATTACGTCGGCGGTGGAGGCGGAGCATCGTCGTCGGCAACCAGTTCCCCGCGGCTGCGGCGCATCTCGTCAAGGATTTCCTTCATGACCCCATCGTGGTAAGCGCCGTTGTGCATACGCTCCGCCATCTCCTGGAGCGCCACGTTGAGCACGTGATAATGGTGCAACTCGCGATAGCGCGGGTCGCTGGTCACTTCCTTCCACAGGCCATGCAGCAGATCCACATCTTCCTGGCGCATGCGCGGGGTGTGCGGACCCAGCAGGTATTCGTGCTTGGTGCCATTAGGTTCCACTACCACAAGTTTCAGGCGGGGACGCGGTTCCGGCAGCCGTTCCCAGGCGTCGCCTGTTAGTTTGCCCTGCTCATCGGCGCTCAACTTGTTGGATAGGCCACAGACGATGACCGACGAGTGCAGGCGCTGCGCGGTCGCCACGATGCTCTCGAAAACATCGTTGGTAGGCACCACCAGCAAAGAGACGTGCTTGCCCTCTTTTTCGGCGACCGACACCACCGCGCTAAACAGCTCCTGCTCATACTTCTTGAAAACCTCTGAGGTGTCCACCACCTCGCTGCCGCTGAACGAGTGCTCGCGGTGGTAGACACGCGAAGTCATTACCACGACGTCGGTCTTGGTGGTGTCCGTGTTGGCCAGCACCTGCCGCAGGTAATACAGGTTGCGAGGGTCGCGGACCGCAACCTCGACATTGCCGGGGCGGACCTCCATCGCTTCGGCGCTCAGTTCGGTATTTTGAGCGATATTGAACTGGTCGAGTCCCGATTCCGCGTGCGCGTGCTGCCTGGCGGTGATCCTCTCGGAGACGGAGAAAATAGCGAAGAAGGCAACGCTGAATGCCACGCCTGCGATGGTTGCCAATTGCTTGGTGAACAGGTTAACCACAGCGGTCGAGAACAGTACCAGAGAGATCGCGAAGAGGCCGATGGGGACCTCGACGCCCCTGAAGTGAAAGTTGCCTGGTACCTTCCATTGGCGGTTTTCCGGCTCGGTATAGCGCAACACCGTAACTGCGAGCGACTTGAACGCAAAGCTCCAGATCACGCCGAAGGCGTACAACGAAGCCAGCAAATATACGTTGCCGCCGCTGGCAATGATGGTGAAGATTTGCAAGCCGACGATAAGATTGATGATGCGGTAGCTGGTGCCGAACTTCTTCTGCGGCTTGCGGAACCAGGGGGTGAGCACGCCGTCTTCACTCATGCGGTTGAGTACGCCGTTGGCGCCGACGATGGCGGTGTTGACCGCGCCGGAAAGAATAAGAACGCCGACCAGCACGACAAAACCCTGAAATACCAAACGCAGGGTGTAAGGACCGACCACATTCATGGCCAACCCGCCAATCAGGTTGGCGTAATAGTCGGGGCGCACCTTGTCGGGGATGATCATGACCGCGAAAAACGAAACCAGTCCGGTGAACAACAGGCTGTACAGGAAGATCACCAGCCCGGTCTTCTCCAGGTTCTTCAGCTTGGGGTGCTCGATTTCGCGGTTGACCTGGGCCAGAGATTCCTCCCCACTCATCGCCAGTACGGAATGGCCGAAGCCCACCAGCATCATGATGAGTGGAATGCGCGCGGCCCAGGTACCCAGCAGCCAGCCGAGAGACTCATTATCGTGGTGCATGGCGGCGGCACTGGGAAGCGGCGGCAGGTGCGCACTTGTTTTGGCCAGCGTAATCAGGCACCAGACAATGAGCAGCACCACCATCACCGTGGTGATCTTCATGATTTGCAGGGCGCGTTCACTGGATTCGTGAATGCCTTGGGTATTCTTCCACCAGAAATAAAGGGTAACCACGATGGCGAAAAGCGCCGCAAAGAAGTTGTCAGGAACGTGAACGTCGTAACCGAGATGATGGAAGGTATCGGTCAGAAACCCTGCCAGATATTGGCCTGCCGACACCGCGCTGATCGGTCCGGTGAGCACGTAATCGAAGAGCAGAGCAGAAACCGATAGCTTGGCCAGCTTGCCGCCCATGGCCTCTTTGACCACGCGGTACACCCCGCCGCGAACGAACATCGAACTGGATTCGATGTACAGCGCCCGCACCGCGTAGCTGAACAACATGACGGCGAGCACGAACCAGGGGGCGCTTTTGCCGATCACTTTTTCCGCGTCACCGCCCACGTAGTACGCCGACGAAGCGAGATCCGCCAAAACAATGGCTGCGGCCCGCCAGAAGGAAATGAAAGTCAACATCACCGAGGTGGCGACGAAGACTTTGATGGCAGGCCGCTGCAGGTTCTCAGCTGGTGTGGGCATAGTTATTCGCTAGGCGCCCTCATAACGCTCTCTCCAGTTTACTGAACGCCTCCGTCAGCTTCTCTGAAACGTTCTCGCCTTCCACGCCTTCGATCTCCAGCAATACTGGCGGTGCGTGCGGCGCAGTCCGCAATAATTCCATCGTCTCCTTCCAATCGATGGTGCCTTTGCCCGGCCAGAGATGCGAATCGTGATCTTTGTCATTGTCGTGAACGTGGGTGGAGCGCACGCGGTCCTTTAAGACTTCGAATGCTTGCGGCACGCTCGACATGATGTGCGCATGGCCAACGTCAAAGCACACGCCGATATCGTCGAAGCGCCCCGCGTGCAGCAGTTCCATCAGCTTCTCCGGCGTCGAAAGCTCGTTGGTAATGTTCTCGACCAGCAGTTGCACGCCCAGGGGTTTAGCGAAGGCGTGCAGGTGTTCGAGGGAACTCATCGCGGCGTCGAGCTTGTGCTCGTCCGCCTCTTCGTG
The DNA here is from genome assembly GCA_049522855.1 of Candidatus Korobacteraceae bacterium. Taxonomy (GTDB): domain Bacteria; phylum Acidobacteriota; class Terriglobia; order Terriglobales; family Acidobacteriaceae; genus Bog-257. The sequence goes on from JBEKNL010000002.1 coordinate 58,128, forward strand.
GCCGATCCCGACATGCTGCACCAGAAATTGAAATGGCGCCTGTTCGGCTACCTCGATGGCGCGCTTAATTTCATCTGTGGCCGCGACCCGCTGAAGTTTCTCAACCGACGCAATGTTGATGTGTGTCGCCCCGCCGCGTCCCCAATCTTCGTCGGGATGCATGGGCGAGTGCATGGAGTGGAACGTCACTCCGGTGCTGCGAAACCAGTTGGCGATCTGCCGGATGTGCTGCCGGTCGGTGTAATTGAAGTGCCCGCGCGCGGCGAAGATCTCGATAGCTTCCGCCCCGCCGGATACCATCTGATCGAGCAGGCCGGGATGCAGCCGTTCCCGCCGCGCGTAGATTAGCGTGGACATGGCACGGCGCATCAGAATCCCACTGCCTTTCCGTTATGGCGTCCGTCACTAGCGCCCAGGCGCTCACCGGTATCGGGATCAATTTCGATGCACTGAGAGTCGCCCCAATATTCCGCCTTCGAACGATGCTGCTGTCCCGGCAGAGAATCCAGGCTCGCGTCGGCAGAAATTTTGTGTCCCATGTGCTCGAGGATGCGAACGGTGTCAGGCGAGAAGCCCACTTTCTCCAGCTTGATCTCGTCGGGCAGCCATTGATCATGGAAGCGGGGCGCGTTCACCGCCTGCTGAATGTTTAACCCGTAATCCACCACGCCCATCAGCACATCGGCGACCGTGGTGATGATGGTGGGGCCGCCCTCAGCACCGAGAACCAGGAAGAGCTTGCCGCCTTTGAGCACGATGGTCGGCGCCATCGCGGACAGCGGCCGCTTGCCAGGGCCAATGGCATTTGCCGGGCCCTGAATCAGTCCGAACATATTGGGCACTCCTGGCTTGGAGGCGAAATCGTCCATCTCATCGTTAAGCAGAAAGCCCAGACCCTCCGCGGTGAAGTGCGAGCCAAAGCTCTCGTTCAGCGTGGTCGTGACCGACACCGCATTGCCCTCGGGATCGACCATTGAGTAGTGGGTGGTGTGAACCGGCTCAACGAGCGTCTTCGGCTGCGGATGCGAACTGGCATAGCTGTCTAACTGGGAGAAGATGGAAGGCCGTCGCAACTCATTTCCGGGGGTGGCGCGGCGCAGCGAGATAGTCTCGCGCCAGGCATTGGCATAGCGCTTGTCCAGCAGTTGCGCAACCGGAATCTTGGAAAAATCCGGGTCCCCAAGGAACTCGGCGCGATCGAAAAACGCCCGCTGATAAGCTTCGGCGGTGAGATGAATGCTCTGGGCCGAACCTTCACCCTGCTTAGCCAGATCGTATCCCTCGAGGATATTGAGGATCTCGACCAGGGTGACGCCTCCAGACGACGGCGGCGGAGCGCTGATGATCTCGTAGCCGCGATAAGTGCCGCGAATCGGCTGCCGCTCCTTGACTTCGTACTGGGCAAGGTCCTCGGCGGTGACGAGTCCGCCGCCCTTCTCGATTGCCGCAGCCAGTTCACGCGCCATCGCGCCATGGTAGAAGTCGTCAGGGTTTTCGGCGATGCGCTCGAGAGTCTTGGCCAGTTCCGGTTGCTTGAAAACGTCGCCCTGCCGGTAGAAGTCGCCATCGCGCTGAAAGATGCGATGCGATCCGGGAAACTTCGTCAGGTCGGGATCGTGGAACGACCTCGCCGCGTCGTAGTCGAGGACGTAGCCATCACGCGCCAGCCGGATCGCCGGCTCCATCACCTGCTTCAGTGTCAGCTTGCCCCAATGTTTCTGCGCGTACACCAAGCCCGCCACTGAGCCGGGGATGCCGATTGATTTGTAGCCGAGAATGCTCATGCCCGGAACCACATTGCCCTGGGCATCCAGGTACATGTTGGCGGTGGCTTTGGCCGGGGCTTTCTCACGGAAGTCGAGGAAGTGGACCTCGCCGTCGGCTCGGCGGAAGAGCAGAAAGCCGCCTCCACCGATGTTGCCTGCCTGGGGAAGCACCACGGCGAGAGCGAAGCCGACCGCGACAGCGGAGTCCACCGCGTTGCCGCCCTGCTTCATGATCGCGACCCCCACCTCGGACGCTTCGGGTTGCAGCGTCGCCACTATGGCCTTGGGCGCGTGCACCGGATGCATCCCATTGCCGGCGAAAGCCTGGGCGCAAAGCGCCAGCGCAAGTACCACGGGCAGAGGTTGGCGTCTTAGCTTCATAAGATGGCGGCGGGATAACCCGAAGGCGTGGCCACTTAAATGCGTTCGGCGCAAAAAGTTAGGGCCATGCGAGTACAAAACATTGAGGCTAGCGGACGGCCTCTGGAGAGTCAAATCTGCACGGATAGAAAAGCCCTACAATGAGCACTTACGTTCGAGGGTCGTCTCTCAGCCCCGCTTCTCGCTTGTGCAAGAGGAGGGAATCGTTATATATCTAGCTCACCCACAGGCACCATGCAGACCTCCATTTTCTCGGTTGACGTTGAAGACTGGTTCCATATTCTGGACGACCCGAGTGTGCCTGCCATCGACCAGTGGGCGGGCCTGCCGTCCCGCGTGGAGAGGAATTTTACCAAGCTGTTGGATCTGTTCAGCGAAAAGAATGTCCAGGTGACTTGCTTCTTCCTGGGATGGGTGGCCGAACGTTTTCCTCACCTGGTAAAGGAAGCTGCCGGCCGGGGACATGAAGTGGCATCGCACGGTTATGGGCATCGGCTGGTATACGAACAGAGCCGAACCGAGTTCTATGAGGATGTCCGTGGCGCCCGCCTGCTGTTGGAAGACATCGCTGGGGTCGAGGTAGTGGGCTACCGCGCGCCCGGCTTTTCCACCACCGACGAGACTCCGTGGTTCTTCGATGCGCTGGCTGAAGCCGGCTACCAGTACGATTCCTCAGTATTTCCGGCCCGGCGGGGACACGGCGGTATGCCGCATGCGCAGCGCAAACCTCACCACATCGGCAAGCATGATGCGCTGTTGGAGATCCCGATCAGCGTTGTCGACCTGCTGGGTAAGCCGATGTGTTTCTTCGGTGGCGGGTATCTGCGGCTGTTCCCCTATAGGTTGATTCGTAAGATGGCGCTGCATGTGCTTAACGAAGGCCGGCCGGTGGTCTTCTATGTCCATCCCCGCGAGATCGACCCGGCGCATCCCCGGCTGCCCATGAGCCCAATACGCCGGTTCAAGTCGTACGTGAACTTGGAGACCACGGAAACCAAGCTCCGCCGGATACTCCAGGATTTTCCCGTGACCACGTTTAAGAACCTCCTGAGCAATTACCCCCAACTGGCAAATACTCATGTCGCTTGATCGAACTCAAACCTTCTTCCATCAGTACGCCAACGATTTTGACGCCATCTACGGCAATCAGAATGGCCCCCTTGATCGGGTCATCAATCGACTCTTCCGCAAAAGCATGAGACTGCGCTTCGAGAAGTCGATTGCAGGCTGCAATCCAATTGAAGGCAAGAGCGTACTTGATGTCGGATGTGGGCCGGGTCACTACTCCATCACGCTTGCTCAACGCGGCGCCGCTCGGGTAGTCGGAATCGACTTCGCCGAAGGCATGCTGCGGTTGGCCACGGAACATGCGAAGAAGGTCGGCATCGGCGATCGCTGCAAGTTCATGGTCGCCGATTTCTACCAGTATGCTCCTCAGGAGCTCTTCGACTACGTCATCGTGATGGGTTTCATGGATTACATGCCCGATCCGGAAAAGGTGGTCGCCAAGGTCTTATCGCTGACCAAAGACAAGGCGTTCTTCTCGTTTCCGGTCGCCGGCGGGCTGCTGGCATGGCAGCGCAGTCTGCGCTATAAGAAACGCTGCGATCTGTTTCTCTACACTGAAGAGCGGTTGAAGCAGATATTTTCGCAATTCCCCAGGACCACCGCGACGATCGAACCGATCAGCCGCGATTATTTCGTGACGCTGGCACGCAACAAGAAAGTAATCTGATGCGGGGAGTTTGAGCGGATTCAGACTCCGGTACTGGTCGGCACCTTCGGCTCCTCGGGTTCGGTTGGCTGGGCAGCCGGCTCAGCCGTTGCACTCCGGTACGTCGCTTCCTTCCAGAGACTCGTAGGCGATACGAAATAGACCCGCACAGCCGCAAGCGAAGCGGCCATCAAAACCACGAAGGTACGAATCGGCGACGTGAGCTTCTTCAGCGGAAAACGGTCGGGCACCACCGGATCGAGCGCCGCCAATCCATAGAACACCACCTGTCCCCACGCTGCCAGGCTTCGCCAAAACGGCGGCAAGCCAATGGTCGCCAGGGCGATCGCGATCATGCAATACGGTATGACGATGCGCCCGTATTTGGCCGATAAGAAATGGAACCGCATCCGGTTCCGGCGGCTCAGCAGCTCGGGCATGATCGTGAGCATCTGGTAAAGACCCGCCTGCAGACGTACCTTGCGGCGAAACTCGGAATGCAGCACGGTCGGGAAGTCGTACATCGTGGCCGTCGGCTCGTATAGGATTCGGTAACCTTGGAAGAACGCCTTCAGCGGCACATAAACGTCATCGAGCAGCGTGCCGGGCGGAAGCGGTGTCCACAGCGAGCGGCGCATGGCGGCGAAAGCGCCACTGTAACCGAAGGTCGAGTCAATGCGCGTGAGACGCTGGCGGATCCAATCCTCGTAACGCCAATAGGCGCTGGTGGCCGCCTCCTCATGGATGTCTCCTTCGACGATAACCGTTCTGGGGCTGACCGACCCGACTTTGGGGTCGCCAAAGCAGGCGATGATGTTGCGCAAGCAGTCGGGATCGAGCGTCTGGCGGACGTCGTTGAGCACCAGGATCTCACCTGTAACCAGGGGAACCGCAGCATTCAGCGCTGCGGCCTTGCCGCCGTGCGGAACGCGCAGAAAGCGCACACCCTGGCTGGCGAAGCTGCGCGCGATTTCGTCGGTGCGGTCGGTCGAGCCGTCGGAAACCACCAGGATGTCCATCAGGTGGCGGGGATAGTTCAGGCTCAAGATCGTCTTCAGCTTGCGCTCGAGAAACTTCTCCCCGTTGTAAACGGCGATCACAAAAGAAACGGTGCGAAGCTCGTCATCCTTGTGAACGGGATTGTTGGCATGCCTGGCCATCCAGCCTAGCAGCAGCGGGTAGCCGAACAGCGCATAGAACATGGTGGCGCAGGCGAGCGCGAAGATGGTGATCGAAAGAATCTGCATCAACCCTTTTTCTGCGTCGAGGGTAGCCCACGCGTTCCACCGAGTCAAACCACTACAGCGCACCCGACGCTGCGGTGTATCGTTTCTTTTACTGGGTTCATCCAATTGATTTTTGGCGGGTTCGCCTTTAATTCAGAAACCCTAGAGCAGTTCCGCAGTAGATGTGTCCGGTTTGCACGGGTAGTGCGGGCCTTCAGGGCCGCGTATAGGGCAAGAAGAAAAATCGCTTGAGCTGATGCATGCAGGCAAGCTCAGCGGACGGGCGGTGTTTATGTTGCGCTAGTTGCGCTAGGCGGCGGAACCCCACTTTTAGGCGATATAATGTTCGTTTACTGCAAGCTCGCAGTTCCAACTGTGTTTCCCGCGGAAGGACGACATGCCTACAGACGTGATCATGCCCCAGATGGGGGAATCGATTTTTGAAGGAACCATCACCAAGTGGTTGAAACAGCCAGGCGAGAAGGTTCAACGCGACGAGCCACTGTTTGAAATTTCGACCGACAAGGTTGACGCGGAGATTCCGGCGCCCGCTTCCGGCACCCTACAAGACATCAAAGTTCAAGCCGGCGCCACGGTCCAGGTGAACACCGTAGTGGGGACCATCGCGGGCGAAGGCGAAGCTGCTGGAGCCGCGCCCTCCGCTCCGGCTGCCAGCACTGCGCCACCGGCCCCTGCCGGAGGAGACGGTAGCCGCTCCACCCAGACCGAAGTGTCGCAGCCTCCCCGTGGCGAGGAGCCCAAGAAGCCTTCCGCGCCCCAAACCGGCAAGCAATCGGCCCAGCTTTCCGCGGACGAAAAGATTGGCCTGGAACGAGAGCAACAGGGCGCAGTGCTGGAGTATCCCGAAGCGGGCGAGCAGGAGCGCCTGCGCTCCAGCCCGTTGGTGCGCCGCATGGCCAAGGAAAACAAGGTTGACCTGGCACAGGTTCCGGGAACGGGTCTTGGTGGCCGCATCACCAAGGACGACATTGAGTCGTTCATCGCCAAACATGGCGCTGGCGGACCCCAACCCCCTGCTCCCGCGAAACCGGCCGCGGTTTCCGCGCCCTCCGCCCCTGCGCCTTCGATGCCTGCGACCGTCACTCCTCTGCAACCGGTCGGCGGGGTTACCCCCGGCGAAGTTGTGCCTATGTCGGTCATGCGCAAGAAAATCGCCGAGCGCATGGTGCTGTCGAAGCGCACCAGCGCGCACGTGCATGGCGTCTTTGAAGTGGACATGACCCGCATCGTGAAATTGCGCGAGAACATGAAGACGAAGTTCGAGCAGGCCACCGGCAACAAGCTCACTTTCACGCCCTTCTTTGCGCGCGCCGTGGTGCATGGCATTCGCAAATGGCCGATCATCAATTCGTCGGTGGAAGGCGAGAACATCCACTACCATCCGTCCATCAACCTTGGCATCGCAGTCGCGCTTGACTGGGGCCTCATCGTGCCCGTCGTGAAGAACGCCGAGGAGCGCAGCTTTGTGGGCTTGCAGCGCGCCATCACCGACCTCGGCGAGCGTGCCCGCACCAAGAAGTTGAAGCCCGACGAAGTGCAGGGTGGGACGTTCACCATCACCAACCCCGGCATCTTTGGCGCGAAATTCGGGATGCCCATCATCAATCAGCCGCAGGTTGCCATCCTGGGCGTGGGCGGAATCTTGAAAAAGCCGGTCGTGGTTACCGACAAGGACGGCAATGACTCCATCGCCATCCGTTCCATGATGCACCTCAGCATTGGCTATGACCATCGCATCGTTGACGGAGCGGTGGCCGATCAGTTCATGGCCGAGGTGAAGCAGTTCCTGGAGGACTGGAACGAAGAGCTGCTGTAGGAAGCAGTAGCCAGAAGCCAGTTGCCAGCCGTCAGGTGTCAGCGAAAAAACGGCAGGGGTCAGGAGTCCTGCCGTTCTTATTTTGGGTTGCGATTGGCCTTGCTGGACCGCAAACCAGCGGCAGCAATTGCCAGACTGCGCTGGCGAAGTTTTTCCAGGATTTTGATCTTCTCGGAAAAGCTGAGCGACGCCAGCTTTTTCCGCAGCTCTGGCTTACTCATTTGTTTCCTTCAAATACTGGCTTTGGAATCGCTCCCACTTGGGAATAAGAGCGTGCCGAGTAAGAACCCCATCCAGTTTATGCCGATCCACAGCATTCTGCTCCAGGAACTGTAAGATTCGCGCGTGGTCCTTTGCGCGTCCGGTGCGAAGCGCAATAGCAACTAGGTGCTCCGCCCGCATCACCCATGTGGTTACACCCTCAACTTCGGTCTGCATGGCCTCCTCTATGGCCTCCCGCTCCAACACATTGCTGGAGGGCAAGAACTGCACTGGCCAATCGCCGATGACAATGTGTCCCGCTTCAACTCTGCCGCCACGAGCCGTCAGATATTCATAAATGGGGGTGAGGCTCAGGAGCGAACTGCCCGGCGCGACGGGTAGTTTCACGAAGACATCTAAATCGAGCGTCGCCGAAGGCTCAAGATAAAAAGTCGCCCCTACCGCTCCGCCAACGGCGTACTTGCCGATGATGCCATCGGCCTGCATTCGGTTGATCATTTCTAACGTGTTCTTCACAGTCGCCCAAATACCCGACTACAGGATATCAACCTGCCGCCAATTATCGTCACTCTAAGTCCGCCGTTTTCGCGCTCACTGATAGAATCTTCTATGCGAGTTGCACGTCACAAACATTAGGAACCGGCGGGGTTGGGCATCTTAGCAGGAACGAACTGTGGTAGAGGCGACACCATTCGGAGGGCAAGCGCTGGACCAAGTGCGGACCATGAGTGCTTTTGCGGAAGATCCGACGCAGGGTAATGGGCTGGATCCCAGCGGTCCCGTGCTGGTGATGCCACCCCCACTTCCTCCGAAGAAGCCGCATCTCTGGCTACAGCGGATTTGGCTGGTGGTATTCGTGTTGTTCTGCCTGGAAGTGGGCATAATCCTCACCGTGCTGCCCTGGACCCGCATCTGGACAGACAACTCGCTCCTGTTGGGATACCCGCAAGTCCGGGAATTTCTCATGCAAAACTTTGTGCGCGGCTTGGTCAGCGGGCTCGGCCTGGTGGACATTTGGATGGGAGTCGCCGAGGCGGTCCGCTATCGCGAAGCCCCGGGCCCCTGACATGCGGCTCTTCTCTACTGGCTTCGCGTTTTTCGCATCCAACATGCATCTCCTGGAAATTCCCGATGGACTGAGACACCAATTCCATGGCTGACAAGACAGACGAACATCCTCGTCACAATCGCGCGCCCTTGGCCTACGAGAACAAGAAATTCCTCAACAGCCCTGACGGTCGCATCCTCCGCATCCTTGCCGAATACCAGGAGCCGCTGTCGCGCTTTCGCCGCGAACGCATCCAGGACACCATCGTGTTCTTTGGCTCGGCGCGCTTTCATAGCCGCTCGCAAGCCGAGGAGGCCCTGCAACTGCTGGACAAGCCGGGCTCGGCAAATCCCGCTCCCGAGGAGGAGCAGGAGCGCATTCGCCGCGCACGGGCCGACGTAGAGATGGCGCGCTACTACGAAGACGCGCGCAAGCTGGCCTTCCTCATAACCCAGTGGACCAAGACTATCAATCAGCCTCGGCATCGTTTCGTGATTACCACCGGCGGTGGACCGGGAATCATGGAAGCTGCCAACCTGGGCGCTGCCGAAGCGGGGGGCAAGACCATAGGGCTCAACATTAATCTGCCTTTCGAGCAGATGCCCAACCCGTACATCTCGCCAGAGTTGAACTTTGAGTTTCACTACTTCTTCATGCGTAAGCTGTGGTTCGCCTACCTGTCGAAGGCCCTGGTCGTGTTTCCGGGAGGGTTCGGCACCTTCGACGAGCTGTTCGAGTTGTTGACCCTGACCCAGACCGAGAAACTGGCCAAGCGCATCTGCATTGTGGTGTACGGCAAGGACTACTGGGACCGCGTGATCAACTTCCAGGCGCTGGTGGACGCGGGCACCATCTCGCCCAAAGATTTGCAATTGTTTCACTGGGCCAACACGCCCGAAGAAGCGTTTGAGTATTTACGTGCAGACCTGACCACGCATCACATGGAGCAATGGGGCCCGCGCGACAAGGAACCGGAGATCGCCAAGACCAGACCGTGAGGCAGTTGCCAGTCGCCAGTGTCAGATCCAACAAACTCATTGTTGCGACCTTCTGGCCGGAACCCCTTTGGCGCAGAGTGATCGTCGGCTCTGTCGTCGAGTTCAATCGGAGGCTTCATCGGCCTCAGTCTACCCACGACTCGCTTCTGGCAACTGACAACTGGCTACTGACAACTGACTACTGACAACTGACTACTGACTACTGACTACTGACAACTGACTACTGACTACTGACTACTGACTACTGACTACTGACTACTGACCACTAGCCCCTTTGTGCCAGCCGAGTTTACGTGCGCGTCATGGCACTTTCGGTGCTCGCGCGATTTCGCGTGACGGCGTAAACTGTTGCCCGAATGTCATTAACATTAGAGGTTGCTGGCCGCAGCCATGTAGGACGGGTGCGCCCGTCGAACGAAGATAACTTCGGATACGACCAGCGGTTGGGCATTTTTGTGGTGTGCGACGGCATGGGCGGCCATGCCGCCGGCGAAGTTGCCAGCCAAATTGCCGTAGATACCATCCTGACGTACTTTCGCGAGCGCACGCCCAAAGTCGAGGACAACGCTTTGCTGGATGATGCGCCGGCCGGCGCGCGTTTGCTCGCCGAAGCCGTCAAGAAGGCCAACGATGCGATTCTGGATTATGCGGAAGCGCATAAGAACATGACAGGAATGGGTACCACGCTGGTGGCGGCACGCTTCTTCGATGGCGTTTGCAGTATTGCCAACGTGGGCGACAGCCGCATCTACCTGTTTCGCGAAGGGCAATTGCTGCAGTTGACCGAGGACCATTCCCTGGTGATGGAGCAGGTACGCCGCGGGTTGCTCACCCTGGAAGAGGCCAAACACTCGTCGGTGCAGAACATCATTACCCGCGCCCTGGGCACGGAAGAAAGTACGCTTCCCGACCTCGGCGAGTTTCCAGCGCAAGATGGCGACATCTTACTGCTGACCACCGACGGCGTACTGCGCCACGTGGCCGACCAGGAGATCAGCGCCATTCTGCTGCAACTGCCATCGCTGGAAGCTGCCTGCCAAACCCTGATCGACGCAGCTAATGAAGGTGGAGGAGAAGACAACGCCACTTGCGTTCTTGTCCGCGTGCGAAAAGGGAATACCGTCGAGCAGCCTAAGGGCGAAAGCTAACCTTTTCATCGGCTTCATCGCCTGAACTCGTGTCGTCTGCTCTGCTACACTCAGATGTTTTGCATAGCCCCGTCCAGACTGCCAGCCGTCTTCAGCGTAGCTCGGCATCGCGCACCAGCTTTGTGGTGTACGCAATCGCCATCCTGCTCGGCTTGTTCTCCGGATGGGTCAATCAGACAGTTGACGATGCGCTACTCACGGCGCTTTGCGTGCTCGCCTCCACCATGATGCTGGGCGTGTGGAAGTCGCGGCAGCCCTGGCGCTGGGTGTTGCTGGTGTGGGTAGGCGTCCCCATTGTGCTTGCCTATTACCACTTCATCGTGAAATGGCCACACGATCGCGGTCAGGTGTATGGGGTCTTCATACAATTGCTGGCAGCCAGTGCGGGCGGCTTCGGCGGCCACTTCATGCGCCAGATGATTAACCACGTGTTCTTGAAGCAGGAAGACTAGCGTTGCTAGCAGTGAAGCGTGGACGGTTAGCGTTCTGCCATCAGCCGTCAGGCGCTAGATTTCGACTGTCATCTGAGTGTCACATGGGCCTGCGGCGCACCCCTAGAAATGAAAATTAACCACGGAGGCACGGAGATCGCTGAGAAACCTCTAAAGAAACTAAAGCTCCGTGCCCTCCGTGGTGAATGATTTTCGACGGAGCGGAGCCGAAGAACCCCTATCGTCAGATGGGTCGGTATCCCGCGACAAGCGGCGGGTACAGCATTTGAACCGGTACCGACGAAGACGAAGCAGCTAACAGTACCGCGCTGAGGACGGACTTGAGCGATTCGGTGTGGCAGACTGCACAACCGGAGGCGGCATGTTCGTCAGAGGCTCTGATCCGCTGCACAGGAGAACGACGGGAGCGGGAACGCCGGCAAGCAGCTTCAATCTTGCAATCCACGCGTTGGCGTGATGCGGGCTCAAGATGACGATGACATCGGCTCGTTCGCCGGGATGCGCGCTGACTTGATAAAAGCTGTGGACGATGCGCAGTCGAAATCCACCAATACGCAGCGCTTCCAGGACCGGAGCGCTCGCAACACAGTCATCGCAAAGAAATAAGACCTTGTAGGGCGGCATGAATCCTCCACCCACCAGATCTGAGAGGTAATTTCATTAAAGCATAGGGGTGAGTCCCACCGCAATAATTTTCATCGCCTCGGCCCGGCGACGCTATTGCGGCTTGCCGGCTGCTCTAAACTTTGTCGTCCAACTCAACCGTACCCGCCGGGCCAGGCAAGCTCTCTCCGTCCACAATGGCCGCCGGATTTTGCACCAACAGCGCATCTGCGACTTCGGCTCCCGCGAGTTCCGTCACTACTTTGTGAGCTTCCGATAGCACCGGTGGGCGGCGCGCAGGATCGTGCGCATCACTGGCGATTACATGGATGGCTTGGCGCTGGAGCAGCCATTCGGCCATGTTTCTTGAGCGGTTCCCCCAGTATCCGGTGAAGGAATTAGCCGTGACCTGCACCAGGCAGCCTTGCTCCACCAACTCCAAAACCATTTCAGGTTTATTCAGCAGCGGCCGGTTGCGCTCCGGATGAGTAATGATCGGAACCATGCCGCTACTGGAGATGGAAAGCAGGTTCTGCTTTACCTCGGGCGGGATGCCAAAGTCGCTGAACTCCACCAACAGATACTGCGATTCGCCGATGGTGTAACGCCGCGGATGGGCAAGGGCGTCTTGAATGTTGTCGTAGGAAAAATGAAAGTCACAGCCCAGGCTAAAGGTCAGTTTGCCCTCAGCGGAGTCGCTGAGCTCACCCAGCATCTCGGTATAGCGGTCACGGTCGTAAGCGAACTCGTAGTTGCAATGCGGCGTCGCCACGATGTGCGTGATGCCGTCGAGGGCGGCCATGCGACACATCTCGGCGGTCAGTTCCCAGGACTGCGCACCATCGTCGATGCCGGGAAGGATGTGGCAGTGAATGTCAACCATGTGAATGTATGAGGCCAACCTGCCTTGAAGGGGACTGGCTTCAGCCAGGCCGTTTGTAGCTCAAAAGTATCTCGGCTTTAGCCGCTGAGGTTAAGCTTTCGTCCGTGCTTTGCGGTTGTCAAGGACTCGTTAAGTCACCCCCCTCGGAAAGAGGCTGCGGAACAAATATCTAATGCCTCAGGGGCTAAAGCCCGCGGCTTCTCCACATCTTCCGGCACAGCTAAAGCTGTGCCCCTTCAAATCTTGTTACGGCTCAAATCGGCGGTTCAACTGCTACGAATAGCGCTCGCGCATAAACTCGGTCATCGCTTCGTACGCTGCGCTTAGCACGGGCTCCTGCGGCAGGAACACGATGCGAATGTGCCGCGTTCCAGGTTTTTCGCCGAAGCCGGAGCCGTGCACCACCAGCACGTGCTTCTGCTTCAGCAGGTCGGTAACGAATACAAGGTCATCCTCGGGGATCTCCAGCGATGGATGCGCGTAGAACGCACCTTTAGGCGCGATCAGTTTCACCCGCGGCGTCCGTTTCGCCCACTCGACAGTGATCTCGGCACGGCGCCGCAGTTTGTCGCAAACCTCAACCAGGTGGTCCTGCGGGCCTTCCAGTGCCGGCCGGATCGCGTGCTGGAACGGATGCGGCGCCGACAGCCGCGCGCGCAGCAAGCGGTGCACGGCCTCCATGTAAGGATGCAGCACATCGCGCGGTCCGGTCGCAACCGCCCATCCGATTCGCCAGCCCGGGACCAGATACGCCTTGGAAAGTCCGTTGAAGGTCACCACCGGAACATCTTGCGCCAGGGTCGCGATCGAGATGTGCCTGGCGCCCGGATCGAAGATGAGCTTGTCGTAAATTTCGTCGGCGAAAATAATCAATCCATTTTGGCGGGCGAGTTCCAGAACTTTTTCCAGCGTGCGCCCGGAGTACACCGCGCCCGTCGGATTATTGGGATTGATCAGCAGGATGGCCTTGGTGCGCGAGTTGATCTTGCGCTCCATGTCGGCCACGTCGGGCTGCCAGCCGTTGTCTTCGTCGAGATCGTAAGCGTTGGCCGGGCAATCCAGCTTGGCCATGATGGCGCCGTACAGCGGATATTCAGGACTTGGCGTCAGCACGTTGTCGCCCGGGTTCAGCAGCGCGGTCAGGCAACTGTCGATCACCTCGCCGCTGCCAATACCGATGAAGATGCTCTGGACCTCGCGGAAACCGTTGCGCTCGGCTTCGCGGTGGATGGCTTCGATCGCGGGCTTGATGCCCAGCGAATCGGCATAGCCGTTGTGGCCGTCGCGCATAGCCTTTAGCACCGCCTCGATCATGTGCGGCGGGGTAGCAAAGTCGTACTTACAGGGATCGCCGATGTTGAGGTAAAGGAGCTTGTGGCCTTGGCTCGCGACCTCGTCGGCGACAACGGCCAGATCGCGAATCGCGTAGCGCACATTGGCCATGCGGCTCGCGGCCAGCACTTTGGAGATTTCTTGCGTAGCCATGGGAGCGTCCTCGTCAATAATTTTCATCCCGAGCGGAGTCGAGGGCTTGCGCTTTTCTCCGTTTTGAAAGGGCACGCCTTTAGGCGTGCCGCTATAGGCTCAAATCATTACTGGCTTTAGCCACTGAGGGCCTCGTCTTTTTCGCTGCCAGGGAACTGCGAGCAATAAGGATAATCCATCGCGTGTTCTACCAGTTTCCGACCTACTGGGTTTCGACGGATATACTCAACGTGTCTAACATAATTTTCTGCATCGCGAATCCGGTGATCTGAAAATCCGCGCTGCCAGACTTCCATTGACGAGTTCAAATCTTTCTTCGCCCGAAAAGAAAAGCCGCCTTTCACGAACTGCACAGCCCGCTCGAGGCTTGCTAGCGTGATGATGATATGGAAGTGCTCAGGCATGAGTACATATTCGTGCAGCAGATAGGCGCGTCCGCGATAAGAATGTAGCACTTCCAGGAGGAGTTCTGCCCAACCAGCATTGCAGAAAAGCGGACGGCGCTCCCAGGTTGCAGAGGTAACAAAATATGTCTGGGAATTGCTCGTCGCGTGCTCGCGTGCTGGTTTCGTAAATCGAGTCTCCTCAGGGGCTAAAGCCCATTGTTTAACTGCTCCTTGCGGCACGGCTGAAGCCGTGCCCTTTCAAAACGTAGGTCATCCACCCAAGCGCTGGGCTATTAAACCGAGCCGTCCCGAATGGCGGGACTGGTGGTTTCCCTCACTCCGGCCGATCGATCTGCGCCCGCTGCAACTTGTCGGAATAATCCACGTACACCGACTTCCACTCGGTGTAGAAATCAATCGCGCCGATGCCGCCTTCGCGATGACCATTGCCCGTCGCCTTCACGCCGCCGAAGGGCAGATGCACCTCGGCGCCAATCGTGGGCGCGTTGATGTAGGTGATGCCGGCGTACAGGTCGCGCATCGCGGTGAACGCTTTGTTCACGTCCTTGGTGTAGATCGACGATGACAATCCGTACTCGATGTCATTGGCAATCTCAATCGCGCTCTCCAGACCATCGCACGGGATGATCGAAACCACCGGCCCGAAGATTTCTTCCTGCGCGATGCGCATCTTGGGATCGACATCCGCAAACACGGTCGGCGCGACGAACCAGCCATGGCTGTATGCCTCGCCTTCCAGGCGATGTCCGCCGCACAGCATCTTGGCGCCTTCATCCTTGCCGATCTTGATGTACTTCAGGTCGGTCTCCATCTGGCTGGAGTTGATGGCGGGGCCCATGTCCACGCTCTCGTCGAGACCGTTGCCCACCTTCAACTTTTTCGCACGCGCAACCAGCTCGTCCACAAACTTCTTGTACACGCCCGCCTGGATGATGATGCGGCTGGTCGCGGTGCAGCGCTGTCCGGTGGTACCGAACGCGCCCCAGAGCGCGCCTTCCAGCGCCAGGTCGAGGTTGGCATCGTCGAGCACGATCATCGGGTTCTTGCCCCCGAGTTCCAGCGAGCAATGCTTGAACGTCTTGGCCGCTTCCTGTCCCACGATGCGTCCCACCGCCGTCGATCCAGTGAGCGATACCGCCCGCACCTCCGGATGCTCGACCATCGGCGTGCCAATATCGCTGCCGAATCCGGTGACGATGTTGACGACGCCCGCCGGAATGCCGGCGTCATGCAGCGTCTTCACGAAGTTCAAGGTGGAGAGCGGCGTGTCCTGCGCGGGCTTGATGACCGCCGTGTTGCCCGCAACCAGCGCAGGAAACAGCTTCCACGACGGGATCGCCATGGGGAAGTTCCAGGGCGTGATCATGGCGCAGACGCCCAAGGGCTGGCGAATGGCCATGGCGAACTTGTTGGGCAGCTCCGACGGCACAGTCGGCCCGAACAGTCGGCGGCCTTCGCCGGCCGTGTAGTAGCCGCAGTCGATGGCCTCCTGCACATCACCGCGCGTCTCCTTAATGACCTTGCCCATCTCGCGGGTCATGTCGCGTGCGTAGTCTTCCTTGCGGGCGATCAGGAGCTCGGAAGCCTTGTACAACATCTCGGCGCGGCGCGGCGCCGGCACCAGACGCCACTTCTTGAACGCCTGCTTGGCGGTCTCGATGGCGTGGTCCACGTCTTCTTTGCCGGATTTTTGGAAGATGCCAACCACTTCGCGCGTGTCGGCGGGGTTGAGGTTCTCAAAGGTACGACCGGTGCGGCTGTCCACCCACTCGCCACCAATAAAGTTCTTGAAGACCTTGGTTGTAGGGCGGGTGTGAACGCCTGCCGGTTTCTGTTCCATAGTAGCCATAAGATTGCCCTCCACAACGAACGGCAAAGCTTTAATGCTATCGGTTCGCATCAACACCGCGCAACCTGAGGAGTTCACGCACCGTAAGGAGGAGTTCTGGACAATGGCCTCTGAGACCTTCCCCGAAAAGCGCCATTGCCGGACGGTGGGCCTGCTCTTTTCTATTGTGTCTGCGCCACAAACACTCCATACTTCACTTCTCTCGCTTGTCTGTGACGTAGTCCAACGCTTTCCATCGGGAGTGTGCGTATGGCGTCTTCTTTTCCGTATCTCGATCTTGCGATCGGTATCAGCTTTATCTACCTTCTGATGGCGCTGGTCTGCTCCACCGTGAATGAGGCCATTGCGGGCGTCATCAACTCTCGCGGCAAGACGCTGGAGAAGGGCATATTGTCATTGCTTCACGACCCGGCACTCAAGGCGAAGTTCTATGCTCATCCGTTGATCCAAGGCTTACAGGACGTCAACGACAGGTTGCCGTCGTACATCGCCTCCAATAAGTTCGCGTTGGCGCTCATGGATACTCTGACTGGACCTGCCGCCGCAAACGATCCCGACGCGTTGCGCAAGGGCGTGGCCAGCCTGGAAAACACGGCGGCGAAGACCGCCTTGACCGCGGTGCTGCAAAATCCCCAGTTCAAGACGGACCAAGAGCGGCTTGAGGCCTGGTACGAACAAAGCATGAATCGCGTCTCGGGATGGTACAAGCGAACCAGCCAGATACGAGTTTTCATGCTGGCGGCAGGGGCCACGCTCCTGATGAATGCGGACACCTTAAAAATGTTAGACACGCTCTGGAACAATCCCACCAGGAGCGCGCTTCTCATCGAGGATGCGAAGGCGCGCCTGCAGAAGGGACGACCGGACGCGCAAGCCCAGGCGGCGTCGCCTTCGGATAACGACGTGATTGCCAAGGAAGAAAAGCAACTCCTGGGTCAGGTCGCTGGCTGGCAGGGAGACTGGTACAAGGACTGGCCCGGCCATAAAACCGCCGGATTCTGGTGCTGGATCTGGTATCTGCTGAAAAATCGCTTCGGAGGATGGCTGATCACTATTTTGGCCGTGTCTCTTGGCGCGCCATTCTGGTTCGATACGCTTAGCCGTTTCATGAACGTTCGCAGCTCTGGGAAGCCGCCCGACCAGAGCAGCGTCAAAGCCAGCGCCTAATCGTTTGAGGCGAACGCGTTTGGGGCCTTCTACATTAACGCAAAGGTAACATTCTCCTATGCTACCCTCTGGTGGTACTCTAGGCAGACAACGCATAGAAGCGCCAACGCTTTCGCTTCCGCCAACAAAGCGGAGCGACCAACGAAATTCCATCCGGTGGTTTGCCTCGGAACACAAACCTCGTCATCTGCCGGAGTCGTGCATTCTGGTTTACTGCGCGCGTGACCCGCTTCTGTCATAAACTATAGGTAACAGCGTTCCTTCTAAGAAAGAAATAGCTCGTAATGTCATCCAACGGCTTTCATAGTAGCGCCTCGCGATTCAGCAACTTGCGCTCGCTGTTCAGCATGTTCTCCAGCGATCTGGCGATCGACCTGGGGACGGCGAACACGCTGGTGTACGCGCGCGGCAAGGGCATCGTGGTCAACGAACCCTCCATCGTCGCCATCAACAAAAATACCGGTGAAGTAGAAGCGGTGGGCAAAGAGGCCAAGGAGATGCTTGGCCGCACCCCCGGCAACATTGTCGCCATCAAGCCGATGAAAGACGGCGTCATCGCCGACTTCAAGGTCACCGAGAAGATGCTGAACTACTTCATCCAGAAGGCGCACAATCGCAAGATGCTGGTGCATCCCCGCATCGTCATCGGCGTGCCTTCGGAGATCACGCAGGTGGAGAAGCGCGCGGTCATGGACTCGGCGTATCGCGCCAAGGCCAGCGAAGTGCACCTGGTCGAGCAGGCCATGGTGGCCGCGATCGGCGCGGGCCTGCCTATCACTGAGCCCAGTGGCAACATGGTGGTTGATATTGGCGGCGGCACCACCGACGTCGCGGTCATTTCGCTCAGCGGCATCGTGTATTCGCGCTCGGTCCGCATGGCCGGCAATCAGATGGACGAGTCCATCATGAATTACCTGAAGCGCAAGTACAATCTGCTGATCGGCGAGCGCACTGCCGAACAAATCAAGATCGAGATCGGCTCCGCCTATCCGCTGGACAAGCCGCTCACCATGGAAATCAAGGGCCGCAACCTGATCGAGGGCGTGCCCAAGACGATTACGATTGACGACAGCGAAATTCGCGAGTCGCTCAGCGAATGTGTTTCCACGCTGATGAACGCCATTCGCGTCGCACTGGAGCGCACCCCTCCGGAGTTGTCGGCCGACATCAGCGATCGCGGCATCGTGCTGACCGGTGGCGGCGCACTGCTGAAGAACCTGGACAAGCGCATCCGCGAAGAAACCGGGCTGCCGGTCTCCATTGCGGACGACCCGTTGTGCAGCGTGGTTCTGGGCACGGGAAAAATGTTGAGCGACTTCAAGCTGCTGCGGAAGATATCGATTGACTAGCGGTGGGCATGTCCCTTTTGCGGCGCAAGTGACGGAGTGAAAGAGAAAGCAGATGCCTCGCTTGGCTCGTCATGACAAATGTAGTACTTGCGTTTCCCGAAGCAGCGTAGTGTATGGACACATTCCTCGGCCGCTATAAGAACCTGATTGTGCTGGCGGCCATTCTGTTCGCCCAGATTATTGCTCTGGCTGTGCAGGTGCGCCGCCCAACCCAAGGCGGCGACACCCGCCTCCTCCGCCTGTGGGCGATCTCCGCCGTGACTCCTGTCGAAAAAGCTGTGGTGCACACGCAGAAATGGGTGCACGACACCTGGAATACCTACGCTTATCTGCGCGGTGTTCGCAGGGAAAATCGGGAGCTGCGCGCCGAGATCGACCGCATGAAGGTTGAAGACGCTCGCTACGCCGAGGATGCTCGCATGGCGCGCCGCGTCCAGGCCCTGCTCGCATTCAAGGAGCAATACGTCGATACCACGGTCGCGGCCCAGGTCATCGGCACCAGTGGCAGCGAGCAATCGCGCATTCTGTACTTGGATAAAGGATCGAAGGATGGCATTAAGCCGGACATGGCGGTCATCACGCCGGCCGGTATCGTGGGCAAGATTGTGCAAGTCTTTTCCGACTCCTCGCAGGTATTGCCGATCAACGATCAATTTAGTGGAGTGGGCGCTGCGCTGAAATCCTCCCGCCTTCAGGGCATCTTGCGGGGAGCGTCGAATGGCGTGACGACCCTGCAATACGTCATGAGCGACGAGAAGGTGGAACCCGGCGAAGAGGTGATCACCAGCGGGGGAGACCGAATCTTTCCCAAAGGTCTGCCGGTCGGCAAAGTCGTCTCGGTTGAGCCCGGCAAGGACCTGTTCCTGAACATTCGCGTCGTTCCGTCGGCCCGACTCGATCAAGTAGAGGAAGTGTTGGTCGTCACCAAAATCACGGAGAAGATGCCGGACAGCAAGGATTTGGGGCCGCTTCGTGCATCGGACATTTTGGCCGAACGCCTGCCGACCGTTCCCGCGAAGCCCGAGGTTGACGCCACTGGAAAGCCGAAACCTGGCGCTGCGAATGGTACCGCGTCTGGGGCAACCTCGGCGACAGGAACAGCCGCAACCGCCGCCCGTTCTGGTGCAGCGGCAACTTCAGCCGCGAACAAGCCAGCGGCTGGCAGCTCGACCGCGGTTGCTTCCAAGCCCAACGGAGCGGCTACCGCTACGCACGGCGCTCCGTCAGGTACGACGGCGGGAAGCGCGGGAGCGCCGAAAGCGCCGAAATCTGCAGCGGCCGGTGGAACGCGTCCTGCTGGGACAGTCGCGAAACCCCTGAACGGCGCCGGAATGGCAACTGCGCCACATGCGAACCCCACCGCGCCTGTGCCTAGTCCATCGCCGGCGAACCGCCCCGCGAATGGAGGCGAGACGAGGCCTCCGTCGAAGCAATCCAAGCCGGTTCCGGAGCAGCCGCCAAATGCGAATCCACAGCAGCCTTCGACGCCGCCTAACGGAGAGCAGCCACCGCAATGAGCAGCCGGGTCATGCCATTCCGGGGAAGCCTCACCTCCAGGGACCAGGCCGCGGTCCACGAATTCAGTTGGCCCGCGGTCATTTTCATTCCCCTGGTTGCTGTACTGATCCAGATTTTTATTCCGGTGCGGGCCCGCTTTCTTCCGATCATTGACCTGCCCTTCATGGTCACCATCTTTTTCGCGGTGGCCCGGCGCCATCCGATCAGCGGATGCCTCACGGGCTGCGCCATTGGCCTGATGCAAGACCTCTTTGCCGGCCCCAGCCATCCCCTGGGCATGTACGGCATTGCCTTGACGATCATCGGGTACCTGGCGTCGTCGCTGGGGCTGAAAATTGACGTTGAGAATCCCGGCTCGCGCTTCATCATCACCTACCTCTTTTTCGTGGCCCACCAGGGGATCTATTACGGCGTGGCGCACGGCCTGCTTGGCCAGGTGCAGCAGTGGAGTTGGAGCCACGTGGCCATTTCTGCGCTGGCCAACGCCGTGATCGGCATATTTGTCTTCAAGTTTCTGGACAGGTTCAAACAGCGGTGAAAGCGCGGTTCACGCTCTTTTTTCTCCTGCGCTCCCGCCCCGATTCGGGCTACAATGAGCCCAGAGTTCATCGCCACTTACCAGATGCAAGCGAGGCTGTTTCTCGCCTGGGTATCCCATCAGAATCGGGCAACTGGCCGCTGTTAATTTTGTGCAGATTCGCAAGTTTCGAAACTTTGCAACCATAAGACCCTGCGAAAGTTGTAGTTCTTGATGTTCGGTCGCGACGAAAAGGTCTCTCAGCTCCGGCTTACCGCAGTGCAATACGTTCTGCTGGGAGTCTTTCTGGTGCTTGCCTTCGGGCTGTGGCGCCTGCAGGTGGCGCGCAGCGATTATTACAGCTCACTGGCCGAACAGAACCGCATCAAGCAGGTGCCCATCCTCGCGCCGCGCGGCAAGATCCTTGACCGCGAAGGCCGCATCATTGTTGACAACTATCCTTCGTTCTCCGTGCTGCTGCTGCGCGATCAGAACCGCGATCTGCAGGCCGACGCCGACAAGATCGCCGCAGGGCTTCACATTCCACCGGACGAGTTGCGCGCCCGCCTGAAGCGCATGGCCGCAGTGCCCGGATATCAGCCGCTGTTCCTCAAGGATGACATCACTCCCGACGAGCTGGCCTTCATCGAATCGCACAAAGAGGAATTGCCCGAGCTCGACACCATCACCGTTCACCGCCGCCTTTATCCCAAGAACGGATTCATGGCGCACATCATCGGCTATGTCGGCCAGGTCAGTGAAGACATGCTGACCCAGCCGCAATGGGAGCTGTACAACCCTGGCGACATCGTCGGCATGTCGGGGGTCGAGCAGTATTACAACGATATTCTGATGGGCAAGAACGGCTCGCGCCAAGTGCTGGTCAACAGTCGCGGCAAGGAAGTGGGCACTCTCAGCGACGTGGCCGCCGTCCCCGGTAAACAGCTCAAGCTCACCATCGATCTCGATATGCAGATAGCGGCCGAGGAGGCGCTGGAGGGCAGGCCCGGCGCCATCGTCGCCATGGATCCGCGCAATGGCGAAATTCTGGCGATGGTCAGCCGCCCCGCGTTCGATCCCAACGAATTCGCGGTGCGCATCACGCGTGATGAGTGGAACCGGCTGGTCACCGATCCTGGTAAGCCGCTGCTCAACAAGGCCATCCAGGCGCAGCTCGCCCCGGGTTCGGTGTTCAAGGTCATTATGGCTACCGCCGGACTTCAAGAAGGTATTGCACAGGACCTCGTCATTACTTGCGGAGGTGGCAAGACGTTCTACGGCCGCTTCTTCAAATGCTGGATCGCCGGACACGGCAGTCACGGGACCGTGGGCATCAGCAAAGCGATTTACCAGTCCTGCGATTCGTACTTCTACACGCTGGCCGAGAAGCTGGGCATCAGCCGCATCGCGAAGTACGCCACCATGCTCGGATTGGGACAGAAGTCCGGTATTGATCTGCCACAGGAAGTCTCTGGTGTCATGCCTTCCGAAGAGTGGAAGATCAAGAATTTCAAGCAGAAGTGGTATGCCGGCGAAACCATCTCCGTCGGTATCGGGCAAGGAGCGGTGGCGACTACGCCGATTCAAATTGCGCGGGCAGTCGGCGCGGTGACCAGCGATGGAATATTGGTTCGTCCGCATGTGGCCTTTCCGGACCAGTTTCCGCCGGGGTTTAAGCAAGTAGCGAACTACACCGATAAAACGAACATTGGCCTCGACCAGGAAAACTGGATGACCATCACCGACGCACTGGCGCTGGTGGTGTCGCCTATGGGCACCGCGCCCAGCGCCCGCTTGCCGGGGATTGACTTCGCTGGAAAAACCGGCAGCGCGCAGACCATCTCCAACCAACTCAAAGCGAAGATGGGTAGCAGCGAAAAAAGTAAGTTCAAGGACAACGGCTGGTTTGTGGGCGTCACACCTCGCCGAAATCCTGAAATTGTCGTGACGGTGCTGCTCGAGGAGGGCGAGCACGGATACTATGCCGCTCGTGCCGCTGCGCAAGTGATCAAGGCCTACGTTGAGAAACAGCGTACTCGCCAGACGCAGGTGGCCAAAGCAGGCGGAGCGGCTTCTGGATCTAAGCAGGCAGAAGTTGCCGCAGTATGGCACGAGGGCGACGCCAAGACTCCCGACAAGATGCAAGCCGGACGTTTCACGGTTTCAGCCGATGGCAAGACCAAGCCGGTAACTGCGGCGCCGGGAGTGGGAGGAACGGACAAGCCTATTCGTCCTGCTGATCTGGAAACTACCGAGTCGCACGTGGAAATGGCCCATCCCGAAACTGAACCTCCCGCCGAGAGTCAGCCGATACCACCGGCGACAAACCCTGAGCAGCAGTCGCCACCCGCGCGGAAGAGGCCTGCTGCGGAGCCAACGATCGCACCTGCGGCGGCAGTCGTTCCCCGGAGGCAGCCCTGAGCCGCTACATCTCCTTCCGCGATTTCGACTGGGTCCTGCTGGTGCTCGTGCTGCTAATTTGCTCTCTGGGCGTGCTCGAGATCTATAGCGCAACCCTCAGCACTAAATTTATGGGTGTACATCTCAAGCAGGTGTATTGGATCCTGGGCGGTGTAGGCCTGATGTTCGTGGTCAGCTTCTTCAACTATCAGGCCCTGCTGGAACGTGTACCGCTGCTGTACTTGATTTCCATCGCATCGTTGGTTGCGGTGGAAGTGTTCGGCAAAAAGTATCTGGGCGCCCGCCGCTGGGTGCAGTTAGGCTCGTTTCACTTCCAGCCTTCGGAGTGGGTGAAGCTGGTGCTCATTCTGGCCATGGCTAAGTATTTTGCCGACGCAAAGTCCGAATGTACGGCCCAGGACATCGTCAAAGCTGGGGCGCTGGTCGGCGTTCCCATGCTGATGGTGCTCGCCCAGCCGGACCTGGGAACGGCGCTCACTTACATCCCGATCGCTGTGATGGGCTTGTTCCTGGGTGGAATGAAGGCCCGGCATGCCTTGGTCATCTTGGTATTGGGGGCGTTGCTGGCACCCGTGGGATGGCATGTTCTCAAGCCCTACCAACGAGACCGGCTGACCAGCTTCATGGAGCCGGAAGCTGATCCCCAGCGCCGCGGATATCAGGTAATTCAGTCACAGGTAGCCGTGGGTTCAGGGGGCATTCTTGGCAAGGGAACGGCTCACGGGAGCCAGACCCAGGGCCAATTTCTGCCCGTGCCGCATACCGATTTCATCTTTGCAGCCTTTGCCGAGGAACACGGATTCCTAGGCGCTATGGGCTTGCTGCTGCTATACTTTATCGTACTGATGCGTCTGATCCAGAACGCTCAGACGGCCCCGGATCGGGCTGGTGCCTTTGTGGTCATGGGTGTGGTTGCGGTACTCGCGTTCCACGTCCTGGTTAACGTAGGCATGGTGGTAGGGTTCATGCCGGTCACGGGCATCCCCTTGCCGTTAATGAGTTACGGGGGATCCTCAGTATTGTTCATGTTCCTGGCGCTGGGAATCGTGATGAACATTCGCATGCGCCGGTTTGTGAACTGAATTGCAAACTTTTGGCATTGGACTTTTTTAGCGTCCCTTAGGACGCGCTTCAGAACTGCCGGTCTCATTCGCCGGGGAAGCCATTACAGACTGGACGTCGGGCTTCTGAAGGATGACAACAAGATTACGACCGCCCCCACGTACGAGGGCATGCCGGCCGCCAGGAGAATAGGCCGGACAGGATTGCAAAGCACATTGATCGAGGCGGGAAACGGCCCCTTGGCTGATGCTGAGAGTGAGGCCACAACCTTCGAAACGCGTGCTCTATACGGTGCTAAAGATTCCACAAATTGTTGCTTCACGAATCGGGTCTGGTTTGCATCCCGGCATAAGTTCCGGTGTGCCCTCGCCTAATCACCTGTAGAGTTTTTCCTGTCCTTCCGAATCGACCGGGCCGGCAAAACCGGAGCATTCCATGAATAAGGAACTTTATGTGTCCTCCACGCCACACGAAACCAAGGTGGCGTTGGTGGAGGATGACCAACTCGCCGAAGTTTTTTTCGAGCGGGAAAACGAATACACCCTCGCAGGCTCAATCTACAAGGGCCGGGTCACGCGCGTGCTACCCGGCATGCAGTCCGCTTTTGTGGACATCGGCTTGGAACGCGATGCCTTTCTCTATGTTTCCGATTTCCTCGAAGTCACCGGCGATGAAGAAGACGAAGAAGAATTCGGCAGTATTCCTGTGCCGCGTAACGCCATCGATGTAAGCAAAGCGTATGCTGCGCAGGAGGCACAGCTCAAAGCGGAGTCTGCAGTTGCAGAACCCGAGATCGCGGAGAAGTTCGAAGCTGGAGAAGAGGATTTCGCTGCTCCTGCTGAGGAGCAATCGGCAGGCGAGGGAACCGAAGCTTCGTCCACGGAGGACCGGGATTCGGCGGAAGGAACACGGCCCTGGCGCGGACGCCGTCGTCGTCGCGGCGGACGGCGCGGTCAGGGAGACGAGCGCAATGACCGGCCAGAGCCAAAGATCGAGACCTCGATGCCGGTAGAAGAGGCGCCCATCTATCATGCGGAACCGCGTCCGGCCGCGCGTTCGCGCACAGAATACGGTCCGCCCGCAGGCTATACGCCGATCGTTCTGCCTGGCGAATCGATTTCGAAGTATCGCAACCTGTCGCAGCAGCCCGCGCCGAAGGACGAAGAAACGCGCGAGCCGGGTTTCTTTGCTCCGATTGAGGATTCCACTCCCTCTGTCGATTTGAGCGCGCACCCCAATGCTACAGTTCAGGAAACCGAATCACATCCCGATGTCGAACTCCGACACGCCGCGTCCGAATCAGCTCAGACCGAACGGGTAACTACGCCACCAGCCGAGCACGCCCTTGTCATCGAGCATGAGGAAACGGAACACACCGCAGCCGCGCGCCAGGATGATGAGCCGGAACAGCAGGAGCGCCTGCGAGTCGCGCCTTCCGAATCCCACGGTGCAGAGCCGGAAGCGAGAGTGACGTCACAAGCAACTGCCACCGAGGTTCTGACCGCAACGGCGGAGAACCCAACTCTAATCGAAGACCTGCCAGCCCAAGCGCGGAGCAACGACTTCCTGTCGGCCGGCGAAAATCGGGAACAAGATAGCGAAGGCGCCACGCAGGAATCGCCGGGCTTCCCATCGCTTGCCGCTCCTTCGGTCGCTCCCGAGGGACGTACGCTGGAGCATGAAGTGTTGGAAGACGAGGAGATGGAATTCCATCCTGTCCCCGACGATCTGAATGCGATAAGCGAGGTGGAAGCCGACGAGGAACTCGTTCTGGAGGAGGAGACCCTCGACGCCGGCAACGGCGATTCGGACCGTTGGATTCCCAAGATTGCCGACGTAGATGAGGACGAAGTGGTGGCAGCCGAGGAGCGTGGAGAACAAATCTACGGCCCCGATACCGACGAGGAAGAGGAAGAAGAGACCGGCGAGGAAGAAGAAACCAACGGCCGCGCCGAGGTGAGGGCTGCGTCTCCCACCGCAGGCTATCAGCAGCGTCAGGCGGGGCGTCCCGGCTACGATCGGCGTGGCTTTCGCGATCGCAATCGCCGTGGTGGTCCGCGCCGCAACTTCCGGGCTCGTCCCAACACCAATCGCAATCAGCCGCTCATCACCGACCTGCTGAAGGAAGGGCAGGAGGTGCTGATCCAGATTGCCAAGGAACCGATCGGCAAGAAGGGTGCGCGCATCACCAGCCACATTGCGCTGCCCGGCCGTTTTCTGGTGTACATGCCCACGGTCAATCATGTCGGGGTTTCGCGCAAGATTGCTTCTGACGAAGAACGCCAGCGGCTGAAGCGCATCGTGACCAGCGAACGGGAAAACGGATTAGGCGGCTTCATCGTCCGCACCGCTGCCGCCAACATCAAGGAAGAAGATCTGCGCGCCGACATTCGCTTCCTCAAACACTTGTGGGCCGAGATCAAGAGCCGCGCCGAGAACAGCAAGTCGCCGGCGCTGATCTATCACGACCTGAATCTGGTGGAACGGGTGTTGCGCGACCAGGTCAATGCCGACTTTTCGCAGATCTGGGTGGACACCGAAGACGAGTATGAGCGCGTGGTGCGCTTTGCCAGCCGCTTCCAACCCTCGCTGGTCCGGCGCATCAAGCTGTACACCAAAGACACCCCGTTGTTCGAGCAGTTCGGCATTCAGGACGAGATTAATCGCTCGCTGAAGTCGAAGGTGTGGCTGAAGAGCGGCGGACATATCGTCATCAACCAGACCGAAGCGCTGGTCGCGATCGACATCAACACCGGCAAATACGTTGGCAAGACGCAGCGGCTGGAAGACACCATCGCCAAGACGAACGTGGATGCGGTCAAGGAAATCGTGCGGCAGATCCGGCTGCGCGACCTGGGCGGCATTATCGTCATTGACTTCATCGACATGGACGAGCGCAAGAATCGCCAGAAGGTGATGCAGGCCCTGGAAGAGGCTTTGCGCAACGATCGCGCTCCGTCCAAGGTGCTCCAGTTCAATGATTTCGGATTGGTGGCCATTACCCGCAAACGCGTGAAGCAATCGCTGGAACGCACCCTGGGAGAGACTTGCTCCTATTGCGCGGGCGCGGGCTTTGTGAAGTCGGTGCCGACGGTATGCAACGAGCTTTATATCGAGATGCGCAAAATGGCGAAGGTGCACGACAAGACCGATATCACCGTTCGCGTAAATCCCGAGGTAGCCAAGGCCCTGAAGGCCAACAACGGTAAACTGATCTCAGAGATGGAAGACTTGACCGGCAAGACCGTGCTGGTAAAGAGCGATCCGCTGCTGCACCAGGAAAACTTCGATATACACTAGAGCGTGACAGTGGTAAGTAGTAATAAGTAGTAAATTGGTGAGAATGTCCACACTGAACGTATCGAGGTTCGTCGCCATAGTCTTGTGGTCGTCGCTCTGCCTGGGGCAAGAGGTGCATGTCTCCCGCGGCAACGGCGCTGTTGTGCTGAGCGTTTCGGCGCAGAAGCCGTATCCATTGATGTCGGGCGAGCAAAAACTGCCCACGTTAACCGTGGAATGCGCTCACAAGGGCAAGAAGACCGGACACACTATCGCATTTTCGGCAGGCGGTGCCCTGGTTGAAGACACGGACATGAATGCAAAAGGCGCACAGCAGATTTTCAATATGACGATAGGCGGAACCAAGCAAACGACGGGATGGGTTCCCTACGGAGACACTATAACCTACGCCTATTTCGCAAAGACTGACGCTGAGCGTTTGAAATTCATCCAGTCCGTGCTCAACTCGGGAAAGGTTTCCATTGAGTTCAAGCCCTTCCTCACGGGGGCGCCAACCACCAGCGTTTTCGACCTGAGCAAACTGCGCGCTGAGATGGACAAAGCTCCCGAGTGCGCCGCCGCGAAATAGTTCCACGCCGACAACCCCGCGCCAAATCCAACAAGGTCGCATAACGCGCGCCGCCAGTGGGTTATGCTTTAGCCATGCAGGTTCGCGTGCTTTACCTGGGGATGCTGCGGGAGCTCGCCGGGCGCGACCGTGAAGTCGTGCAGCTCTCCGACGGCGCGCGCTTGTCCGATCTCTATGCCGAGCTGCAGCAGCGCATTCCGAAGCTGCAGGACTTTCGCAACGCCATTGCCCTCTCCATCAATTACGAATACTCCGACGGAGCCGCGGTCTTACAAGATAACGATGAGGTAGCGCTGATTCCGCCGGTAAGCGGAGGCAAGGTTGGCGAGGATTCGACTGGCGAAGCCGTCTTGCCGCTGATTTCTGAGCACTCCAGGCTTGTGGGCGAGCCGATCAAGACGGCTGCCATGGCCGCCGCCATCAAGCATCCCGAAGACGGAGCAGTCGCTATCTTCGACGGGATTGTGCGCAATAACTCGCGCGGACGCCGCACCCTCTATCTCGACTACACTGCTTATGGGCCGATGGCATTGCGGCAGATGGAGCAGTTGGCGCAGCAAGCGCTGGCGAGTTACGCCATCCGCGACGTGCAGATCGTGCACCGCCTGGGGCGTTTACAAATTGGCGAAACCAGCGTCTATATTGTGGTTGCGTCCGCTCATCGCGCGGCTGCTTTCGACGCGTGCCGCTGGTTGATCGATACGCTGAAGAAGACAGTGCCCATATGGAAGAAGGAGTACTTTGAGAACGGCGCTGTTTGGGCGGATGGCGAATCCTTTCCTCCGGAAATTCCGCGTGCCGGCGGGGGCGGGAGCGCGTCAAAGTAGCTGAACTGGGGTTTGAGCTAACAAATGTTTTCAACCTGCCGGACTTCCGCTCGGGCTGCCGTCGCGGTGCGCGAGCTGCTGGTGATTTCTGCGTTGAGTTGCGCCTGGTGGTGTGCTCTCTGCATCGGCCAGGATGCGGTCGCGCAGAGCAGCGTACCGCGTCCACCCGATTCGCAGAAGCAGCAGGCACGCAGCGTGCCTCATCCCCCTGACTCGCCCAAGCAGCCGACGACGGACAGCAGCGATCAACCCAGCACGACGTTCAAAGTAAATGTCAAGCTGGTCAACGTGTTTACCACTGTTACCAACAGCGGAGGAGCACCGGTTTCAGCGTTAAAGGAGGAAGACTTCCAGGTCTTCGAGGACGGCAAGCAGCAGAAGATCGCGGTGTTCCATCGGGAGTCGGAGTTGCCGCTCTCCATCGTCGTGGCCGTGGACACCAGCCTCAGCACCCGCGGAAATCAAAAGCTGGAACTGGAGTCCGCGCGCCGCTTCGCGCACGCCATTCTGCGTCCCATCGATGGCCTGTCCTTGTTCCAGTTCAGCGAAGTTGTTGACCAGGTAACGCCCTTCACTGCCGACGTTCGAGTGATCGACCGCGCCATCAACCGCATCCGGTCGGGGGCGGCGACGGCCCTCTACGACACTCTTTACCTGGGGTCAGAGGCGTTGCAGCAGCGACGCGGCCGCAAGGTCATGGTCGTGATCACCGATGGCGGCGATACCGTCAGCCAGATCAGCTACCAGCAGGCAGTCCGCGCGGCCCAGGAGGCCGAGGTCATTCTCTACAGCATCATCATTGTGCCTATTGAAAGTAGCGCAGGACGCGACATCGGCGGTGAACACGCTCTCATTCAGCTTTCCCGTGACACTGGAGGCAAGTACTTTTACGCCAGCGGATTGGAGCAACTGGATGCCGCATTCCGGCTGATTAGCGACGAATTGCGCACCCAATATCTGATCGCCTACTACCCCAGCACTCGACTCTCCGACTCGGACTTTCGCCGCATCGATATCAAGATCGATCCCGCGACCAAGGATTACCCCGATCCCGCCGAGCTGCAGGTCCGCCACCGGACTGGTTACTACACCATGCCGGGGAAGTGAATACCGTCTCCTGAACGCAATACGTCACGTCAGCCCGCAATTCCCAAAATGAAACCCCATTCTTCAAAAAATTGGAGATTGCTGGGGCTGGAATCTGTGAAAACTAATACTTTTGTAGAATGTACGCCTGTCCATAGTGAAATAACACATCTGGATTCAAATATTTACATGTAGATCCGTGGAGCGCACGAGTGGCAGCCAACATGCATCAATTCCCACCGGACATCGCCAAGAGAGAACCCTACGACGTTCCTTGGCAAGTTAAGAGATCTTCGTACGAGGAGAAGAGGTTCATTCCATGAAAAGACTTTATGCGCTCATCACATTCTTGCTGGCAGCCAGCCTCATGGTGCCCGCAGCGTTCGGACAGTCGCTGACTTCCGGCGATATCGCGGGCACGGTCACGGACCCGAGCCATGCGGTTGTTCCCAACGCTGGGGTCGAATTGAAGAGCTTGGACACCGGCTCAACGCAATCTACCGTGACCAGCGGCTCTGGCTTGTATCGATTTTCACTGCTGAGGCCTGGCCACTACATGGTCACCGTTAAAGAGAGTGGTTTTGCTACCGCGCAAATTCCAGTCACGGTCGCGGTGGGGGAGACCACAACGGCGAATGCCACCCTGACCCTGTCAACCACCGCGCAGACTATCGAAGTGACGGGCGCGGCACCCGTCGTGGATACCACCAGCGCCAACATTAGCACCCCCTTTTCCCAGATGGAAATGGCGGAACTGCCCAACCCTGGCGGTGACCTTACCAACATCGCCCAGTCCGCTCCGGGCGTGATCATGAACAACACCGCGGGTTATGGGAATTTCACGATGAACGGCTTGCCGGCGACCTCGAACCTGTTTACGGTCAATGGCGAGAATGACATGGATCCGTACTTCAACATCAACAATTCCGGGGCGGCCAACCTCACCCTGGGCTCGAATGAAGTCCAGGAAGTCACCGTGATCGCTAACCCTTACTCAGGCGAGTACGGCCAGTTGTCGGGCGCCCAGGTTAGCTACGTAACCAAGTCGGGCAGCAATGCCTTCCATGGCAACGCTCAGTACTGGTGGAACGGGCGCACCATGAACTCCAACGACTGGATGAATAACAACTCGAGCCCGATCACTCCGCGGCCCTTCTCCAACGCCAACCAGTGGGCGGGGTCGGTTGGCGGCCCGATCATCAAGAACAAGACCTTCTTCTTCTTCGACACGGAAGGCTTGCGCTTCTTACTGCCTAACGTCATTGCAACCACAATCCCGTCCCCGGCTTTCTCGACGGCAGTCCTGAACAATGTAGGCGTGCTACAGCCAGCCGAGCTCCCGTTGTACACGAAGATGATGAATCTGTTTGCCAACGCTCCGGGCGCGAGTAACGCGCAAGCCATCCCCAACAACGCCGCATGTACCGGTATAAATTTGCCGGGCTTCAATGGGGCGACACAGAACTGCTTTGCCACCTTCAACGGCACTCCGAGCACGCTCGGGAAGGAGTGGATCCTGGCTTTCAAGATTGACCAGAACGTCGGACAGAAGGACAAGATGTTCTTCCGCTATAAGCTGGACCATGGTTTGCAACCAACCTACCTGAGTTCCATCAGTTCCGGCTTCGATGCGCTCTCTAATCAGCCCGCCTGGGACACTCAGTTCCAGGAGACGCACGTCTTCTCTCCCAGCAAGACGAACGAGTTCACGATGGCTGCGAGCCACTACGTAGCCCAGTTCCAGCAGAATGAGGCGCTGGCGCTGTCCACGTTCCCGATGGGCTTGATTTTTGGTGGGACCAACCCGCTTGGGCCGTCCAGTGGGGCTGTTGGTGAGCAGTGGGATTTCCCCCAGGGTCGTAATATCACCCAGTACCAGTTCATCGACAACTTCACCTGGATAAGCGGCAATCACAGCTTCAAGTTCGGCGGCAACTTTCGTCGTTACGACGTAAGCGACCACAACTTCTTCTTCAACAATGGTGCGGCTTACTTCGATTTGGCTACTTCAACCGAGAACGCTCTACAGGCTTTTGCTAATGGCATCGCCGGCCAATATCGCCAGACTGACAACCTGGCAAGCAACGTGCCAATTGCCCTGTGGGGTATTGGCGTGTACGGAATGGACACGTGGAAGATAAAATCGAACCTCACCTTGACGCTGGCCTTGCGCGTGGAGCGTAACTCGAACCCAGTGTGCCAAATCAACTGCTTTGCCAACTTCAACACGGCATGGGCGAAC
This sequence comes from Candidatus Korobacteraceae bacterium, assembly GCA_049522855.1. Lineage (GTDB taxonomy): Bacteria > Acidobacteriota > Terriglobia > Terriglobales > Acidobacteriaceae > Bog-257. Next base: position 90,204 of record JBEKNL010000002.1, read on the forward strand.
CTGCCCAGTGTGCTGGCGGGAGCAGGCGCCGGAGACGTACCATACACTTCCGACATTGCCTACAACCAGCATCAGGCGTATCACGGTGTCGACGCACTGGACTGGTCACCGCGCTTCGGCTTCAGTTGGTCGCCCTACCATAACGACAAGACAGTGATCAGCGGTGGCTTCGGCCTCTTCTACGACAATCCGCCTGCCGGTCTGGTGGACGATCTGCTGGCCGACCCTCCGGTTGCGGTTTCCATTCGCGTGCGGCCCGGGGGCGGCACCCTGCCCTTCGACCCCACCACGAACGGTTCCGTTTATACCTGGCAGCAATCCGCACAGGCCTTTAGCTCCGGCTTCACCAGTGGCCAAACCTATTCCCAGATCGCAGCTTCTCTGCTGCCATTTGGAGTGCATTTTGCGGCTCCGAGCTTTACCGCTCTCTCCGGCAACATTAGTGCTCCGCGTTGGCAGGAGTGGAATTTTCAGGTGCAGCAGGAGCTGACTCCCTCCACCGCGTTGGTCATCAACTACACCGGAAATCACGGTATTCGTATGCTCTACACCGACGGCTATCCCAACGCTTACGACGGCTTCGGTTTGTGGCCGCCGGGCACACTGCCGGCAGCGCCCGCGGTCCCCAACTACGGAACTGTCAGCACCATCCAGAATGGCGCCGTGTCCAACTACAACGGCGTCACGGTCACTCTCAGGCGCAACTTCTCGAAATGGGTTTCGGCCCACGCCAACTACACCTGGGCGCACAACCTGGATGAGTTGTCCAATGGCGGCCTGTTCACTTACGGTGATAGCCTTCCGCTTAACCAGCTTTGTCCCCAGAGCCTCAGATCGTGCAACTATGGAAGCTCGGACTATGACGTTCGCAACTCCTTCAACGGGGACTTTGTCGTTCATCCTGCCTACCACTTTGGCAACAGCTTCCTGAACTATGCGCTGGGTGGATGGGAGTGGTCCGGCAAAGTCTTCTGGCGCAGCGGATTGCCATTCTCCGTGGTTGACGGCAACTTGAACGGTGGTGTGGTCAACGGGACTGCAACCGTGCTGGGTACGCCTATTCTTGGCGGTAGCTCTCCCGGACAGCTCAGTTGCGGCGCGGGAGCCGCCAGTATCTCTGGAGTGGGAACGCCGTGCTTGAATGCGGCTGCATTCCTGGATACTTCTACGTTGCTGCCCAGCGGTTTCTCGCCGCAGCGGCGCAACCAGTATGTCGGACCGCACTTCTTCGACATGGACATGGGCCTGTTCAAGAACTTCAAGATCACGGAACGGGTCCAGTTTGGAGTTGGCGCTCAGGCCTACAACGTGTTCAATCACCCGAACTTCAACAACCCGGACAGCACTCTGGGCGACCCGACGTTCGGTCAGATCAATTCCATGGCGCCGATGCCGACCAGCCCTTACGGCGTGTTCCTGGGATTCGATTCCTCAGTGCGCGTCGTCCAGGTGTCCGGCAAGATCACCTTCTAACCAGTTTGACTCTGCTTCACTTCGGCGGCTCCCTTTCGGGGCCGCCATTTTTTTCTCCCAGTCGTCCGTTGCCAGTTCTCGGTTGCCAGTTTGCGGAGTTGTCAGTCTTGGGTTTTGCCAACTCCATCTGGCAACGGGCAACTGACCACTGGCAACTGTTCTGTTACACTGCGATTTTCGAGGTCACCATGTCGAATCCTCCGCAGCCGTTGATTCAGTTAACCAATACCCCCGACTACCGCGAAAGCTATGCCAACAGCGTGCAAGTGCGGGTGAACGTGTGGGACTTCTTCCTGATTTTTGGCACCCTGCAACAGCAGGACGAAACCCGCGTGGAGGTGCGCAACTTCCAGGGAATCTATTTGAGCCCGCAGCAGGCAAAAGCGCTCTATACCATCCTGCAGCAGAACCTGGTGAACTACGAGAACACCTTCGGCGAGGTCAAGCTGGATCCCCGCATGGGGCCGGGGACGGGTCCGGTTCATTAGCGTGGCTTCCGGGAGAGCGGCCTCCGGCTGGCTTGTCTTTGAAGGGGCACAGCTTTAGCTGTGCCGTATCGACGGTGGAAGAGTTGGGCTTTAGCCCCTGAGGGAATTCGGTTTTTGTGAGGTCGGCGCATAGATGCGCGGGCGATGCCACAGGGCAAAGAGAACGAGCTTCCCCAGCGGCTAAAGCCGGTACATTCCCAGCTTCCGGCGGCACGCCTGAAGGCGTACCCCTTCAAAGCGCGCGCTGTTCACGCAGCCACCCGCCTGCGCGAATATCTCTTCGCCTACGCCCTCATTTTTGCCTTCCTATTCGTCACTCATGCTCCTTTACTGCGGCTGCCGTACTTCTGGGATGAAGCGGGCTACTTTATTCCAGCGGCGCGCGATCTCTTACTCACCGGTTCGCTGATTCCGCGCACCATGCTCTCCAACGCACATCCTCCGCTGGTGATGCTGTGGCTGGCGTTCTGGTGGAAGTTCAGCGGCTTCACGCCAGCGGTGACGCGAACTGCGATGCTGCTGATCTCGGCGTTCGCCCTGCTGGGGTTGTGGCGGCTCGCGCGCGATGTGGCCAACGAGCAGATCGCGGCCGCCACCGTTCTATGCACAGCGGTCTATTCGGTGTTCTTTACGCAAAGTTCGCTGGCTCACCTCGACATGATGGTTTGCGCGCTGACGCTTTGGGGACTGGCAATGTACGTGGAGCGAAGACCGGTGGCCACCATCGTGTTCTTGGCTCTGGCGCCTCTGGCTAAGGAGACTGCCATCGTGACCCCTTTAGCGCTGCTGGCATGGGAGTTGCTGTGTCCCGTTCTGCAAGGCAAGGTACGACGAGCCGAAACACTCTGCTTATGTCAGCGGAGACGGCTGGCCGGCTTCTCGTTTCTGCTATGCCTGGTTCCGCTTGTGCTGTGGTTTCTCTATCACCATCACCGGACCGGCTTCTACTTCGGCAATCCCGAGTACCTGCGCTACAACCTGCAAGCTACCCTCAGCCCACTTCGCATCGTCCTTGCGATCCTGGTACGGCTCTGGCACGCGCTGGGTTACCTGAACTTGTTCGTGCTGACGCTGGCCGCAGCCTTTGCCATGAGCCTCCCTCCGCTGCCAGAGCCCGACGGCACACGGCGGTCCCGCATTCCCATCAATGTGCAGCTCGTCTTTGGGGTAGTGATCCTGGCGCATGTCCTGGTTCTGTCAGCGCTCGGAGGCGCGGTGCTGGCCCGCTACATGCTTCCGGCGACGCCGCTCGTAATCCTGCTTTGTGTTTCTACGCTGTGGCGTCGCGCCCTACATTGGCCCTGGTGGATCGCGTTGACCTGTGTAGCTTTTGGGTTCGCACTGCTCACTCCGCCGCCCTATCGGATCGCTCCTGAGGACACGCTGCTGTATCGCGATTACGTCATCCTCCACAAACAGGCGGCCGATGAATTGGCGGTGCGCTTTCCACACGCACGCGTGCTCACCGCGTGGCCGGCTTCCGATGAGCTAACCCGCCCGTTCCTGGGATACGCCAAACAGCCGCTCACGGTGGTGCCCATCGAGAACTTCTCCGCCCTCGAAACCGAACGGGCCGCGCAAGCGACCGATCAGTTCGATGTGGCGCTGCTGTTTCCCACCAAGTGGCAGCCGGCGCATCCGCTGTTCCGGAGTTTGCCCTTCGGCGAGGAACTGCAGGAACGTTTCTTCGACTATCACCGGGACCTGGCCCCGCAACAAGTGGCGAACATCCTCGGCGGCCGGATGGTTCGCTACCTGAATCGCAACAACGAATGGGTGGCCATCGTCGTGATCGAGAAAGTCGAAAACGCTGCCGCTCGCGATTTGGGGTTACGCCGCGCTCCATGATTGGCGAGCCGCGCGGCCGAGGCCCGGACGCCACCGTCGTTCGAACGGTTAAACTGTCAGCAGATGGCACGCACCACCATCCTGGAATACCTCGATAACTTCCGCCGCCACGCTCGTGAGGTGGCCTACGCCCAACATCGCGGTTATCGCACGCAGCGATGGACGTACGGCGATGTGCTGAGCAACGCCTATCGCTTTGCGCGCGAGTTGGAACAGCGTGGCATCAGCAAGGGCGATAAGGTCCTCATTTGGGGCGAGAACTGCGCCGAGTGGGTGGTTGCCTTTTTCGGATGCCTGCTGCGTGGCGCCATCGTGGTGCCCATCGACAAGATTGCGGCTCCCGATTTCGCCCAGCGTGTGGCGCAACAGGTGGATGCCAAGCTCTGCGTTCGCTCGATGCAGAACCACATTTCGGGCATTGCAGAGATCAACCTGGAAACCCTGCGCGAGCAGCTCGCGGCGCGCTCCGATCAGCCCGTGGCTCCGCCGTCTCTCACGCGCGACGATATCGTGCAGATCGTCTTCACCTCGGGCACGACTGCCGAACCGCGCGGTGTGGTCATTTCTCATGGCAATATCCTGGCTAACCTCGAGCCGCTGGAGCGCGAGATTGGCAGATACCTCCGCTACGAGCGCATTTTTCATCCGCTGCGATTCTTGAACCTGCTACCGTTAAGCCACATCTTTGGGCAGTTCCTCGGAATCTTCCTGCCGCAATTGCTGGCGGCCACCGTGATCTTCCAGGACACGCTGAACCCGACGGAAGTTCTGCATGTCATCAAGAGAGAACGCGTATCGGTGGTGGTCGCGGTGCCGCGCCTGATGGAGTCGCTAAGAGATAAGCTGCTGCGCGATTTCGAAGCGGCGGCCCGGCGGGAGTGGTTCCAACGCCAATTCGAGGCCGCAAAAGACCAGCACCTCGTCAGACGCTGGTGGCGCTTCCGGAAAATTCACAACCAATTCGGATGGAAGTTCTGGGCCTTCATCTCAGGAGGCGCGGCGCTCGACGCCGAGACCGAAGAGTTCTGGCGGCGGATGAGCTTCGTGGTAATTCAGGGCTACGGCCTCACCGAGACAACATCGCTGATTTCCCTGAACCATCCGTTCCGCACCGGCAAACGCTCGATTGGCAAGGTCCTGGAGGGCCGCGAGATCAAGCTCGACGAGAATGGCGAAATCCTGGTGCGCGGCGCCAACGTCGCTGCCGGTTATTGGCAGGGAAAAGAGCTGAAGCCGGTGCTGAACGAGGAAGGTTGGTTTCGCACCGGCGATCTTGGCGAGCTGGACGCCGAAGGCAATCTTTATTTCAAGGGCCGCAAGAAAAATGTCATCGTCACGCGCGAAGGGATGAATATTTATCCCGAGGACCTCGAAACTGCGCTGCGCCAGCAGCCCGCGATACGCGACTGCGTCGTCGTCGGCCTGGAGCAGAGCGGCAACGCCGAGCCTTGCGCCGTTCTCATCCTGCGCGACTCCGTCGATCCAGAGCCAGCGGTCAGGCGTGCCAACCAGCAGCTCGCTGAGTATCAGCAGATGCGCCGCTGGTTGGTGTGGCCCGAGCAAGACTTCCCGCGCACTCCTACGCAGAAGCCCAGGATCGCCGCCATTCAGCGGGCGGTGCAGCAACACTTCGCCCCTGCCGACGATGGAGCCAGCGTGCCGCAGGGCGCTTTGGCGGACCTGATCGCGCGCGTCACCGGACGCAGCACCGGTCCACTCACCCCAGATGCCAGGCTAGACGGAGACCTGAACCTTAGCTCCATGGACCGCGTCGAACTAATGAGCGCGCTGGAAGACCGCTACCAGGTCGATCTCAACGAGGCGAACTTCACCAGCGTCAGCACGGTTGGCGATCTCGAACGTTTGCTGCGTGGGCCGCAGAAGTCGCTGCAAAGCGGCTATCGGTATCCGCGATGGGCGCAGCGCTGGCCCATCACTTGGATTCGCAACTTCATCTACTACCTGCTTACCTGGCCGGCGACCATGATCATGGCGCACCCCACGATCGTTGGCCGCGAAAACCTGCGCGGTCTTGACGAGCCGTTTCTCATCAGTTGCAATCACGTCACCTACATCGATGTTGGATTTGCGCTGATCGCGCTTCCGCCCCGGGTGCGGCACAAGCTCGCGGTCGGCATGTGGGGAGAGATGCTGTGGGAAATGTGGCGGCCGCCGGCAACCTGGAATCCCCTGGTGCGTTGGGCATACCGGGCCGGCTACTATCTGGTAGTTGCCCTGTTCAACGTCTTTCCGCTGCCCCAGCAGTCGGGTGTGCGCGAGAGTTTCGCCTATGCCGGTGAATCGGTGGACCGCGGCTACAGCGTCCTGGTTTATCCCGAAGGCGTGCGCACACCGGATGGCAAGCCGTCGCCGTTCCGCTCAGGTGTCGGGATGCTGGCGGCGCGCCTGAACATCCCGGTTGTTCCCATGCGGATCGATGGCTTGTACCAGATGAAGACGGCCGGCCACAAAATCGCGCGCCCCGGAGAGCTGACGGTCGTGATCGGCAAGCCAATGCGCTTCCCGCCCGCAACCCCGGCCGAGGAAATCACCAACCAGATTGAGCAGGTCACGTGGTCTATGTAAGTAGGCGTGGGTGAAACGCTAGCTGCATCCTATTTGCCTGACCCAGGCATCCAGTCCTTTTGGCCCCCACTGGTCAAACGAAAGAGCTGAACGCGAACGTTTTGCGTATCGGCGACGTACAGGCCGTTGCTCGCATCGACCCACAACCCTCTCGGAGCACTAAACTCGCCCATTCTGGAACCGGCTTGGCCGAAAGAAGCCAGAAGGCCGCCTTTGCTGTTGTACATTCTGACCTCGGAAGCGCCGGCATCCGATACATAGATGTTGCCGTCCCGATCTAGCCCCAACCCGTCTTCCCTGTCAGGCTCCCGGTGGGGAGCATTCAGAACCCTGAAACCTCCCAGGAGGTTACATTCCAAATCCAGGATCTGAACGCGTGTCCCAGAGCTATCCAGAACAGCAACTTCGTGATCGTTCACGGCAATCTCGGTGGGATAGTCGAACATTCCCGGGCCGGTATTATTTCTGCGCTTCAATCCCTCACCGCCGATATCGTGCCACTGTTGCCCCACACGCTTCAGGAGATTGCCTTCGAGGTCAAGCATGAAAACAAGATGACGAGGGCTGTCGACAAGATATAAATGGCCCGCTTTGCGGTCGATCGCAATTCCTGTGGGGCGTTGATACATGTTTTCGCCGTGGAAGTTTCCGATGTAACGTACAAACTTTCCGAATTGGTCGTACACCAGAACCATTCCCCGCTCGGAATCGGCAACATAAATATTGTCTTCCCCATCTACGGCCACTCCGGCTGCTGACTGCAGCCGGCGGCCTTGCCCGCCAAGAATGCTGAAGGAGGTTTTTCTCTTGGGATCCAGTACATGTACGGCCGGAATGCCAGGATCGCTAAGGATGACGCGCTGCCGGGAGTCGGTGGTCAGGTATTGCGGTGTCCGCAGCACGCTGGGCCGGCCGTAAACGAAGGAAACAACGGCATCGCGAACGCTACCCGCAAGGGAATGCACTTCCGGCAGGGCCATTGCGTGCCCCGGTGGCTCAACATCGTCCATGACCCGCACGTCGGAAGAAAGCATCCAGGGAGGAACGGCACTTTGTCTGGCGGCTTGTTCCGATAGACTGTCGGGGGGGCACCTTCATCGCCTCGAGAAAATGAGTGAACTTCGATGGCCCTCGAAACGTCGCGTCGGACGAAAACATGCCGACATATACCAGTTCGCGGTCGCTCCCAAGGCTCAGTCGAGGAAAGGCGCGCGCAGATTGGCTAGCATCCTGAGTGGGCAACGGCGTAGACTGGCCGCCGGCCTGGAACCTCTGGGCCGGCGCCGATTGGGTCAACACAGCCGTTAGCGTAAACGCTATCGCCAGCGCAGCCGTGGCCGCGGGCGCGCATGTGCGGAAAAATAAGCCGCGAGAATTCCATCTGTGGCGCATCGGTTCCACTTCTCAGCTATCTGTTACAACGAAATTGTCTAACGGTCGTGCGCACTTGAAAATCTGGAAGAAGGAAGCTCGAGGGCCTTGTTTCTCGCGCACACTCGACGAAGTGGTGTGGGGAAAAAAGCCGGCCATCCTCTCCCCGGACACCCAATAGAAGTTCACGCCTGCATCTGCCGGTTCGTCAGTGACGTACCGCACACCGGCACGTGACAAGCTAAGAAGCAGGAAACCATGGGCCCTTTTTCTGTGACGCGCGTCCTAGCTCTCCTGCGGCAAGAAATGATACGAATACTTGTTTGGCCTTCGGACGGGATATCGCCCTGTTGATCCCCGGGCGCAAGGGTGAAACGGTGCCCCATCCGAGCCGGTTTTGCATGGGGATTTTGCGAGGAATACCAATGCGCGAAGCAGTCCTTAAATTGTGGCCGGAGATCGAGTGGATTCAGTCTTCCGAACTGCGCGAGCAGGTCACGAAGACCTGGCAGCGCGCTTTGGAACTCAGCTCGCTCACGCCGGACGACCTCAACCGCATTCCGTTCACCCTGCTGGTGCCGAACTGCCCCACGACGTTCATGGAGCACAAGCGTTGTGTAGTACACATCGCGCGCAAGGCGGCCGAGAGCATGACGGAATTTATGGGGCGCGCGCTGCCCATCGACATGGATACTGTGATCGCGGGCGCGATTCTGGCCGACGTCGGCAAGCTGCTGGAGTACGAAAACGCGGACGGCAAGACCCGGCAAAGCAAGCGCGGGGAGATGCTGCGCCATCCCTTTACAGGCGTGGCGCTGGCGATGGAATGCGGCGTGCCCGACGCGGTGTGCCACATCATCGCGGCCCATGCCGCCGAAGGCGACCTGGTGAAGCGCACCACCGAGGCCTACATCGTGCACCACGCCGATTTCATGGCCTTTCTGCCATTCAAGAACCTGGCGAAATAGAAGGAGCGGATTCTTATGTCAACCACAACTTCGCCAGCGCCGAGCAAAACCGCAGCCAAGCCGACGATCACGGCGATCATGGCGCAATGGGCCGCCGGTGTGAAATTCGAGCAGCTCTCCCAGGACGCGGTATATCAGGCCAAGCGCTTCCTGCTCGACAGCATTGGCTGCGCGCTTGGCGGCTATCAGCAGCATGACGTGATCATCGCGCTGGAGGTGCTAAACGAGATTGCAGGCCGAAGTGGTGCAACCGTGATTGGGAGCGGCCAGCAGATGGATGTGGTGTCGGCGTCGCTAGCCAACGCACTGATGATCCGCTGCATGGACTACAACGACATTTACTGGAAGCAGGACCCTTCGCATCCCTCCGACATTTTTCCCGCGGCGATGGCCGCTGGTGAGCGCGCTGGCAGCGATGGGCGCGAACTCATCGTCGGTTTGGTGCTGGGCCACGAATTTGAAATGCGGCTGTGCGAAGCGGCCTTCCCAGGCATTCGCGAGCGCGGCTGGCATCATGCCACGTTGACCGCATTCGTCTCGCCGATCGTGGTCGGACGTATGCTGTATCTCAGCGCGGAGCAAATTCAGCACGCCATCGGCATCAGCGCCAGCGCGCGCGCCACCCTGGGCGCGGTCACCGCAGGCAAGCTGACCATGATGAAGAACACCGTCGATCCCATGGCCACGCAGAGCGGCGTGCTGGCAGCCTTGCTGGCTGAAAAGGGATATACCGGCCCCGAGCACGTGCTAGACGGCAAAGAAGGGTTGGTCCATTGCTTTGGCCCGGAGTGGAAGCTGAACATTCTGACCGACGGTTTAGGCGAGTCGTGGCGTATCACACAATGTGGGATGAAGGCGTTTCCCACCGAGGCCCTGACGCATACGCCAATCTCCGCCGTGCTGGCACTGGTGAAGGACCACGACCTGAAGCCCAACGACATAGCAAAAGTACACATCCGCACCACGGCGCGCGGAGCCGACATCCTCAGCGATCCCAGCAAGTACGATCCGCACACCAAGGAGACCGCCGACCACTCGCTGCCGTATGTCATCGCTGCTGCCATCGCCGAACGCCAAGTCACTCCCTTGCAGTTTACCCAGGCGAAGATCATGGACCCTGTAATCCGCGCTCAACTCAACAAGATCGCCGTCTCCGCCGATCCCGAGATCGAGAAAGTCTTTCCGGCGCTGCAGCGCGTGATCGTCAGGATCCATACCATCGATGGCCGCGAATACACGACGCAGCTTGACTATCCCAAAGGCGATCCGCGCAATCCCCTGACCGATAAAGAGGTGGAAGAGAAATTCGAGGCGCTGGCGGAGCCCGTAATGTCGCGCGAAGCCCGTCGCCGCGCCATGGACGCGATCTGGAACCTGGAGAAGCAGCCGAGCGTGACTACGCTGATGAAACTGTTCAAGGCCGACCGGGCACTGGCGGCGGGAGGTCATTGAGATGGGACAGACCATCGTCGAAAAGATCGCGCAAGCCCACATGGCCGAGGGACCGAGCCGCCCGCTGCGCGCAGGTGACTTCCTTTCTATCCGACCTTTTCACGTGATGACGCATGACAACACCTCTGCGGTGATGAAGAAATTCAAGGCCATCGGCGCGAAGAAGATGCACGATCCGGCGCAGCCGGTGATCACCGCCGACCATGACATTCAGAACACGGAAGCGTCGAATCTGGCGAGGTATCGCAGCATGGAGGCTTTTGCGCGCGAGCAAGGCATCGACTTCTATCCGCCGGGCAGCGGCATTGGTCATCAGATCATGGTTGAGAAGGGCTACGTGCTGCCGGGAACGTTCGTCGTCGCCTCCGATTCGCACTCCAACATGTACGGCGCGCTGGGCGCGATCGGCACGCCGGTGGTGCGCACCGACGCGGCCGCAATCTGGGCGACGGGTGAGTTCTGGTGGCAGATTCCGCGCACTGTACAAGTCGTGCTCGAAGGCCGGCTCGCGCCGGGTGCAACCGGAAAAGATGTGATCGTGACGTTGTGCGGACTCTACAACCAGGAAGAAGTGTTGAACGCTGCTGCCGAGTTCACCGGTCCCGGTGTGGCGTCGCTCAGCATGGATGCGCGGCTGACCATCGCCAACATGTCCACCGAATGGGGAACGCTGGTCGGCTGGTTCCCGGTGGATGAAGTCACGTTACGTTACCTCGAAGCGCGCAATCAAGAATTGCGGGCGCAGGGGGTCATGCGTATTCCCGAAGAGAAGTTTGAGGAGTGGCGCACGAATCCTCCGGCTCCGGACAAGGACGCAATGTATGCGGGCCGGATCACGCTGAATCTCGCAGAGGTCACGTCGCATGTTTCGGGTCCGGATACGGTGCAGGTGATGGAGTCAGTCGCCGAAATCGCGAAAAGGAAAGTCGCGATCCAGAAGGCGTACCTAGTGTCGTGCGTGAACTCGCGGCTGGAAGATCTGGAGGCCGCGGCGAAGGTGCTACAAGGCAAGAAGGTCGCGGAGGGAGTGCAATTGTATCTTGCGGCGGCCAGTCGCGCGGTGCAGGAGGAAGCTCAAAAGCGCGGCGTGTGGCAAACGCTGCTTGAAGCAGGCGCGCATCCGCTGCCCTCAGGATGCGGACCGTGCATCGGCCTGGGTACCGGGTTGCTCGAAGCGGGCGAGGTTGGCATCTCGGCCACCAATCGCAATTTCAAGGGTCGAATGGGTTCGCGCGATGCGCAGTGCTATCTTGGCAGTCCCGAGGTTGTCGCTGCTTCGGCCGTCGCCGGTTACATCTGCGGACCTGTTGAAGCCGAGTATCGCGAACTGAAGAAACATTTTGAAGTGCTGGCCACGGGTTCGGCTTCGGCCGAGAGAGTTGAAATCCTGCCCGGATTTCCGCAACGCGTGCACGGAAGGCTGATCTTCCTGCCGCAAGATAACCTGAACACCGACGGCATCTACGGCAAGGACTACACCTATCGCGAAGACATGACCCCGGCAATGATGGCGCGCGTGATAATGGAGAATTACGATCCCCAGTTTGCCGAACGCGCGCGTGAGGGTGACGTTATTGTCGGCGGCTTCAATTTTGGTACGGGTTCCAGTCGCGAGCAGGCGGTGACGGCGCTGAAAGACAAGGGCATTCCACTGGTGATCGCGGGCAGCTTCTCGCAGACCTATCTGCGCAACGCGTTCAACAACGGCTTTCTCTGCATCGAGACGCCCAGCCTGGTGAACCGCCTGCGCGCAAAGTTTTCAGATGCGGTCGCGCGCAAGGAAAAGACGATCATCCCAGGTGACGAGGTCGAGGTTGATTTTTCCGCGAGCACTATACGCTACGCAGGCGAGCAGTTCGCTTTCCCGGCGCTGGGGTCGGTACCACAGTCGTTGGTGATTGCCGGCGGAGTGGAGAACCTGGTGGGCCGGAAACTGGGATTGAGCACGGTGGCGGCGCAGGTTTAGCGGTGGTCTCACAATGTGACACATTGTGGCGTGCGACACACAAGCCCCGCTTTGGGGGGCGGAAGAGCTTAGCCCAGCGCTTCAGCGCTGGGTGGGCGTGAGAGAGAATCTGAGTCCCGTAGGGACGGCAGAAAATCAGGTCCCTCGACTCGGTCGCCGCGGCGACCTCGCTCGGGATGACAAACTAGGTTAGAGGAATTGGCATTCATGGCAAAACATAAAGTCGTGTCCATGCCGGGCGATGGCATTGGCAACCAGGTCCTGCCCGAAGCGATTCGGGTCCTCGACGCCGTCGGTTTCGAGGCCGAGTACATACACGCCGACATTGGTTGGCAGTGCTGGATCAAGGAAGGCAATGCTCTTCCCGAGCGCACCATCGAGCTGCTGCGCCAGCACAAGGTCGGCCTGTTCGGCGCCATCACCTCGAAGCCGAAGAAGGAAGCCGAGGCCGAGTTGAGCCCTGCATTACGCGGCAAAGGCTATCAATATTTCAGCCCGATTGTTTCCATGCGCCAGATCTTCAACCTCGACGTGTGCATGCGGCCGTGCCTGTCGTTCCCCGGCAACCCGCTTAACTTCATCCGCAAGAAACCGGCTGGCGGGTACGAGGAGCCTAAGGTGGACGTGGTGGTCTTCCGGCAGAACACGGAAGGTCTGTATGCGGGAGTGGAGTGGACGAATCCGCCGCAACCGGTGCGTGACGCATTGCGCACCCACCCGAAGTTCAAGCCGTTCGACCGGGTCGCCGGCCAGGACCTTGCCATTTCAGTGCGCATCATTACGCGTACGGCGGCGCGGCGAATTTGCGAAGCTGCATTCCAGTATGCGCGCAAGCACGGCTACAAATCGGTGACCATCTGCGAGAAGCCCAACGTGCTGCGCGAAACTTCGGGCATGATGGAAGAAGTCGCCAAGCACGTGCAGAAGCAGTACAGCGACATTGTTCTGCGGTCCACTAACATCGACGCGCAGACCATGTGGCTGACCAAGAACCCGGAAGAGTATGGCGTGATCGTGGCTAGCAACTTGTTCGGCGATGTCATCAGCGACGCATTCGCGGGACTGGTTGGCGGGCTTGGTTTTGCGGCTTCTGGCAACATCGGCCAGGAGGTGGCAGTGTTCGAGCCTACGCATGGCTCGGCTCCCAAGTATGCCGAGCTGGATCCGGCGATCGTCAACCCGATTGCCATGATTCTTTCGGCGGCGATGATGCTCGATCATCTCGGCGAGAACGACAACGCGCGCAAGATTCGCGACGCCATCGCGGCGGTCGTGGCCGAAGGTCAAGTCCGCACCTATGACATGATGCGCATCTCCGGCGGGACGAAATCGCTGGCCCAGGGCGCGGCCTCGACAACGCAGATGACAGATGCCATCCTGGCGAAGCTTGGGGTGACAGTGGAGAAGGCTTATGCCGGCAGTGGCAAAAATTAGCGCATTGCGCCGAGGCGAGGCGGGACGCGCCGGCGACGACGTGCGTTCCGACCTGCACGTTAGCTTCGAGGAGCGCAATAGCGGCGGGGTGGAGATCGGCCTACGCTCGCGCGTCGAACTCTATTACGGTGAAGTCATTCGCCGGCAAGTTCGCGATGTGTTGCGCACGCTTGGCGTCGCGCATGCCTTAATCGAGATCGTGGATGAAGGCGCGCTGCCCTTCATGATCGCAGCTCGCATCGAGGCGGCGGTGCGCCGGGCCGGACTCGCACAAGGCAAGTCAGCGCTGCCAGAAGCGGTGACGCTTGCGGCGCCGTCGCCGCGCGATCGTCTGCGGCGTTCACGGCTCTATCTTCCCGGCAACGAACCCAAATACTTCATCAACGCCGGGCTGCATGGGCCGGACGCAGTCATTCTCGACCTGGAAGATTCGGTGCACTATGCCGAGAAAGACGCTGCACGGCTGTTGGTTCGCAATGCGCTGCGGGCGGTGGATTTCGGCGCGGCCGAGCGCATGGTCCGAATCAATCAACTTCCGCTCGGACTGGCCGACCTGGAAGAGATTGTTCCACAGTCGCCCGATCTCATTCTGATTCCGAAAGTCGAAACCGCCGACCAGGTGTCTGACGTTGTGGGAGCTATCGACTCGATCGCAAAAGGGGCTAGCGTCGCGCGTCCCATTTGGCTGATGCCGATTCTCGAATCGGCGCTGGGCATCGAGAATGCTTTAGCCATTGCGACAGCTTCGGAGCGTATTGCCGCCATCACCACCGGGTTAGAGGACTACACCGCAGATCTCGGAGTGGCCAAGACTGCAGGCGGAAGTGAATCGCTCTATGCCCGCCAGCGTGTGGTGAACGCTGCCCACGCCGCGCATGTGCAGGCCATCGACTCGGTGTACGGTGACGCAGCCGACACCGAGGGACTGCTGCACTGGGGCGAGGCTTCGCGCGCCATGGGATTCGAGGGCATGGGCTGTATTCATCCGGTGCAAATTGAAATCATCCATCGCGCCTTTGCGCCCTCGCCGAACGAACTGGAGAAGGCGCTGGCAATCGTTGCGGCCTTCGAAGAGGCACAAGCTCGCGGACTTGCCGTGGTGAGCCTCGGCTCCAAGATGATTGACGCGCCGGTGGTGCAACGCGCCGTGAAGCTGGTCGCACTGGCCAGGAAGATGGGCATCATTGCCGACGAGCCGACAGCTGGAGAACCATCATGAGTGCGGGCGTAGCAACAGGCTTAGTTACGAACGCGGCGGGCCGTCGCGTGCCAACTCATGTCAACGGCCGCGAAGAGGCGAGATACAAAGGAGTTAACCAGCATTGTTCCACGAGGAACAAAGCCGCCCCGCCGATTCGCAGTAGCAGCGACTATCCAGCGAACGGCGACAAGCGCGTCCCTGACTTGGAAACCGCGCTACGTCTTTGCGGACTGCGGGATGGCATGACCATCAGCAGTCATCACCATCTGCGCGATGGAGACCGCGTCGCACTGACCGCGTTGCAAACCGCCGCGCGCATGGGCGCCAAGGACCTGGTCTGGTTTCCCAGCGCATCGTTTCCGTGTCACGAGCCGGTGATCGACCTGATGAAGTCGGGCGCGGTGCATCACATCGAAGGCAGCATGAATGGCCCGCTCGGCGACTATTGTTCGCACGGACACATGCGCGGCCTGGGAGTGTTGCGCTCGCACGGTGGACGCTGGCAGGCGGTGCAGGATGGCGAGGTCCACATCGACATCGCGGTGATCGCTGCGCCGACGGCGGACTACTTCGGCAATGCCGATGGCTCGCACGGACCGTCGGCGTGCGGCTCGCTGGGATTTGCCCTCGCCGATTCCGTCTATGCCGATCGCGTCATCGTTGTGACCGACAATCTGGTCCCGTTCCCCTGCATTCCCTGGCAGATCCAGGGCAACAACGTTGACTACGTGGTCGAGGTTGACTCCATTGGCGATCCTTCGATGATTGTCAGTGGCACCACGCAGATCACACGCAGTCCCGATCGTCTGCGAATTTCCGAATTAGTCGCGCGCTTTCTGCGCGACAGCGGAATCATGCGCGACGGTTTCTCCTTCCAGGCGGGCGCAGGTGGCATCGCACTGGCTTTCGTTGATTACCTGGCCGGCATGATGAAACAAGCCAACGTGAAGGCCAGCTTCGTGCGCGGAGGTTCAACCAAGTACCTGGTCGATCTGCTCAACGAACGTCTTATCGGATACATTCTCGACGGCCAGACGTTCGACCTGGATGCAGTGCATTCGATCGCCAGCAATCCTCGTCATGTAGCCACCAGTCCGTTCACCTCGTACAACTTCCACGGCAAGGGCAACTTCGCGTCGATGATTGACGCCGCCGTGCTGGGCGCAACCGAGGTTGATATCAACTTCAATGCGAATGTCGTGACCCATTCCGACGGGCGGCTGCTGCACGGAATTGGCGGCTGGCAGAACTGCCTGTTCGCAGGATGCACCATTCTTGCGGTCCCATCGTTCCGCGATCGCATTCCGGTGATCGTTGACGAAGTCACTACCGTGACCGGGCCGGGTGAACTGATCGACGTCGTCGCGACGGAACGCGGCATTGCCATCAATCCACGGCGGCAAGACTTGCTCGACGCGGTGAAAGGCAAGGGCCTGCCGGTCCTTCCCATCGAAGAGCTGCAAGCCGAAGTGGAAAAGATCTGCGGCGGGAAACCTGCCAAACCTCGGCTGCTTGATCGTCCGGTGGCCGTGGTGAAATGGGTGGACGGAACTGTGCTCGACACCGTGTGGCAGGTGGTGGATGACAACCCCTACGCGCCCAAAGTGAGCGGGGGAGAATAATGTATCGGGTGTAGTGCGATTTGCTGCAACTTGAAGAGGATAGGCGCATCTGAAGTTACAGACGGCACCACGACGGTTCGACAGAAGGTGCTGGCGATAGCTGGGTTATACTGAAATGGCTGAATTAATCAGGAAGAAAGGTCCGCAAATGGCGAGTTCCGGAGTGAAAACGAAATCTGCGACGGAAACACTGCTCGACAAGTTCACCAAGATGGCAACTGAGCAATCGAAGCGGATGAGTGACAAGGAGTTTGAGCGCGCCGTCGAAGGCTCACGGAAGGTCAACAATCGAGTCCGCGCTTCTCGCGCACGGCAACGCGGAACAGCATAATCCACTCCTTCAGATCTTCCGGAGTAATGTCCTTAAGCCACTTCTTCACCAAATCCACGAAGTCTTCTTGTGTGCCGTATTCCAGAATATCTGGGAGACCGCGGCGAATCTCGGCAATGGCCTTGAGCCGCTCCTCGTCGTGGTAATCAGGCTTTGGGCGCCAGTATTGTTTCGCCATATTGAAATCTGCGGAGGAACTACCGTTCTTCCATCTCAATTAGCCGGGACCATTCGCGCCTTCGGCCAGACAGCATCCTTGGCGCGAGGCTGACCTGGACCGCAGGTTGTGCTCCTGACAAACTGAGGCGCGTGGTCGTCATCGCGCTTGAAAATGTAAGCGCGAATCCTGTAGCAGATTCCTTCGTGGTCACCGGCGCGCGCGATGTCATTCGGCGATTCAGTCGCTACCAACGGTCGCCGTCCGCTGGCTGTTGCCATCGCCGAGTTGAGGCCCGCGAGATTCGAGCTTACAACCGGGCTGTCAAGTGTGTCCGGCGGCTGGCTGGCGTGGCCGAGGGCAGCGGCTATCAGGATGAAGCATAGCGTGAAGCGAGCCATAAAGAAGCCCTCCTTTGCGCGTAGGATAGCACCGTTCCGGGCGGTTGGTGCAGCGATTGGGACGAAGTGCTCAGCGGTTTCCGATACGACGAAAGCGGCACGACCTGTACGGCCTCAGGGGGATGTTCTGGCCGAGCGGAACTGGCACTCTAGCTTCAGCAACGGCAGTGAAACCCGGCTGCCAGAGTGAGAAACTTTACCCGGCGGCGAAGCGACGCAGGTTACCATTCTCCTCCTTACCCAACGCACCTGCAGCAGGGTTTTCAAGCAGAGGCAGGCTGACCCAGCGGACACTCTCCGCTGGGTCTTGGTTCCTAGAGCGAAAATCGGTGAACCGCTATAGTCCTGCGCAAAGCTGCACCTCGTATCACATCCTCGAAGCGGCGGTTGTGTTCTAATACTATGGCTGGGTTGAGCCATGCTCTGTGATGGCCCACACGGAGGAACCTGATGGACGAGCGCGACCTGTATGACGAGCGGCAAGAGACCAGGAAAGCGACCTTAAACTGCCCTCATTGCCAGCAGTCCGCCGAATACGATTTAGGCTGGTTCGTCCGCACCAAGAAACGCCAACTGCCTCCGCGGGCGGATGAGCGCGACCGCGCGAAATTTGCCAAAGCCCGCTCCTACATGGTCCGGCGCGACGACCTGGTCGCCTGCAAGAACATTCGCTGCCGCAAGCGCTTTGAGGTCTCGGGGGTTCAGTCGGTGGCCTTTCTCGATGAACAGGTGAAACCCGAAACGCGGCAGTGACCGGCTTGCCGCGGGATGAATCCTTATGGTTCTTCGCCTCAGCTCTCACCATCTATAATCCTGATTCGAGAGAATGAACTGGAACAACCAACGCGCCGGTTCTTTGCCACCGCGCGGGATAAATATGCTGCGCGAGTTGGGCCCATTATGACGCGCCTCAAGAAGTTATGGCAGCGCGTCACCGACGGCATGAAGCTCAACGAGCTCTGGAAGCAGTTCCAGGCCGACGCTCGTTCCAGTTATCGCCTTTACTCCCAGGACGTAGATTCCACTCGCGCCGCGGGAGTATCCAAGCGCAAACGGTTCTTCAACCTTGCCGGCCAGTTCTTTTGGGCCTTCATTGAGAAGCTGACTCCGGCACGCCGCGTTCTGCTGTTGCTTGCGCTGGTCTTCCTATTTACCAACGTGGGAGGTTCCCGGCAGGGCAGCAACGGGGAAGCGCATGCCTTCTGGTTTGGCGGTTCCTTCTGGGGCGGCCTGCTGCTGCTCGTCCTGGTGATTCTGGAGGTAGCCGACCGGGTTGTCATGAAGCGCGATCTCCAGATCGCGAAAGAAATCCAGGCATGGCTGCTTCCGGCGAGTCCTCCCGCTGTCCCCGGCCTCGAGATCGCGTTTGCCACCCGTCCGGCGAATACCGTGGCCGGCGACTACTATGATGTCTTCGCACGCCCCTGTGCAGGCTCACCCGCCGAGACATTTCTGATTGCAGTGGCTGACGTGGCCGGAAAAAGCATCCCGGCGGCCATGCTGATGGCTACCTTTCAAGCCAGCCTGAAAACTCTTTGCACAACGCCGGGCCCGCTGGTCGAACTGGTGGGCCGCATGAACGCCTATGCCTGCAGCAACAGCCAGAATGGCCGCCGCTTCACCACTGCGTTTATCGCCGAATACGATCCGGTGTTGCGGACCTTGAGCTACGTCAATGCCGGCCATAACAACCCGATACTGCGGCGTCAGTCTGGCAACATTGAGCGCCTGCAGATTGGCGGCGTGCCCCTCGGCATCCTGGAAAATGCCCCTTATGAGTCGAGCTCGGTAACTCTACAAACTGGCGATTGGCTGGTGATCTTCACCGACGGCGTGGTCGAAGCTGAGAATCAGCAGCAAGAGGAGTATGGTGAGGCCCGCTTATTTGCGGTGCTGCAGGCTGGTTTGAACTATGCCCCCGCCGCGCTGCTGAATTCCATCATGAGCGGCCTTGACCGTTTCGTCGCCAACGCCCCGCAGCACGATGACGTTACGCTTCTGCTGCTGCGTGCCAGCTAGATCGCTTCACCAGCGATGTTGGGGTTGTCGCGGCCTGTTTAGCCGCAAATCTGCCTGCATCATTCCGCCGCTTTCCCCAACAACGCACTCACCCCTGCGATGTTGGGAAGCACCTCTGTAGGAAAATTGTGGCGCTGCTGTAAGTACGCAGGATCGTTGTAGGTGAGCCAAACCTTTCCCTCCGCGTCCTGCCAGAACAATGCCTTCAGCGGCAGGTCAATCGCAAGACTGGGGGCAGCCTGCATCAACGGAGTTCCACCCTTCGGACTGCCAAAAATGAGCAGCTTGGTAGGTCGCATGGCAAGCCCAACCTTCGCGGCCTCGCCGCTGTGATCAATGCGCGCAAAGATGGTGACGCCACGCTCACTGAGCAGCGCTTCCAGGCGCTGCATGGTTTCTTCAACGCTGTGTTGACTCGCCAGGTGAATGAGCCCGTTCTGTGCATTCACACTCATTTCGACTCCTCCGTTTCGTCGCCCTTGTTTTCCGCACCAGGTAAACATTATGAAGGACCGAAATCGGTATCGGCAAACCCCGCTTCGAAGGACCGCCGCCGCGTGTAAGAATGGATTGATGCCATCGAGCCGCTGGGATGCTGTCATCTTCGACTATGGCCGAGTGCTGAGCCTCGCGCCTTCTGCTGCCGAGTTGCAGGAATTTGCGGCGCTGGTTGGCATCACCGAGCCGCCCTTCTTCGAGATCTACTCTGCCACTCGTCATGACTACGATGCTGGCCGCGCCGACTTCCGGCAGCATTGGCAGGCTTTTGCCGACGCCGCTGGTGTTGCGCTCCGGCCCGCGCAAGTGGAGCGCATTGCTGAGATGGAAACGCTCATGTGGCTGCGCGTCAATCCTGAGGCGCTCGCGCTGGCGCGCGAGATCAAGGCACACGGAGTGCGGACCGCCATCCTCTCCAATATTCCTCACGACCTGCTGGCCGAGGTGCGCAAATTCAGTTGGCTCGACGAATTCCAGGTGAAGATCTGGTCGTGCGAGCTGGGCATCCTGAAGCCTGATCCAGCCATCTACCGCGCTTGCCTTGACGCTCTCGGTTGCCGCGCGAAACGGACGCTGTTCTTTGACGACCGTGCCAATAATGTCGAAGCCGCCCGCGATCTAGGCATGGAGGCGTACATCTTCAAATCCGCGGCACAGGCCAGGGCGATTGTGCGCGCAGGGATGGACAGCAGTAGCCAGTAGCCAGTTGTCAGTTGCCAGTAGTCAGCATTCAGCTATCAGCACTCAGCCAAGGCTGCGCCGCGAGCCAAGCCCACTATCCCTGATTGTCATCCCGACCGAGCCCGCCGCGACGGGCGAGTGGAGGGATCTGCGGTCCGGGACTCGGCTTCGTGGCGTATTCGACAAGAAACTTTTGATAAATGTTGCAACTTTCTCGACGTTTCGCGTTCAATGATTTAGGAGCTGTAATCTGGAACCGTGTCACTCCCGGGTCCTGGGCATTGCTCGTCGATCGTCAGAACCCAAGTTTCTTGCGCACAGGAGGCACCGCACATGCGAGGCACTCGTTTACTCCAACTGGCGTTCCTATTAGCTTTCTTGCTGGCCCCTCCTCTGCTGGCGCAGGCCCCAACGGACAATGTGCTGACGAATGCGGACATCGTCAAGATGATGAAAGCGGGCCTTCCCGAGAGCATTATCGTGCGTGAAATCCAGATGTCGAACACTGATTTCGCCACCAGCCCGGCGGCGCTGATCGAATTGAAAAAACAGGGCGCGTCGGAAAGAATTTTGGGCGCGATTCTCGACAGCCGAATGGGCACAAGCCAGTCCGAGCCAAAACCGCGGGCGACCCCGCGCATTGTTGCGCAAGCCGCGACGCCCGGCCTTCACCATCTGCCCTCCTTTGAAGCTGACATGCGGATCAATTCAACCGCCAATGGGAAGCTTTCGATGGGCCACAATCACATCAACGTGGAGCACTCGGGAGTGCCTGTGTTTAGCCTAGAGTGGAAAGAAATCAAGAACCCGAATAGCAAATAGGAACGGATCTGCGCCTGTTTCGCATAGGTTCTATGCGATTAGGACCGGGCCTGAGCGCCGTGATATATCCGCAAGACCTCGATGCTCTGTTCCTCCACGCGATAGACGGCGACGTAAGGCAAAGGAGGGAACGAAAGCTCTCGGGTTCCTTGCTCCCGTCCGACACGGCCACGATGCGGCCACTCTTTCAGGGATTGGATAGCAGCATACAGTTTGCGCATTGTCGGATGCCGGTAATGCGGATGGTGCTCTTTGAGATAATCGCTAATGTGTTGTAGGTCGGCGGCGGCGGCTGGCGTCCCGCGGATACGCATTTTATGAACGGAGCATCTGTTCCAGGCGGGCGTCCATTTCTTCCTCTTCAATGAACTCGCCCCGGTCGGCCTGCGCAATGCCCTCGCGCACGGCGCTGCGGAAGCGGGCGTCTTCCTCAAGCAGACGCAAGGCAGCATCCTTCACCAGTCGTTCGGCATCGGTGCCTTCCTTGGTGGCGATCTGCGCAAGCCGCGCTTCCTGCTCTGCTGTGAAATGGACTTCCATCGCCTTCAGAGTACGGGAAAGATTCGCTTCAGGCAAGTTGCACGACTGAAACATACTCGCTGCTAATTCCGTATTATTCTCGGTGAAGACTCGTGCTCATGAGTAGTAGCTGATGACATCTGCCGCCCCTAACCTGCCACAATTCGCAGATCGCAAGAATCCGACTCCCTGGTATGCGACTGGCTTTGCGGCCGTCGCGTTGATCGTTGCGGCGCGCCTGTTGCTCCATCTGCCGACTGCCAACCGCTACGGCATCTTTCGCGACGAACTGTATTACATCGCCTGCAGCCGGCATCTGGACTGGGGCTACGTGGACATGCCGCCGTTCATTTCGGCGTCGACCTGGATGGTCACCAAGCTGTTCGGTTCTTCGCTGTTTGTCATCCGCATCATCCCCGCAATCGCGGGCTGCGGAGCCATCGCGCTCACCGGATATCAGACGTACCAGTTCGGCGGACGCCGCTTCGCGATGGCGTTGTCAGCTTTGGCGATGGCGGTTTCTGCCGTCTTCGTGATCAACGGCCACCTGCTCGGGACCAACGATTTCGAAGCCCTGTTCTGGATGGGCTGTGCTTCCATCGTCATCCGCGTCATCCAGACCGGCAATCAGAAGCTGTGGCTGTGGTTCGGTGTGCTGGCGGGCATCGGTCTGCAAAACAAGTATTCGATGGCCGTGTTCGGAATGGGTATCGTCGCCGGATTGCTGTTCACGCCGGAGCGCAAGGCCTTCACTCACAAGTGGATCTGGATCGCCGGCGGGCTGGCATTTCTGATTTTCCTGCCCAACTTGCTGTGGAATGTTCACCGCGACTGGCCGTTTGTGCAGTTAATGCACAACATTCACGCCAGCGGCCGAGACGTTGAACTGAATCCCATTGACTTCTTTCTGCGGCAGATCCTGATGGTCAACCCCTTCGCGCTACCGCTGTGGCTGGCGGGGTTGGGATGGCTGCTCGTTGGTCGCGAAGGGCGGCGCTATCGGGTTTTGGGCTGGGCATACCTGGTCACGCTCGCCGTCTTCATGATTCTGCACGGCAAGGATTACTACGTCGCTCCGGCGTATCCCATGCTCTTCGCTGCTGGGAGCGCAGTCTGCGAAGAATGGATTGTGCGCACCCGGCGCACCTGGCTGAAACCCGCGTTTGTTCTGGTGCTCGTGATTCCGGCCCTGGTGTTTCTGCCACTGATTGCGCCGATCATCAGCCCCGCGCAGTTCGTCGCTTTCACGCGAGCCATTCATTTCACGCCGCCAATTAGCGAGCACAGCCACGCGCTCTCTCCGCTGCCGCAGTACTATTCCGACGAGCTTGGCTGGGAAGCCATGGTCGCCGAAGTGGCCCGCGTCTATCACAGCCTGCCTCCCGACGTGCAGGCCAAGACGGCCATCAAGACCGGCGATTATGGACAGGCTGGCGCGATTGACTATTTCGGCCCGAAGTACGGTTTGCCGCCCGCCGTCTGCTTCCATCAAAACTACTGGTACTGGGGCGTTCACGGCTACACCGGCGAGAGCATCATCGTGCTCGGCGAAGGCAATCCCGCGCATCTTAAGAGCATCACCGAGTATGCCGAAGAGGTGGCACACTTTGAGTATCCGTATGCGCTGGAGAATTTCGACATCTGGTATGTTCGGGGACTGAAAGTGAGTCTGCACGACCTGTGGCAGCATGAGAAAAGGTGGGACTAGTTCGAAGGCAACCGTGCACACCGGAGCACGCAGCGTTGCTGGGAAAGAGCAGGCGTTGTCAAAACGCTTTGCCCGCAAGGGCCGGATAGCGCCGCCCTCGAGCCGGAGCTACGCTGTGACCATGCAAACCCAACTTCAGAATGAAAACCAGAACGAAAACCATTGGCAACAAGTGATGGCGCGCGATGCCCGGCAGGACGGACGCTTCGTTTTCGCGGTGCGTACCACCGGGATCTACTGCCGTCCATCGTGTCCCAGCCGTCGCCCGCGGCGCGACTCGGTTGAGTTTTTTCCCGACCCTCGTGAAGCCGAGCGTGCCGGTTACCGCGCCTGTCTGCGTTGCAAGCCGACGGAGATCTCCGCTCAGGCGCAATATGTGCTTCGGGCACGGCAGTTGCTCGACAACGCTGAAGGCGTGGTTACGCTCGCGCAACTCAGCAAGCGCGTCGGGCTTAGCCCGTTTCATCTGCAACGGCTGTTCAAGCGCGCTACGGGCCTCAGTCCGCGCGAGTACCAATCAGCGCGGCGCATGCAGCAGGTGAAGACCGAACTGCGCAAAGGAGAAGATGTGACCACCGCACTGTACGACGCAGGCTTCAGCTCGCCCAGCCGCCTCTACGAGAAGTCCGATCAGCAGCTTGGCATGACGCCGGGCGCCTACCGGCGCGGCGGCGCGGGCGCGACAATCAGCTTCGCGATTGCGCCGACTCCGCTGGGGCGGATGCTGGTGGCTGCCACCGAGCGCGGCCTGTGCGCTGTTCGCTTTGGCGAGAGCGCGACCGAGTTGGAGCGCGACCTGCGAAGCGAGTTCCACGCAGCGACGTTGCACCGTGACGATGCAGCCCTGCGTCGTTACATCGATCCGCTGCTGGGCAGCCTCGGTGGCGAAAAAACCACGATCGACCTGCCGCTTGATGTGCGCGCCACCGCCTTCCAGCAGAAAGTTTGGGAGACGCTGCAACGGATTCCGCGCGGCGAAACCCGCAGCTACACCGAGATCGCGCGCGAGATTGGCGATCCAAAAGCGGTCCGCGCCGTGGCCCGCGCCTGCGCTTCGAACCCCGTGGCGCTGGCCGTGCCATGCCACCGCGTAATCCGCAGCGATGGCGACCTGGCGGGGTATCGCTGGGGAATCGAGAGGAAGAAGAAACTTCTTGAGGGCGAGCGGCAAATAGGAGTTCCGTCGCCGAGGCAATAGAAAGCATCCGAGAGCTGCGCAAAGGCAACAAGTTGGGCGGTCTGAAGATCAAAGCACTGATTCATGAAGGCCAGAAATATTAAGTAACAGCCATAACTGCCACGCTGCGTTCGCATCGGCGATTCCCATTCCGAAACTCGCCTACGCTCGTCCGTTTCCCATCCTCACGCCGCTCATTTATACTTGCCCGTTTCACGTTATGCGCCCGAAGCATTGCGTGGAGTGTTAGGAGCCCTGGTGAAGATCCTGGTCTGCATGAAGCAGGTTCCGCAGAAAGACGCGCCGCTCAAGCTGAATGAGGGCGGGACGTGGATTCGCGAAGATGTTTCCTATGAAGTGAACGAGCCCGACGCTTACGCTCTGGAAGAGGCGTTGCGACAGCGAGAGAAGCACGGCGGCGAGGTGGTGGTGATCACCAGCGGTCCGCCCCGCGCGCAGCAGGTGTTGCGCGAGGCGCTGGCCAAGGGCGCCGACCGCGCCATTCACCTGGAAGGCGACGGCTTCGTTACCCTCGACGCATTCAATACTGCCAAGGCCTTCGCCGCGGCCATCAAGGACGAGAGCTTCGATCTCATCTTTACCGGCTTGCAGTCCGACGACTTTGGCTTTGCTCAGACGGGCGTCATTCTGGCTGAACTACTGGGCTGGCCGCACGCCACCATCATCATGCAAATCGAAAAGCGCGATAGCGGCATTCGCGTGAAACGCGAACTCGAAGCGGGGTTCTTCCAGTTTGTCGATATGCCGCTGCCTGCGCTCCTGACCATCCAGTCGGGCATCAACAAATTGCGTTATGCAACTTTGATCGGCATTAAGCAGGCGAAGAACAAGCCGCTCAAGAAAGTGAGCTTCGACGAAGTCAAGCCGGCGCTCGGCGAAAACTTGCAGAAGATCGAGAAGCTGTACATCCCGCAGAAGACGAAGAAGACCGAAGTGCTGGAAGGCACTCCGGGAGAGATCGCCAAGAAGTTGGTGGACAAGTTGCGCAACGAGTTGCGCGTGATTTGAGGCGTTATTCGAGCGGCCCTGGCCGCCTGATCGGCCGAAGGTGCAAGATCGCCACCGGGCTTGGAAGTTTGGCTAACAGTGAATTGGCAAGTCGGCGCGACCGCGGCGGCGGGTAGGAGGCGACCATGCCATCGTCAGAAGAGAAACGTGAAACCGGCTCAGCCTTTGTGATCATTGGCTGGGTGCTGGTGCTGTTTGCATTCCTGGTCATGTTCTTTCAGCCGGCGGCACGCAAGCTGGGAGAGACACGGTTTGAGATCATCGCAGGCGTACTGGTCGCAGTGGGTCTGCTGTTGAACATCGTCGGCGCCCGCATTAGACGCCGCAATCGGTGAAGGGGCCCGGGCAACTGGGCGAAACCGAAGTACTTCAGGGCTAAAGGGAGTTTGTGGTGCCGTCCCTGAAGGGACTCGTTGATTTCTCCACTTTACCCAGGGCTTACGCCCTGGGCTAACATCAATTCCGCCCCTGCGGGGCTGGATTTTGCGCAGTCGTTCCACCGTACCAAAGCAAAACGAGATCGGATCGAAATGGCAGATACCATCCTAGTTGTAGTAGAGCAACGCGAAGGCAAGCTGAATCGTGTTTCCTGGGAGACCATCACCGGAGCGCAGGCGATCGCCGCCGAAACGGGTTGGACGCTGGAAACGGCCGTAGCTGGCAGCGGCGCGGGCGACATCGCCAAGGAAATCGCCGCGACGAAGGTTTCGAAGGTGTACGACATCGAGTCGGCCAAACTTGAGCCGTACACGCCCGATGGCTTCGTGGCCGCGCTGAAACCGTTCCTCGAGCAGAAGCAGCCCAAGCTCGTATTGATGCCGCACACCTACCAGGTGCGCGACTTCGCTCCCAAGTTGGCTGCCGCGTTGAATCGTACTCTCATCAGCGACGCTGTCGGCTACAAGTATGAGGGCGGCAACCTGCGGTTCACCCGCCAGATGTTCCAGGGAAAGTTCGCCGCGGACGTGTCTTTTGTTGGTGGTCCTCCGTACTTCGCGACCTTCCAGAACGGCGCATTCCGTGGGGACCAGGTCGTACAAGGGGATGCAGCGGCGCCGGTGGAAACCGTCAATCTCGACGTGGCCGACGGTGTGGTGCGCAACAAACCCGAAGCTCCGTTCAAAGAGGCGAAGCAGGCAGTCGACCTTACGCAGGCGGCGATTATTGTCGCGGTCGGCCGCGGTATCAAGGAGCAGAAGAACATCGAACTTGCCCAGCAGTTGGCCGAGGCGTTGGGTGGCGAGATCGCGGCGTCACGGCCGATTTGCGATTCCGGTTGGCTGCCGATGGACCGTCAGGTCGGATCTTCGGGACAGACGGTTGCGCCTAAGCTGTATCTCGCGCTGGGAATTAGCGGGGCGATTCAGCACGTGGTGGGGATGAAAGGCGCGCGCACTATTATTGCGGTCAACAAGGACGCAGAGGCGCCAATCTTTGAAATCGCCGATGTCGCCGTGGTCGGCAATCTGTTCGATATAGTTCCACCCCTGATCGAAGAAGTGAAAAAAGCAAAAGGCGCATAGCAACATCACGCACGCAGGGATTCTTGAGGTAGAGAGCGGCGCATGAACTTGCGCCTTTCTTTTTGCGTAACACCAATTTGTAATTTGAGGACATCACCTGCCTGAGACCTGCGATGAGTGGCTGTAACAATGTCACAGTCTTGTCACCGAGGGTGACGATAGAATAATTAAGTACTTTTTTGGAAAGGCCTAATGATCGTTTTTCGCAAACCGCTTGAGGGCGTTGAACGCCCGGTAATGGAAGCCGATGTCGTCATCGTTGGCGGAGGACCCGCAGGTATGGCCTGCGCCTTACGCCTGTCGCAGCTTATTGACGAGCACAACGCCAGCCATCCTGATGCAACGCTCACTAAGGAGAATATCTACCTCCTGGAGAAGGCGAGGGAGGTGGGAGCGCATTGTCTGTCGGGTGCGCTGCTGG
The DNA here is from genome assembly GCA_049522855.1 of Candidatus Korobacteraceae bacterium. Classification (GTDB taxonomy): domain Bacteria; phylum Acidobacteriota; class Terriglobia; order Terriglobales; family Acidobacteriaceae; genus Bog-257. The sequence continues at coordinate 117,899 of JBEKNL010000002.1, forward strand.
ACCCGCGTTCCATGCGCGAGCTGCTGCCCGGCTTCGAAAAGGAAGCGCCACTTGATGCCGCGGTAGTGAAAGAGGCGGTCTACTTTCTGACCCGCACAGGTAAGTTCAAGTTCCCCATCACGCCTCCGCCCATGCGCGATCATGGAAACTACGTTATCTCCATCAACAAGTTGGTGAAGTGGCTGGGCAGCAAGGTGGAAGAGGCGGGGATCACGGTGTTCACGGGTTTTGCCGGCTCCGAGCTGCTGTTCGAAAGCGGGCGCGTGGTGGGAGTGAGGACGGACGATAAAGGCGTGGACAAGAACGGTGAGCGCAAGTCTAACTTCGAGCCTGGCTACGATTTGAAAGCCAAGGTTGTGATCCTCGCCGAAGGCCCGCGCGGCTCGCTGACCAAGCAACTCATAGGACGCTTCCAGCTCGATAAAGAACGTAATCCACAAACCTATGGGGCCGGAGTGAAGGAGCTGTGGGAACTGCCCGCCGGGCGCGTCGCGCCGGGCGAAGTCATCTACACCATGGGATACCCGCTTACCTTCCACGAATACGGGGGCGCATGGATTTACGGCGCCAAAGACAATCTCGCCTCGCTGGGTTTCGTCACCGGGCTCGACTATCGTGATCCGCGCCTTGATCCGCATCGCGTCCTTCAGGAGTTCAAGAAACATCCGTTCATCGCCAGGCTGCTGGAAGGCGGCAAGATGGTGCGCTATGGGGCCAAATCGCTGCCCTACGGCGGCTGGTGGTGCATTCCCCCGCTGGCCGGCGATGGCTGGATGGTGCTGGGCGACTCTGCCGGCTTCTTGAATTCACAGCGGCTGAAGGGGATTCATCTCGCCATTAAGAGTGGAATGCTGGCGGCCGAGACTGCCTTCGATTGCATGGTAAAGAACGATTTCTCGCTGGGCATGTTGGCGACGTTTCAGGATCGCGTGGAGAAGAGTTGGATTAAGACCGAACTTTGGCCGGTACGCAACTTTCACCAGGGTTTCGAGAGCGGGCTCGTCGCGGGCATGTTCCACGCGGGCATTCAGCAGTTTATGGGTGGCCGCGGTCTGCACGCGCATTACACCAACGAGGCGGGGTACCGTCGCATGGAGCCGTTGAAGCGGCTTCCGGCGGACGGCGGGCCGGAGGCGCATATCATCGGTCCCGCCAAGGGCGACGGCAAACTCACCTTCGACAAGCTGACGGACGTGTACTACTCCGGCACCAAGCACGAAGAAGACCAGCCGGCGCACCTGGTGATCCACGACACCAACATCTGCAACGAGCGCTGCGTGAAAGAGTACGGCAACCCTTGCAAGAATTTTTGCCCAGCCAATGTTTACGAGATGGTCGAAGCGGCAGATACGCCCAGCGGACTGCAAATCCATCTGAACGCTTCCAACTGCGTGCACTGCAAGACCTGCGACATCATGGACCCGTACGAGATCATCACCTGGGTGCCGCCGGAAGGCGGCGGGGGACCGAACTACGACGGGATGTGAGAGATCCCATTATCCGCTTTTCGGTAGATGGTTCTGAGGTTTGAGGCATGTCGATTGATGTAGCCTACCAAGCGAGCAACGATGAGCAGATTGAAGCACAGGTGGCTCTCGCCGAGTTGGACATACGGATACAGTTTGGCATATGCTAGGCATATGCTAAGGAGGCCGCTATGAGCCCCGAGCGTTACGTCAAGCTCTTCAAAAATGGCCGCAATCAGGCAGTGCGGATTCCCCGTGAGTTCGAATTTTCGGGTGAGGAGGCCATCATGCGCAAGGAGGGCGAGCGGCTAATCATTGAGCCCGCTCCCCCTAAGTCCCTGCTGGCCGTATTGGCTACGCTAGCGCCACTGGACGAGGATTTTCCACCCATCTCTGACTTGCCCCCCGATCCTGTCGATCTCTGATGCGCTACTTGCTCGACACCAACATCGTCTCCGATCTTGTCCGCAACCCGCAGGGAAAAGTGGCGCAGCACATCCGCAACATTGGCGAAGCGCAAGTTTGCACCAGCATCATCGTCGCCGCAGAATTGCGTTACGGGGCAGCCAAAAAACGCTCACCACGGCTCTCGGCTCAGCTTGAAGCGGTGCTCGGAGCGCTTGAAGTTTTGCCCTTCGAACCACCCGCAGATGCTGCCTACGGATTGCTGCGTACCGGGCTTGAGCAATCCGGTAGGCCAATCGGCGCGAATGACCTGCTCATTGCGGCCCAGGCGATTGCACTTGGTTACACCATCGTTACCGATAACGAAAAGGAATTTGCCCGGATCGAAAATCTTCCACGCGAGAATTGGCTGTGCTAAAGGTGAAAGTATCTTGACGGACCCTGTCGATTTTCGACCTGGGGCAGACTTCTGTCCTCGATGACTAATCGGGTTTTCGGCAGGATCGTAATGTTGTGTCCAAAAATCAAGAATCTGGCAAATATGCGCATCTCGGCGCAGGCCCAACATAAATGCAAGGACAACATAATCTATAATGTCAGTACTGTTTCCGACCTCCGTGGCCTAACGGGATACCTAAGGCTGCGGCGGCGGTGTTTCGCAGATTTTGCGGAACCGAGGGTGTGGCGGGAAACGGCCATGCCTCCCGTGCTTGGAAAGGAAACGATCCGCCGCGCTGCGTCTCTTCACGCGCTGTCCCGTCTTCTTTCCTGTACGAAAACAGATTTGAGTTGCAAGCGATTAGAAGCCCTGCTCGAAAGAGGTGCGGGGAAGGTGAGTAGCAGCATAGGGGTCCTTCGACTTGCTGCGCTCGCTCGGGATGACAGACGGAATTGCTTGCTAGAAGCTAAGAGCTAAAAGTCAAGAGCGAATAGCAAAAAGCGAACCGCGAAAAAGCATGTTCCTCACCGACAAATTCGGGCGGCGCATCAACGACCTGCGGATCTCCATCACCGATCGCTGCAACTACCGCTGCGTCTATTGCCGCTCAGGCACCGGCGGGCCGCAATTTCCCGAGATGCCCATTGCGGACTACCTGCGCATGGCGCGCGTGTTCGTCGGGCTTGGAATCACGAAGGTCCGCCTCACCGGCGGCGAGCCGCTGTTGCGCCGAGGTCTGGTGGAGATGGTGCGCGGCCTCGGTCGCATGCGCACTCTTGAAGGCAGCCCACTGGACATCGCCATCACCACCAACGGACATCTGCTGGCCGAGATGGCGCAGCCCCTTGCCGACGCCGGCCTGACGCGGGTCACGGTTTCGATGGACGCCGTCGATGCAGGAGAATTCGCGCGCATTACGCGGGTGCCGAACGGCTACGAACGCGTGCTGGCCGGAATCCGCGCCGCGCAACGTGCTGGGCTCAGCCCGGTGAAGATTAACTGCGTTCTCATGCGCGGCTTCAACGACGATCAGATCACCGCCTTCGGCCGCTTCGCGCGCGAGGAAGGCGTCGCCGTCCGCTTCATCGAATTCATGCCGCTGGAAGAAGACCGCGTCTGGTCGCCGGAAATCGTCGTGACCCTCGACGAAATTGTGCGGCGCATGGCCGAGTTCATGCCGCTGCGCGAAATCGGCCACGCGCGCAGCGAGACCGCCCGCCGTTATATTTTTGAAGACGGCATTGGCGAGATCGGAATCATTGCACCAGTGTCGCATCCCTTCTGCGGACATTGCAGCCGCATCCGCGTCACCTCAGACGGCAAGATTCGTACCTGCCTGTTCTCTGTCCGCGAGCACGATCTGGCTGGCTTGATGGCGCAGGGCGCCAGCGACGAAGAGATGGTCGAGTTCATCGTTCACGCCGTCGAGCACAAAGAAGAGCGCCACCACATCGGCGAGCCAGGCTTTGTGCCGGCATCCAGGACGATGGTGCATATTGGGGGATAGCTGTCAGCTACCGTCAGCTTTTGATCAACCTCGGCCCAATAGCAGAATCCAGCTTCAATGTCTCTCCGCTGACTACTGGCTACTGACTACTGGTTACTGACTTGCATTAACCCTCTCAACGCGCCACAATAGATTCATTCGGTCCTTGTCACAGCGCCGTGTGAGGTACGGTTTCGGTTTTTGTAACGCAGGTGCGGTGCAGGTCATCGAATGAAGTGAGTGGTAAAGAAGCGTCAACTTGCAGCTTCAACATCCCCGTAGGTCGGGCCCGCCGCGGCGGGTAGTGGATCTACTGGAGCCGCAGGTCAGCTTTCAACATCCCCGTTCCAGGGCGTGAGATTCCGATCAACGGAACCGCGCGGCTGGGACTGAAGGCAGAGACAAAAAGTGGCTACAGCACCGATTACTGAAGCGGTATCCTGCTCGCTCGAAAACTATCTGGTACTCCCGGATAGCTCCATGGACGCCCGCATTGCGGACGCCAAAGCTACTTTGGGCAGCGAGTGCATCATTCTTGGTCATCATTATCAGCGCGATGAAGTGGTGCGCTTCGCCGATTGCCTTGGCGATTCCTACCGTCTGTCGCAAATGGCGGCTCAGGCCAAGGGCAGCTACATCGTCTTCTGCGGCGTGCACTTCATGGCGGAAAGCGCCGACATATTGGCGCGACCGGGGCAAGCGGTCATCTTGCCCGACCTGAACGCCGGCTGTTCCATGGCCGACATGGCCGAGATTTCGCAGGTGGAAGACGCCTGGGAGCAACTCGTCAATCTCGGCGTGACTGACGACGAAGGCAGTGGCATTACACCCATCACGTACATGAACTCCACCGCCGCCATCAAGGCGTTCTGCGGCGAACGGGGAGGCATGGTCTGCACCTCCTCCAATGCCAAGGGCGCGTTCGAATGGGCGCTCGGCCGCAACGGCAAGATTTTCTTCCTGCCCGATCAGCACCTGGGCCGCAACACCGGTTACGCGCGCGGCATTCCCTTGGACGAAATGGTGGTGTGGGACCCCTACATGCTGCAAGGCGGACAGACCGCCGAGCGCTTGCGCAAAGCCAAAGTGATTTTGTGGAAGGGACACTGTTCGGTACACCAGCGTTTTCTGCCGGAGCACGTGGACAAAGTGAGAGCCAACTATCCCGGCATCCAGGTCATGGTTCATCCCGAGTGCCGCTGGGAGGTCTGCCAGAAAGCCGACGGAATCGGCTCAACCGATTACCTCATCAAAGTGGTGCGACAAGCGCCCACAGGATCGTCGTTCGCGATCGGCACGGAGATCCACCTGGTGAACCGTCTGGCCAAGGAAAACCCGGACAAGCGCGTCATCACGCTCGACGATTCCGGATGCCTGTGCACGACCATGTTCCGCATCTCGCCGCAACACCTGTGCTGGGCGCTGGAGAACCTGGTGGACGGCAACATCGTCAACCAGATCAAAGTAAAAGACAACGTGAAGAAGTGGGCGCGCGTGGCGCTTGATAGAATGTTAGAGATACAGTGATCATTCGCAAACGTCCACGGGAAAAGTACTGGCGGCGTGTTCCGCGCTATTGGTCGGACCTGCGGGAGTATCGCCGCCGCATGGTGAATCGCCACAAGGCACACAATCAAGCCAAGCTGGAAAGTATAGATATGGCACGCACGTTCACAGTTTCCGAAGCCGAGACTCTGCTGCCAGTGCTGGAGTCGCTGCTCCGCTCCGCCATGCAGGCCAAGGCGCTGATCGAAGAAGTTGATGGCGAGTTGCAATCGCTGGCCAACCGCATCTTCATTAACGGCGGCACGCTGGTGGACGTGGTGTCGGTGGCCCGGCGCAAGGCCGAACGCGAGAAGGCGGTGCAGCGCGCCAAGGATGCCGTTGCCGAGATCGACGCCACCGGCGTGCAGGTGAAAGACCTCGATATCGGACTGCTCGATTTTCCCTGCATCGTCGGCGAAGAGGTCATCCTGCTGTGCTGGAAGCTGGGCGAAAAGAAGCTCACGCATTGGCATGGCATCGAGGAGGGTTTTGCCGGCCGCAAGCCCATCGACGAGCGCATTCTTCGGGGCCAGAAGAAGAGCAACTAGCGCCTCGCCATGATTCAGCTCTCTTCCGCCGGGAAACGTTTCGGTCCCAAGCTCCTCTTCAATGATCTCGATTGGCTCATCACCCCGCGCGATCGCGTGGGGCTGGTAGGCGCCAACGGCACCGGCAAATCAACCCTGCTCAAGATTCTCGGCGGACTCGAGTCGCTCGACTACGGCACGGTCACTCCTGCCAAGAACATGACCTTCGGCTATCTGCCGCAGGATGGGCTGCAACTCTCCGGCCGCACCGTCTTCGACGAATGCATGTCGGTGTTCAGCGACTTGCGTTCTCTGGAGCAGGAGATGGAAGAACTCGCCCACAAGATGGGCGAGCTGGACCACACTTCCAGTGAGTACGCGCAAGTGGCTGACCGCTACCAGCGCATCACCGGCGAGTTCCGCGTGCGCGACGGCTATGCTCTCGATTCGCAGGTCGGCAGCGTGCTGGACGGACTGGGCTTTCGCAAGGAAGACTGGACGCGGCAGACGGAAGAGTTTTCCGGCGGCTGGCAGATGCGGATCGCGCTGGCCAAGCTGTTGCTGGCAAAACCCAACCTGCTGCTGCTCGACGAGCCCACCAACCATCTCGATCTGGAGACCCGCAACTGGCTGGAACAATATCTTCTGCAATATCCGTACGCCTATGTGCTCATCTCGCACGACCGCTATTTCCTCGATGTGACGGTGGATCGCATCGTCGAAATATGGAACAGGCGGGTGCAGTTCTACAGCGGAAATTACGAGAAGTATCTCCAGCAGAAACAGGAGCGCCGCGACTCGCTGGTGGCGGCGTACAAGAACCAGCGCGAACGCATCGAGCAGCTTGAAGCGTTTATCAACCGCTTTCGCGCCCAGGCGACCAAGGCGAAACAGGTGCAAAGCCGCATCAAGGAACTCGAGAAAATCAATCGCATCGAGATTCCCCCGGACGAGAAGACCATCCACTTCAGTTTCCCTCAGCCCAATCCCAGCGGCCGGTTGGTCGTCGAGTGCGCGAGCGTGGCGAAAAGCTATGGTGCGAACGAGGTCTTCCGCGAGGTGGACTTCACCATTCAACGCGGAGATCGCATCGCGCTGGTCGGCGTGAACGGGGCCGGCAAATCAACCCTGATCAAACTTCTGGCCGGCATCGAACCGCTCACCGCGGGCGCGCTACAGCTCGGCCACAATGTGGAGCCGGATTATTTCGCGCAGGACCAATACAAGGAACTCGATCCCGCGCGGCGCATGCTCGACGACCTCTCCGATGTGGCGGGGCAGAAGTCCATGACTGAATTACGTGGGGTGCTGGGTTGCTTTCTTTTCTCCGAAGATGACGTGTTCAAGCCGATCGGCGTGCTGTCGGGCGGCGAACGCAACCGCTACGCGCTGGCCCGCATGCTGCTGCATCCGTCCAACTTTCTGCTGCTCGACGAGCCCACCAACCACCTCGACTTGCGCGCCAAAGACGTGCTGCTGGAGTCGTTGGAAAAGTACAACGGCACCGTGGTGTTCGTCTCCCACGATCGCTACTTCATCGACAAGCTGGCTACTCGCGTCTTCGAAATCGGCAATGGCCGGATTGATGTTTTTCCCGGCAATTACGAGGACTATCTCTGGCGCAAGCAGCGGGCCGACGCGGCGGACAACCTTACCTCACCGGCGAACGGGGCTGGCGACTGGGCTCCCACATTGTCAGATGTTCCTGGCTATGAGGAACGCAAGCCGGCCTCGAGGAAGCGGGTGAACCCGATCAAGCGCAAGCAACTGGAAGAGCGCTGCAAACAAGTCGAGCAAGAGATTGCGCAACTGGAGAACGGGATCGCCGAGTGTGAGCGCGAGTTGCAGTCGTTTGTCAGCGCGCAGGAAACGGCGCGCTGGAGCGATCTGCTGGCCCAGCGGCGCAACGGACTGGGACCGCTACTGGCGGAGTGGGAAGAGCTTTCGCAAGTGTTGGAGCAGGCCAACGCCTAGCCGGACCTGCCAACGCTAAGAGCCGGCGTGTCCGTGCTGGTGGCGCTGGCCACTATTATGCAGTCCCGCCCTGCGGCTTTAGCGCGGTAGAGCGCTTCGTCCGCTGCCTTGACAATCTGCGCCGCCGACGTGCCATGCTGCGGAAATCCGGCCACTCCTGTTGACACGGTAATCCGACGGAGAGTTTCTCCGCGATAACCGATTTGCAGGTTTGCGACCTGCTCCCTGAGCTTCGCGGCTCGTTCGCAGCCGGTCTCCAGGCTAGCCTCCACCAGGATCAGCAGGAACTCCTCACCCCCGTAGCGGCACGCAATATCGCCGCCTCGTGTTAGGGAGCTGAAGACAGAGCCCAATTCTCGCAGCAGGATGTCGCCCGCCTCGTGGCCAAAGCTGTCATTGAACAGCTTGAAGCGATCGATATCGATCGTCAATACCGTCACGGGCTTGCCGTTTCTGGCGGCGCGCAGCAATTACCGCTCCAAGGACTCTTCCATATGACGGCGGTTGAACAGGCCCGTGAGAGGATCGCGGACGGACTGGTATTTCAAAGTCTCGCGCAGCGTGAGGTTGGCAAAGGCCAACGAAATCTGCTCGGCCACGGTAGTGGCCAGCTCCTGCTTGCGCCGAAGCAGCCGCGGATGGGCAATGGGATCGCACAAGCCGGGATCGTTGATGCTAAGCACGCCCAGGGAGTCGCCGTGAGCGACCATGGGAACACAGAGATGGCAGGCGGCCGAAGTCGGCTCGATATGTCCGCACAGTAAACTAAAGTTGTTGGGTTGCATTACGTGCACACATCCTTTGCGCAAAGCCCAGCAGCTCTCCGGAGCAAATGGACCTTGGTTTGCGGCAGAGGCGCCCCAACTGAGGGCCACTTCAAGCAGATTGCGCGATGGGTTAAGGATCAACATCGCCCCCGAGGGGAAGAACTGTTGCAGGATGCGGGAAGCTTGCTGGCGCGCCTCGTCCAGAGTCAGACACGATTGGAGGAGTTCAACCAACTCGTTGATGGCTTCCATCTCCTTGGTGTACTCCTGCAACTCCTGTAGGGAGCCTCGCAATTGCTCCTCCGAGCGCGCCAGCTCTTGTGTACGCTGCGCCACGCGGTGCTCAAGCTCGGTGTTATTACTCCGAGCACTAAATTGGTGACACACTGATCAAGCTGCGTATTGGACGTGGCCTTCGTGAAAGTATCTTTTTACCCGTTTCGGACTACCTTGCGTGATGCGGAGATAGGAACG
>JBEKNL010000003.1:0-97137 GCA_049522855.1 Candidatus Korobacteraceae bacterium
GGGGTGGGTCTGCCGTATGGCAAGACTGCGGCGGTGATGGAAGAAGCCTTCGGCCTGCGCGTGAGCCGGGGCGGACTGTGCCAAGCCTTGGCGCGTGTGGCGAGGAAGGCCGAGCCGACTTAGGAAGAGCTGGTGGAACAGATTCGCTCCAGTGCCAGCGTGACTCCGGATGAAACCGGCTGGAAAGTGGGCGGACAGCTGTGGTGGATGTGGGTCTTCAGCAGCCCGCCAAAGCACTTTGATTAGATCGCCGCGCCGGCCGCGGAAGACAAACACATGCCCCGAGAACGGACTCTGTTCCAGCTTCGTCTGCACCAGCGCACTCAGCCCGTCAAAGCCACGTCGCATGTCGGTCACCCCTGCCGCAATCCAGATGTGTGTCTTCATCGGCAGCGTGATCATCGTGGTAGCGACTCCAGCACTACCCGCAACAGCCCAGCATCGGCGCCCCTTTCAATGCGGAGATGGACCTTGGGAAACTCGATATGGATGCTGCCTGCGGCGGTCGCAGACATCACTGCTGGCGTAGAACAAAGCCTAGTCTCGGATTCAAGAACAGGGTTTGCTGCGGGCTCGCTCACACTCACGGGCAGCAGACGGATGCTGTCGCTCCTCTTCTCCCCCAGACGACCCTGGCGATAAAGGTTACGCCAGTAGAACACCATGTTGGCGGTGACTCCATGCTGCCGTGCCACAGCCGCCACCGAAGCTCCCGGCAGCATCGTCTGCTCCACGATGTTGCGCTTTTCGGCGATGCTACGCCGATGCCGCTTTTCCTGTTCGACCTTCGCCATCGCTGAACTGTCCATCACCACCTCACACGTCAATGTGTTCAGGTAATGATCTCCCCAGCTCAGACCACTGTACAGACGGCCAAGACCGTACGCTTACCCTGCATCGACATTGGAGCCGCGACTAGAGATGCAGACAAGACTACAATCAAGTTTGCCAGTTTCACGTCAGTACCTCCGGGCGTAGCTATCAGTCTCTTGGCCACCGTTGGATGGCAGGTTGGTTACGAGAGATGAATCAAACAACTATTGTCCATTGACACTGCTTAAGTTTGCCGCCGAATCTCCCGGAACAAACTACGAGATTGTGGGGGTTGAAATAGGAATCAGGCGTTGAGACGTAGATGTAGCACTGCAACTGAAGCGCTCCTTGAAGCAATATTTCGTGTCGACGAGAATGATTTCGTGTCTCCTAAGTCTTGAACGCACTGATACGCACAGGGCAGGACTCCTTACAAAGCTTTCGTGGCCAAAAACTTCTAGAGATCCCGCCCCGCCGCAGACGTAAGCGGCATTTAACAACCACTGTTCATCGCCAGCCGCATTCCGTCCTGCTCACCACAAGCTAACCGGGCCGGACCGTCATCGTTCAATCAGTAGGCGCTCCAAGCCATCTACAGCCTGACTCTTATTGTGAGATGAGACATACCAATCGATCGTACGATGCAAGCCCTCGACAAACTTGACCTTTGGCTCCCAGCCCAGCAACTTCTTGGACAATGCATTGTCCGCCACGCGATTCATCGGCCCAGTCGGCATTTCGGGTTTGAGTTGGATTTTAGGGTTGCGGCCCAGCACGCGGAGGATCTCATGAGCTGCATCGATGACCTTCGTACGCTCCATGGTGCCAATGTTCACTGCGGTGCCGTCATCGATTTTTTCGCAAGCCCTAATCGTGCCTTCGACAATGTCGTCAATGTAAGTCCAGTTCCGAATCTGCTCTCCGTTTCCCCAGACATCGAAAGGATCCTGGCCAGTATAGGCACGGGCGATCATGGCTATCACGGCGTGGTTTTCCACGCCTCTGGGGCCATAGGCGGTGAAATAGCGGCAGCAAGCTGACTTCATGCTTAGGTCTTTGTAGTACGCGCGCAGCGTCATCTCACCCATTAGCTTAGCCCAGCCGTAGGTGTTATCAGCGTCGTAGGGCGGACCAACCATTTCCTCCTTCAGATATACGATCTGAGTGGGGTCCGTCTGCAAGCCGTTGGGATAGACACAACCCGAGGAAGCAAACGTCACTTTTTCTACGCCCGCGAGTTGGCAGGAGCGGAATATGATTCCATCGAGCATCAAATTTCTGGCACAGGCGGCCTGATGAAGATCCACAAACCCACGCCCCCCATGTTCAGCAGCGAGGTGGAACACGACGCTCATACCTTCGACAGCCTTTTCCGCAACTGCAGTATTGCGCAAATCCGCTTCGCTAAATTCGATGCGGCCTTCGCGAATGTGGCCGTTGATATTCTCGATCTTTCCGCTGCTCAAATCGTCCACAACTCTGACCTTGGCGCCTCGCTTTACCAAGGCATCGACCAAGTTAGAGCCGATAAAAGAAGCTCCCCCAGTAACCAGTACCCTGCGATCTCTCCAGTCCATCTGTTGTGCCTCCTCTTGTGATTTCGGTTCCATCAATTCTCGGATAACTTTCTACGACAAATATAACAACCTCTCCGCTGCCAGTTGCGGGACAGACGATCCCATCGGTTCTTTGCCGGATCGCGCGCGGGTATTGATTGCCCTCTCATCTCGGCAGCGGCCAGCCGGTTGCTACGGCCACCTGAGTTCTCTTGGCACGCTCGTTAATCACTTGCGTGTAAAGATCTTCGTATACAGACACTCGCGACGCCCAGCTGTATTTCTCTTCGACTAATCGCCGGGCATTTTCAGCTAGTTTTGCCGCCTGGTCCGGATGCTGAAGAAGTTGCAGCACGCAGGCCGCAAATTCTTGCGGAGTCTCCGCCGCCAGTAAATGTTCGCCGTGGACGCACGCGATACCTACAGTCGAGCCCGGATGGTAGGCCACAATTGGCATGCGCATAGCCATCGCCTCCAAGACCTTGCTCTTCAGCCCGGTGCCGTAGCGAATCGCGCAAACATAGATACCAGCGGAACAGACTGCCGGACGCAAGTCGGGGAAGTTACTTGAGAGCCTGATTCCGGGCCGCTCAGCTAGCGCTGTGATTTTCGGATCCGGGCTAGCGCCCACTAGATGAAAAACAACATCGGGCCGCTCACGACGTATTAGCGGCAGGATCTCGTCGGCGAATTCCGTCGCTGCGCCTATATTAGGCGCATACCCCAAGTGACTATGAAATACTAAAGTCGCCGGCTGCTTTTCGACCGGCACGGGATAGAAATACTCCGTGTCAGTCCCGTAAGGCACAAGATCAAAGCGGGCGTTAGGAACCAGCTCTTGGTTAAACTTCAAATCTCTTTCAGCTACCACGATGCACCGTTCATACCTGGGGTAAACGAGTCGCTCAAACCGTGGTTCGTAATATCGGCGAACCGTGTACCTGAACTTCTCGTGGTAGGGAAGATCGCAGCGCAGCATTTCCTGAGCCCGTAAAGCTTCGGCATCATGCGTTGAGAGCACTTTAGCCACTGGCAGGTTGGCTTCGACCAGTCCGCCTGCAAAGCTTCCCTCGACGTGCATCACGTCCCACTTCTGAGAATTGAGGCAAGAATGCAGCAAGTCATTAAACGAACCGCGATGATTTAGGAACTTTCCTGAGACATAGCCCGAAATAAAGTTTGCCGCCTTACGAAGCAAACTCACCTCGGACGTAGGAATAGTGTCAATCGAAGCGCAGTACCCACGAGGCCAGTCCAGATGTTCCACGTCGTTTTGCTGCAGTAGCGAAACCAGGTGAACTTCATGCTTCGCAGACAGCCCTTTGATCAGGTTGGCCCCGTAGAGGCGAAACCCGCCTCTAGACGGCAAGTAAGGCAAAGCCTCCGAAACCCATCCAATCCTCATCGCCTCTGTCTTCCTTTCCGCCACTTATCGTTGTCCCAAGCGGTCCTAAACTCATGAAGTGGGTGCCTGATGTTTAAACCGGGTTTCCATCTTGTCATAGCTTTTGCCGCTGCAAACAATCTATTTGGTCTCATTTCTCCTCTCAAGGCGAGCGCCTCAACGGCAGGGTACTGGTGTCCGCCCCAAGAGCGAACCGGACTCAGACGCTTGTCTATACACTTCAAGACATTTCATCCCTAATAGGCCTTCCTCACATCCGGTTCGAAATCATCCGAACTTTCGAGCCTTCATTTACCCGCTTGCCACGAGCAGCGCTACAACCCACCGCACCATACTACCTAAAGAGCTGCTTCGCCAAAAGCAGCCAGTAATATCGGGCGTGCTTCACTAGACGGCCGCCGGTCCTCACCAACCATTGCTGCAAGCTGGTCAGCGACCAGCTCTCGATTTGCCAGGCAGCGCTATCCGCCGCCTTAAGCTTTCCTAGATTATAAGCGATCCACGCTCAGCAATGGCGAGACAATCGAGTCGTCTTGACTGCCTGCTCGCCTTCCTTGATCCACTGCTCCCCCCTCCCCGCGTACGCCCATGCTGCCTGCACAGTAGGATGGCCGGGGTTAGTGAGATTGAATTCGACGATGCCGTGGCACCATCCATGCCAGCAATATTTCCATGAGCCATCGGGCATTTGATTATCCACGATGCGCTCCACCCAGCGGCCACGAATCAGGTCAGGGCGGCCGGCCGCCAGAACGAAGGTAGTCCGCTGAATGTAGGAGTCGCTGACCCGGAAATCAAAGTGCGCGTCACGCGCAATTTTTTCGGAGAGATGATTGATGACGGAGTGGAGTTCAGGATTGTCCCCGTTAAAATCGCGGTACATGACCAGCGCCAGCAGTTGGTGATGGCACGTTCCCCAAGTGTACTTGGTGGGAGAGAACAAGTCGGCACGATCGGCATTGCTAATCTGAAGGTTGCCCGGGGACAGGGCATAAGCATCCCAAAATCGTTCATTGCCCGCGTCGCCCAGCTCAGGTGCGGCGATCAGCGGCAGCGGGAAATGGCGGTCCGTGATGCGGACCCAGAACAAATCGAGTGCGTCGGAGGGATGCTGAAGCCTCTGGCTGTATTCGTACAGCAACTGCTGCAGGCGCGGGTCGCCAGACATCTTCGCCATGTCGATCATGTACATGATGGAAGGATTTCTTAAGGACAGCTCCGGATGGGCCACGATCCAAACCGTTGCCCGTTCCAGGGCGCCATCAAGTTGCGCATTGAACTGCGAGCGTGACTGGCTGCGAAAGGAGTAGTTGTTGTAGAGCAGGATACAGGCCAGCAGAATCGCCAGAAATGCGAAACCGATCCACAATACAGACCACAGACGGCGAGTTCGGGACGATTTCAAGAATGGCTGCGCGGAAGCGGCGGTCATAGCGGAGCGGCGGCCAAGCATTGAGTCATTGTAACTGGAATTCCTTACCAGCACCTCAAGTTTAGCTTCGCTGCGATCGGTCGAACTAGTACAATTTCATCCGCCCAGCGTACAGGTTTGGCCCATAATGGCTCTTCGTTCATGGCGACAATGGCAACACACAGGCCCCAAGACGGAACGTGCTCAATCGAGCCCAAGTTGACGTGACATGCTTGATGAATTCTTGTTTTGGACTGCCAGGTATACAGTATTCATGAGCGGATTTCTGGTTTTAACTCCACTTGCGATGGAGCTCTCGATCATGAATTCCGTGGTGGAAGATTAAAGATAAAGGGTACTCATGAAGATTCTGGTTACTGGCGGCGCCGGTTACGTCGGTAGTCACGCCATTCGCTCGTTGGCGCGGCATGGGCACCGCGTCACCGTGTACGACAATCTATCCACTGGCCACAGGTTTCTTGCTGATGGCTTCGAACTGATTGTCGCCGATCTCGACGATGCGCCCCAGCTCTCCCGCGCTCTCTCCGATATCGATTTGGTCATGCATTTTGCGGGAAGTACCTATGTTGGCGAGTCAGTCCTAAATCCCCGAAAGTATTTTTACAACAACGTTCAGAATGGCTTGGTGCTGGTGAACGCAGCGATGGACGCCGGTGTTTGCTATTTCATTTTCTCCTCCTCGTGTGCGGTGTACGGCACGCCCGAGAAAGTACCGATTACCGAAGACACTCGCTGCCAGCCCGTCAACCCGTATGGTGAAACGAAACTGTTCTTTGAACGCGTCCTCGATGCATATAGCCGCGCCTATGGTTTGCGGACAGTTGCGCTCCGCTACTTCAACGCGGCAGGAGCAGACGAAAGCGGCGAAATCGGTGAATTACACAATCCCGAGACCCATTTGCTGCCCCTGGCGCTGGAAACTGCTGCCGGATTGCGGCCACACCTTGATGTATTCGGCAATGACTATCCTACCTTCGACGGCACCTGCATTCGAGATTACATCCACGTCACCGATCTCGCCGAGGGGCACGCGATGGCCGTCGAATTCCTTCAACGCCAGAGCGGCGATGATTTTGCCGCACTGAACCTTGGAACCGGCGGCGGCCATTCGGTTCAGCAGGTTGTGAGTACGGTTGAGAAAGTCACGGGCCGTTCAGTCCCACTCCGCATAACAGCACGTCGGGCGGGAGACCCCCCGACCCTGGTGGCCGATCCTACCCAAGCTCGGCAACTCCTCCGCTGGAGTGCAAATCGGTCTTTGGAGGAGATTGTTGCTTCAGCTTGGAAGTGGCTGAACAGCAGCAGAGGCAGCAGAGTCAGTTGCGGGAGATCCGGTCAGGAGGTGATCCTAGCGAAGGCGCAAAATAGATCAAGACCCCTCCCTTAATGGCAGCATCCAGCGCAATCCCTGCATGAACATGAGTTGAGCGTTAAATCCGAACCTCAGCAGGGGATTGAGAAATCTGGGTACAGGCAGAGTACTCGGCACGATGCGGCGAGCGGCATCGCGCAGCGGACGATAGAAGGGGGTCTCGCCCCGGCGGATTTTAAGCATCACCGAGTTCATCGCTGATGGACCTTGGTTACGGGTTCCTCTGTCCATCAAATGGCGAAAAGAATTTGCCCTCGACTGTATGCCGCCCGGCCTCTATGGCACGGCCAGTCTAGAGCTTCGATGTGTCTGTTCGTGGCATTAAGCACATAGCGTGATCAAGTTCTGTTCCTCGTCTCCGCCCGACTGGCTGCGAAATTTGAGGTGGTGTTCAGTTTGGGTGTCAGTGGACGAACCTATGCGTTCACCGATGATGCGACGGAACGCTCCCGATACCAGGCAACGGTCCGCTTCAGGCCCTCTTCGAAGTCAACCACTGGCTTGTAACCCAAGAGTTTCTCTGCCCGGGTGATGTCGGCCAAGGAGTGCCTGATATCGCCGGCCCTCTCCGGACCGTGATTGGCCGCGCCGCTGTAACCGGTCAGAGTTTGGAGCAGAGAATAGGTCTGGTTCAATGTGATGCGACGCTGCGTGGCAACATTGAAAGCCTTCCCGGCGACCTCGTCTGCGGGTGCATGACATGCCAGAAGATTCGCGTGGACGACGTTGTCAACGAAGGTGAAATCACGACTCTGTTCACCATCACCGTCGATTGTTGGTTGCTGTGCTGCCAACATTTTGGATATGAAGATCGCCAACACTCCGGAGTACATCGAGGTCGGGTCCTGAAACGGGCCGAACACATTGAAATAACGCAGCGAAACCGTTTCCAGTCCATACACCCGGTAAAACGAGGTCATGTAGTATTCGCCAGCCAACTTGGAAACGGCATAGGGCGAAATCGGATTTGGAATCATGTCTTCGCGCTTGGGTAGGATCGGCGTATCGCCATAGAGCGAAGATGAAGATGCGTACACGACCCGCTTCACCTTGGCATCGCGCGCAGCAACCAGCAGGTTGAGGGTACCGTCGACATTAGCTTGATTCGTCGCAATGGGATCGGCAACGGAGCGCGGCACCGACGGAATTGCAGCTTCATGCAGCAGGTAGTCGACTCCGCGGCAGGCGTCGCGAACACCAGACCTATCGGCCAGGTCGGTTTCCCGAAAGTCGACGTGCGCAAGGATATCCGCCAGGTTCGCCGGTTTTCCCGTGCTGAAGTTGTCAATGCCGCGAACGGATTCGCCGCGGCTGACTAATTCGCGGGCAATCGACGACCCAATGAAACCGGCGATCCCAGTTACAAAATAGAGTGCCATAAACGTGATTAATAGCAGACTCCAATGTTATTTTCTAGACGCCCACGCAATCAGCGCACCCACTTGGAGAAGGTGCGAGAGATTCCGACCCCTGACACTTGTCAGCGACGATGGATGCGCGTGTGGCATTCTTCGCAGAGGGTGATCAGGTTCTGTTCCTCGTCGCCACCGGCTTGGCTGCGGAATTTGAGGTGGTGTACATGCAGAGTTTGCATGCTACCACAGGTCTGGCAGCGCCAACCGTCGCGCTCCAGCACCTGGCGGTGCAGTTCGTGGTAGCTGTTCGCATCGAGTCTGAGTCGCTGGCTTTTGACGCGGATTTTGTTCATGAGGCTTTCCGGTTGACCTGCGACAGAAAAGCCTCCTGTTGTGGGCTGGGCAGGAACTGGTAGTAGCGACAGATCGATCGCAACAGAATCTCCGGATTATTGCCGTCCAGGCAGGCCCCGGCCAGGAAATCCGCACAGATCATTTCCAGGCAGTAGCCCCGAGACTTGTCCGACCCCAGCATCAATGCCGCGGTCTCGATCGCCCGCTCGATGACCGGCATCTGGCTCTTATAGACCTTGAAATAGATCAGCTCCGAAGGCTCGCTGTCCTTGCCCGTCAGCTCTTTCTCCACTTCCCGCTGGAACTCCGCCTTGGGCATTTGTCGGGCTTTGTGCAGCCAGGTTGCACTTTCGAAGCGCTCACCCTGCTGCCGCGCCAGCTTGGCCAACTCCAGCCCCTTGGTCCATCCCACCTGCTTCAGTTCCTTCCTCACATGGGGTGGAAGCTGTTCGTGAATCGACATCAGGTAGTAGGCTTTTCTTCTGGACTCCGGGAACCGCCGCTCCAGAAACTCATCGAATGACTTCAGCTTCTCCAGCCGCCAGTACTGGCCAGCGCGCACTTCGCACAGGTACTTGCCCAGTTCCACGAATCTGGTATCGCGCTCGTTCTCATGCCGCGCCTCCCAGGCCAGGATCGCGTCGATCTTGCTCAGCACCTCCTGGGCACGACGGCGATTCATCTTAGGCGGCATGGGCGGATACTTAGTAACCAAGTTCGTCAAACAGACCAAGATCGACTCCCGGCTTGCGGATAAGCCCAGTCTCCACCAGATCGCGCTGGTCAAGACAGAGACCGAGGAAGGGGCAGGTCGTACACGGGTTCTGGGGAAAGCGGATGCCGCTATGGGGCAAGAACAGTCCAGACTCGATCCGACGTACCGTGTCGTCGACCAGGGTTTCGAACTCCTGCCGCTGTTGGTCGGTGATAGTGGCCCGCAGGTACTGGACTTCAACCATGCGCTTACGGACAAAGACGACCTGAGCGACTTCATTGATCCCCGTCATCCAGGAATAGCAAACCAGCTGCGGGTCCAGCGCCGCAATGCCGTCAGGCTCCTCGGGATAGCGGGCGGAGGCGGTCTTCCACTCCAGCACACAGGGTGTGCTGTCCAGTTCGCCGACGGCATCGACGAAGGCGACAAAGCTGTTTCCAGAACTCAACGTGCGAGTGAATCGGATCTGTTGATGGCTATGCGGCTGGTGAACCTGGACGCGCCCATCCTGGACGAAGCGCTCGAGCAGCTGAACGCCTTGCTGGAGCATGTGACCCCAAGTGTCATTTCCTGAGTAGGTCAGTTCCAGGTTCTCACAGGGTGCCCACTGCTCGAACAGAACAGCCGCCGGATCTTCGCGACGGAACAACGCCGCCACCGCCTGCTCGAAGCAGCGGCCGAAAAGCATGGCGGCGCGAACATCTTTCTCCTGCCAGCCATCGAGATAGCGATGGCGGTAACGGCGCGGGCAGGTCAGGTACTGGGAGATTTGGGTGTAGCTGTAATTCATCGTGATACCCTTTCCTTCTCCGTATCGTTACCTTTGGCTGCCGGCAGGACAGGGATAGCGGTCGCCAGCTCTTCCCACTGGCTGGCCGGGGCGAAGCCGTCGAGGTTCACCAGCGAGATACCGTTGACCACGGTGTGGCTGATCTTCACGACGCCGACCAGGCCGCGCAGGGCGCGCTCGTCGACCTCATCCTGGCTCAACAGTTCGGGGTCATAGAGAAAATCCCGCAGGAACCAGCCCAGCTTCCACATCGCCTTCGGGGTGCAGTAGAGGCGACTGACAATCGAGCGCCCGGCGAACGGCTTGGGCTCAAGAACGGAGAGCCGAAGTAAGTAAAAACGCTTCTGGGCTTGCCAGCGATGTTGCGCCCAATCGAGCCGGACGAGAAATACGCCGTCCGGAACCTCGGAGTGCGAATCACGCGCGGTATCGGAGAGTCCGGGAACATTGCGTTTCATCCCGCTGCCTCCTGGCTTGTGGATGCGTAGCTGTTGAGCTGACAGAGCAGGGCGCCGCGGTCCTTCTTGGCCGCATCCGCAAGCTGCTGAACGAAGCTTTCGACCTGCTCACGAGTGGCATCTTTGAGGACTTTGGTGCCGCAGAAGTCGACGGCGTAGGCTTTCACCAGCTCGGGATCGAGCTGGTGCTGGCGGATGATCTGGCAGAGCCGGTCGCGGACCTTGTGACCAGCACCACCATTGCCGTTCCCGTTGCCGTTGGTATTTTGCGGCGGAAACTTACGTTGATCGGAAGCCCCCGCCATCGGACCGGGATTCGATCCGATCTCCTCGACCGAGCAGATTCCGATGCCATAGGCCTTGCGCAGAGCACGATTGACAGCTCGGGTTTCCGCGATGCGCATCTCGGCGCCGCGGACCAGCAGCGAAACGTTGGAGGGGTCCGCATCGCCGTAGCCGACAAAACCTGCGGAATCTTTGGACGGGTAAACCGTCGCCTTGAGCACGAAACGACTCGCCGCCGAATCACACAGGGAATCGACAGCCTCGACGTGGATACCGCGGCATCTCTTGCGGCGCGCCAGGCGAAGCAGACCCGTGTGTGTTACGTACCACGAATTACTTAGGAGTTGAAGATCGCCTCGCCTAATCGACAAATCAAAGTCTTGAGACAAAATCTGAAGCGACTCGGCCAATCGAATTGGTACAGTACCAGCAATAAGCCGACAGGCAAATCGCAGGTTTTCCCGGACCAGATGCTGGTTCTTTCGCTTACGTACCCAGGCCTTTGGTTTTCCGGCCTCGCTCATAAAGCCTCCTTATTTTGTTGGGTTAGATCTGATACGAAATGTTATGATAACAACTGAATGCTATAAATGCAACACTAAATTTTAGGTTGTTTTTCCTCTCGGAATGCAGCTATAGTCGTGGTCGTGAGTCCGGAGAAGCACTTCTTGGCTTTTCGAGTGTCGCCCAGTTTAAGGGACGAGATTCACGAAATTGCCGTTAATGAAGCGAGGAGCATTTCGCAGGTATGCGAATTGCTTTTAGTTGAAGGCGTTGAGGCCTACAAGAAGGATGGGCCTAAGTTTATTCAGCGCCTGGTCGCCAAACAGAAGCTGAGAACGAAGTAGACGATCCTTCCAGCTAAGCTTCTGAATCTAGGCTTATCTGCTTACGCACAGCCGAGGGCGAAGCCCAGCGCCCCGCAGATCTCCCTTAAGCGCTCAGAGTTCAGCATTGCTACCCGGCGCCCTAGATGGGCCTTGGAGACCGTTACGACGTTGTGGAGATTGATGGCGCACATATCTTTCATTCCATGCCTCTCCGTCAGGAGGACTTCGGCGGGTACCCTGCGGATTGTGGAAGCGTAGTGACGGCGGATAAATAGCCGATGGCGCTGTTCCTCGTGAGCACGACGACAGGCCTCTGCTTGTCAGGGCGAGGGAGCCGGTACAAGCAGACTCGGCACTAAGGTGACTGGCGAACTCTTAGAACCTTGGGAGGTTCGGATGGCGTGCACTGACGCAGCCAAATTGTTGAGCGGTTTGCTCAGCAGAACTGATTGTTCTTCGAATCAAGGACTCACTTTGAAGGGGTTGAACACTTGGACGTTTAGCTGCTTGAAATCATCCTCGTTTCTTGTAGCTACGATCAGATCGTGCTTACGAGCCGTAGCGGCAATCATTCCATCCTCTACAAGGTCGTCTGATTTCCCGTACATCAATCGGCCCCATTCACGAAACGAAGCTGTATCCATAGGAAGAATCTGATACGAGGCTTCCAGTTGATCAACCCATCGTTCGATCTCCGTGGCCTTTTCTGGATCCTGGCGGCGTGTAAGCTCAATCCCTGCCTGCAATTCGCCCATAGTGACCGCTGAAAGAAACACTTGCTCATCTCGCAAATCCGTAAGCCAGGCGACAACAGCGCCGTGAGGCTTCTGCTTGCGCATTTCCGAAACCACGTTGATGTCCAACAGGTACTTTTTCACTTGAAGTTCACAAGCTTCCGCCGCCGAAGCTTATGCCTGTCAGGAACTAGGTTTTCAAAGCATGGGCCCGGACCAAGAAGCAATGCCCTGAGACTTGGCCGCGCGGATTTCTGCAGCCGATGCCATTCTTCGATCGGGACGAGCACAGCAGCCTCAACTCCGCGACGCGTAACAACTTGTGGACCCTTTTTGAGGGTGATTTCGAGCATCTCGCTAAACCGAGCTTTTGCGTCTTGCACCTGCCATGTAGCCAAATTGCACCTCCACTCGTTGTTGCTTCAGTATATGACTAGTCAGAACACTAGTCAAGGTCTCTATCGCCCCTCGAGATGCTTGTTGCGGGTTGCCAAGGCCGAGCCTTGGAGCAGGCACGCGCAAATGCAAGTTACGATTTCGTGACGCTTTCGCGCGCCGCCTTGAAATCCGGCATTCCTCAGGCAGATATGCGAGCCTATAACCGCTAGACAATCTGAGGCTTTCCGGCTAGGGCCCGCAGATTGGAGGTGACTCCCTTAATGCCGAAGCGGTATTTGTTCGGCTCGACCTTGAAGTTTGGGTAGGCGAGAATTGCCGGGACGGCACCCAGTATCATCGCGCCCGCAAATGCTGCCATCAATTCAATGCCTTGCGGCATGATCAAGATGATCTTGTCGTTCCGTCCGAGGCCGTGGCGGGCAAACATTGACGCTTGCCTCTGCGCCCACTCGGAAAATTCGCCAAAGCTAACCGTAGACGAATCCTCGTCGCTGTTCCACATGGTGACGAAGGGTTTGTCGGCAGGGGCCGCCTGCAATGCTTCAATGAGAGTCTGGTAGGAAGTATTCATGTCAGAACTGGAAGTATACGAAAACGGTCTTACCACTGCTCCAGAGAATCACCACGATCAGCATGAAGGCATAAAGCGTGGGCGACAAGATCCCCGCGGTTCGGGAGAATTCGGCGCGTGTCTCCATTCTTCGGTATAGCGATGTAATCCCGCAAACCGCGAAGTATCCAAGGGTGACCCCGAAAACAATGACGTAGAGATTCGGGTCCAAAGTTAGCCGGTGATAGGCTGATGGAGAAAGCGCCGACCTATACATCAGAATTGCTTGTTGCATGTCCCGAACCCGGAACATGATCCATCCGAGAGATACGGCCCCAAATGTCACCGCCCAACCAAGCAGGTCCAAATCGGTCCCTGGAGGAGATTGTCAGGAGACAGCGGAGTCAGTGCGGGACATTCGGTTAGGAGGTGATCCTAGCGAAGGTGCAAAATTCCACGCTAATCAAGGCCCTCCCGCTCGGCTTCTGCTTGAAAAAGTTTGTCGGATATAATCCTCGAAACCAGGGAGCATGAGTGACTGCAGTTGTTTCGACACCGGCGATGGCGGCCCGGTCCCGGCCCGGCCCGGGTTGGCTCGATTGGATCGCGACGCGGACATGGGTCCTGAGCCTTCTGCTAGCTGCCGCGACCCTCGCGCTTTACTATCCGGTGCACCATCACCCGTTCGTCAACTACGACGACTCACTTTACGTCACGGAAAACCTGCGCGTGCAGTCCGGCTTGGACTGGGACACCGTCAAGTGGGCGTTCACGACCTACGATCAGGCGAATTGGCATCCTCTGACCTGGCTCTCGCACTGCCTGGATTACGAGCTTTTTGAGCTGAATCCGGCGGGACACCACGACGTAAATTTGCTCTTGCACGTGCTGAATGTCCTGCTTTTGTTCTGGGTGCTAAACCGGGCGACGGGTTTTGCCGGCCGCAGCTTCATGGTGGCAGCGTTGTTTGCCCTGCATCCCATCAACGTCCAAACCGTGGCTTGGGTGGCCGAACGCAAGAACCTCCTCAGCATGATGTTTTTCCTGCTCGCGCTGGGTGCTTACCAATGGTATGCGCGCGAGCCTCGAGTCGGGCGTTATGCCGTCGTCGCCCTGCTGTTTGCGCTGGGCTTGATGGCCAAGCCGCAGGTGATTACCCTGCCGTGCGTTCTGCTGCTGTGGGATTACTGGCCCTTGCGACGCATGTCTCTGCCCGCTCTGGGACTTTCGTCCGGCGAAGTTCCGGCGATGGTTCCGGCAAAAAGCTTCTACTCTCTGTTAGAGGAAAAGTTCCCCCTGTTGGCCATTGCCGGTGTCAGCGCTTTCATCACCATGCAAGCGCAGCGCAGGGGTGGCGCCAGAAATTACTTTCCCCGCTTTATCCGGCTAGGCAACGCGATTATCTGCTACGCACGGTATGTGGGAAAGGCGGTTTGGCCGTCGCGTCTGGCACTTTTTTACCCCCATCCCGGCACCTCCGTCAAAATGTCGCATGTCCTCGCGGCGCTGATTTTCTTGCTGGCGGTCACCGCTATGGTTGCCCTCCAGTGGCGCCGCCGCTATCTCGCCGTGGGATGGCTTTGGTTTCTAGGGACCTTAGCCCCCATGATTGGTTTGATCCAGGTGGGGGTGCAGGCCATGGCTGATCGCTACGCCTATTTACCCTTCATCGGCTTGTTCATCATGATTTGCTGGGGCGTGGCGGACTGGTCAGAGGAACGGCACATCGCCCCCGCCTGGCTGGCTACTGCCAGCGTCGCGGTGTTGGTGGCGCTGACGGTGACGGCCGGTGTGCAGCTCGGCCACTGGGCCGACAATGTCACCTTGTGGTCCCACACTTTGCAGGTCACAGGACCGAATTTCATAGCCGAGAACAGTCTCGGGATTTCTCTGGCGCGTGCGGGCAGACCGGATGAAGGGATTACTCACATCCGAGCGGCCCTGGCAATTAAACCCGACGATGCCGCCAGCAACCTGAACCTGGCTGAGTACGACCGGCGGCACGGGAACTTGATTGCGTGCATCGAGCGCTGCAAGAAGGTGCCAGCCATGACGCAGTTGGCGGTGGAAAAGGCCGCAGCCTATGCAAAGATGGCCCTGGCCTATCACGAGCTCGGAGATACTGCACATGAGCGGGAATGCCTCCAAGAGGTGCAAAAAATCCAGCGCGGACAATAGGGCCATCTGGCCGAAGGTTGTCGTGATTTAATCTGCGAAAACAGGGAGAAGTAGTGGGTTCCGATGGCTTGACACCGAAGGTGGCAACGCAAGCCCATCCCGGCACGGCTCCGGTGCATGGGATCGAAAAGTACACTTGGGCCCTGGGACTCCTGCTTGTGGTTGCGACGGTTGCGTTGTACTACCCGGTTAGCGGCCACCCTTTCGTCAACTACGATGACAACGTTTATGTAACCGAGAATGAACAGGTCAAGTCCGGCCTGAACTGGGACACCCTGCAGTGGGCGTTCACTACCACCGAGGCGGGCAACTGGCATCCACTCACCTGGCTGTCGCACGCTTTCGACTATCAGCTTTTTCAGGCTGATCCCGCCGGCCACCACAATACCAATCTGCTGCTGCACGTCTTCAACGTGCTGCTGCTGTTCTGGGTGCTGCGACAGGCGACCGGCTTCACCGGCCGCAGTTGGATGGTAGCCGCGCTGTTTGCCCTGCATCCCGTCAACGTCGAATCAGTAGCGTGGATTTCCGAGCGCAAGAACCTGCTCAGCATGCTGTTCTTCCTGCTCGCGCTGGGGGCTTACCGCTGGTACGTGAGCGAGCCCCGAACCAGCCGCTACGCCGTCGTGGCTGCATTCTTTGCGCTTGGGTTGATGGCCAAACCACAGGTCATCACCCTTCCATTCGTACTGCTGCTTTGGGATTACTGGCCGTTGCGTCGCATGGCGATCGCCCGCGATCAGCCTGCATTGGAAACAGCAGATGACTCCCCCCTAGTCAAGAACAGACTAGAACGGGACGCTCTCCCACAGCGAAGCTTTTCCTGGCTGATAGGCGAGAAGCTCCCCTTGCTGGCCTTGTGCGCAGCCAGCGCTTTCATCACCATGAGAGCGCAGCAGGCGGCAGGCGCGATGCACACCGTAAAGAACTCGTTTCCGCTATCCATCCGCCTGGGCAACGCAATTGTCTGCTATGCCCGCTACCTCGGAAAGGCCTTCTGGCCGTCGCATCTGGCGCTCGTCTATCCGCATCCGGGCACCTCTTTAAAATCCTGGGAGGTATTCGCGGCATTGGTTCTCTTGCTGGCCGTAACCGCTCTGGTCCTTCGAGGGCGGCGCTGCCGCTATCTGCTGGTGGGGTGGTTCTGGTTTCTGGGAACCATGGTGCCCATGATCGGCCTGGTGCAAGTCGGTGAACAGGCCATGGCCGATCGCTATGCGTACCTGCCTTTCATCGGCTTATTCATCATGGTCTGCTGGGGGGTTGCGGACTGGGCCGAGCAAAGAAAGATTTCTGCCGCCGTGCTGGCCGGCGCCAGCGCAGTGGTCCTGACGGTGCTCAGCGTGGTGGCTTATCGTCAGCTCGGCTACTGGAGCGACAATGTCATCTTGTGGACGCACATCATCGAGGTCACCCCTCCCAACTACATCGCTCAGGATGACTTGGGCGGAGCGTCGCTGAACACAGGACAACTAGAGGAAGCTATGAAGCATTTCCGCGCGGCTGCGGAGATCTATCCTCTCGACCCCTTTAGCAACCTTAACCTCGCCATTTACGCGCAACAGCATGACGACCCGCAGCAAGCGATCGCGCGCTCGAACATCGTTCTAACCCGCACGCCAAGCCCCAGGCTGCGATCCAAGGCATACACCACCATGGGGCTTGCCTATCGCGAGCTCGGGAACCAGGAAGAATCGCGGAAATGCTTCGAGGCGGCGCAGCGGGAGAGCCCGTAATGCTGTGTACGCTCCCTTGTCTGTGGTTTGGTTTCGCCAAGAAGCTTGGCGCTAGAGTTCGCCAAACACTTCGGCGGTGAACGCCTGCAATTGGGCGCCGTGCTGCCACGCGTCCGGCGACAGTCCGGCCTTCAGGCAGCTCTGTGCCAGAAAGGTCTCGCGGTCCCATTTCCACTCGATGGGAACCTGCGGCAGCAGCAATCCGCGGCGATTGCCCTGGGTGACGACAAGTCCGTGTTGGCCGACGATGACCTCTTCGGGCCGAATCGGCTGCAAGGGTGACAGCACGCTGATCTCAATTTTCAGGTGTGGCGCCTCCGCCGGCGTCACTGGCGGGAAACGCGGGTCATCCAAGGCTGCAGCCCTGGCTGCCTCGGCAACCGCCGCATGGAGGGACTGGATCGGCAGCACATATCCGATACATCCGCGCAGTTCACCCTCCAGGTGCAAAGTGGTGAAGGCCCCGCGTGGCTCGGCCAAGTGGGCCGTTGGCGAGGTTGGGTCGATAGCGCGTCCCTCCAGGGCCAATGCAATCGAGCGATGAGCGAGCCGCAGAAGCAGTTCGCGTTCCTCCTGCGAATACTCGCACGACTGCACTGAAGTCGCAGGGTGAGATCCTTCAGAGTACGGGGACATCGTTGCGCTTTCTGCGCCGGCTCAGCACAAAGGAACGCCGCTTGCGGCGCTTTTCGGCATGGCGATCAATCTTCTTCCAGAATCCCACGAAGTAGTCGATGGCAGACAGCAGCGACAACGCCACCATCAGCCAGATCGACAGCAGTGCGATGGGATGCACCGGCAGGTTCAGGAAGTACCAGGGAAGATGCGCCCAATGGTGATCGATAATTGCCGCCACCACCGAGACGATCTGCACCAGCATCTTGGTTTTGCCCAGCTCGCTGGCCTGGATGGTGAAGCCTTCCGAGACCGCGATGGATCGCAAGCCGCTCACCAGGAACTCGCGCCCAATGATGATGACGGCCATCCAGGCGGGCACGGTGCGGGGATTGAATTGCACCAGGGTGATGAAGGCAGCGGCAATCAGCAACTTGTCGGCCACTGGGTCGAGCAGCATGCCCATGGTGGTCACCTGGGCGCGCTTGCGGGCGAGATAGCCGTCAATGGCGTCGGTCAACGAAGCCGCGATGAAGACGAACGAGGCCAGCAGTTCACGCTCGCCGTTGGTAGAGCTGAAACGGCTGCTGGACAAGATCCAAATCAGAACTGGGATGCTGAAGATCCGGGTGAGCGTGATGTAGTTCGGGAGGTTCACAAAAGAGAGTGCCACACCACGGCGCTGGCTGCCGCTGCAACAGCCGATTATCCTCCACTGATTAGATTGAATGCAATTAGAGAAATGTGGCCAGCTATTCTGCGGAATGCGTTCTAGCGCATCGCATCTTCCACTTCGCTCAACCAGTCAGGGCGCTTCAGCACCTCGCGGGGCTTGGGGCCATCGGCCGCGCCCACGATTCCGTCCCGCTCCATCAGGTCAATCAGATGAGCGGCGCGTCCGTAGCCGATGCGCAGACGGCGCTGCAGCAGAGAAGTGGACGCCTTGCCGTATTCCAGCACGATGCGCACCGCGTCCTGGTAAAGCTCGTCGTTATCGTCCTCGGCGCTGCCGTCGCTGCTTTGCGCGGGTCCGCCTTCGCTGTCCTCGCGCGGAGCTTGCAGGAAGTGCTCCTGGTACTGAGCTTCGCCCTGTGCGCGCCAAAACTCCACCACCGCGGCAATTTCCTTCTCCGTCACCAGGGGCGCGTGCAAGCGATGCACCCGAGCCGATCCATTCGGCAAATAAAGCATATCGCCGCGGCCCAGCAGGGCTTCAGCGCCATTCGCGTCGAGAATGGTGCGCGAGTCAATTTTGGTGGCCACCCGGAACGACATGCGGGCAGGGAAATTGGCTTTGATCAAACCGGTGATGACGTCCACCGAAGGCCGTTGCGTGGCCAGTATCAGGTGGATGCCGACCGCACGTGCCATCTGCGCCAGGCGCGTGATGGAGGCTTCCACGTTTTGCCCGTCGAGCATCATCAGGTCGGCCAGCTCATCGATGATGATGACGATGTAAGGCAGCGGATGCGCCTCGCTGCCATCTTCAAACAGGTTGGGAGTGCTGTTGTCGAAGAGCCGGTTGTACTGATCAATATTGCGTACGCCCTTCTCGGCAAGCACCTTCAGCCGCCGCTCCATTTCGCGGACGGCGTTGCGCAGGGCGTTCGACGCCAGCTTAGGTTCGGTGATGATAGGCGTGTGCAGGTGCGGCACACCCTCATAGTTGCCCAGCTCCAGCCGCTTCGGGTCCACCAGGATAAGGCGCACCTGCTCAGGGGTGGACTTGTAGAGGATGGACATGATGAACGCGTTGATGGCCACGCTCTTGCCCGAGCCGGTAGAACCAGCGATGAGCAGGTGTGGCATGGTGTTCAACTCGGCGGTTACGATGCGGCCGTTGATGTCCTTGCCCATCGCCAACGTGATCTTCGACTTCGACCCCAGAAACTCCTGTGCTTCGACCACCTCGCGCAGCCAGATGGTTTCGCGCTCGTGGTTCGGCACCTGGATGCCCACGGTGGATTTTCCCGACATGCGTTCGATCAGAATGCTCTCGGCGCGCAGCGCCAGGCAGAGGTCATCGCAAAGGCTGGTGATGCGGCTGTACTTGATACCGGCTTCGGGCTTGAACTCGAAGGTCGTAACCACGGGACCGGGATTGATCTGCACCACCTGCCCACGCACATCGAACTCGGCGCATTTTTCCGCCAGCACCTGGGCCAGGTTCTTCAACTCGAGTTCGTTGATGTCGCTGTGCTCGTCTGGGCGGTGCAGCAGGGCGGTCGATGGGAGTTTGTAGCTGCCGGCCAGGCGCGGCATGGTGGTCTTGCCGTGCTGCGTGCTATCGGCGCGCGAGGTGACAGCAATGTCGTCGGCAAGAATTACCCCGGAAGGTTCGAGGCCGTCGGCGTCGTGCTGGAGCGCTTCGCCGCCGAAAGTGCGCTCAATGCCGCTCTTCGCTGCGTTTGCCGGATGCGCAGTCTGCGGCAGCGGAGGGGCCATTCCGGCCGGAGTTGACGTTGCTGGAGCCTCGGCATCCGGCGCAGCGAACCGCTTGGGAACCAGTTGGGCGGTCACCACCGGCTTGGCATTCGCGGCGGCAGCGCGCTTCTTCTCCAGCTCCTTGGCTGCCTTCTTGCGGGCGCGTTCGATTCGCCAGTCGGCAAACCGGTCCAGCGCCGCATAGGCGAATGCGAACCGCGTCTGTGACCAGACCCGCATGGCTCCAATGGAAAACGCCGTCGAAAGATACAGGGCCACCGCGATCACAGCCAGACAAACCAGATAGGCACCTACCAGGTTGAAGTAGTGAATCAGCGCGTCCGCCACAATCCGGCCCAGAAGTCCCTCGGAAGGGACAACTCCCTTCCAGCGAATGCTCCAGGGCAAGAGCCCGATGAACCCGGAGAAAAAGGTCACTAACCCAGCCGCACCCACCATCTTGGCGTAAGGGGCAGTGATGGGCCGCGAGCGGAACCATCGCAGCGAGTACAGCATCAGGAAAACCGGGACCAGAAATACCGCGACCCCAAAGAGTTGCAGTCCAAGATCGCTGACCATGGCCCCGGCCACTCCAATCCAGTTATGCGCCGGCCGGGAAGCGGGAGGAGTTGCCGCCGTATTCAGCGAAGGATCCAGCGGCGAATACGATACCAGCGCGAGGACAAGGAGGACCGCGAAGACCAACATCAGGAAGCCGATCAGCTCATTGAGCCGCCGGTTGGCCGTCGGAGTAAAAGCGCGCGAGGCGATTGTCATGTGGGCGTTCGGACGCGCCGCGGAACCACGTCGTTTGCCAGGACTCATGTCGCCTGCTCCGTCCAGCGCGGGCACACATTTACGTCCAATCCGCCGCAAACGAAAAAGCGTGATGCCGGGAATCGACCGATGCGGGCTCCCCAATGGGCGTCCTTCCGACGATTGGGGTGCAGATACGCCAGAACCAAATAATTATCCCAAGAAAGCAGGGTAGTGCGACGACAAATAAAAGCCCAGGGGTTGGCGAGTAATATCCCTCTCGCCGTGCCGTTCGAGTGGCGCAAGTTTATCCGGAAAAGTGCCCGAAATATCCCAGCAGTAACACCAGAACGCCAAAGAGGATGCGGTACACAATGAAAACCGTCAGCGTTTTGGTTTGGAGATATCGGATGAACCACGCGATGGTTGCGTAACCCACCACCGCCGAAACCACCATGCCGACCGCGAAGCCGGTTGCCATGCCCGGTGGGAGCCCTTCCTTCATGACGTGATGCAGCTTGAGCAGCGCGGCGCCCGCGATGATAGGAGTGGAAAGCAGGAAGCTGAAACGGGCTGCGGCTTCGCGCGTGAAATTGCGAAACAGCCCGCCGGTGATCGTGATACCGGAGCGAGACACGCCGGGGACGACGGCAAAAGCCTGCAAAACACCGACCGTCATGGCATCGCCCAAGGTGATCTGCGGCAGAGGCTTCTGGAAGCGGCTAGCTCGTTCCGCCAGCCACATGACTATGGCAACGATGATGAGCATGGAAGCCACCAGCACCGGTGCGCGGAAGGTGGTTTCAATGCGCTTCTCCAACAGCGCACCGGCAATTGCGGCCGGGATGGTTGCCGCAATCATGTACCAAAGCAGTTGCCGTTCGCGGTGCTGCTCTTCTGGCGTCAAGTCGCGCACATTGTCGCTGGTTTCGGAGAAGCGGACGACCTTTCCGCCGAAGGCTGCGCGCAGGATCTGGATCCAGGTCCGCCAAAAGTAAAACAGAATCGCGAAAAGTGTGCCCGCGTGCAGCGCCACGTCAAAGGTGAGCCCGGGATCGCTCCAGTTTGCCAGTCCCAGCCGGGTGACCAGCCAGGGAATGAGTGCCAGATGTGCGGTGCTGGAGACGGGAAGGAATTCCGTGAGTCCCTGCACCATGCCCAGGACAATCGCTTCAAGAATAGGCAAGCTATTCCACCATGTTCCCAAATGTGAGGATTTTGTTCTGCACCATGTATATCAGACGCTCGGCGCGGTTGGACCAATCTTCGTCGTTGGGGTATTGCGACATTAGCTTCTTGGCGACGCTAATGGCGCGTGCGCTGGAATCATCGGCCTTCTTCGGCTGATTGTCGGTCTGGTAGATAACGATCAGCGCAGAATAGCGCCATGCCGCCTTGTACAGGGCCTCCGAGGCCTTGGGCGACTGGGGATGCTCGTCGGCGTACTTCAGATAAATCTCGGCTTCCTTCTCGGGACACTTGGCCTGCGCCTCCCATTCGCCACAGAGTTTGTTGTCGATCAGATGATAGGCGGCCAGGTCGGCCCATTTGGTGCGCGGAAACTTCTTGATTACCCGCTTCATGTGCTCTTCGTCGATCAGAACGCGCAGCGCAGGATCGCGCATTTTCGCAGAGGGGCGGGTGGCTTGATCTTCCGCCTCGATTTGCCAGCGGATGTCGGCGCTACGATAAAGCGATTCGCCGGCCAGCGGGGAAGTGGGGAAATATTCGGCGATGCGGGCGTAGATTCGCATGGCGTCCTGCGCAGCTCCTCGCCGGCCGCCGCGGCGGCTGGCTTCCATCTCCGAGTCGAAAGCCTCGCCGAACAGGATTTTGTCGCCATCGGGTGTAGCGGTCGTGATGACTCCCTTGTCCACGATCCAGCCGGTAACGTTGCGGTCGTTCTGCTCCTCCTCGCCGAACTCGATGCTGGTGCTCACGTCCACCGTGCCCACGACGTGGACCCAGACCGGTGTGCGCTCGAGGACGGTAACCTCACGGCCACGGCCGATGTTCGACAACTTTGCCGAGGAGGTGTCGGGAGAGATGTAGATGATGCCCTCGCGCAGCATGACGCCGCGTTCGGCGGCAAACAGCGCCGGGGATAAAAACACCAGGAAGCCTAGAACGAAGTACCAATACCGTGAAAGTTTGTGAAGCACTTTATTACTCCTGCCATGCCAATTGCTGGTCGCTAATTGCTGGTTGCTGGTTGCTAATTGCTAATTGCTAATTGCTCTCAGCCCTCTTCCATCAGCACCTGGGCCAGCAATTGCGGCTCTGCGTTTCCACCGCTGACTACGGCGACCGCTTTCTTCGACTCGGGCAGCTCGTCGCCGTGAAAAAGCCAGGCTGCAAAGGTGACCGCGCCACTGGGCTCGGCGACGATGCGCCCGTTCAGGATCACCCGCCGCATCGCGGTGCGGATTTCAGCTTCGGTCACGCTGATTATGTCGTCTACAAAGTTGCGCATATGCTCGAAGTTCAACCGCCCAACCGATTGCGTACGCAGTCCGTCAGCCAGCGTGCTGGAGACGCGCTCGGCGGGCAACTCCACGATCTCGCCTTTGCGGAAGCTTTGCTGCGCGTCATTGGCCAGTTCAGGCTCGACGCCAATCACTTTCGCTTTGGAGCCGCTCAGCTTTACGGCGGCGGAAACCCCGCTGATCAGCCCACCGCCGCCGACCGGCGCCAGCACGAGATCGACGTCGCGGCAGTCTTCCAGGATCTCGATCCCGACCGTACCTTGTCCAGCGATGATCTGCTCATCATTGTACGGAGGCACGATCATGTAGCCATGCTGGCGCGCCAGTTCTTCAGCCTTCTGCCAGCGCTCGGCGCTGGCCGGACCGACGGTAACAATCTCCGCTCCCAGAGCGGCGGTGCTGTCCATCTTGATTTTGGGCGCGTTGCGCGGCATCACGATGATCGCTTTTACGCCCAGGGCGCGGGCCGCGTAGGCAACTCCCTGCGCGTGATTGCCGCTGGAATAGGAGATAACCCCGCGCTGCCGTTCTTGTTCTGTGAACGATGCGATCTTGTTGTAAGCCCCACGCAGCTTAAACGAGCCGATGGGCTGAAGACTCTCGGCTTTTAGCCACAAGTGCCCGCGCATCGATTCGTCAGCAGATTTCACATCGGCAGGCGCGCTCTGCCTGGGGGCGGGCGGAAAGTAGCGAATAAGCGGAGTGCGGGCCGCTATGCCGAGCAGCCTGTTCTGCGCGAGTTGGATTTGTTCGAGAGTCACCATGGCTGGGTCAGTGCACCATTGTCGCCACGGACGCAAGCCACACTCCGGCGGGCAAGTGCATCGATCCCTGGCCGTCGCCGGCGGTCCGCGCCTCGTGGATCATCAATGCCATCCAGTGTACAAGTGCCAGCCGATCGCGCAACTTGACTTTGGCGCCGAAGTTGACGTGACTAATCGCGGGGCTGATGAGCGCATCCAGCAAATACTTTTTCGGAATGTCACGTTGCAGCCACAACATTTCCGTCGGCGGGATGATCACATCGTCCGAGCCGTGCAACAACAACACCGGAACATGCAGGGACTGAAGATGCCCAGCCGGGGACGCCGTTGCCAGTTCCTCGTGGCGCTTGTCGATTTCGGCAAGAATCGCGGGCGCGAAGCTGGCGCGCTGCTTGCGATAAATGCGCTGCATAATCTCCTGATCGGCCGGTGTCATGGTCTTGGTCAGCGCTTCGGAAGCTTTACCGTTTTCGGAGAGCAGCAGCTTGAGGGCCTCGTGTGCCACTTGGACGTCCTGCGGAGCGAAGAAGTCCTGCGGCTCGTCATAGACCACGATCAGCGGACCATACTCATGCGGCTGCATGTGCTCGATTGATCCATCGGGACGGACCGCTTCGCCGGTCGCAAAAAAGCGCAGAACATGGGCAAGATCGTAGTATCCGCCCACCGAAGCCACCCATGCGATCGACGGCGAGAATTGCGGATCGCTGGCGGCCAGCAAGGACAAGCCTCCGGAAAAACTGATTGCCAGAATGCCGACTTTCGGCACGTTGAGCTCTTGCGCGAAGCTGCCCGCAGCCGCGCCAATAAGGTCGGCCGACTCGCCCTCCACGCGATAGTCGGCGATACCAGAAACCAACGGCGTCATCACAAAGAACCCGCTCGCCGCTACCGCGCGCGCGGAATTCACCAGCCGCGGATCGTCGATCCCCAGCCGGTGCATGCCGTGAATAATGACAATGCCGGGCGCGAAGCTTACTCCGCGTGGCGTGTAGACATGCGCCGGAACCGGCGTACCTCGGAAGCTGAAGGTGGTGTCGCGCACATCAACCGGATGCACTTCATAGTTGGCCAGCCAGCCCGTGGCCTTCGGATCGGAAATGCGCTGTAGCAGGGAAGCGGCCTGCAGATAGTTGTTGACGATCGGATAAAGGAGAATGACGGCGATGGGAAGCAACAGTAGAAGCCAGGCGAGGAGGCGCGCCTTGTGCGATAGATTGCGGCCTTGCCAGGGGACGATGGTCATGGGTAGAGCGGGTGGACGTTCGAAGCCATTTTGAGCCGGTGCTTTGCCGCACGTCTGAGCCAGGGTCTTTGCACCATCGAATACGACTAGCTCGCGCGCAGTTCTTCGACGCGTTGGCGGCGCACCCTGATTTTGTTCTCGTGCTTACGCGCCGCCGCAAGATCATATGCAGTTTGAATTCCCAGCCAGGTTTCCGGCTTACTGCCAAATGCCTTGGTCAGCCGAATCGCCATCTCTGGGCTGATTCCGGACTTGCCGTTGACAATGTTGTTGAGCGCCTGCCGCGTAGCCCCGAGCACCCTTGCCCCTTCCGTCACTGACAGTCCCAAAGGTTCAAGGCAATCATGCCGGACGATACGGCCGGGATGAACGGGATTCTTCATGAGCATGGCACTTCTGTCCTTTTCTGTATCGTGATCACAAATTCTGGATCAAATTTCCAAGATCACCGGCATGATCAAGGGCCGCCGCGAGGTATTTTTCACGATGAAGCGCTTCAGGTCCTGGCGAATTTTTTCCTTGATCATGCCGTAGTCGCCCTTCTCTTCATCGCTGGACGACTCCAGGGTGTTCATCACCGATTGCCGCGCCTGATCGAGGAAACCATCCTCGTTGGTGTTACCGGAGAAGCCGCGCATCACGATTTCGGGCGGGGTCTCGACCTTGCCCGTCAGCTTGTTGATGGCGATGATGGGCAACACAATGCCGTCTTCGCTGAGGTGACGGCGATCGCGAATGACCAGGTCTTCCACCACATCGCCCATGGAATTGGAATCGATGCAGACGCGGCCTACGGCAACGCGGCCCGCCTTGCGCGCTCCCATCTCGTCGAATTCCAGAATGTCGCCGCTCTCGATCATCATCACCTTGCCCACCGAGTTGTGCATGGCGCCGGCCATTTCGGCGTGCAACTTGAGCTGGCGATACTCGCCATGGATGGGAATAAAGTATTGCGGCTTGACCAGATTGATGATGAGCTTCAGCTCTTCCTGGCTGGCGTGCCCGCTGACGTGCACCGGCGGCGACGAACCGTCGTCGTAGATGACGTGGGCATCGCGGCGGAATAGATGGTCCACCACACGGAAAATCGCCTTCTCATTGCCGGGAATAATGCGCGACGAGAGCACTACCGTGTCGCCCGGCTGAATGCGCGCGTGCTTGTGATTGTCAACCGCCGCCCGCGACAGGGCCGACATGGGCTCGCCCTGCGTGCCGCTGATGAGCACGCAAACTTTCTCCGGCGGGAAATCGCGAATCTGGGCGGGATGAATCAGCAATCCTTCGGGCGCCTCGATGTAGCCGAGGTCCTGCGCGATTTCCGCCGACTCCATCATGGAGCGGCCGACCAGCGCCAGCTTGCGCCCACTTTCGAAGGCCTGCTCCATGGTCAGCTTGATGCGGTGGATGGAAGACGAGAAACAGGTTATGAAAAGGCGCCGTTCGGCGCGCGAGAAAATCTCCTGGAATCGCGCCCGCACGGCGCGTTCGCTGGGCGTGTAACCGCGGCGCTCCACGTTGGTTGAATCCTGGAAGAGCGCCAGCACTCCATCCTTGCCGTATTCCGCGAAGGAATGCAGATCGAACAGGCGATTGTCGGTAGGCGTGGGATCGACCTTAAAGTCGCCGGTGTGGATCAGAGTGCCCAGCGGCGTATGAATGGCCAGCGCGACGCAGTCCACCAGGCTGTGCGTGACCTGGATCGGATTGATGGTGAACGGGCCGACCTTAAAGCGCTCGCCAGGCCTGATCTCATTGAGCACGGCAGCATCCAATTGACCATGCTCCTCCAGCTTGCCTTCCACATAGGCCAGGGTGAATTCGGTGCCGTAAACCGGGACGTTGAGTTCCGAGAGGATCCAGGGCAGCGCGCCAATGTGATCTTCGTGGCCGTGGGTGAGAACAATGGCGCGCACATGAGCGCGATTCTCGATCAGGTAGGTAATATCGGGGACAACGATGTCCACGCCCAGCAACTCGGCTTCCGGAAACATGAGTCCGGCGTCAATGACGATGATGTCGTCGCCCCAGCGAATGGCCATGCAATTCATGCCGAATTCGCCGAGCCCACCGAGGGGTACAACCTGGAGTTTTCCTATTGGCATCTGCAACCTTCGATGCTAGCACAGGAGTGCCGGGAAAGTTTCACCGCGCAAGAGCTGCTAGGTGGACAAAACGCCTATACTTGAGTACGCGAGCATGACAGACCACCCAAGAAAATCGTGGATGAGGCGCGGCGTCGAAGCTGCCGTGCGCTCCGCCTTCATGAAGGCCTACTCCACCGTCAAGGTCAATCCCGAGAAGTATCTCGAACATCTGCGCATGGCTTACAACCTGCCTGCGGCGACGTATCAGGGTATGTATTCGGTCGATCCCGCCATGCTGGACCATATCGCGGAACAGACCATCCGTGCTCACACGCGCCTGGCCACCGTCGAAGGCGCCGGTCTGGGTTTGGGCGGTATGTTTACCATGCTGCCCGATCTCGGCATCCTGGCGGCAATCACTTTGCGCATGATCCAGAAGCTCAGCCTGATTTACGGCTTCCCGTACAACACCGAGGAAGAAGAGGCGGAATTGTGGGTTGCGGCGGCCAGTGCGGCGGGCGTGGACATCAGCCGCGAAATCCTGGAGAAGCAGCTCGTGTCGAAGTTTGTCCCCCGTGTCATTCAGCGGATCGCGGTAAGCGCCAGCGCGGAAATCGTGGAGAAGTGGACAGCGCGCCTCATTCCGCTGGTCAGCTCCGCCATCGGGGCGGGTCTGAACCATTACTTTGTGAAGCTCTGGGGCGAGCGCGCCATCGGACACTTCCGCGAGAAGCATCTGCAAATGCGGGCGCAGCAGATCAGCAGCAGAGTGACGCCCCCGGCACTTCCAGCGAGTTAGCCTCAGCCGGCGGGGCTGCTGGAGCAATTCCAGGGTGGTTGTAGCTTGGGTAGTGCGGGCCTTCAGGCCCGCGTTAAGACCGCCAGCACAGTTTCTAGCGATTTTCTTTCTGCCCCGTGGACGCGGGCCTGAAGGCCACACTACCCGTACACACAAACATTCTGGAACCACTCTGATCTCCTCTGTGCCATGCCTCACTGCAACACCGCTTCCTTGACTGCAGGAGACGGCGCCTCGGTGCCGAATTCGCCTTCCCACTTGGCCATGACTACCGACGCCAGGCAGTTGCCCAGCACGTTGACTGCGGTGCGGCCCATGTCGAGTAGCTGATCGACGCCGAGCAGCAGAAACACCGGTTCGGTAGGCAGTCCCGTGGAGCTGGCGGTTGCCAACAGGATAACCAGCGCCGCTCGCGAGACCCCAGCGACGCCTTTGCTGGTGACCATCAGGGTAAGCATGATTAGCAGTTGCTGTCCCAGGGAAAGATGAATGCCTGAGACTTGGGCGACGAAGATCGCGGCGACGCTGAGATAGAGCGAGCTGCCATCCAGGTTGAAGCTGTAGCCCGTCGGGATGACGAAGGCGACAATCTGCCGTGGAACGCCGATGGCTTCCATCGCCTCCATGGCTCGCGGCAGCGCGGCCTCGGAACTGGCGGTGCCGAATGCGATCGTCACCGGCTCCGCCGTGGCCTTGAGGAAGCGCCGCAGCGGGACCCGAAAGATCAGCGCAATGGGCAGCAACACGCCGAGCACGAAAACGGCTAGGGCGACGTATAGCGTGAGAAGCAACTTCAGCAAGCTGGTCAGAATAGCGAGTCCGGTGTGTCCCACAGTGTAGGCTACCGCTGCACCGACACCCAGCGGCGCCATGTACATGACGAGGTTGGTGAACTTGAACATCACCTCGCTCAGGCTTTCGCAGAACGCCAGCATGGGACGGCGCTTTTGCTCGCTGATCATGGCGAGGGCAACGGCGAAAATCAGGCTGAAGACGACAACCTCAAGCACCGCGCCATCAGCCACCGACTTCGCAATATTTTCGGGAAAGATGTGCAGGATGGTATCTTGCGCGCTCAGCTTATTGACTGGGACTGTCTCGGTACCGGGCGTAGCAGGCAACTGGACGCCGGTTCCGGCCTTGCTGATGTTGATGGCTGCCAGCCCGAGGAAGATGGCAATTGTAGTGACGATCTCGAAATAAATGATCGAGCGAAGGCCGAGCCGGCCGACCTGCCGCAGGTTGGAGTGGCCCGCGATGCCCACTACCAGCGTGCCGAAAATCAGAGGTGCGATGATGGTTTTGATCAAGCGAAGGAAAATAAGCGCGAGAACGCGCAGGTTGGTGGCGGCGTTGGGAAAATCGTGCCCGACAGCCGCACCCAGCAGCATGGCGATAAAGATCCACGCGGTCAGCGTGCGCCGCTGGCAGCCATACAGGACGAGAGCGGCAAGCGCGATCCAGCGCAGTGTGAGGCAGAACATCGTCGCTTGTCCAGCGAATCGCCAGCACAACAGGGCAGCAAGAGCAACGATGGCTGCGGTCAGCAGCGCGAGGTTTCCTCGTTGTTTGGTGGATTGAACCATAGAGTCGGAATGCACGGGAAGCGCGGAACTGAAGGTCCGCCTTTCCTAGCGCAGAATATCTTCCAGTTCCACCCCCCGGTCGGTGCGCTGATCGCGATACTTCACAATCACGGGGGTGTAGAGCGACAGTCCCCACTCCACGGCTTTGCCCTTGGTGATGGCGCGCGAGCCGGGCACGACCACTGCGCCCTCCGGCACGCGCAGCGGTTCCGTCTGAGTCGCGCGGTAGATTTCGCCGTGGACAATATCGAACAAGGGAGTGGACCGCGTCAGGATCACGCCCGCTCCCAGCACGGCGCGCGCGCCCACTTGCGTGCCTTCATAGACGCCGCAGTTTCCGCCCATCAGCACGTCGTCTTCGATGATCACGGGCGACGCGTTGATCGGTTCCAGCACGCCGCCGACCTGCGCCGCCGCGCTGATGTGGACACGCTTACCCACCTGAGCGCAGGAACCGACCAGCGCGTGCGAATCGATCATTGCGCCCTCATCAACATAGGCGCCCACGTTGATGAACATCGGCGGCATGCAAATGACCGAGGGCGCTACGTACGCTCCAGCGCGCACGGACGAGCCTCCGGGAACGACGCGCACCAGGTCGCTGGCAGCGAAGTGGCGAATCGGATAGGTATCCTTGTCAACAAAGGAGAGCACGCGGGGGTCTCCGCTCTCTGCCAGCTTGCCAATGCGAAAACCCAGCAGAATCCCTTGCTTCACCCACTCATTGGTACGCCAGCGGCCGTCGGTCTTTTCGGCGGCACGAACTGTGCCCGCTGTCAGGGCATCGCGGAATCGCGAAAAGGCTTCGCCGGCCTCGGGAAATCCGACTGCATTCGCTCCCATCGCATAGTAAGACTCGATTTGACGCTGCAACTCGCGCATGGCGGGCAGTATATCTGTTCGCTGCCGCCCGCTCCAGTCCGCATCAGCGCGAGCGGGCAGCGCTGTGGTCTCAGCGAATAACCGCAGGTCCCTCGACTCCGCCCCGCTCGGGATGACAAAATTGAAGGAACTTATGCGGCGCGCCTGAAGGTGCGCACTTCAATGCAAAACGCCATCCCGTGGGATGGCGTTTGCGGTTGGCAGGATTGAAATCAGGCTGCGGTCTTGACGATCCGCATCCCATAGAACGACCTGTACACGAATACAAACGAGATGGCGAAGAAGATGACCGCCAGCACGTGGCTGAATCCCGTTCCTTTGTTAGCGGTCAAGCTCACCGCCAGTTCGACGGCCAGCAATCCGAACAAGGTGGTGAATTTGATAATCGGGTTCATGGCCACCGAGGAGGTGTCCTTGAAGGGATCGCCCACGGTGTCGCCGATCACGGTGGCATCGTGCAGCGCGGTGCCTTTCTGCTTCAGCTCCACCTCGACGATCTTTTTGGCGTTGTCCCAGGCGGCCCCGGCGTTGGCCATGAACATGGCCTGATAGAGGCCGAACGCCGCGATCGAGATCAGGTAGCCGATGAAGAAAAATGGCTCCACGAAGGCGAAGGCCAGGGTCACAAAAAAGACGGCGATGAAGATGTTAAACATGCCCTTCTGCGCATACTTGGTGCAGATCTCGACCACCTTCTTGCTGTCGCTGATCGAGGCCTTCTCCACCCCTTCCAGCTTGATGTTGGCCTTGATGAACTCCACGGCGCGATAGGCGCCGGTGGTCACCGCCTGGGTGGAAGCCCCGGTGAACCAGTAGATGATGGCCCCGCCGCTGATCAGGCCCAGCACGAAGGGGGCGTGCAGCAGCGACAGGTTTTCCTGTCCGTGGGTCAAGCCGCCGGTCAGCGCCATGATGATGGAGAAGATCATGGTGGTTGCGCCTACGACCGCGGTGCCGATGAGCACCGGCTTGGCGGTCGCCTTGAAGGTGTTGCCGGCGCCATCGTTGGCTTCGAGCAGGTATTTGGCGCGCTCGAAGTTCACGTCGATGTTGTAGTCCCTCTTCAGTTCGCTTTCAATGTTCGGTAATTGCTCAATCAGAGAGAGCTCGTACACCGATTGCCCGTTGTCGGTCACCGGGCCGTAGGAGTCCACGGCGATGGTCACCGGACCCATGCCCAGGAACCCAAAAGCCACCAGGCCGAAGGCGAACACCGCCGGGGCCAGCATCAGCGCTCCGAGGCCAAAGGTGCTCACGTAGTAGCCAATCGCCATCAGGGAGACGATGGTGAAGCCGAGGTAGTAGCAGGAGAAGTTGCCGGCCACGAAGCCCGACAGGATGCCGAGCGACGCGCCCCCTTCGTCAGCCGAGATCACCACTTCTCTCACGTGTCGCGATTCCGTCGAGGTGAATACCTTTACCAGTTCGGGGATCACGGCGCCAGCCAGCGTTCCGCAGGAGATGATGGTCGCCAGTTTCCACCACTGGGTCGGATCGCCGCCCAAGACGGGCACGATCTTGTAGGACACGATATAAGTCAGAGCGATCGAGATAATGGAAGTGAGCCACACCAGCGAGGTAAGCGGCGCTTCGAAGTTCATGTCCTTGGCGTTGCCGTAGCGGGCCTTGGCAATCGCTTCATTCAGGAAA
Organism: Candidatus Korobacteraceae bacterium; assembly: GCA_049522855.1. Lineage (GTDB taxonomy): Bacteria > Acidobacteriota > Terriglobia > Terriglobales > Acidobacteriaceae > Bog-257. The sequence continues at coordinate 32,255 of JBEKNL010000003.1, forward strand.
TACGCCACCGTGCTGGAGACCAGCATCATGATGCGCATGATAAAGATCCACACCAGCAGTTGCACCTGGGTGGTAGGGTTATGCACCCCCAGCAAGATGAAGGTGATCAGGGCCACGCCGGTGACGCCGTAGGTTTCAAAACCATCGGCCGTGGGACCCACCGAGTCTCCCGCATTATCGCCGGTACAGTCGGCGATGACACCGGGGTTACGGGCATCATCCTCTTTGATCTTGAAGACGATCTTCATCAGGTCGGAGCCGATGTCGGCAGTCTTGGTGAAAATCCCGCCGGCGATACGCAGGGCAGCCGCGCCCAACGACTCGCCGATGGCGAATCCGATAAAGCATTGGCCGGCGTAATCCGCCGGGATAAACAGCAGAATGCAAAGCATGATGAGCAGCTCGACGCTGATCAGCATCATGCCGATGCTCATGCCCGCCCGCAGCGGGATGGAGTATAGCGGGTAAGGCTTGCCACCCAGCCCCGCGAAGGCAATGCGCGAGTTGGCGAACGTGTTCACCCGGATACCGAACCACGCCACTCCATAGCTACCGCAGATTCCGATCACGCTGAACAGAAGGATGACGGGTAGGGTGACGGCCACCGGCTTGCCGGGAACCGGAGCCAGCCATCCGAAATAGGCCAGGATCACGACCGCGATGAAAGCCCATAAGACGACAAGGAACTTCCCTTGGGTAATCAGGTAGGTCTTGCAGGTTTCCCAGATCAGCTCTGAGATCTCGCGCATCGCGCGGTGGACCGGCAAGTTCTTAAGCTGCATGGAAATTACCAGCCCGAAGAGCAGTCCGAAGCAGCAGAAAAGGATGCCAATCAACAGGATGTTATGGCCGGTCATACCCAGGAAGTTGACCGACGAGAGGTCAGGAAGCCGCAGATTGGCTTCGCCGGCCGGCTCACTGGGTTGGGCAAAAGCGGTGGCAGCACTCAGCAGGAACAATGTAAGCGCGGCGGTCAGCAACTTGGCCGAGCTTCTTATGGATGACAGCCGCCGCAGGACGGCGAGCCAGGTGTGCATATGATTCCTCCGATGGGCCGCGCCCGTTTCGTCGGGACGCACCCGTAAAATGGCGTTATGTTTGTTGCGCTCTCCCGCGATAAATCGCAGGCAACGTTTCCATGAGATCGATTACCGCCCAGCAGATCAGGCGCACGGAGTTTTAGCTCGCGTCTTTGCAGATCGCCAGAAAAAAACGCGTGTAGACCTGCTGGAATCCCGGAAACGCGCTTCCACTTCAAGACGGAAGTGTTGAGGTTTGGCCGCGTCGGGAACACTTGCACCCATTCATGTGCATTTACAAGCACACAACGGGCGCAGCACAAAAGGCGAGTCTTTATAGCATGTTGGATAAAGCGGGGTCAATGACACATAGGTCAAAGAGCGATGTTCGGCGCGTTCATTTCACGGACAAGTCGCCGCGCCGGCAAGTCTTAAGGAAGGCTGGGCTCTCCCGCCAGGGCATGCGAGTGCCGCTTCGGTGGGGTGCGTAATTGCTCGCGGGTGAAGGTTCCGCCGCAGGTCCCGCAATGCCACTGCACTCGCGCGACGGGTTGCGAGCTGACCGCCTGTTGAGGCCGCCAGACCTTCGACAATTCGCCGCCACAGCTAGGGCATATCATGATGGCGACGCTTCGTTGCTGCTGACTGGGACGATAGTGACCTTCGATGCCACGATGCCTTCCTCGGTTATGCCAAGGACTTTTCTGGCGTGTTGCTTCGCTTTTTCTTCGGTGCGAAACCGCTTGGGGTGATGGGGCTTGGGGGTCCCGGCCGGAAATTCAACTCGATAGTAAGTCATAGCTTATTGTCTCACTTAACGAGGTCAAAAGCCCGTTAATTCGGCGCCCATAAACCGACTCATAACGAGCGCGCTCGCGGGCCAACTCTCTCGACCGCGCCCCCCGGGCTGTCATTGCTCTACTGTCTGGCAGTTAGCGCACGGCGATACGCAATCACATTGCGCGCATGTTCTTCCAGGGTGCGGGCGAAGCGATGGTGGCCGTTGTTGTCGCTGACGAAGTAGAGGAAGTCGCTGTGGGCGGGATGCAGCGCGGCCTGCAAAGAGGCGACGCCCGGATTGGCGATCGGGCCGGGAGGCAGCCCGGGATACTTGTAGGTGTTATAGCGCGAGTCGAATTGCAAGTCGGACTGATAAATGGCGCCGCGATAACGTCCGGCCAGCAGGGCCGCATAGACCACGCTGGGATCGGCCCCCAGCGCCATGTTTCGGGCCAGCCGGTTGTAGTACACACTGGCGACCATGGGCCGCTCTTCCGGTACCGCGGTTTCCTTCTCCACGATGGAGGCCATGGTCACGATGCGGCGCGGGTCCGCGTTTCCCAGCAGCCCGATTTTCTGCGCTTCCTGCCGAAAACGATGCACCATCGCCGCTACCAGGTCATGAGCGGTATCGATGCGCGTGAACTGATAGGTGTCGGGAAAGAGATATCCCTCCAGCGACTGCGCGTTGGGATCGATCTCGCGAAGGAGAAGTACATCTCCCTTGGCGGCAATGAGAAAATCGGCCGCCGTACTCAGGCCCGCCTGCTCGACCGCGGCCGCAATGTCGAACATGGTGTAGCCCTCGGGGATGACGACGGTGCGCGCATAGACATCGCCGCGCACCAGGCGACGCCACACCTGCATCGCGCTGGCGGGTTGGTCGAACTTGTACTCGCCGGCCTTGAGGGTCTTCAATCCTTCGGCGTATTGCAGCATGAGAAATGCCGCCGAGCTGCGAATAACGCCTTCGCGCTGCAGATTTTGCGCGATGTGGCGCGTGCTCCAGCCCGGACGCAACAGCACGAACTTGGTCTCCGAAGGGTGCAAGGGCAGCAGGGCCGCCCAGGCAAACCACAGAACAAACGCCAGTACGACCGCCACCACGAGTTTGAAGAATGTTCGCACGGAATACAGCAGTTTAGATGATGAGCGGCATGTGTGCGCTGCTCGGCAAGACAAAGAGCGTAGCCGGGAGTCTCATCAGTTCGTTGACGAGGCGCTGAAGCTGGACTTTCGTCTGTTTTCCGTAGCTTAAGACCGCGCTTTGAAGGGGCACGGCTTCAGCCGTGCCGCTGTGAACGTGGAGGGTTGGGCTTCAGCCCCCGAGGGAATTCGCAGTTCGTGTCAACACCGAAGTCCCTCAGTGGCTAAAGCCACCATGATGATAGCCGCTTTACGGCACGGCTGAAGCCGTGCCCCTTCAAAGCGTGAGATCCTCATGAATAATCCAGCTGAAGCGCCGCATTATCCGGAGTCTCTGAGAATCCGTGATCATCCGTGTTCATCCTTGGCTACAGGGTCCCTGTTCTTTTGGAATTCCAGGAATGATTGCAGGATCAGCACCGCCGCCAGTTGGTCCACCACCCCCGCGCGGCGGTGAGTGCTCATGTCGGTTTCACGCAATAGGCGATTGGCCTCGACCGAAGTCAGCCGTTCGTCGAAGAGGTGGACGGGCAGCTTGAACTTGCGGCGCAATTCTTCGGCGAACACCTGCACCTTCTCCGCCTGGATGCCTTCGCTCCCGCTCATGCGCAGAGGCAGTCCCAACACCAGCTCAGCGATGTGGAATTGCTTGATCACGCGCCGCAAGTGGTCCAGATCGTTGCGTTTGTTGCTGCGGCGTAAAGTAGGCAGGCCCTGGGCCGTGACCCCCAGTTCGTCGCTCACCGCCAGGCCGATGTTGCGCGCGCCGAAATCCAGCGCCAGGATGCGGCGAGGTTGCTCAACTGGTTGCGCTGTCGTAAAAGTATTTCCCATCTTCGACCCAGCAAAAATATCATGTTCGGAATCTGAGGGTTATGCGAGTACCATAGGCGAAATGCCAGATAAGTTGCTGGACAATGTGGAGCCACAGCGCACCGGTAACGGCAATCCCGATGTGGATGCAAATGCGGCAAGCGGCCCCGCCCCGATTCCGCAGGTGTCGATCAATCGCTCCACGGTCGCCGAGCTGGAGCGCCGCCGCATTCTGCGCCTCCAGGCATCGGCGTTGCTTATCCTGGCGATCGCGGCCGTCCTGACCGTACTTTATGTTGCCAAGCTAATCCTGGTTGTCGTTCTGGTCTCGGTCCTGATCGCATTTGTCCTGGCGCCGCTGGTTGACCTGCTCACCAGGTTTGACATACCGAATGCCCTGGCATCGCTGATAGCCGTGCTGCTGCTGGTGATCGCCGGGGGCGCAGCCACCTATCTCTCTTATAGCCGCGCCATGGATTTCATGCAGGCGTTGCCGCAATACAAGGCCAGGATCCAGCAGATGACGGGGCGGATGCGCGCGGAAGCCGAAGAGATTGAGCAGACCCGTGAGACCATGTTGCCTTCCTCGGAAGAGGACAAGAAAACCGTAACCGTCCGGCAATCGAGCGACTGGACCGACTTGGTCAGCAGGAATGCCAGCTCGGTGTCGGAGATGGTGCTGACCGTCACCTTTGTACCGTTCTTGGTTTTCTTCATGCTGAGCTGGCAAGACCACGTGCGCTCCGCCTCGGTGATGCTGTTCAGCATGGAGAACCGGAATACCGCTTACGTCATGCTGGGTCTGATTGCGCGCATGATCCGGTCGTTCATCGTGGGCAACTTCATCATTGGCATCTTCCTGAGTGTGTGCAGCATCGCTGTGTTCGGAATGCTGGGCCTGCCCTATTTCTACTTCCTCGGGGTCATCAGCGGATTCCTAAGTCTGATTCCTTACCTCGGTGTTGTTTTCGCCATCATCCCGCCGCTCATCGCCGACCTGGGGCACCTGACAACGGCCACGTTCCTCATCGTGGTCGCCGCCGTCCTGGGGCTGCACTTGATCGCCATGAACGTGCTCTATCCCAAGGTCCTGGGCAAGCGCCTGCAACTGAACCCGCTGGCGGTCACCATCTCGCTGCTGTTCTGGGGATGGCTGTGGGGCGCGATGGGACTGATCCTGGCTGTCCCACTCATGGGCGCATTCAAGATCATCTGCGATCACATCGAGCGGCTGCAGCCCTACGGCGCCTGGCTGGGGGAATAGGGCGGCGGGATCTATCCGCCGGCGATGGCGCCGATGATGAGAAGAGGCTCCGCGCCCGACGCGACCGCGTCGGGCAGGGGCGCGTCCGGCGGCTCATGCGACAGATCCTCCTCGCAGGCGAAGAAGCGCAAGAACGGCCGGCGCTGCTGGGTGACGTGGTCGCGGATGGTGCCGCGCAGCATTGGGTAGCGGGCTTCGAGCGCGTCGAGGATCGAGCGCTGCGTGACTCGACCCTCGACCTCAAGTTCCACCTCGCTGCCCACGTGCGCCAGCGTCCGCAGATGTTGCGGCAGTATGACGCGGATCATGGCAGCGTCTGCACCTCGACCGAAAGCACTGCTGGAAGATCGCGCACAATGGGGGCCCAGTTGTCGCCGGCGTCAGCCGACGCGTACACCTGTCCGCCCGTGGTGCCGAAATACACGCCGCAGGAATCGAGCGAGTCCACGGCCATGGCGTCGCGCAATACGTTCACGTAGCAGTTGCTCTGCGGCAGGCCTTTGGTGAGCGCCTCCCACTCATTTCCGCCGGTGCGGCTGCGATACACGCGCAGCTTTCCCTCGGGCGGAAAATGTTCCCCGTCGCTCTTGATGGGGACAACGTAGATGGTCTCCGGCTCGTGCGCGTGAATGTCGATCACAAAGCCGAAGTCGGTGGGCAGATTGCCGCTGACCTCGTGCCACGAGTCGCCGGCGTCGTCGCTGCGCATCACGTCCCAGTGCTTCTGCATGAACAGCACGCCTGGGCGCGACGGGTGCATCGCGACGTGGTGAACGCAGTGGCCGATCTCAGCCGTCGGATCGGGGATGTATTGCGAACACAGTCCCTGGTTGATGGGCTTCCACGTTTTGCCGCCGTCGTCGGTACGGAAAGCGCCCGCGGCCGAAATAGCGATGTAAATCCGGCCAGGATTGCTGGGATCGAGAATGATGGTGTGCAGGCACATTCCACCGGCGCCCGGCTGCCACTTCGGTCCGGTGCCGTGGCCGCGCAGTCCGGGCAGTTCGTGCCAGCTCTTTCCTCCGTCGGTCGAGCGGAAAAGGGCGGCGTCCTCAACCCCGGCGTAAACCGTGTCGCGATCGCTGAGCGACGGCTCAAGATGCCAGACCCGCTTGAACTCCCACGGTTTCTGCGTGCCGTCGTACCATTGGTGGGTGGTGAGGGGTTTGCCGGTCTCCGGAGAACTGTCGTAAACAAATTTATTGCTTGCAGGCGGCGGCATCGCGCCAGGCTCGGGCGTTTTTTCGCCTCCGGGCGCCTCCCAGGTTTTGCCGCCGTCATTGGAGCGCTGGATGACCTGCCCGAACCAGCCGCTGGTCTGCGAGGCATACAGCCGGTTCGGGTCGACCGGCGATCCCTTGATGTGGTACAGCTCCCAGCCCGCGAAATGCGGACCGCTGACGTCCCAGCGTTCGCGCTTGCCGTCCGACTCTAATACAAATGCGCCCTTGCGTGTGCCAACCAAGACTCTAACTTTACTCATCCTCATTCCTTTCTGCCCCGCGCCGCGGGCGGTGCCATTGTATCGATGATTGAGCGGGCAAAAAGATCGACACGCCGGAGAAAAAATTATCGCGCTACAATGTTGGCGATGAAGATTGCGCTGGGATCGGACCACGCCGGATTCGAGTTGAAAGAGAAAATCAAGCAGAAGCTGTCCGCGCAGGGCGTTGCAGTTGACGATCGTGGCACCGACTCGACCGCCTCGTGCGACTATCCCGACTTCGCGCGCGCAGTAGCGGAAGAGGTCGCGGCGCGCGCGGCCGATCTCGGCATCCTGGTGTGCGGCACCGGGATTGGCATGTCGATCGCTGCCAACAAGGTTCCCGGAATCCGCGCGGCCAAAGTTGACACTGAGTTTGAAGCCGAGCGCTCGCGCGAACACAATGACGCCAATGTGCTGACGCTGGGCGCCTCCATCATCGACGAAGGCGCAGCTTTCAAGATCGTGGACAAATGGCTGGCCACGCCCTTTGCGGGCGGGCGGCACGAGCGGCGCGTGCAAAAGATCGCAGCCATCGAGCGCGAAGACGAGGGACGGGCGGCGAAGGCGTGATGCAGCGTTTTTCTTTTTGGCATTTGTTCTAAGTGGATTATGAAAGAGAGCGGCCGAAGGGGTTGCGGAAAAAGCCGTCTTGTGTTGTCACCCTGAGCGAGCGGCCGCTTTTGCCGCGAGTCGAAGGGCCCCTATATTCGCCCTAACTTCATCGATGCAATAGGGGTGTCTCGACTCGCGCGGCCAACTGCCGCCGCGCTCGTTCAGCAGGACAGAGTGTTCGGAGAGGGAAGGACGCAATCATGAAAGCAAATCCGATGGAACGGCCGCTGGCCGAAGTTGATCCGGAGATCGCGCAGGCGATTGAGAACGAAGAACGCCGTCAGCACGAAGGCCTGGAGCTGATCGCCTCGGAGAATTTTGTCAGCGAGGCCGTGCTGGAAGCGGCCGGCTCGGTCTTCACCAACAAGTACGCCGAAGGCTATCCCGGCAAACGCTATTACGGTGGATGCGAATTCACTGACGTGGTGGAGAACCTGGCACGCGACCGCGCCAAGCAGCTCTTCGGCGCCGAGCACGCCAACGTGCAGCCGCACTCCGGTTCCACCGCCAACATGGCCGCCTACGCCGCGGTGATCAAGCCTGGCGACACCGTTCTCGGATTGAACCTGGCGCATGGCGGGCATCTCTCGCACGGGCATCCTCTGAACTTTTCCGGCAAGACGTACAAGATCGTTCCCTACGGCGTGACCAAGGAAACGGAGGTCATCGACTACGACGATCTGGAGAAGATTGCTGAGCGCGAGCAGCCTAAGCTCATCATTGGCGGGGGCAGCGCCTATCCGCGGTTTATCGATTTTCCGCGCATGCGCCAAATTGCCGATAAAGTGGGAGCAATCTACCTGGTGGACATGGCGCACTTCGCCGGACTGGTTGCCGGAGGGGCGCATCCTTCGCCCGTGCCGCACGCGCAGATTGTTACCAGCACCACCCACAAGACGCTGCGCGGTCCGCGCGCCGGATTGATTCTGTCCAAAGCGGAATATGCCGCGCCGATCGATAAAGTTGTCTTCCCCGGAGTGCAAGGCGGCCCGCTGGTGCACATCATCGCCGCCAAAGCGGTGTGCTTCCACGAGGCAATGCAGCCCGGCTTCAAAGACTACGCGCGCCAGATTGTGGCCAACGCGAAGGTGCTGGCCCAAACCCTGGCCGACGAGGGCTTCCACATTATTTCCGGCGGCACCGACACGCACCTCATGTTGGTGGATGTCTTCGCCAAGGGCATGCTGGGCAGCGAAGCCGAGAACGCGCTGCATGAGGCCGGCATCACGGTCAACAAGAACGCCATCCCGTTCGACACCAACCCCCCAATGAAGCCGAGCGGCATCCGCATCGGGAGCCCTGCGCTTACCACGCGTGGGATGAAGGAACCCGAGATGCGGCAGGTCGGCAAGTGGATCTCGGAGGCGCTGCACAACCGCACCGACAAGAACGTGCTGTCGCGGATTCGTCGGGACGTGTTGGAACTGGCGGAAGCGTTCCCGCTGTACGCCTCGCGGCGGGCAAAACATGCGGAGGCGGTCAAGGCGTAAGGGGAATGAGGGTAGCGACGCTTCGGCGGTCCATTTGTCAATGCAGATCGGTCAGCCGGCTTCGGAGTCTGCGGAAAAAAGCCCGAACCGCAGATCCCTCGCGGGCTGAAGCCCGCTCGGGATGACAAAAATATGGAGGTTAGCGGCACGGCTGAAGCCGTGCCCTGATACAAGACGATTTAGGCTGCGCCTCAGAGCAGTTGGCACCGGATCGGAAACCTTATGAGACCACTTCCAATTCATTACCCCTAGTCCTGCTTCCCAAGTAGTCCAGCCCTGTCACTCCCCGCGGTTTACACTTGAGTTAGTGCGAATCGCCATCGACATCCGCCGCATTAACGAATTCGGAGTGGGGACCTACACCCGCAACGCCATCCGCACGCTCGCCCGTCTGGACCAGGAGAATGAATATTTCCTCATCGGCATTCCCGGAAAGCTTCCCGGGACGGAGGGATTGCCGGCGAATTTCAAGACCTTGCCGGCGCAACCGAACGAGTTCTCGCTCTCCAGCTACTTCGAACTGCATCGCCTGCTGAAGCGCTTCCACTGCAATCTGCTGCATGTGCCGCATCTGTTCTGGAAGCCGCAGGGCATTCCATGTCCCTACGTGGTCACGGTGCACGATCTGTTGGATCACCTCTACCGCGTGAATAGCCATTCCACGCTGAAACGAAGCCTGCATTTTGAGTTCACCAAGCGGGTGCTGCATCGCGCGGCGCGCATCTTCGCCGTCTCCAATTTCTCCAAGAAAGACACCGAGCGCCTGTTTCGGGTCCCCCCGGAGAAGATTGAGGTCATCTACAACGCCATCGACGAGCGTTTCCGCCTGGGACATGCCAGCGTGGCCGAGCGCGAGTTCATCGCCGAGCGCTACCAGGTGAACTATCCTTTTCTGCTCTACGCCGGCCGCATCAGTCCGCACAAGAACGTGGTGCGCATCATCGAGGCTTTTTCCGCGCTCAAGACCGAGTTGGCCAAGGAGAAGCAGTTTGAGGACCTGAAGCTGATCATCATTGGCGATGAAGTCTCCAAGCATCCCGACCTGCGTCGCGCGGTGGTGAAGGGACGGGTGCAGAACGATGTGCGCTTCCTCGGTTTCGTCCCCATCGACGTGCTGCGCATCTTCTACGATCAAGCAGAGATTTTCGTGTTTCCGTCGCTCTATGAAGGATTCGGGCTGCCGCCCCTGGAAGCCATGGCGCACGGCACCCCGGTGGTCACGAGCAACACCTCCTCCATTCCGGAAGTTGTGGGCAACGCCGCCGTCATGGTGAATCCGGAGAACGTGTTCGAAATCATGAAAGCGCTGCACCGCGTGCTGCTTGACCAGAGCGTCCGCGACAAGCTGAAGGCGCGCGGGATGCAGCAGTGCGAAAAGTTTTCCTGGGAAGCCAGCGTACGCCGCATGCTGCAGGTTTATAGCGAAGTGGCACGACCAGCCTAGCCGCTTCTCCCCGGTGTCACTAGAGCAATTCCGGAGTTCCTGCATCCGGGGGTGTGTGTCGGGTGGAGCACGCCAGCGCTGTGTGCATGCCGCGCTAGCGCTCGACCTTGCCGCGACCGGTGCGGCTTCCCGTACAATGCCTTGTTGCCACAGCGAGGCCTTAGGTGCGCGCAGTAGCTTTTTCGGCCTCGCCGATAGGAGCCACACCATGAGCCACATTCAAAGCCAAAGCAACGGCGCCATACGGCGCATCACCATCAACCGCCCGGAAAAGAAGAACGCGCTGACCGCCGAGATGTACGAGGCACTTGCCGACGAGTTGGAAAAGGCGGAGGCTGCCCCCGAGATCCGCGTCATGCTTTTGCACGGCGCCGGCGAGGCGTTCACCGCGGGCAACGACCTGGTCGACTTCCTGCAAAGGCCGTGGAAGGGACAAGACCTACCGCCCGCGGTCCGCTTTATCCGCGCGGTGGTGAACGCAAGAAAGCCGATTGTCGCCGCCGTACACGGGGCGACGGTGGGAATCGGCACCACCATCCTGCTGCACTGCGACCTGGTCTATGCCGCGGAGGACACCATGTTCCTGATGCCCTTCCTCAACCTCGGCATCGTCCCCGAAGCAGGTTCCACCGTGCTTTTGCCGCTGCTGGTCGGCCACCAGCGCGCCGCCGAATTGCTGATGCTGGCGGTACCGTTCACGGCGCAACGAGCTTATGAACTAGGCTTGGTGAACGCCGTCGTCCCTTTTGGGGAACTGCTCACCACCGCGGCGAATGCGGCGCAAAGGCTGGCGGAAAAACCTCCGACCGCGCTACGCGCCTGCAAGGAACTGCTGAGGCGCACCTACAAAGCGGAGGTAGATCGCGCTATCCAGGAAGAAGTGGCCGTCATCTCAGGGCGGCTGGATTCGCCAGAAAGCCGCGAAGCGCTCAACGCCTTTGCGGAAAAGCGGCAGCCTGACTTCAGCAAGTTCTGGTGAAAGCCATCCCGATGCACACTGGAGTCCTTTGCTCACCAGTCGGCTAGCACCTCCAACGTTGACCGCTTCGCACACGTAAAGGCTATGAAAAACGGGATATATGCGGACCAAGTCATTCAGAATTCCGTAACATTATTTTGAAACGCTTCAAAAATCATTTTTTTACATAGAGTTAGGTGTATTTTGATTTGGCTACCCGAATGCAATAAGCAGCCCAAATTGGGATTTGACGCCACCGAGGTGGGGTTTGGGTGTGCCAAGTTATTGTCCGCACAAAACGGTAGCGTTTCGTTTCCTGCCAACTCTGGGGGGGAGCTCCGTTCTGGCGGTACTTGCGCCGCTGTGCATCCTGGTCAGTAGAAACGAACCTGCATCAGGTAGTGGGATATCGCAGCTGCCGAGCTGCGGTATTGGTTGTCGAAATCGACACCGCACACTCACCACGTTGACCATCGGTGAGAAGGGGCGAACCGGTCAGGTTGACGCCATCCTTCAGACAGATCAGACAGAAAGGAAGAAAGTGTATGACGCGTTTGAATGCCATTGGTAGACGCGAGAAATTTCTCCGGATCGCGGCATTGGCAACTCTGTTCCTGCTACTGCCTTCCACTCTTCTTGCCCAGGCCACCATATCCACCGGAAACATTAATGGAACCGTAACCGATCCCAGCGGTGCGGCTGTGTCGGGCGCCAAGGTGACCATCACTCGAACCGATACCGGCGTCTCCACCGACGTGACCACCAACTCCAGCGGGTTCTACAACTCCGGTTCCATCGTCCCGGGCAAATACACGGTGCGGGTTGCGGCGAAAGGCTTTGCCGCCTCCGAAACCAAGGCGTTGGTGCAGATCGGCAACAACAGCGCGGTCAATTTCAAGTTGCATGTCGGTGCGGAAAGCACGACCGTAACCGTCGAGGCCTCTGCCATGGGAGTGAACACGGAACAGACGTCGGTGCAGGGGGTCCTAACCTCCACCCAGATTGAGAATCTGCCGGTCAACGGGCGTAACTTCCTCGATCTGGCGCAGCTTGAACCGGGTGTGCAGATTCAGGATGGAACCAACTTCGACCCGACCAAGATTGGCTATCAGTCCATTTCCATGGGCGGGCGTTTTGGCCGTACGGCCCGCATTCAGGTGGACGGCACGGACATTTCGGACGAAACCGTTGGTACGACCACGGGCAACATCGCGGCCAGCGCCATCCAAGAATTCCAGATCGCGCAGTCCACCATGGACCTTTCCAATGACCTGAGTTCCTCGGGCGTGGTCAACGTTTCCACCAAGTCGGGCACCAACACCATCCACGGCGAGGCCTTCGAATACTACCGTGACAGTAATGTCGATGCCTCTCTACCCAAGCCGGCGGGGTTCCCCGATCCCAACTATCACCGCAATCAATACGGTGGCAGTGTGGGCGGCGCTCTTATCAAAGACAAGCTGTTCTACTTCGCGGAAGGCGACGGGACCAACCAGAACCTGTTCGTGCCCGTCGAGTTTGCCGCCCCCTTCAACACTTTCTCCGGGGGCTTCAACTCGCCGTTCAGCAATCCGAACGCGCTCGGACGCCTGGACTTTGTGGCGCCCCACAACATCAAGCTGTTCTTCCGCTTCGACTATTCGCAGATTAAAGCGGAGGGCACATTCTTTTCCGATAGCCTGCAGGTGTATCAGTCGAAGAACTACACCCGCAATTACGTCGGTGGCGCCGATTTCACCACGGGCTCCTGGAGCCACAGCTTCCGCTTCAGCTACCTGAAGTTCCAGAACGAAATCGCCGACGCCGTCATCGGCAGCAGCCTGCCGCTGGCTAACTTCCCAGGCAATGGCCAATACGTTAACATCACCGCCTTAGGCGGGCCCTCCACTGGTCCCAACCTGCTGGCGCCGCAAAGCACGCCGCAAAGCGACAAGCAAGTTAAATATGATGGCTCGAAGACGCTGGGCCGGCACATCCTCCGTTACGGGGTGGATTTCAACCATATCCAAGGCGGCGGCTACGCCAAGTTCTTCTCCTTGGCTGCGCAAGTCACGACCAACCTCCTCCCGGGCGATGCTGCCTTCGCCGCCGCTGGTCCATATCCCGGTGGAGCGGGCAATCTTCTTAACTACCCGGTTGAAGAGGTAGTCATGGGTAACGGACTGGGCTTTTCTACTACACAACCTGCTTTCGGATTCCCAGCGGGAGGATTAGGGCCAGATAACCGCCTGGGGCTCTACGTAGCCGATACCTGGAAAATGTTTCCCAATTTCACCGTGAACCTCGGCCTGCGCTATGTTCGCGATACCGGACGCACCGACAGCGACTTGCCGGGTCTGTCGTTCCTCAACAATCTGCTTCCTAACTACCCCAACCTGGGCGCGCCAATCCCCAACCAGAACAAGAACTTCGGTCCGACCATGGGAATCGCCTGGGACCCGTGGAAGAGCGGCAACAACGTAATTCGCGCCGGCATCGGTCTGTATTACGAGAACGTGATCTTTAATAACATTCTCTTCGATCGTCCCCTGCGCCTACCCACCGGCGCATTTCTTCAGACTGCTGTGCCTTGCGTCTTCGGACCGCAGACCAATCCGTTCGGCGGCCTTCCGCAATTGCAACCCACCGCGGCAGAGTGCGGCACAAGTAGTCAGCCCATCACGATTGGTGCCGCGGGTTCCGCCATCGCCACGTTGCAGTCGCAGTACCAAGCGCTTTCGCCGTTCAGCCTTACCGCTCCCAACCCCGGTTACCTGCAGAACTTTGTCGGATCCACAAACTTCCCGGGTGGCCTGTTCGCCCCCAACTACAAAACCCCACGGTCCACGCAGATCAACGTCGGCTTCCAGCACCAGTTTGCACCTGGCGTTGTGGGCAGCGTGGACTATGTCCGCAATGTGACAACTGGATTGCTGTTGGACATAGACCAGAACCACACCGGCGACACGAGGTTCTTCTATAAGGGCAATGCCCAGGCTGCGATCGCAACCACCACGGCGTCGCTTGGTTGCTCGGGAGGCTACAGCTCAGCCGCGATCGATTGCGCCATTGCCAACGGCGCGACCATCGCAACCTTTGCCGGGAACGGCTTGGACTCCCAGGGCGATCTCGGCGGTCCGGGTAGCTGCCCGCCGGGAGGCTGCGCCTTTGGCGGACTGAACCCGCTTCAGCCCGCGATGCCTTTCCTGACTCCCTCTGGGATTTCGAAGTACAACGCCTTGCAGATGAAACTGACCTATCAGAAGAGCAACCCGTTCAAAGGCCTCAAAGGCTTGAATGCGCAGATCTCGTACTCCTACTCCTCCTTCAAGAACCCGGGCGGCGGTCCCGGGGAGACCGGCATACCGGGGGGGATCTCCAATAGCGATCAGGATTTCATTGTTCCTGCGCTGGACAACGCCAACCCGAACCGCTACTTCGGGCCTTCCCTGCTCGATCGCCCGCAGCAGTTCTCCTTCGGCGTTGTGGGGAGCCTGCCGTGGAACTTCCAGGTGTCCTTCATCGGCCACTTTGATTCGTCGTTGCCGCTACCCATCATCGTGACGGGAAGCGGAGCCGGGGCCATCTTCCAGACCGACTTCACGGGTGACGGAACCACCCAGGACCCGCTGCCGGGAACGCTCAATGGCGCATTCGGTCGCACGGTTCAGGCCAGTGGGCTCAATGCGTTGCTGCAGAGTTACAACTCCACCTACGGCAACCAGCCGACACCCGCCGGCAACGTGCTGGTCAGCAACGGCCTGTTCACCATCAACCAGCTACAGCAGCTCGGGGGAGTGGCCCCGTGCGTTCAGGGGATGGGCATCAACAGTCCGAATTGCACCCTGGCGGCCGCCCCCTCGGGACAGGTGAACATGGGTTCGCTGCGGACCTTCGACCTGAAACTGAACTGGACCTACAAGGTTGAGATGAAGAGCCATGTCATTCAGCTTCAGCCGGGCGTGGGCTTCTACAATGTATTCAACCTCGCCAACTTTGATCTGCCACCGAACACGTTAACGGGCGCCTTGACGAACAGCGCTGGCACCATCAACGGCACTACCGCTGCGGACCGCATCGTCAACCGCGTCGGGGCCGGCACCGGCGTGTTTAACCTGGGCGCGCCGCGCGCTATGGAGTTCGGCATGCGCATTTCGTTCTAAGTAAGTTCTTGCTTCGGCGGCTGACCAAAAGCCGTCGCGGCCTGGATAGCCACTCGCGTGAGCGGGTGGCTTTTTTCTTTGTTTTCGAAGAGGTTCGCGCTGGCCAAGAGTTACCGGCTTAGCTGCAACCCTGCTGAGCATTGGCGACTCTCAGGAACTATGATCCAGCACAGGTGTTCTTGGGTAGGGATGATGTGGGTGATACAATCGCCCGCGTCAGGGCACAACACGCACCTCGCGGATGGTATCTCTTCGCCAGGCAGGAGGGCTAACCGGTGAGAAGAACCGCAAGCATACGAACGAAAGGCTTAGTCCCATTGCTTTGTGGGCCGTACGCCTATGCGACACTCATGGTCAGAATCCGGGAACCGTTGCGACGATTGTCTCGTACATACACCATGGGTTTGTGTTCCGATTTCGAGCGGATTAGTCTGGAACGCCTGCGTATCGCACAGCCGGGGAGTTGAAACTCATGTTTCATCGCGCGCATTGGTTGCTGACCACCGCTTTGCTGCTTCTCATCGTTACACCTCAAACCCTTCACGCTCGGGATGGCGACCAGGTCCACTTTGGTAAAAGCATAACCGTAGGTGAGGACGAAAACGCAGGCGACCTGGTTTGCATCGGCTGCTCGATTCGAATGGAAGGCACCTGCGGAGATGTGGTTGCCGTGGGTGGAAGCATCATGGTGGATGGAAGGGTTAAGGGGGACGTAGTCGCACTGGGCGGAGGCGCCCTTTTGGGCGACAACGCGGCGGTCTCCGGTGACGTGGTCACGATCGGAGGCCATTTATCGCGCCATGCCAACGCGGTGGTGAAGGGCGATGTCAGTGAGCAGTCGGGCGCACTCGTTTTGCTGGGAATATTCCTGGTTCCGCTGCTGCCGTTGATCGTGATCGTGGCGCTGGTTGTCTGGCTGGTCAGGCGCAACCGCAGGCCGATGCCAGCCCCTGCCGCCTGGCAGCCCTAATCTCCACCCGCCCCAAAGCGGCTCGCGGATATAATGAAGCCACCTGCCGGGACCTGGAGTCGGCTCGCGTAATCTTGCATTCATGATTCGGAAACGGCAGATCGTGGGCTGTTCATGTTGCCGTTTACGCCTCCAACTCGTCCGCAAGAAAAACGAAACCGCACTCCCGCCCTCATCGCGCTCTCCATTTGTACCTTCTTTCTCTTTGCCGTTATTTTCGCGCAGGCCACCTTTAAGCTGACCTTCCTGCAGCCGGATACCAGCGAAGAGACGCTCATCTTTGCCGCGGTTTCGGCGCTGATTTTTCTGTTATTCGTCGCGCTCACGTTCGTCCTGCTGCGCACCCTGCTGCGGCTGTACGCGGAACGCAAGACCGGTGTACTCGGCTCCAAGTTTCGCAGCCGGATGGTTCTGGGAGCGTTGCTGCTTTCCCTGGGACCGGTAATTTTTCTGTTTCTGTTCTCCTACGGCCTGATCAATCGCTCCATCGAAAAATGGTTCTCCCGGCCGGTGGAGGAGGTGCAATACCGCACCAACGTCATCATTTCGTTGCTGACGGAATACGCCGCCACCAACGCCAAGGTTGAGGCGCAGCGCATTGCTTCGAACCCGGACGCGCAGAAGTCGTTCCAGACGGGAAATTTCAGCTTGGTGATGGATGAATTTCGGCGCAGTGAAATCACTCTGCAAGGCGGTTTCGCCTTTGCCGTCGTGGATGATCGTGCCGAGGCCAGCTTCCATGCTCCCGAAGCCTGGCCCCTGCTGCGCCACAACCTGCCGCTGAAGACGACCTTACCGGGTCAAGCAAAGTCGTTTGAGGTTCTCGGCCAAACCTATGTTCTGGGCCGGGCCCGGGTGGGACCGAACGGACAGATCCTGGTGGCCATGCCCTTGCCGGAAGATTATTCGGCCACGCTGCGTGACGTGGAACGCAGCCAGCAACAATACAGTGAGCTGCGCGTGCAGCGGCGGCGTTTGCGCCGCACCTATATGGGTTTTCTGTTGCTGCTTACGGTCGCTGTGCTCTTCGCCTCGACCTGGCTGGCTTTGTATATGTCGAAGATGGTGACCCGCCCCTTGGTCGCTCTGGCCGAAGCCACCCACGAAATTTCCCGCGGGCGCCTCGACTACCGGGTGGACGTGCAGGCGGGCAATGAAATCGGACAACTGGTGGAATCGTTTAACCATATGGCTGCCGACCTGGAAGCCAGCCGGGGAAACATTGAAGCCTCACGGCGCGACTTGGCCGACGTGAACGTGCAACTGGAGCAGCGTACCCGTCATATCGAGACCATTCTGGAGAGCGTTCCTTCCGCCGTGTTTTCGCTGGATGCCTCGCGCCACATTCTTCATTCCAACCGAGCGGCGCGGCGCTTACTCCGGCTCAACCAGGACTCGCCTGATTCCGGGCAAACCCTGCACGACCTGTTTCCGGCGGAAGCCGTGTCCGATCTCGAGCACCTGCTGCGCAAAGCCGACCGCATGGGAACCACAACCAGCCAGATGGAGATCGTCACCTCGCGCGTTAGCCTGAACGTTGCGGTGACCGTCGCCTCGCTCGATCCGCCCTTGCCCTCAACCGATGGCCACCGCCAGCGAATGGGATACGTGGTGGTGTTTGAGGACCTGACCGATCTGTTACGCGCGCAGAAGCAGACTGCCTGGCGTGAGGTAGCGCGCCGCATTGCGCACGAAATCAAGAACCCGCTCACTCCGATTGCCTTGTCGGCCGAGCGCATTCGCCGCCACCTCGAACGCGGAATGCCTCCGGATGCGGCCTCGCTCAACGTGATTCGGCAATGCTCGGAAACCATCGGCTCCTCGGTGGAAACGGTTCGTACCCTGGTGGATGAGTTCTCGGCTCTCGCCCGTTTTCCGGCGTCGCAGCCACAACCCTCCCACATCAACAGCATCGTCAATCAGGCGCTGGCCATGTTCGATGGCAGGCTCGATGGGATTCGAGTGGAGAGGTTCCTCGCGCCCGACTTGCCCCCGGTCCAGGCCGATCCCGACGCCATGAAGCGCGCCATCGCCAACCTGGTGGACAACGCCGCTGAAGCCATGCAGAACTCGTTGCTAAAGGAAATCCACATCTCCACTGCGCTCATTGGGGAGCGGGACTTGGTCGAAATCACGGTCGCCGACACCGGACATGGCGTCACTTCCGAGGTGAAGGAGAAACTTTTTCTACCCTATTTCTCTACCAAGAGGCGCGGGACGGGGCTCGGTCTCGCCATTGTCAGCCGCATTGTGGAAGATCATCGCGGGTCGATTCGCATGGAAGAGAATGCTCCGGTCGGAACCAGATTCATCGTAGAGTTGCCCTTGGCCCAGGACATGGCCGCGGCGGCTGGCCAGCAAAATGCAAACCATTTTGATCGTGGATGACGAGTCCCAAATCCGCAGCTCGCTGCAAGGCGTGCTGGAGGATGAGGGTTTCAAAACGCTACTGGCGGGCAGCGGCGAGGAGTGCATGGACACCCTTCGCCACAAGTCGGTGGATGTCGTGCTGCTCGATATCTGGCTGCCGGGCATTGACGGCCTGGAAACGCTGGAAAAGCTGGTCGAGCCCGAGGACCATCCCGAAATCATCATGATCTCGGGACATGGCAACATCGAGACCGCGGTGCGGGCCACCAAGCTGGGCGCCTTCGATTTTCTCGAAAAGCCGCTGTCCATCGAACGCACGTTGATCGTTCTGAAGAACGCCATCGAGGCCAAACGGTTGCGCAGCGAAAACCTGGAATACAAGAAACAGTTCCAGGTGCGAAGCGTCATTGTCGGCGACAGCATCCCCATGAAAGCGCTGCGCCAGCAGATCGCGCTGATGGCCCCCACCAACGGGCGCGTACTGATCTACGGCGAATCGGGCACTGGCAAGGAGCTGGCGGCGCATGCCATCCACGCGCAGAGTCTCCGCAAAGAGGCCATGTTCGTCGAGCTCAACTGCGCGGCGATTCCTGAAGATCTCATCGAGAGCGAGCTATTCGGACATCGCAAGGGCGCGTTCTCCGGCGCCGCTGCTGACAAAGAAGGCAAATTCCAGAAGGCCGACGGGGGAACGCTGTTCCTCGACGAGGTCGGCGATATGAGCCTCAAGACCCAGTCCAAGGTCCTGCGCACACTCGATGAAGGGCGTTTTGCGCCCGTCGGCGAGGAAGAACCGGTCACGGTGGATGCCCGCGTCATCGCGGCCACCAACAAGGACCTGGAAGAGGAAATCTCCAAAGGAAACTTTCGCGAAGATCTTTTCTACCGGCTGAACGTGATCCCGTTTTATGTGCCGCCGCTGCGCGAACGCAAAGAGGACATTCCACTGATCGCGCGCTATTTCCTGAAGGAGTTTTCCCAGACTTACGACCGCCGTCCGAAAGAGATCGCGAACGACGCCCTCGATGCCCTCATGCGCTATTCCTGGCCGGGCAACGTGCGCGAGCTGCGCAACCTGATTGAGCGCATCGTGATCATGAATCCAACCGTGATCAAGCTGGAGCGCAAGCATCTGCCCACCCTGGTTTACCGCGAGAGCGGCCGCCGCACTATGGGCGATTTCTCCAGCCTGCACCAGGCGCGCGCCGCCTACGAACGCGACTACATTCTGAAGAAGCTGGACGAGAACCATGGCAGTGTCAGCCGGACGGCCGAGGTGCTGGGACTGGAACGCAGCCACATGTATCGCAAGATGAAAGCGTTGGGAATTGCAGTGAAAGAGTAGGAGTCAGGGGCTAGGGGTTAGTGGTTAGTCGTTAGGGTTACCCGTTAGCGTTAAGGATTTATGAGTTAGTGAGGAGCCCTATTCGTAAGTTTGGATTTGGTTTGTATCAGGGCACGGCTTCAGACGTGCCGCAGCGAGGTCAAACAAAGGGCTGGGCTTCAGCCCCTGCTGTTTTGCAGCCTAAACTGTTTGCGTGAGAACTCGTTTGGGGTTGGCACGGTGGAAGGATTACGCAAAACCCAGCCCGAAGGGCGAAAGAGTTTAGCCCAGGGCGTTAGAAACTGTGTCGCGACCTCATATCGATTCGCCACAGCAGAATGAAGCGCGCAAAAAAAAGCCCCACAGGGGCGAAAGAGCTTAGCCCAGCGCTTCAGCGCTGGGTGAAGTAGAAAATAAGACTGAGTCCCGTAGGGACGGCAGAGTTGTCACTAGCTATCGGGAAAGTTCATAAATTGAATGACCGCTCCCGACGAAATCCGTTCTCGCTATGAAATTGCTCATGCTAACGACTTTTGAAAATACCTTCCGGGCTGTGGCCGGTGTTCAATCCTGGCTTGGACGCACGCGCCTCACTCTGGCCTGCATCGTCGCCTTCGCAATCGGCGCTTCCACGCTGGCTTTCGCACAAGACACATCGGCTGCGCAGGAAATACGGGCCGGCATCCTCGCCTACCAATTTTCCAACTACCAGGGCGCGGCGGAGCACTTCCAGGCTGCGCTCAAACGCGATCCGGCCTCCACCCAGGCGCGGGTGTTTCTGGCGAATTCCTACGCCCAGCAATACATTACCGGCGATGAATCGGCCGCCAATACCGAAATCGCAACCCAGGCAATCGGCGAGTTTAAGACCGTTCTCAAAGACGACCCAACCGATCAGCAGCGCTACCGCAGCACGGTCTCTATCGCTTCCTTGAGCCTCAACCTGAAGCGCTGGGATGACGCTCGCGAGTACTACATGAAGGCCATCGAGCTCAACCCCGATGACGCGCACAATTATTTTTCGATGGCGGTCATCGACTGGACCCTGGCCTACCCGCCACGCGTCAAGCTGCGCGACGAGATGCACTTGAGCGATAGCGAAATGATTAGCGACCCGGCGGCATGTGCTTCGTTGCGGACGCAGAGCCAGCATTACGTCGAGGATGGAATTCAACTGCTGGAGAAGGCGCTGCAGCTTAAGCCCGACGACGCCGATGCCATGGCCTACATGAATCTGCTGTACCGCGAACGCGCCGAATATGAGTGCGACCAACCGGACGCCCGCAAGGCTGACCTGAAAGCTGCCGATGAGTGGGTGGACAAAGCCATGGCCGCCAAGAAAGCCAAGTCCGAGAAAACGGCCGAGTCTCCGCATTGACGGCGGAGAATCGAACTCGCAGTTGATATGTCCGCTTCGCGGGTGGAATCATATTAGAAGCCATCAAGGCATCTCATGAATTGTTTTGTATCAGGGCACGGCTTTCAGCCGTGCCGCAACAGGCAAGCAACGAGTTGGGCTTCAGCCCCTGCGGGACCTGTTTTTGCAGGGGCTAAAGCCCTCATCTTTCTTGCGCTTCGTTCGGCACGACTAAAGTCGTGCCCTGATACGCCCCAGAACGGTTTCTCAGATGAGGATAGCCGCAAGGGTGGCCCGGCCAAACACATTCAGGTTGCGAGATAGCTTTCAACCTGGGGTGCCCCGTTCTAGCCCGGGTTTGGCTAGGGCGGGGCAGTTACCAAGACAGAATCCTGTGCCGTCCCCGGGGGGACTAGAATTCCTTCTTCTCGCTACCCACGGTTCAACCACCCCAACCAGCGCAACAGCGGCGCCGGTTGGGGACGGTGAAGCGGTGGGCTATCATCTTTCGCGCCCGAGGCGCTGGGGTTGTGCCGGTTTCGCCCAGCGTGCCGAGTCCCACATTGTGGGATGAAAGGCGCTTAACCCAAGCGCGGCAAAAAGACTTGCGCCGGCACCCCATTTGATGTCGCGTTCAAGCTGGAATCGCTAACCCACCAGTCCCGCTTCGCGGGACAGAATAAGAAAGCCTACCGCTTCAGCGGTGGGTGATGTAGTTAGACGATGCGAGTGCCCTGGGCACGGCACATCATGGAGCGGCGCCAATCGCCTCATTGCTCAGGATGACAGCCTTGACCTACAAGGGCTGAAGAGACTGTGTCGCAACCTCTGCCGTCCCTACGGGACTCTGTCTTATTTCCCACTTTACCCAGCGCTGAAGCGCTGGGCTAAACTCTTTCGCGCCTACGGCGCTTGTTTTCTGGCTGTTTGTTCCACCTGCGAAGTCGGGCCGAGGGTTGCGACACAGACTCTGAATGCTGACGGCTGAGAGCTGACAGCCTCCCCAATTCCTCATTCCCGTTTCGGGAAGGGGAGCAAAATGGAAGCGGCAAACCCTACTTTCGTGACTTGACCGCGTTGCCCAACATGTCCATACTTTGACTGCAGGGCAGGATCCGCCGCGCCTGGCGCTCCCTGCCCTTTCGTGTCTGCGGTAGGTTTGGTGCAGGTAGTGAAGACCTTCGAACTGCCAAACCGCGTTTCCCAAGGGATCCCCAACCCCTCTCTGGCATCCCCTAAACCTTTTCGGCTCAATATTTTGCCTGTAAACGTCCTGAATGCAATATTTTGCAAGGAATTTCTTAAGCCAACTCATTGTTTTCAATATTTTGCGGGGAACGGGGGGGAGGGGGGTGGAGCGGCGGCTAGGATGCCCCACCCCTCCTTGGCATCCCCTAAGCCTTTTCGGCTCAATATTTTGCCTGTAAACGTCCTGAATGCAATATTTTGCCGGGAATTTCTCGAGCCAACTCATTGTTTTCAATATTTTGCGGGGAACGGGGGGGAGGGGGGCGGAGCGGCGGCTAGGGTTAGGCCCAGTTGGTGGGGCACCTGTGGGGTTCCGGATGAAAATGCTTTAGCTCTCCGGATCGGGCTCTTCGTTCTGCCTGGCCCTGGACATGTTCTGCATCTGGGTGCGCCAGTCAGTCTCCTGCACAAAGTCGCGCGAATCGCGCCACCCGGCGCGCACCTTCACGAAGAGCTCCAAAAAAACTTTGGTGTTGAGCAGTCCCTGGATTTGCAACCGCGCTGCCGTTCCGATTTTCTTGAGCGTCGAGCCCTGCTTGCCGATCAGGATCGCCTTCTGCCCCTCCCGCTCGCAGTAAATGGTGGCCGCGATGCGCGTCAGTCTAGCGCCCTCTTCGTACTGGTCAATCAGCACCGTCGTCGCATAGGGCACTTCCTGCTCGGTTGCCAACAGCACCTGCTCGCGAATCAACTCCGCCACCAGGAACCGTTCCGGCTGATCGGTGATCTGGTCTTTGGGAAAATATCGCGGGCCTTCCGGAAGCGCCTTCATCACCGACGCCAGCAATGCGTCAAGACCTTCGCGCTTCATCGCCGAAATCGGAATGACCTCGGCGAAGTCGTGCCGCTCTTTATATTCAGCGATGAGCGGCAGCAGGCGCTGTTTGTCGAGCACATCGATCTTGTTCAGCAGCAGGAAGCAGGGCTGGCCGCTCTTCTTCACGATGTCGAGCACGAATTTGTCGCCGGCGCCGAACTTGGCGGTCGCGTCCGCGATCAGCAGCAGCAGATCGCAGCCTTCCAGCGCGTCATACACTTCCTTCATCATGCGCCGGTTCAGCGAGTTGATCGGCTTGTGAACTCCGGGAGTGTCCACCAGAACGATTTGTCCCGCCGGGCGTGGGTGCCCCACCCCAGCTTCTTTCGCTTGATTGGGTTTCTTGCCCTTTCGCTCGACGTTGATGATCCCCTGAATGCGGTTGCGGGTGGTTTGCGGCTTGCGAGTCACGATGGCGAGTTTTTCGCCGACCAGTGCATTCAGCAGGGTGGACTTTCCCGCGTTAGGGCGGCCGATGATGGAGACGAAGCCGGATCGAAATGCCATCAGCTTCGAACCTGGCTGGAGGCAGAACTGGTCTGCAGACTAACCCGCACGCGATCGATGCGGCGTTCGGTGGATTCCAACACTTCGAAGCGTAATCCGTTCTCCTCGAAGACTTCACCCGCCTTGGGAATGTGGCCGGCAAGTTCGCTTACCAGCCCGGCAATGGTGGTCGCCTCTTTTTCGTCGGGCCGCACGCCGAGCAATTTTTCCAGCAGGTCCACATCGGTGTTGCCGTTGAAGATGTACGAGGACTCGCTCTCTTTCACCACCTCGGACTTTTCGTGCTCGTCGCGGATCTCGCCAACGATCTCTTCCACCAGGTCCTCGATGGTGACCAGGCCCGCGACTCCGCCGTACTCGTCGATGACGATGGCCATGCGAATGTTGTCGCGCTGCATCTCGCGCATGAGTTCGCTGCCCAGCTTGGTTTCGGGGACAAAGTACACATCGGGCTTCATCAAGTCGCGCACTGTTTTGGTGCGCGCGTCCGTATCGAGGACCTGCAAGAGGTCCTTCGCATACACGATACCTTTGATATGGTCGATCTCGCTTTCATAGACCGGTATGCGCGAATAGGGATACTTCTTCACCAGCTCGGTGAATTCTTCGATGGTGGTGTTGATGGGGACCGCGACGATCTCGGGTCGGGGCGTCATCACCTCGCGCACCGTCTTGTCGCCAAATTCCACGACCGACTGGATAAGGTCGCGGTCGCCCTCCTCCAGAATGCCCTCTTCCTGACCGGCTTCGATCAGCGCGTCCACGGCCTCCGAGGGATGTTCGGGCTGCGGTCCCGGATGCTCCTTAGAGAGCGATGCGACCGACAAAGCAAAGCTGAGAATCAGGGTCACCGGCACGGCGAGATAAATGAGCGTCCGTAAAACCGGGACCCATCGCACCAGCCACTCACCTCTGGTGCGCACGAAAAATAGATACGGCAGCAAACGGTTGAAGATGACGATGATGAAGATGAGACTCACCGCCGCCTGCACCAGGTCGAGCACGACCCAGCGCTTTTCCATGAACAGCACGTAGCCGATGAGGACGCCAATGCTGGCCATGCACATCTGGGTCAGCACGGCCATCGAGAGCGCAGCCCGGTCGCGGCTCACGTGCAGCCTGGGCTCGACGTGATGTTCGTAGGCGTCTATGTTCTCCTGAAACTCCCGCCCTAGGAACTTCCCCATCTCCGCGTAAAGCCGGTCCACGTAAGACACCAGAGCCAGCAGCGCCATCAAGATCACCAGAAGGATGGATAACGGCAGGCTCATCGCCGGGACCCTCCGCGACTGCTGGAGCCGGCAGTCTTGCCGGATGGCTTTGGGCCACCGCGGCCCTCCTGGAGACTGGCATGGGTGCGCTCGATCAGTCCAACTGGCAAGCCGAGTTTGCGGCGCAGGCTGGTTTCGCGAGTTCGCATCTCACCATCGTCGGTTTCGTGGTCGTAACCGGCCAGATGCAGTAATCCGTGCAGGATAAGGACCTTCACTTCTGCTTCGGTGGAGTGGCCGAGTTCGGCGGCATTGGCCGCGGCAATCTCGGCTGAGATGGCAATGTCTCCGAGCACTCTGGGGCTGAGAGAGGGGAACGTCAGTACGTCGGTCGGTTCATCCTTGCCCCGATACTCGCGGTTGAGTTTCTGCATCTCCTCGCTGCAGGTGACGAAAATGACGACGTCACCGCGCAGTCCGACGGCGCGTTGCGCTTTTCCTGCAAACAGCGCCAGCGCGCGCTCGCGAACATCGGGGAGTTGGTGTACCAGGAGAAGCATCTTCTGCTCAAGTACAAATGGGAGGGCACGTTCAGCCCTCCCATATCATGGTAGCAAGAATTTACTCGGAAACGCGATTTTGTGCGGGCGGGGACGCTTCGGCCGAAGGTATCTCCGCCAGCGATGTTTCCCGCTCGACGCTGGTGGTAGGCGCCCGCCCATCGCTGCTGCGCGCGGTCGCGAAGCCGTTGCCGTTCTTGATTTCCAGCGACAGCGACAACTGTTCGTTGCGCCCTTTATAGTCGTCGTACGCCCGGATGATTCGCTGTACCAGGTGATGGCGCACCACATCGCCTTCATCGAAGTAGCAGAAGCGGATGCCTTCCACGTTGCGTAGGATCTCGATCGCCTCGACCATGCCGCTGCGGTTGGCGTTCGGCAGATCGATCTGGGTGATGTCGCCGGTGATCACCGCCTTGGAGTTGAAGCCGAGGCGGGTCACGAACATCTTCATCTGCTCCGACGTGGTGTTCTGCGCTTCATCCAGAATGACAAACGCATCGTTGAGCGTACGCCCGCGCATGAACGCGATAGGAGCAATCTCAATGATGTTCTTCTCCAGGTAGCGATCCACCTTGTCGGGTTCGAGCATGTCGTATAAGGCGTCATACAAAGGACGCAGGTAGGGATCGACTTTTTCCTGCAAGGTCCCCGGCAGGAAGCCCAGGCGCTCGCCGGCTTCGACGGCGGGCCGCGCCAGCACGATGCGATTCACGCGCTTCGACAGCAGCGCCGCGATCCCCATCGCCACCGCGAGATACGTCTTGCCTGTTCCGGCTGGGCCGACGCCGAACACCATGTCGCTGTTCTCGATGGCCTCGAGGTAGCGCCGCTGGTTAATGCTCTTGGGCTGCACGCTGCGCTTGCCAAACGACCGCTGTTTGCCGGCTTCGGCGAGTCCACGCAAGGTGGCCGTCGGGTCCGAGGTCAAGACACGAATCATGGCGCCCAGATCGCCGTTCACGAAAGTAAAACCATTGCGTAGCAGGTGCTGGTAGTCGGTAAATACCTGCTGCGCCCGGCCCACGTCGCCAGCCGCTCCCTCAATCTCGATGGAATCGGGCCGCATGGCGATGGCGACATTCAATCCATCTTCCAGCAGGCGCAGATTTTCGTCTCGGGTACCAAATAGGGTTTCGATGTTCGGGCTTATTTCGATGTTCTTCTTCATTTAGAGTCGGAAGTCAGCCTCCGTTTGTATCGCGACCCCAACTCCCGCCGTGGCGGGCGGATTGGAGCCTTGGGTTCCGAAAGCGGGATGGACCGGTGACGGACCAACCGCTTCGGTCTGACATCGGGATGCATGGCAATGCTGTGCAGTGGTAGGGATTGAGCCCGGAAGATTGCCCAAGCGAAAAACAACTCTCATTGGCCGCTAGCGTATCCCCGAATGGGGACAGAGTCAAATCAATAAAATGCAACTGGATGACGATCCGAATTCTCTCCTTTTAACCCAGCCAGGTATCCAGTTATTTAGATGGCGCCGGGAAGAAAAGGGAGCACCGTGCTGTAACTTGTATTATGGTCTGGTTCAGAATGATTCGTGGCACTTCGATAGGGTGTCAGAATGCAAGTTCGAAGAGGCAAGCCAACTCGCTCGCGGCAGTTGGCCCGCTTCGGGGTGGAGCTAAGCCGGTCAATGGCTAGACAACGGTTCCTATACAGGTTGCTCGTTTTGGGCGCGATGTTTTTGATCGCGACCGCTGTTTTCGCTGCTGCGGCCCAGGTCGAGCGAATCGGCACCTTGTCTGCGCCCCCGGCTTCTGAGGCGCTGAAGCAAGCGGTCGAAGAAAAGGGATACCGCATAACGCTCGACGGCGGTTGGATCGCGGAGTTCTGGTTTGCAAAACAGCTTAAAACCGCGGCGAAGGATGTGCCCGGCGCGCTCTATCCGGAGTTGGCGAACGCAGAATTCGTTGGCGTGGTCAACCTGCCCAAGGGCATGGCCGACTTTCGCGGACAGGCAATTCCTGCCGGCGTGTACAGCTTGCGTTATCAACTGCTGCCGCAGGACGGCAACCACCTGGGTGTCGCGCCTAATCCTGATTTCCTACTGGCCATTCCAGTCGCCAGCGATCCCAATCCCGAGCAGGGTTACCTTTACAAGAAGCTGGTTGCGCTGAGCGCCAAGGCCACTGGCACCAACCATCCGGCGGTAATTGCGCTGGATACAGCAGGCGATCCGAGTAGTGCCATGGCAGATAAGCAGGGAACGGTGGTGTTCACCGTGGCCGTTCCATCCTCGGGGGCGAGCGCAAGCGAGAAGCTTGGCATCGTGGTGAAAGGCACCGCCGGGCAGTAGGAAAAAGACCAGCGCTTCTTTCCAGAAAATAAATCTTCCTGGGACTGCTCTCGACCGCTGTTTTTCTCCCCGGTGGTGTTGCGGAGTGCATCACCGCGATGAAAATTGCAACAGCGCTCCTCGACCCTCTCCAAATGCAAGGTAACTCACTGGTTCTGCTTGCGATACCGAACAGCAGCGAGCGCTGAAGGTGGCATTCCACGGATTTCCAGTTGCAGAATGCAACGAAACACGTCGTTGAAGAATGCAACTCGGGCATAGAGGAGATTCGCAACAGGGCTGCGCAAGACAAACAATCGTCGCCAGTTGTACGCCCTCATCGCAGCAATTTTCCTCATTCGCTGGTTTGGTACGCCGAATGCTTTAAGAAAAGTGTCAAGCGCGATGCAACCAAGCGCTGGCAGAGCAAGAAGCCCTCGGATGCGAGGCAGGAGGCGGTTATGACAGTTCTTCTAGTTCTCATGATGTTCGCAATCTTCCTAACCATTGATTTCTTCTATTCGAAAGCGAAGCACCCCGTGCTTCAGGCAGCCCCGGCAAGGCGTAAACAAGACGCGGCAGCGCGGTTGAAGCCCAGCCTGGTGGGCGGCTTCTCCGTCCCCGACAATCTTCGCTATCACCCCGGACACACCTGGGCGTTGAGCGAGAGCCCGAACCTGGTGCGAATCGGCATCGACGACTTCGCCTCCAAGCTGACTGGCAAGGTCGAGCACATCGTGCTTCCGCAGCGTGGCCAGTGGATCCGTCAGGGACAAAAGGTATGGAGCATGGTGCGAAACGGCGTCAAAGTTGACATGGTTTCCCCGATCGAAGGCAGCGTGGCCGACATCAACGAAGCCGTGGTCAGCGATCCGGCACTGGCGATAAAGGACCCCTACGGCGAGGGCTGGCTCGTAACGGTGCACTCTCCCGATGCCAAGACCAACTTCCGCAATCTGCTGGGTGGCGCACTGGCGCGGTGGTGGACGGAAGAGTCCTCGATGCGGTTGCAGCGGGTCGTGCCTAGCGCGCTCGGCGCCTTGGCCCAGGACGGCGGAGTCGCCATCGACGATCTCGCCAGCACCATGCCGGACGAGCAATGGACCAAGATCACCCGCGAGTTCTTCCTGACATAGCTGCCCGGATAGAACCAACGCCCCGGAGGCACCTCCTGCTCCGGGGCGTTTTTCGTGCGTCTTGGGTTGACTGCAAGTTGTTCGGCCGGCTTCTACAACCAGCCCTTGGCGCGGGCGATGCGGGCGGCCTCGACCCGGTTGGCGGCGCCGAGTTTACTGATGGCTTCCGACAAATAATTGCGCACCGTGCCCTCCGACAAACTCAATTCCGTGGCGATGTCGGAGCTGGCTTTGCCTTCTCCGGCGAGGCGCAGTACCTGGCGCTCGCGCTCGGTGAGCGGGTCGACCTCGTCGGTCCAGGCCTCGGCGGCGAGTTGCGGATCGATGACGCGCAGTCCGCGATGCACCCGGCGCACCGCATCGGCGAGTTGTTCCGCGGGCATGTCTTTCAGGAGATAGCCGGAAGCTCCGGCTTCGAGGGCGCGGCGCAGGTATCCAGCGCGCGCGAACGTAGTCAGAATGATGACTCGCACTGGGACACCGCGACGCTTCAGTTCGGCTGCGACTTCCAACCCCGTCAGCGTGGGCATTTCGATATCGGTGATGAATACGTCGGGCCGGGTTTGCTGTACGATGCGCAGGGCTTCGTCGCCCGAGCCTGCGCGGGCGATGACCTCGATATCGTCTTCCATTTCGAGTAACGCGGCGAGCGCGCCCAGGACCATGGCCTGGTCTTCGGCGAGGACTACCCTGATTTTGTCGCGCTTGGCGGCGGGCATGTTCTCAGTTTCGCAGAACCGAGGCCATGGGCGCGAGAGGCAAATGAATCACCAGACGGGTGCCGGCGGCGGTCTGGCGCTGGAGCGAGCCGCCGATTGCCTCCAGCCGTTCGCGCATGCCGCGCAGGCCGTTGCCCTCCGGACCATCGGCGCCGCATCCGTTGTCGGCAATCTCTAGAGTGCAAAGCTGTTGGTCGCGTCCCAAGCGGACGCTGCAGGTTTGCGCCTGGGCGTGGCGCACCACGTTGGTCACGGCTTCACGAAGCGCCAGGGCAAGCACGGTTTCCTGCGCCGGGCTCAGCGGGACCTCCGCGGCTTCGCAGTCCACGGTGATGCCCGCGGTTTCGAGCGTCTGGCGGGCGCGCAGGAGTTCGGCGGCGAGTCCCTGGCCACGATATCCGCTGATGGCTTCGCGCACGTCGGCCAGCGCGGCGCGCGAAGTGTGCTCGACGTCCTGCATTTCCTGCTTGGCACGCTGCGGGTCGCGGTCCACCAGCTTGCGCGCCAGCTCCGCCTTCAGGGTTATGAGCGACAGCGTGTGGCCCAGCAGATCGTGCAGGTCGCGTGCAATGCGTTCGCGCTCGGCAACTTTGGCGAGATGTTCGATCTCGTCCTGCGCGAGTTGAAGTTTTTCTGCCGCACAGTGGCTGATCGCCGAGTAATGGCATCCGAATCCTACGATGGTAATCAACAGCAGCAGCGATCCCCAAGCGCCTATGGGCAGATGAAGCCGGTAGGCGTAGAAGGCGAGAACGGCGAACTGAAGAGCAATCAGCACGGACACTCTGCGCAGGTTGGGGTGGAAACCGCCCGCAGCCGCTGCGTAGACCAGAAATGCTGTGGCACCGCCGTTGAGTGGGATAAGGACTGCCGCCATGGCAGTCATGGCCAAGACGCATGTCAACCTGTACGGGTCGCGATGCGAGAACGCCTGCAGGTATATCAGGATGAAGACAAGTCCAAAAGAAGTATTTGCCACCCAACCCAGCGCACCAGTATGCCTTGACACCGGGTCCACGAAGAACCAGATCATGAAGGGGAGCCACAGGAGCGGCATCATGTGATGTTGGTCGTCGTTGGGATAAATCTTCCGCCAGATCGTGCGAAGGATAGCCATCGCCTGCTCCATGCCTATTGTTGTCTGGAATGGGTCTTGGGCACAACCGTGTACCAGATCACGGCCACGGCCGAAATCGCCACTCCCAGCCAAATCCATTGGCTATTGAAAGTAAGCGCCGTAAAGATAACCATGGCCACAGCCCAGAGAATCCATTGCGCAGTTTTGCTTTTCATAACCACGTTCCGATTCGCCTTCAGCGCCAAATTCGACAGCCTACATCAACTGGCCACTGGCAACTGACTACTGACTACTGCATTTTCATCCATACAACTTGCCTTCATCCCGCCAGTAGCCCCAAGCTGCCAATCCCAGGCAGATCAGGCTGAACGACAGCAGACCCTCGACGTGCTGCCAAGTGGAAGCCGGTACCATCCCCATGCCGACCACGTTCAGTGCAAGCTGGCTCATGTGGTAGGCAGGCAGCACGTTGGCGAACACTCGCAATTCGTGGGGCAGCATGAAGAGCGGGATCCACAGCCCGGAGCAGAACGACATCGGGAAATAGATCAGATTGACCACCGCCGGAGCGGAATTCGGTTTCGCGAAGTATCCGATCGCCAGTCCCATCGAACCGAAGGGGATCGAACCCGCGACCAGAATGCCAATCAAGCGAGCGGCCGTCGCCAGCGGCAGGCGCACGCCACCGAATGCGGTCCCAACGGCGAGCAGCAGAAGCATGATCACCGTACTGAACACGACCGCCGAGAAAAGCTTGGCAAAGAAATAGGCGGCAATCGGCATGGGCGAAGCGCGCTTCACTTGCAGCCAGCCCTGGCCGCGCTCGATCGCGAGGCTCACTCCGAAACCAAACAGCGAGACCGCCATCACGCCGAAGCATCCCATGGTTGCCAGCATGTAGACTGCAGTTTCATTGCGGTTTACAGGGTTTCCCGATCCCAGCACGATGCCGAACAGCACGTAAAACATCAGCGGAAATACGACCGTCGAAATCGCGTACACGGGAATGCGCACATTCTTCAGCAACTCGTACTTTGCTTCCTTGTAGAAGAGCGTGATGGTCCTCGCCGGCGAGCGGCGGGTCACGGCGAGCGTAGCGGGAAACGTGGTGGCAGCCATGTTAGTTCCTTTCCTTCGCGGCATCGGTGGTATGGTTCTGCGTCAGCGCCAGGAATGCCTCTTCCAGACCCGCATTGGTGACTTCCAGATCGCCCAGCCAGGAATCTCGCTGTAACAGTTCGCGCACCACGGGTTCGGCGGCGTTCACTTGCAGCTCAAAGGCGTTGCGGTCGGCCTTGACGCTGAGCACGCCCGTAATCTGGCGAACTTCTTCCAGCGACAGCCGGCTGGTGCAGCGAATCTGTTTGCCCATGGCGCGCGCCTTGATTTCAGCAGGCGTGCCTTCGGCCACAATCGTTCCCTTGTCAAGCACAAGAATGCGATCGGCCAGGGCATCGGCCTCGTTCAAGTAATGAGTGGTAAGCAGTACCGTCTTGCCACGCCCGATGAGGGTGCGAATTTGTGCCCACATCTGGCGGCGCGCTTCCACGTCGAGGCCAACCGTGGGCTCGTCCAGAAAAAGCAGGTCAGGATTGCCACAAAGAGCGATGCCAAACAGCACGCGCTGCTTCTGGCCGCCTGAAAGCTCTCCGTAGGGACGCTCCTTGATGTCTTCGATCCCCGCGATCTTCAGCGTTTCTGCGATGGGCAGAGGCGCGGGATAGTAGGACGAAAACAGGTCAATGTGTTCGCGTACTTTGAGCGTTTCGGGCACCCGCCCAACCTGAAGCATGGCGCCGACGCGAGTTTGCACGTGCCCCAGATGAGGATCGGATCCCAGCACCGAAACGCTACCCGAGTCGGGACGCGCCAGACCCAGCAGCATTCGCACCAGCGTGGTCTTGCCGGCGCCGTTGGGACCGAGCAGCGCCAGCAATTCGCCGGCGTGAATCTCGAGATTCAAATCGCGCAGCGCGACAACCGCTCCGTAGCTCTTCCTTAGATTGCGGCTCTTGGCCACACTGGCCGGCCGGAAGGCTGAGGTGCTGCGTGGCATTTCGGCTAAAGCGGTTGACATGGTTCGCTCCCATGGCGCCGTTTCATCACGCCACACTTGCGATCATCAGGTATGCGAAGCTCAGGCGGTAGTGTGGATTGTCAGCGAACGAGGGTGACAAATGTCATGGAGGCGGCTGTTCGCTTTTCGCTACTCGCTATTTCAGCGGGCGGCCATCGGCTATCAGCCATCAGCTCAAGGGGAAGGCGTAATAAATCCCAAGCGCTTAGGTTATGTTAAGATCAATCCATTGTGCCAACCGTTATAAGGTGGCTCGGATTCAGGGTCGTGATTTACCCGAATGATCATCGCCCGGCCCACATCCACGTCATAGGATCGGGTTGTGAGGCCGTGTTCCAACTGAATTGTCCGAAGGGCCCGGTGGCGTTACGAGAGAATTACGGGTTCTCGCGCCGGGACATCGCCCGCATCAAAGCGATGTTGGCAACTGGAGTGTCGGAATTGTGCTGAGATTGGGAGAGAATCCATGACCAGGCCTGATGAATTCCAGGCAGCGACTGAGCGCGCCAAGAGACGGCGCAAGCGCATCCCGTCGGCCATTACGGCCCACTACGACCCCAACCGTGGACGCGTCGTGGTTGGCCTCAGCTCGGACTTGGAGGTGACGTTTTTTCCTGGTTCGGTGCAGGGGCTGGAGAACGCCAAGGCTTCGCAACTCGAACCTATCGAGATTACGCCGTCTGGCTTTGGCCTTCATTTTCCGAAGCTGGATGCGGACGTTTACCTGCCAGCCTTGCTGGAAGGTGTCTTCGGTTCCAAGCGCTGGATGGCTGCCCAACTGGGCACACTCGGAGGAAGCTCCAAGAGCGTGGCCAAAGCCGCAGCTTCCCGGACCAATGGCCGGCTGGGAGGCAGGCCGAAGAAGATGGCCGTCAACCACAAACCTCGAGTCTAACCACACCAACGTCTTTCTTTTCAGTCAAGTTGCTCGTTGCCCGAATCAGGGCGCCATTCGCCGCCGCATCCAAAATAGTCCTCCGGGTGACCTTCGTCACATTTGCACGTGATAGCAATCACGGCTCGTCCCACACCCCAGAGGCGACACTTGGATGTAAGAGTGAGGGGCCGGAGCCGGAACGTCGTACCCTGCCTTATGCGACCGTCGGCCGAGGGGACAGAGGTCTGCCATGTTGCTTGCATACCGTCTAGTAAAGCTGATCGAGAGTCATTCCGATGGCTTGGCCCGCAGCCTGAGCGACCGTTATCGCCGGTGCAGAAAGTGCACGGCCTACGCTAACGTGCCCGAAAGTGACTTAACCGAAAAAGTGTATGAAGTGTATCGCCACCTGGGCGAGTGGCTGCTGAGCAAGACCGAGGCCGACATCGAACGCCGTTATCTCGAGGTCGGCGCGCAGCGCGCGGCACAAGGCGTGCCCATCAGCCAAGTCGTATGGATGATTTGCCTGGTCCGCGAGAACCTTTGGGACTACATGCAAAAACATGCCGAACTGGAGCACCCGGCAGAAATCTTTGGCGAGATGGAGCTGCTGGAAATGCTGGACAAGTTTTTTAGCCTCGCCATTTACTACGCCGCGCTGGGGCACGAGCGTGCCACCGCCGGCTACTCCGTGAAATCGGAAACGGTTTCGGCTTAGAAAAGGACCCCTGTCTATGTCGTGGACTGATCAATACCGCAGCAAGCTGGTTACGGCGCGCGAGGCAGTATCGTGCGTGGAGTCGGGCATGCGAGTGTATATCCACCCCGGCTGCGCCGAGCCCGAAGCCCTGGTCGAAGCCCTGATCGGACGCGCCCCTTTCGTAACGGACGTAGAGGTCATGCATCTGCTCACCATGGGTGCATCACCGTACTGCGTGCCCGAAATGGCGGCACACTTTCGCCACAACGCGCTGTTCGTTGGAGGCAACGTGCGCGAGGCGGTAAATGATGGCCGCGCCGATTACACGCCCATCTTCCTGGGCGAAGTGGAGGCCTTGTTTGAAAGCGGCGAGATGCCGATTGATGTCGCTTTCATTCAGGTGTCGCTGCCCGATTCCCACGGCTACTGCAGCTTTGGCGTGGGCGTGGATTGCACCCTGACCGCAGCCAAATGCGCCCATTATGTCGTTGCCCAGGTGAATGCCCAGATGCCTCGCACCTACGGCGACAGCTTCATTCACGTCAGCAAGATTGATGCCATCGTGGAGCTTTCGCGCCCGCTGTGCGAATTGAAGGTGCAACCCAGTTCGGAGCTGTTCCGGACGATTGGCACGCGGGTGGCGTCGTTGATTGAAGATGGCGCTGTCCTACAATGTGGGATTGGCGGCATCCCCGACGCGGTTCTGCCCAACCTGATGGACCGCAAGGACCTCGGCGTCCACACCGAGCTGCTTTCCGACAATATTATTCCGCTGATCGAGGCGGATGTGGTCAATGGGCAGCGCAAGAACGTGAAGCCGCGCAAGGTCATCGTCGGCTTCGTGCTGGGCACCAAAAAGCTGTTCGACTTCATCGACGAAAATCCCATCTTCGAGTTTCACCCCTCGGCCTACACCAACGATCCGTTCCGCATTGCGCAGAATGACCGCATGGTGGCCATCAACTCGGCCATCGAGGTGGATTTGACGGGGCAGGTGTGCGCCGAGTCGATCGGGTCGCAATTCTACAGCGGCTTTGGCGGGCAGCTTGATTTCGTCCGCGGAGCAGCGCGCTCGAAATACGGCAAGCCGATCATCGCGCTGCCGGCGACGGCCAAGCATGACACCGTATCGCGGATCGTGCCGCGGTTGGCCAACGGCGCGGGCGTTCTGACTACGCGCGCCGACGTGCACTACGTGGTCACGGAATATGGCGTCGCCTATCTGCATGGACGGACCGTCCGCCAGCGGGCTGAGTCGCTGATTCAGATTGCTCATCCCAAGTTTCATGACGAGCTTTACGACTATTGCGAGCGCCAGCGCTGGTTCCAGCGCAACGCGTACGCAGCGGAAGTGAGAGGGTAAGGAGTGCAATAATGTCATCGCAACCGCGCGGCAATGTGATCATCGATCTGGAAGAATGCAAAGGGTGTGGCCTGTGCGTGGACTCGTGCCCGCCCGACTGCCTGGTGCTGGCGCCGGAACTAAACAAGTACGGCGTGCACCCGGCGCAATACACCGGCGAGGATTGCACGGGCTGCGGAGCTTGTTTCTACTGCTGCCCTGAGCCGGGAGCCATCACGGTGGAGCGGTTGATTCCGGCCAAAGCCGCAACCGCGGCCGTTCCGAAAACCCAGGAGGTGACCCGTGAGGCAACTCTGTAAGGGCAATGTGGCCATTGTCAAAGGCGCGGTGCTGGCGGGCTGCCGGGCTTTTTATGGATATCCCATCACTCCCGCCAGCGAAATCGCGGAATACGCCGCCCTCCTGATACCGGAAGTCGGCGGCACCTTCTTGCAGGCGGAGAGTGAAATCTCGGCCATCAACATGGTGTATGGCGCATCGTCGGCGGGCATGCGGGTGATGAGCGCCTCGTCAGGCCCCGGACTAAGCCTGATGCAGGAAGGCATTTCCTACATCGCCGGCTCCGAGTTGCCATGCGTCCTGGTGGACGTGGTGCGCGGCGGACCGGGACTGGGCAACATTGCGCCCGAGCAGAGCGACTACCTCTGCATGGTGAAGGGGGGCGGCCACGGTTGCTATCGCAACCTCGTGCTCGCGCCGGCGTCGGTGCAGGAGATGTTCGACCTCACCGTGCTGGCCTTCGATCTCGCCGATCGCTACCGCAATCCAGTCGTCATCATGACCGACGGATTCGTAGGCCAGATGATGGAGCCGCTGGATATTAAGATGCGCAATATTGAACAGCCGGCAAAAGACTGGGCGGTTAAAGGCACCGCGGAGACAAGAAAGAACCTGATCACGTCGATCTTCCTCGAAACGGATGTGCTGGAGGCGCATGTTAACAAGCTGGAAGCCAAATACCAGCTGGCCCAGGAGCTCGAGACCCGCTGCGACGAATATCTGACGGAAGATGCCGACGTGTTGCTGGTCGGTTTCGGCATCGTTTCACGCGTGCTGCGCTCCACGGTGGACCAGTTGCGAGCCCAGGGACTAAAGGCAGGCCTGTTCCGCCCCATCACGCTGTGGCCCTCCCCGTCACGCGAACTCTGTAAAACGGCGCAGCACGTGAAGTCCGTAATGGTGGTGGAGCTGAACACCGGAATGATGGTGCAAGACGTGAAGCTGGCGCTCAACGGCAAGGTGCCAGTGGAGTTCTATGGACGTACCGGCGGCAATGTTCCCGCGGCGGAAGAAATTACCGCGCAGGTGTTTGCGCGCATGTCGGCCCTGGTTTAGGGTGTGCCCACGCTTGTCCGTCGCGGCGGACAGCTAGCTTGAGGAGGAGGCATTTGTGAACGGCTACGAAGTCATCCATGAGAAATCGCCAGCGTTCTACGATCGCTACTTACGTAAAGACGAACTTCAGCAGCAGACACATTACTGCCCGGGCTGCGGGCACGGCATCGTCCATAAGCTGATCGCCGAAGCGCTCACCGATCTTGGCCTGCAGGACCGCACCATCCTGGTAAGTCCGGTGGGCTGCTCGGTCTTCGCCTACTACTACTTTGACGTGGGCAATGTGCAGGTGGCCCACGGACGCGCGCCCGCGGCGGCGACCGCGCTGAAGCGTTCGCGTCCCGAGTCCATCGTGATTTCCTACCAGGGCGACGGCGACCTCGCGGCCATTGGCACCGCCGAAATTGTGCACGCCGCCAATCGTGGCGAGAACATTTGCGTATTCTTTGTCAACAATTCGGTGTATGGCATGACCGGCGGGCAGATGGCGCCGACATCGCTGATCGGCGAGGTAACCACCACTTCGCCCTGGGGACGCCGTGCCAGCAACGAAGGCTTGCCGCTGCATGTGTGCGAACTGCTGGCTGCGCTGGAGACGCCGACGTACATTGAACGGGTCGCACTGAACGACATGAAGAACATCATGAAGGCCAAGCGCGCGGTGAAGAAGGCCCTGCAGATCCAGAAGGACGGCGGCGGCTTCTCGCTGGTGGAGATCCTCTCGCCCTGCCCCACCATCATGAAGATGGATCCCGTGGTGGCGCGTAAATGGGTCGGCGAAACCCTGGTGAAAGCCTTCCCGCTTGGGGTATTCCGCGACCGCAAGCCGGAGTTGCCGCCCGGTCCGAAAATCCCGGTGAAGACCGTCGCCGAAGCGCTGGAGGTGGAGGAGAGCGCTCCGGAAATCGCATCCCCACGCCGCCATCACACCCGCGACCTGACGCTGAAGATTGCCGGCTTTGGCGGGCAGGGCATCCTGCTGATGGGACAGTTGCTGGCGGAAATGGCCCTGCGCGAGCACATGGAAGTAAGCTGGCTGCCGTCGTACGGTCCGGAGATGCGCAGCGGCAGCGCGCACTGTCACGTTTCGCTCTCGCACGAGCGCATCGGCTCGCCGCTTATCACGCAGCCCGAAGTGCTGATTGCGATGAACGAACTCTCGCTGCATAAGTTCGCAGCCAGCGTGGTTTCCGGTGGACTGATCCTTTACAACCATACCGAGCTGCCCGCGGGCTTCAGTGCGCCACAGGCGCGGGTGGTGTGCGTGCCGGCGTCGGAGATTGCCGACCGTTTGGGTTCGGCAAAGGTGGCCAATGTAGTCATGCTCGCGGCGCTGCTGGAGGAGACCGAGTGTTTGCCCGCCGAGTCAGCCATTTCAGTGCTCGAGACGGTGGTGAAGAATCCCAGGCTGCTTGAACTCAACCGCCAGGCCATGAAAGCCGGACGCGATTACGTGGACACGGAAATTGAAGTGGGCGCGGTATCGCAGCCCGACGGGTACTCGTACTAAAAAGGCAGAGCAGTTCCAGAGTGGCGTAGATCGGGTAGTGCGGCCCTTTAGCGGTGCGCGAGAACTGTGCCGTCCTGGCCTTTTCCTCACGACCGCTGGCAGGCAGTTGAATCTGAGCGCCCTCAAGGTCCAGGTCAGCCAAGTCATTCAGCATGACAGCAAGCTCATCGACTTAATCTTTCGGTTTACACCGAAGTAGGGGATTGGTGCGGATTTTCGGCCGCTGGAGGGTTGGTATGCGGTACGCCGGAATGCTACTAGTGTTGGCATGCGTGGTGACGCCATTGCTGGCACAGGAGAAAGCCGGAGAAGGCCCGACGAACGAGAAAGCGCAGAAGACGTATAAGGAAGCCCTTGAGTTTCTGCACAGACGCATGCCGGATGCCGCCCTCGAGAGCTTCAAGAAAGCGGATAAGCAGGACGGTGGGCACTGTGTGGCCTGCCAGAAGAACATGATCAAGTACGGGGTCGAGCTCGGCGAATGGAAGATGGCCGAAGCCGCCGCGGGAGAGATGGTGGCGGAGGCTCAGGGCGAAACGAGTGTGGCGCTCGCACACTATGACTTCGGGTTCGTGTTGTTGCAAGAGGCCATCAATAAGCACAAGGATGACCTATTCGCTCGTGCCCACGACGAGATGACCAAGGCGCTGGCGGTGGCCCCCAATTTCCCGGCTGCGATTTTTGTCGATGGCCGGGCGCTGGCCCACCTGAAGCAGGACGATGCGGCGAAAGCGCGGTTCGAGCAGTTTGTGAAGATGAAGCCGATAGATGATCCAGACCGGCAGCGTGCAGTGCGCTATATCAGCCAGCCCGAGCTGGCGCGGGCCAGAATGGCGCCCCCGTTCGCCGTAACCACCGCGGATGGACAACGGCTTTCGCTGGACGATTTGAAGGGGAAGGTCGTGCTGATCGACTTCTGGGCGACATGGTGCGCCCCTTGCCGCGAGGCCGTGCCGCACCTGGAGGCCATTGCAAAGAAGTTCCAGGGTCAGCCCCTGGTGGTACTGAGCGTGAGCCTCGACACCGATGAGCAGAAGTGGAAGGACTTTATCGCGAAAAACGAAATGACCTAGCTGCAATACCGCGACGGCGGCTTTAGTGGGCTGATGGCGAAGTTGTTCGCGGTGGATGCGATTCCGCACACCTTCACCGTTGACACGGATGGCGTGCTGCAGGATGAGCACATAGGCGACGCAGCCATCGAGGGCAAACTGAAGAAGCTGGTGGGCCGGGCACGCGAACTGCAAGCAGCGGAGAAGCCGGGGCAGTGAGCCGGAAGGAGGTTTCTATCGCTTCCTCCCCTTAAGTCCGGCCGAAGCAGAACGGTGTCAGGCAGAACTGCATTCCTCGTTTATCCACGCCAAAACTCAACGCGCCAACCCGATCAGAAAAGCAGCCAGAAGGACCAGCACCAGGACGACCCGCCAGCGCCTGCCTTCGGGCAGCGGGCCTCCGCCGGAGACGCGAGGCGGGACCCAGAAAAGGGCCACAACCGCCAGAACCAGCGCTGGCACGAACAGGAAAGCCAGTAAAGCGTATTGTGCCTTGCTCTGCGAAAACAGCCCGCCTTGGCGCAAAGGGGATGCCAAAGCACTGCCCAAAAACCAACATAATACCGCGCTGCCCAGTTCTGCGACTGCGCCAAGTATGCGTAATATTAGAGGCGTCATCGTAATCGATAGCAGTGTAACAGTTCGACTGAGCGTTACATGAGCCTGCGGCCCATCCATAGGAATGAAAATTAACCACGGAGATCACGGAGAAGACTCGATGGGAATGAAAACTCCGTGTCCTCTGTGCCCGAGCCTGCCCTGAGCGAAGCCGAAGGGTGGTGAATGATTTTCGACGGCGATATGCGGCTGATGCCTAGCGCGCCGCAGGTGGGCTCGGCGCCGCAACTCTCGTCAGCTTCCACGGTTTCAGCTTAGGCATGCCAGGAGGCATGGACATGGCGCTCATTTTGAGTTCGGCCGTGGTTTCGCTGGTCAGCCGCATGGTGAAGCGATCAGTCTCGTTGGTTTCCGGGTTCTTCGCGGTCAATAACAATCCGTCGTTATTCAGGGCCGCCTCTTGGATGACCTCG
The DNA here is from genome assembly GCA_049522855.1 of Candidatus Korobacteraceae bacterium. Lineage (GTDB taxonomy): Bacteria > Acidobacteriota > Terriglobia > Terriglobales > Acidobacteriaceae > Bog-257. The sequence goes on from JBEKNL010000003.1 coordinate 72,932, forward strand.
GTGACCTCAGTGTCACCTACGCTTTTGATTTCGCCCGCATCATTGAATTTGAGGTCATGCGCGCGGCGCAATGACCCGGAGAGCTGTTGGTCTTGCAGCGCCAACTGCACTGTCAGCCAGGGACGCTCCTCAAAAGTTCCAATCCAGGTGCCAGCGTAACCCGCCAGCGGTGACTTTTTCACGGGCATGTTCGGTGCCGTCGGCCGCGACGAGGTCTGCGACCAGCCGGCACTACTGAGCGCAAGCACTATCATGATTGGAATCGCAAGACGCTTCATTCGGTATTCCCGCTACGGATTGTACTCTCAGCTTGCATCCAGCGATGGCGCCGTGAACGGCCAACCGGCATCGACGTTATCGCAATGCTGGCAATTGGGCAGGCGAGCCATTGGCGTCGTAGCAGCAGCGCTAAGTGGTATTGAAAAAGGGGAACGGGGAGCACGTTCCCCTCTACTGACGAGTGGCGTCGCGGCAGGAACCAACCCCGCCGCATCTACAACCAAATCTCAGCCCCTTATTCCCCGACTGCGGGGATCAAAGTGTGACGATCGCCTTTGAAGAGCCGAGCCGGAGCGGCTTGCCGGGCGCGTTCTTCCTGATGGCAGTTCCAGCACAGCGGCCGCATGTGCTGCAGCGTCGCTTGTAGCTCGTCGAGATGCATGTGGCGCAACTCGAAGAGTTTGTGCTGCTCATTGAGAAGCGCCAGCCGGCTCCGTCTCCAATCCGATGGAGACAGGCTGCGCTCGCAAATTGCGCAACTCTTGCCTTCATACCATTTGCTCAGAAGCCGATTCACGTTCTCCGGAGAAGGATTGATTTGCGCCAGGCATTCCTGGCCGCAATCGCCCTTTTCCGGCCAGCGCGAGCATGACTTCAGCCGCGAATGCTCCTTGCCGCGCAGGGCGGTCCAGAACGCGTATTCATGGTCGACTTCGATGTCCACCGGCTGCCCCGAGTCCGGGCAAAGGGCCGACTGCCGGCCGCGGTTTTGGTAGTAACTTTGAAGACTTAGCGCCACCGGCAGACCGGTGACAAGAACTGCGCCAACGAAGAATAGAACGATGGGAAATAAAGCGAAAGTCAACATCACTCACCTGCGGCAAGGAACGGGTCCGACAAGATATTTGTAAGCCGCCTTATCACCAGGATTCAGTGACGCAGCGCACAAGCGCATGTGACGGATCGAAAATTGGGCGGCGCGGTCCGTTGCACATTCCGGTCCTCCTCGCAGGATAATCGGCTTGCAAAAAAAGGCGATTCTCGAGTAGACGGCAAGCAGAGCTGACAACTGAGAACCGGCAACGGACAACTGAAATGCAGAAGGCCGGCGCGCGGCCGGCCTTCGCTGGGGAAAACAGGAAGCTACTTCTTGGGGGCGATTGCGTCCTTCGCGGCCTTGGCCACGCGGAACTTCACCACGACCTTGGCAGGGATCTTGATCGCTTCGCCGGTTTGCGGATTGCGGCCCATGCGCGCCTTGCGATTCGACTTCACTAAACGGCCCAGACCCGGTACCACGAATACGCCGTTCTTCTTGGTCTCTTTGATTGCCACTTCCGCGAGCGACTCGAGAAATGCGGCAGCCTGTTTGTTGTTCAACTCGTGCTTCTCGGCCATGTGACGGACCAACTGGGTCTTGGTCATGCCTGTTGCCATTAGTAATCCTCCTTGAAATTTGAGCAGTAAAAATGCTCAAGTTGAGCGTATCTTACACCAACCTCATTCGCGTGGGAAACATTTTCGCCATATTTTATGCGGTTTTTCCACAGGTCGTGCTCGCAAAGCCACTGCCCATGCGGGTCCGGTGAACCCACGCTTTGGTGAAGGTGCCATAATGGGAGATTGGGGCCGATGAGCTGGCCCGTGGAGTACCACCTTTGAGCTGCGCCATTTGCAGTGACCGCAAGGAAAAACGCTTCTGCCTCGCAGTCCATGGACGCATCTGCCCGCAATGCTGTGGTGAACAGCGTGAGCTCACGCTCGACTGTCCCTCCGAGTGCCCTTACCTGCAACAAGCGCGCCAGCACCAGAAGCCGCGACAACTGGAAGACGCGCCGCCCGAGGAAGTATTTCCCAGGATCGAACTCTCCGACGAATTTCTCCACGATCGCGAGCCGGTAATTTCGGGGATTCTGCAGACGATTGGCAGGCTTTCCCGCAGTGACCGCAGCTTGACTGACCGGGAAGTGATTGCAGCTCTGGCCAACCTGGCCACGAGCTACCAGACCCTGATCGGCTCGGGCCTGGTGTATGAGCAAGTGCCGCCAAGCCTTGCGCAGCAGGCGCTCATCGAAGCGGTGCGTCAACTGCTGGACGAATTTCGCCAACTGGAGCGAGAGCACCTCGGACACACCACGCTGAAGGATGCCGAGGTGTTGAAGGTGCTGGTGCTGGTGTTGCGGTTGGCGCACATCCGCACTTCCGGGCGACCGCGCTCGCGTGGATTTCTGGATTTCCTGCACCAACAGTTCCACCAGGCGCAATCCTCACTCGCCGCCGCCGACGAGCCCGGCAGCCGGATCATCCTGCCGTGAAGGCAAGGCGACCCTTTACCATCACTGCCGCCGCTTGCACCACATTTCCTGTTTGAACTGCGCGGCTGATACTATCGGTTTTCTTTGCGTATGCACCTCGCTCACGGGACCATTCTATTTTTTGCGGCCCTCCTCGCGGGCGCCATCAATTCGGTGGCCGGCGGCGGCAGCTTCGTTTCCTTCCCCACGCTGTTATTTGTCGGCATCCCGCCCATAAACGCCAACGCCACCAACACGGTCGCGCTGTGGCCGGGGCAACCGGCCAGCGTCTGGGCCTATCGCACCGAGTTTCGCCTCCTGCCGCGGCGAGTGCTGGTGCCGCTTACAGTGACCGGCATTCTCGGAGGCTTTCTCGGTGCTTATGTTTTGCTTATAACTCCGCCTGCAACCTTTATGAGGCTGGTGCCGTGGCTGCTTCTGATCGCCACCCTGATTTTCATGATGAGCGGACGGATTACGCGCTGGGTGCGACAGCGGGCCGAGCACGGGGAACATCACGAGTTCGCCACCGGCCGCGGAATTTTTCTGCAGCTGTTCATCGCGTTTTATCTCGGCTACTTCGGCGCCGGCGCCGGCATCCTCATCCTCGCCATGCTGGCCCTGCTGGGCATGGACCACATTCACACCATGAATGCGCTCAAGGCCTGGCTGACCACCGTGTCCAACGGCGTGGCCACGGTCCTGTTCGTTCTGACGCCGCACGTAGTGTATTGGCCGCAAGCGATTCTCATGATTATTGGCGCCATAACCGGCGGCTACTTTGGCGCCTACTTCGCGCGCAAGACCAAACCGGAATACGTGCGCGCCATCGTCATTGTGATCGGCTTCACCTTGACCATCTACTTCTTCGCCAAGCAGATCTGGGGCTAGCGGTCCAGCATTCCGCAGTCAGCACTCACAAATGCATGGCCGAAGCGAGGGAATTGACAGCGGCTATCCAAGGTTGTACTGTTCAACAGTTGAACTGGAGGACGTGCCCCTCATGAACATCGTCGCCGTAAAAACGAAATTTCAGATCGTGATTCCGCAGCACGTCCGCGAGCAAGTCAAGGTGGAGATCGGCGACCTTCTGGAAGCGAGCGTGGAGAATGGGAAAATCACCTTTACGCCGAAGAGCCTTATCGACCGGCATTTGGCAGAAGCTCTCGAGGACGCAAAACAGGGCAGAACCCATGGCCCTTACGCCAACGCCAAGGATGCGATTAGGGCATTGGAAACGCGTGCCAAACGCCGTGCGAAAAAGCGCGGCCAATGAAGCTCCGGTTTACGGAAACAGCGGACAAGGACTATGCGGGCCTGCCGGTCGCTATCCGCAAAGCGTTCGCGAAGCAACTGCACTTCCTGCTAGTCAATCTCCGACACCCGTCACTGCACGCGAAAAAATACAGCCACGGCATGGATGTGTGGCAGGGCAGGGTAACGAAAGGATGGCGGTTCTACTTCAAAATCGAGCGGGACGAATATGTCATTCTTTCCATCATTCCGCATCCTAAGTAATCGGCATACCCGCCCAGTGACAGGAAAAACGCTCCCGCCCTGCAAGTCTTCTGAAAGATGCCTGTGCGAATGGCGCACGGCTCTCGGCTCTGCGGAAACAACTCAGGATTACAGCGATTGTGGAACTGCTCTAAAGCTGGCCGGTCTTGGCAGCCTTAGCGCTTTCCCGGTAGCGCAGCTTCATCACCAGCAAAGGCGCGCTGAGGAAGAAAGTAACAGCATTGGGCAGGATGATGGGCAGCGAGTGGATCATGAAGCCGTAGCTCACCCACAGCAGCAGCCCTACGTTGAGGCTGATCAGCATCAGCAGCGAGAGATCGCGGACGGACTTGCTGCGGAAAGAGTGCAAGGCCTGAGGAAGATACGCCAGCGTGCACAGCGTGCCCGCGGCAAAGCCGGTTAACGACGCGAGGAACATGAACCAGCGTACCATCGGCGACGCGACGCTGGAGGATGCGGAGTCGAGGCGGGAACTGCCCCGCCCTAGCCAAAGGAAGGCTAGAACGGGGCACCCCCTTGTGAATGTGTAAAAGCTCACGCGATCTTGAGCACGATCTTGCCGTAATTGGCGCGCTGCAGCATGAGGCGATGCGCCTCGCCGGCTTGCTCCATCGGCAGGACATGCCCGATCTCGGGACGCAGTTTGCCCTGTTCAATCCACGGTTGCATGGCTTGCAAACTGCGGCCGATCAGATCGTGGTCCTTGGCCAGTATGCTGAGCCACAGGCCGTGAGCGCTAAGGCTTTTGGCCATCATCACACCGGCGTCGAACTGCTGCCGCTGTCCGGTCGCGGTGCCGTAGATGATGACCCGCCCAAACGGCCGGCAGCAGCGCAGGCTTTTGGCGGTATGCTCGCCGCCCAGCATCTCGAAGACAGCGTCCACACCCTCGCCGTTGGTTAGCTCCTGGATCCGCTGCTCGTAATCCGTCTCGCGGTAGTTGATGCCGTGGTCCAGCCCGAGTTTCTTCACCCGCTCCAGTTTTTCTTCCGACGACGACGTTCCATAAGTTTCGATACTCAGCAACTGTCCGATCTGGATGGCTGCGGTGCCCACTCCTCCGGCGGCGGCATGGATCAGCACGCGACGCCGCTGCTGATCGTGGCGCAGGATCGGCTCGAAGGCGTCGGGGGTGAGTCCGGCCTTCCAATAGACCAGATAAGCCGTCAGGAAGTTCACTGGGAAAGCAGCCGACTGCTCCGAACTCCAGCCTTTGGGCTGAGGCCAAAGCAGCTTAGATTTCATGGCGATCTTCTCAGCCGCCGCGCCATATTGGGTGTAACCCATCACGCGATCGCCGGTGGTTTCGACCACTCCGGCGAACTCGCGGCCGGAAATGAACGGCGGAGGCGGCGTACCGCTGTAAGTTCCGCGGGTCGATAGCGTATCGGCAAAATTGATGCCCACCGCTTCCACATGCACGATCACCTCGCCCGCTTTGGGCTGCGGATCGGGCATGTCGTGTACTTCGAGAACTTCGGGACCACCGGAACGAGCGACGACGACGGCTTTCATAGGTTTGATTCTACGATGCAGGCGGCACCCTTGCGGTAACGATGGAGGTAAAAGCAGCTACTGCGCGGGCACCTGCATGAACTCCAACGCGCGCCCGATGTACTGCTTCATGTCGCGGCGATGCACCACGGCGTCGAGCATGCCGTGTTGCAGCAGGAATTCGCTGCGCTGGAAGCCTTCGGGCAGCTTCTGGCGGATGGTCTGCTCAATGACGCGCGGCCCGGCAAAGCCGATCAGGGCGCCGGGTTCGGCGATGTTCAGGTCGCCCAGCATGGCAAAGGAAGCGGTCACGCCGCCGGTGGTGGGGTCAGTCATCACGGAAATGTAAGGCACTTTAGCGTCGTCCATGCGGGCCAGTGCGGCGGAGATTTTGGCCATCTGCATGAGACTCACGACGCCCTCCATCATGCGCGCGCCGCCGGAGGCGGAAACCACGATCAGCGGCACGTTCTCCGAGGTGGCTTTCTCGATGGCGCGTGTAATCATCTCTCCCACGACCGCCCCCATGGAGCCGCCGACAAAGGTATATTCCATGGCGCTTACGATGACCGGCTTGCCGTGGAGCGTGCCGCGCGCGTTGATGACGGCATCGTTGAGCCCGGTATCCCGTTGCGAGCGTTTCAGGCGGTCGGCGTAGGGCTTGAGGTCGGTAAATTTCAGCGGATCGGTGGAGACGATGTTGCCGTCTTCCGTCTCGTACTTGCCGTCGTCCAGCAGGTACGAGAGGCGGGTGCGCGCATCAATGCGAAAGTGGCGCTCGCATTTCGGACAGACATGGAGATTCTGGTCGAGATCTTTCTTCCAGATAATCTGGCGGCACTGGTCACACTTGACCCAGAGGCCTTCGGTCTTTACGCGCTTCTCGCCCGAAGTGTCGAGTTCGCCGTGTTCTCGCTTAAACCATGCCATAGGTATCTCTATATTTTATGATTTCGCGTCGTTGCTATCCGGCAGAGCAGCCCTGACCCGTTCGGCAATCAATTGAGGATCGGCGACCTCCACGATCAACTCATCGTAGCGTTCGTCCCGCAACTCAATGACGACCGTGTTCTCGGGATTGTGCACATCCCAAAAGACCCGTTTGCCGTGCTGATAAAACGTGCCGGCGGTCAGCACTCCGGGGATGTTGGTTCCCGGCAGTCTAATGCCGTGCCACCAACCCCGAGCAACCGACGGGTCGGCCCGAATCCCGGCAATGTGCCGCAGCGGTATTTCAAGGGAACTCTTCAGCGCCCAGAGCTGGTCAGCTCCCCGGACGTGCAATTCGAGGTTGCCACTCGCAATGGATAGATCAACCATTCCGGTAAGGATTCAGTGTAGCCGACGGGGAGAGAGGTTGTCGCGCCAGGAAACTCTGAACCAGCCGGCGTACGGTCGCGACACCGTCTCCGAAAGCCTGCTCTGCCCGCACCAGCCGGACACCAGCCCTTACGCGACTACTGGTTGCGCAGGGTAACCATGGGATCCACCTGGGTTGCTCGGCGAGCAGGAACATACGACGCGGTAATGGCGATTGCCGCCAAAAAGGCAGCGACACTGGCGAAGACGATCCAATCACCATAGTTCATGCCGTAGAGCAGGCTCGCCATCACTCGCGTCGATGCCAGCCCCGCGACCAGGCCGGCGCCAACTCCAATCCCGGTGGTGATCACTCCTTGACGAAGAATGAGCCGCAGAATGTCTTTCCGTTGTGCCCCCAGCGCCAGGCGAATACCGATCTCGCGCGTGCGCCCCACGACCGAGTACGAAATCAAGCCGTACAAGCCGATCATGGCCAGAACCAGGGCTAGTGTGGCGAAACTGCCAATCAGATAAAACGGATAGCGTCGCAGGAACACGGCTGGGGACTGATTGACGATCTGCTCCATCGACCGCGGTTCCACGAGGGCGAGCTGCGGGTCCAGTCCGCGCAGTATGGCCCGTGCTGAACTGACCAAGACCGCGGGGTCCTGTCGGCTGCGAATGACATAGCCGAGGAAGATTGTGAATCCCGAATCCTGGTCCACCGGGAGGTACATGGCGGGCGACAGCGGGGCAGCCACGCTATCTTCGGCCACATCACCAATGACTCCGACGATCTGGCGGAACGGTTCATTGGGCGAAAACGTGAGCCGCACGCGCTGTCCTAGCGGATCCTGCCCGCCGGCGTAACGCTTTACCCAAGCCTGATTGACGATGGCGACCGCGGGCGCGTCCATCCCGTCCGACGCGGTGAAAACCCGGCCGGCGATGAGGGGGATTCTCATTACCGCGAAGTAGTCCGTTCCCACGCGCCGGCTCATGCAAGCCTCTTCTTGACCCTCCCGGGTGGGCCGGCCTTCGATCACGAACCGGTTCCTGCTGCGGTTCTCGGTGGCAGGCAGCCCACTTACCGCTGACACCCCTTGCACGCCCGGCACATTGCGCAGCTGTTCGACAAACTCATGCTCGAAGCGGAGACCGGTGGGATTGGCAAACGGCCACACCTTTGCCGTCGGATAGGACGCGCCTGGGAGGTTGACGCCGAACGTCAATAAATGTTGTGCACTGAACCCGGGGTCTTGCTTTAACAGTTTGCGGAGACTTTGCAGCATCAAGCCGCCGCCGATCAGCAGCACCATGGAAATAGCGATTTCGCCAATGACCACCACATTGCGAAGTCGCGCATGGGCGCCGCTGGTCCCACCTCGCGATTCGTCCTTTAATACCTCGCTCAGCGGAGTTTGCGAAACGGCAAGGCCCGGACCCACTCCAAACAGAATGGCCGTAAGAACGGTCATGCCGCAGACGAAAGCCAGCACGGGGAAATTAATACCGGCGTCAGTCAGGAAGGGCATCGCTTGCAGCTGGGCCTCGGGGATTGCGCCCACTAGCAACCGCACACCCACAACCGCTCCCAGCACGCCGAGGATTGCCCCCAGCGCTGAAAGCAGCAGACTTTCCGTGAGCAGTTGGGCCAGCAAATGGAGGCGGCTGGCGCCCAACGCCGCCCGCACCGCAAACTCCCTGCGTCGATCGATGGCGCGAGTCATCAACAGATTGGCAACGTTGGCGCAGGCGATCAGCAGCACAAAGCTTACCGCGCCAAACAGGATCAACAGCAAGGGCCGAACGTTGCCCACGATCTCGTCCCGCAAGCTTCCCACGGTAACGAAGACCGCGGCGTCGTCCTGGGAATATTCCTGCGCCAGTTGCGCAGCGGTGCCTTCCATCTCGGCGCGCGCCTGTTCCAGGCTAACGCCCGGTGCCAGGCGTGCGATCACGTTGAGCCAGCGCAGGCTTCGAGCGTTGGCAGTATATGGATTGGGGTACAGCGGGACCCAAAGTCGCGCCGAACCCTCCGGCGCAAATTCGAAGTCGCGTGGCAGAACGCCGACCACTGTGACCGGCTTGTTGTCCAGATGGATGGTGCGCCCGACGACATGCGGGTCGCCGGCAAAATCGCTTCGCCAAAAGTCGTAACTTAGGATCGCAACCGGAGGGCCACCTTCATGCATGTCTTCACCCGCAACAAAATCGCGGCCCAGCAGAGGCTTGACCCCCAGGGTCGAAAACAAGTTCGGCGTCACCATGGCGCTATAAATGGTCTTGGGGTCGCCATTTCCGGTGAGGACGAAACTATCGTCGGCAAATCCGGCCAGCGACGCGAAGCTTTTCGCGGTGCGCTTCCAGTCCAGATAATCGGGGTAGGAGGAAACGTAGCTGCAGCAGGGCAATTGCGGGCGGTTCTCGCCCAGGGTCACCAGCCTGTCGGGTTGCCTGTACGGCAAAGGGCGCAACAACGCCGGATACAGGGCCGAAAAGATCGCCGTATTGGCGCCAATCGCCAGGGCCAGTGTGATCACCGCGACCGCGGTGAAGCCGCGGCTCTTGCGCAGCATGCGAACTCCGTAACGGAAATCCTGCTTCAGCGTTCCCATGGTTTACAAGCTCGACCTGCTGGCCTTGTGGTCACGCAAAATCGTCGCTCATGCACTTTTTGGTGTTGCCGGTTCCACTTCAATCTGGTGGCGCGTTCAAATCGTAGCAGAATTGGCGTATCGTTCCTCGGGCGCGATGCGGACCTCGCGCCCCCTTTTCACCCGGATTGGTATTGGGGTGCGCCTTTCTATAGAATTTGCGGTTCCCACTCATTGGAGGAAAGCTGATGTCTTGGATGAGAAACGCAATCATAGCTCTTCTGCTCACGTTGACCACGCTTAGTGCCGCGCAAGCAATTCCTGAAGGCCGGCTAATGCGTTTTCCGGATGTCTACAAAGACAAAATCGCCTTCAGCTATGGCGGCGATATATGGCTGGTTGCCAAAGACGGCGGGGTTGCGCGCCGTGTCACCAGCCATCCCGGGCAGGAACTTTTTGCCAAGTTCTCTCCCGATGGTAGGTGGATCGCTTTTACCGCTCAATACGACGGCAACTACAACGTCTATGTCATGCCCTCGGAAGGCGGCGAACCCAAACAATTGACCTTTAATCCCGGAGGCGGTCATCTTAACGAACGCATGGGCTTTCATAACCAGGTCATTACCTGGACGCCGGACAGCAAGCGCATTGTCTTTCTCACCCGTCGCGACACCTTCAACGACTGGTTCGGCCGGCTCTATAGTGTCAGCATTGATGGCGGACTTCCCGAGCCGTTGCCGCTCGATAAAGGCGGCCTGACTTCGTATTCGCCGGACGGTAACCGCATCGCCTACAACCGCATCTTCCGGAACTTCCGCACCTGGAAGCGTTACCAGGGAGGCATGGCCCAGGACATCACAATTTATGACCTCAAGAGCCGCGCTATCGACGTTGTGCCGCACGAGGATTGGACCGACACGTTTCCCATGTGGCACGGCGACACCATCTACTTCGATTCCGATCGTGGGCCCGAACATCGCCTGAACTTGTACAGCTATAGCCTCAACACGCGCGAGATCAAACAACTCACTCATTTCACGGAGTTCGATGTGAACTGGCCCAGCCTTGGGCCCGACGAGATCGTGTTCGAGAACGGCGGGTTCCTGTACCTCTTCGACCTCAACACCCAACAGGCCCGCAAGCTGACGATTTATCTGCCGGGAGACCGCGAACAGGCCCGGCCCCATTGGGCGAATGTCAGCAAGCTGATCAGCGCTTTCGATATCTCACCGGACGGCAAGCGAGCGGTGTTCACTGCGCGGGGTGACGTCTTCACGGTTCCGGCCAAGGAAGGCAGCATCCGTAACCTGACGCGGACGCCGGGGATTCGCGAGAAGTATGCGGTCTGGTCGCCGGACGGACGTTGGGTGGCATACATCTCGGACCGGACTGGCGAAGACGAGCTGTACATGACACCGCAGGACGGTCTGGGGCAGGAAGTCAGGATCACGTCTGACGGCAAGATGTTTCGCTTGCCGCCGGTCTGGGCCCCCGACAGCCGGAAGCTCGTGTTTGCCGACAAAGAGGCGCGCCTCTTTTATGTTGACGTTCAAGAGAAAAAGCCAGTCCTCATTGACAAGGGGCTTTACGACGACATCACCGATTACGGATGGTCTCCCGACAGCCATTGGGTCACGTACGCCAAGACATCGGAAAACCGCAATCATGTGATCTATCTCTACAGCGCGGATGCCCCGAAGAGCACGCCGGTTACGACCAGCGCCAGCGACAGCACGGCGCCCTACTTCGATCCCGAAGGCAAATATCTCTACTTCTTGTCCAATCGCGACTTCAACGAAGTGCTGGGTGTCTATGATATGGAGTTTGCCAACCCCAAAGCGGGACGGGTTTATATCGTCACCTTGCGCGCGGATGAGCCTTCACCACTTCCTGCGTTGAGCGACGAGGTTACCAGCGCGCAGGCGCCTGATGTGCTGTTGACGCCGACCCCCGGCAACCAGAAGCCAACGGGACAACCGTCGCAAACACCCAGGCCGAAGACGAAGCCTCCGGCGGCTCCGCAGCCGCAGACTGAGCCCAGCGAAGCGAAGACAAAAGCCGAAATTGCCGCGGCGGAGCAGAAACCTGGGACGCGCCCGCCCCTGAAGAACTTCCGTGTGGATCTGGAGGGCATTCAGAATCGCATCGTGGCGCTGCCGATTCCGCCGGGGAATGTGCAGAACCTCACTGCGGCTAAGGGCCTCGTCTTCTACGTCGTGTCTCCCATCCAAGGGCTTTCGGGTGCGTTGCCGGGAGAACCACCTGCCCTTCACGGCTTTGACTTGAAGGAACGTAAAGATCATGTGTTGCTGGAGGGCGCCGATCAGTACGTGTTGTCCTTCGACGGGAAAAAGATTCTCTACTCCGCTCCCAAGTCGGGGCCGCAAGAAGCGCCGTCGGAAGAAGGAGGCGACGGCGGTCCGCACATGTACGGCATCATCGACGCCAAGGTACCTTCCGGTGAAGGGGACGGTCACACAGGCGCCGATACGAAGTCGCTGGGGAAGGTTGGCGATGGGGCCCTTAAACTCGACAACCTGAGCATGCAGGTGGATCCGCCCGCCGAATGGAAGCAGATATTTAACGAAGTGTGGCGCCAGGAACGCGACTATTTCTTCGAACCCTCAATGAATGGCGTCAACTGGGAACAGCAGCGCGACAAATACGCGCAGCTCCTGCCCTATGTGGCTGATCGTCTGAGCCTGACCTACGTCCTTGGGGAAATGATTGGAGAGCTTTCCAACTCCCATACCTATGTGGGTGGGGGAGACTATCCCGAGATCGACGGGGTCAATGTCGGATTGCTGGGCGCCGACTTTGCTCCCGACACCAGCAGCGGAATGTACCGGATCGCCAAGATCTATCCGGGCGAGAACTGGAACGGAAATCTCCGTTCGCCACTGACCGAGCCTGGGGTATTGGTCAAAGAAGGCGACTACCTGCTGGCCGTCAACGGCCGTCAACTGCGGGTCCCGCAGAACCCTGACGAGTTGTTCATCAACACCGTCAACCAAGCGGTGACTCTGACCGTCAACAGCAAACCCACGGCGGAGGGCTCCCACAATGTGGTAGTGAGGCCGATTCCCAACGAGATCGGTCTGCACGAACTGAACTGGATTGAGACCAACCGGCGCAAGGTGGAGCAAGCCAGCGGCGGCCGCATTGGATATGTCTACCTGCCCGACATGAGCGCGGCCGGGCTGAACGCCTTCGTCAAGCAATATTTCCCGCAGATTCGCAAAGAGGGAATGATCTTCGACGTGCGTTACAACGGTGGCGGCTTCGTCGATCAGATTATCTTCGAGCGCCTGCGGCGAGTGCTTGCCGGCATGGATTCAGCGCGCAACTGGCAAGCCGACACCATTCCGCCGAACGTCTTCTATGGGCACATGGCTTGCATCACCAACCATTACGCGGCGTCCGACGGCGATTTCTTCAGCTACTACTTCAAGGCTTACAAGCTGGGTCCACTTATCGGCGAGCGAACTTGGGGCGGTGTGCGCGGGATTCGCGGAGAGATTGACCTGATTGACGGGGGATATATCACCCGTCCGGAGTTTTCGCTGTATGGACTCGATAGCAAATGGCTGATCGAGAACCGCGGCGTGGAACCGGACATTGTGATTGACAATCGGCCCGACCTGGTCATGGCAGGACATGATCCCCAATTGGAAAAAGCAATCGAGGTCATTATGCAGGAGATCAATGCGCACCCGACCAAGTTGCCGCCGCGGCCGCCAGACCTGCCCGCCTATCCGACGGGGCCGGGCTTGTAGAGCAGTTCCAGGACGCATCTGAGGTCGTCTCACTGCAAGCGGGACAAGTCTGCTTGCTTGACTCCCCTTTTTACTATCCGACTTGCCCGGAGTGACAACGTCACAACTGTATGTGACCTGGAACACGGCGGCCTGGGACCGTTCTCATCTCATATATCTACTAAGCAGCTCTCGAAACCGCCCGGCCCAGGGACACTTATGGAGAAGGCAGAAATGCATCGAGTTAGCAATACAATCAGCCACGATTGCCGGAATGGGTGGTTGCGAATCCGGCCATGAAAGCGTTCAAAGATGCAGGCCACCTCTTCCGTTTGGCATCCGTCTTCCTGGTGGGCGGCGTTTTGTTCCTGGCCTTCCGGGGCGTTCTTGTCCCGCGCAGTTTTGGGCAGTACGGACATTATCGGGGCAATGCAATCAAGGAGACCGCAGCGCTGCCGATTTCCTATGCCGGCCATCAAGTCTGCGAGAGCTGCCACGCCGACATTCTCGAAGTGAAAAGCAAGGGCGTGCATAAGGGAGTTGCCTGCGAGGCGTGCCATGGGCCGCTTGCGAAGCACGCCGACGATCCTGCCTCGATCCAGCCGGCAAAGCTGGACACCGCCGTGCTGTGCGTGCGTTGTCATGAGGCAAACTTGGCCAAGCCGAAGAGCTTTCCCCAGGTCGTCTCCGCCGAGCACTCGGGCGGCGCTCCTTGCGACACCTGCCACCAGCCGCACAGTCCGGCCATCGTGGCGGTTGCGGGAGCCAGCCAATGAACATGACGCGCCGTCAACTGCTGATTCTGTTGCCTGCTGCCGCGGTTGCCTGGAAGAGCATCCTGGCGGGCACACCCGAGGCTTCGCCCAACTACAACATGACGGAGCACTGGTGGGGCATGTTGGTGGACATCACCAAGTGCATTGGCTGCGGCAGTTGCGTCCGGGCTTGCCAGATGGAGAACGCGGTCACCGATGGCTATTTCCGTACCTGGGTCGAACGCTATCACGTCTCCGACTATGACATTGAAAATCCCAAGGTGGATTCGCCCGACGGCGGCAAGAACGGGTTTCCGCCGGCTGCGGTAAGCGACGGGAAGAACTTCTTCGTTCCCAAAATGTGCAATCACTGTGCCGACTCACCCTGCACGCAGGTGTGTCCCGTGGGCGCAACCTTTGTCAGTCCTGATGGCGTGGTGCTGGTGGACCAAAAATACTGCCTGGGCTGCCGCTATTGCGTGCAGGCATGTCCGTACGGCTGCCGTTTCGTCGATCCGAAGAAGGAAACCGCCCAGAAATGTACGCTCTGCTATCACCGCATCACCAAAGGGCTCACGACCGCCTGCTGCGAAAACTGTCCGACGGGCGCTCGCCAGCTTGCTGACTTGAAAAATCCCAACGATCCAATTCATGAGTTTTTGAAGACTCACGCGGTGCAAGTTCTAAAACCTTACTTGGCCACTCGCTCGAAGCTGTTTTACAACGGCTTGGATGGCTCGGTGCGATAAGGAGCTCCTGTTGCAGATTCCGGTTGAAGGCTTCATGTACCCGAACGAAGTGGAACTCCAATGGAGCGTACTGATCGTGCTTTATCCGTTCCTTACGGGACTGGTGGCCGGCGCGTTCATTCTGGCGTCGCTGGAACGCGTCTTCATGGTTAAGGCGGTGAAGCCCACGTATCGGCTGGCCCTGCTGACGGCGCTTGCCTTCCTGATCGTCGCTCCCCTGCCTTTGCAGCTTCATTTGGGACATCCGGAGCGTTCGTTCGAGATGTACCTGACGCCACACCGCTCGTCCGCGATGGCGATGTTTGGCTTCGTGTACCTGTGGTATCTGCTGGCTGTGCTGGTGGTGGAAATCTGGCTCGACTATCGGCGCGACATCGTGGTCATGTCCCAAGGCACAACCGGTTGGAAGCGATTGGTGTACCGGGTGCTGACGCTGGGTTCAAGCAACATCAGCGAGCATGCGCTGCATATCGACGAGCGAGTGGGTTGGCTGGTCACTGTGATCGGCATTCCCTCCGCGTTTCTGCTGCACGGCTACGTCGGCTTCATTTTTGGTTCGGTGAAGGCGAATCCGTGGTGGTCCTCGCCGCTGATGCCTGTCGTGTTCCTTTTCTCCGCCATGGTCTCAGGCATTGCCATCGTAATGTTGCTCTATATGCTTATGTGCCTGGTCCGCCGAGAGCCGATTGATATGGACTGCGTGGACACGGTGGCGAAATACCTGTTCTACACCTTCATCATCGACTTCAGCCTGGAGATGCTGGACCTGATCCACCGCATCTACGAAGCCGACGAATCCTTCCGCAGCCTCGATTTCATGGTGCACACGCGTTTGTTCCTGTCGCAGGTGGTGATTCAAATCCTGTTAGGTACGGTCCTTCCGATCTTACTGATTGGCCTGACCCAGGTGGTGAAGCTGGCGGACAAGCCGCGCAAACGGATTTACGTGGCTGCCGGATGTTTGACCATGATTGGCATTTTCGCCATGCGCTGGAATGTCGTCATTGGCGGCCAGCTATTCTCCAAGAGCTTTCTCGGCTATACCACTTACAAGATGGGTTTTGCGACTCGCGAAGGGTTGTTGACGGCAGTCGTGCTGACGGTCCTGCCGTTTGTCATCCTGGGGGTTTTGGTGAAACTCCTGCCGCCCTGGCCGGAGAAAAAGTCAGCGCTATCGTCGGTCGCGGTTGCTGCGTACGGAGCCGATTGAGCGACCACCAGGACCGGAATTATGCCAGATCGAACAGCAAGAATTCCGCCTCGCCGTTGGTGGCAGCACTGGTCAGTTGCAGCTTGGTTTCGCCGCTAATCGCTGCGCCATCGCCTTTGGTCAGCCTGGCGCCGTTTATGTCGAGGCCCCCTCTGACCAACTGCACCCAGGCATGACGGCCGGGCCCTAGTTCGAGCTCAACTTTCTTGCCGTCTTCGAGCAGCGAAGCGTACACGCTGGTGTCCTGGTTGATGGTGGTCGAGCCGTCGCGCCCGTCGTGCGAGGCGATCAGCCGCAGCTGGTTCCGTTTCTCTTCGGCGGGGAAGGTGCGGTCCTCATAGCTGGGCTTCAACCCTTCCGCCTCAGGCAAAATCCATATCTGCAGCAGGTGGACTGGCTGCTTGGACTGATTGACCTCGCTGTGCATGACGCCGGTGCCGGCCGACATGCGCTGCACGTCGTTCTGCTTGATAGCAGCTCCGCGTCCGGTGCTATCGCGATGGCTCAGCTCGCCCTCGATCATGTAGGTGATGATTTCCATGTCGCGGTGCGGATGCATTCCGAAGCCCTTGCCGGCGCTGATCCAGTCCTCGTTAATGACGCGCAAGTCGCGAAAACCCATGTGTTTGGGGTCGTAGTAATCGGCGAATGAGAAGGTGAAATGCGTATCCAGCCAGCCGTGGTTATTGTGTCCGCGCTCTTCAGATGGCCTGATGGTGATCATGATGTTCCTCCTGAACCGGATATCAATAAGATGCTTGAACGTTAAAGAAAGATTCAGACTCGCCGAAGTACGTCAGACGGAGAATTCCGGTTGTTTTCCCAGCTTCCGGCAGAGATCGCCCAGGCGCTCCTGCTGTTTTGGGCCAAGCACATTGAGGAATTGAACAATGGCGGCGGCATGATCGGGGAAGATGTCCCGCAGCAGGGTCTTGCCCTTGGCTGTCAGCACCACGATCAAGACGCGCTTGTCCTCCGGACAGCCCTGCCGCCGCGCCAGACCTAGCTTCTCGAGATTGCCCACCACCATGGTCAAATTTCCGCCGGTGGTCAGGACTTTCCGGGCGATGTCCGACAGCGACATCGGCCCCAAATGATAAAGAGCTTCCAGCACGGCGAATTGGGTCAGGGTCAAGTGGGCGCCACTGAGACTGCGGGAAGCATGGTTGCGGGCCGAGTTGGCGGCGCGCATCAACTTGACATAAGTGCTCAGCGCCAGGCGTTCCTGCGCTCGATTGGACTGAGGTCGGGTCACGATTGCCTCTTTTGAGATACTACAACGTTAAAGCAACTCGTGCATCCAAAGCCGTTCCAGCAGTCATTTCAGCCCGGCATTTTCCGCCGCCAGTTTGGCCGTCGAACTCCAGTCCATATCCTCCATGCCGTGGCCAATGGCGGTCAGCATATGATCGCGCACTACACTGGCGAATGGCAGAGGCGTGTCCACAGCTTCCGCCGCGGCCAGGGCAAGCCGGACATCTTTCAGCCCCAGTCGCAGTTTGAAGCCCGCGGGCTGATATTTTTCCTCGGCAATAATGCCGCCATACGTCTTATATACCGGGGCGGCGAACAGGGAATTAGTCAGAAACTCCACATAGTTATGCGGATCGATGCCGTACTTGCGCGTGAGCGCAATCGCTTCTCCCAACGACTCGATCACCGACGCAATCAGAAAGTTGCCGCTCAGCTTTACCACGTTCGCCATCTCCGGCTTGTCGCCGATGACGAACACGCGTTGCCCCAACGCCTCCAGCAGAGGCTGGCAGCGTTCTACCGCCGATTTCTCGCCCGCCGCCACCACAAACAGCTTTCCTGCCTCCGCCGCTTCGGGACGACCAAACACCGGGGCCGCAATGTATTGCTGCCCGTGCTTGCCATGCTCTTCGGCCAGCTTCTGAGACAGTGCGACGCTAATGGTGCTCATCGAGATGTGCACCGCGCCGCTGGGCAGATGGTCAAGTACTCCTCCCGAATGCAATACAGCCGATTCAACGGCGTGATCATCGGCCAGCATGGTGATGACGGCGTCGGCGTTTTTCACGGTCTCGCCGGAGGATTTGCCGACCTTGGCGCCTCCAGCGCGTAGTCCGTCCGCCTTCGAGGGGGTTCGGTTCCACACCGTGACGTCATGCCCGGCGTGAAGCAGGTGACGAGCCATGTGGCTTCCCATATTGCCTAATCCCAAAAATGCGATCTTCATTGCGAACCTCTTTCCTGTTGACGTGCAGGTTGCACAGATGCAGTGAAGGCGCTCTCGGCTGCGGCGAAAAAATCACAGCGGCGAGCGCTGGTGCAGCTTTTTACGCCACAGATCCGGTGCCCGCGCCGCATTCGCGGTATGATGCATCAGTTCCATGCCCGCGAAGCAAGCCCAATTATCCACCCACGAGGAACGGCGAAAGTTCGGCCAGTCTCGCCGCGACGAAGTCAGCCGCGTCAGCCATGGCGAGTGGACCCCCAAGCGCCGCGACTTTGGCGTTGTCGATTTACTGCGCAAAGCGCAGCGCGGCCATATCCCCAAGCTGTTGCCGATTAAGTTTGCACGCATGGCGGCTTCGCCCTTTGGGTTCTATCGCGGGGCCGTTCCGGTAATGGCCGCGGACCTTTCCAAGCTTCCGAATACCGGCATTCACTCGCAAATTTGTGGCGACGCGCACGTGCGCAACCTGGGAGCTTTTGCCGGCGTGGACGGACGGCTCATCTTCGACATCAACGACTTCGACGAAACCATCCGTGGACCTTGGGAATGGGACGTGAAGCGCATGGCGGCGAGCCTGATGCTGGCTGGCCGCGAAGCCAACAACACCGAGAAGGAGTGTAAGGAGGCTGTGCTGGCTTTCGCACGCAGCTATCGCGAGTCAATGCGTCTCTTCTGCGAGATGACGGTGCTCGAACTGGCCCGCTATCAGGTGTTCCGCCACCTGAATGTCTCGCCGGTGCTCGCCGTGTTGCGTAAGGCTGAACGGTCAACGCCCAGGCACAACCTCGATCGCTTGACCGTGCAACGCGACGGTAAGTATCGCTTCCACGAGAACAAGCCCTTGCAATTTCACCCGCCGCGCCGGACCGCGGCGGAGGTCATCGCCGGGTTGCGCAGCTATATCGAGACGCTCTTGCCCGAAAGACAACATTGGTTTGCGGAGTACCATGTCGAGGATGTCGCTTTTCGGGTAGTGGGAACCGGGAGCGTCGGCGTGCGTGACTACGTTGTCCTCCTGTTCGGCCGCAGCATCAGCGATCCGCTCTTCATCCAGATCAAGGAAGAAGACGCCTCTGCCTATGCGCCCTACTGTCCCGAGCGCCGCGTTTTCATGAACCAAGGGCAGCGCACGGCCCAGGGGCAGCGCGCCATGCAGGTGCAATCCGACATCTTTCTGGGATGGACGGCCATTGCCGGCCGCGACTTCCTGGTTCGCCAGTTGCGCGATCACAAGGGCGCCCTCGAGAACGAAGATCTCGAAGGCAACGGACTGGTGCAGTACGGGCGCGTTTGTGGCGAAATGCTTTCCAAGGGACACGCTCGCTCGGGCGATTCCTGCGCCATCTCCGGATATCTCGGCAACAGCAACAAGTTCGACAAGGCGATGGTTGCCTTCGGTGCCGCCTACGCCGACCAGAGCACCAAGGATTTCGACGAGTTTACGCGGGCGATTCGTCTCGGCAAAGTCCCCGCAGCCGCTTCGGTGCCTCTCCCAGCCAAACCAAGCCGCGCAAGAACAAGAAGCTAGTTCCGCGATAACCGGATTCCCTCGACTACGCGTTGCCTGCCAAGCTTGATGCTAATCGCTTCACCTAACTGCCGAGAACCTCATCGCTCCGCGGACGATAGCCATTGATGAAATCGTGGGCGCTCATCCGCTTCTTGCCTTCGACTTGCAGTTCCCGGACCTCGAGGGCCGTACCTTGCGCGAAGCCCATCAACAAACGATCGCTATCGATTGCGAAGTGCCCCGCCGGGGCGATACCACCTGTGGAAACCGGTATTGCCGAGTGAACGTGCAGCATCTTGCTCCGAAAGCTGGTGAACGCTCCCGGCCACGGTTGAAATCCGCGCAAGCGGTTCCAAGCATCCAGCGCGCTGCGCGAGAAATTAATGAGTCCGTCTTCCCGCTTGAGGATGGGAGCGAGCGTGGCCTTGGCATTGTCCTGCGGATGCGGCGTTATGGTTCCGTTCTTCAGGCCGGCCAGGGTCGCGATCATGAGCCCGGCGCCCATCTGTGCCAGCCGCGGAGCCAGCGTGAGCGCAGTATCTTCAGGCGAGATCCGTTCTTCAGACTGCAGCAGGATGTCCCCAGTGTCGAGGCCAGCGTCGATGCGCATGGTGGTCACGCCGGTGACACTTTCTCCCGCCGCAATCGCCCACTGGATCGGCGCGGCTCCCCGGTACTTGGGCAGCAGCGACGCATGAAGATTAATGTTGCCGAGCTTTGGCAGATCGATCATCCACTGCGGGATGATGCGGCCGTAGCCGACCACGATGATCGCTTCCGGCGCAATGCTTTCCAACTGCGCGCGAAATTCGTCGTTGTTCTTGATCTTCTCCGGTTGGACGATCGGGAGGCCGAGTGCGAGCGCGGTTCGTTTCACCGGCGACTCCGCCAGTTGCAGGCCGCGGCCGCTGGGACGATCAGGTTGGGTTGCGACCAGCTTCACGCGGAAGCCGGCGGCCACCAGCTTTTCCAGTGTGGGCACCGCGAATTGCGGCGTTCCGCAGAACACCAGGTCCATCATAGGCGCGCTACCATTCGCCCTGCTTGACCAGCTTGCGGATCTTGCGCTTCATCATGTCTCGCTTCAGCGCGCTGATGTGGCTGATATAGAGCTTGCCGTTGAGATGATCGGTTTCGTGCACCAGCGCGCGCGCCAGCAATTCTTCTCCGCTTACCTCGATAGTTTTACCTTCCACGTTTTGCGCGCGCGCGGTAACCGAGCGTGGCCGCGTCACCTTCTCGCGGAATTCGGGCAGACTCAGGCAGCCCTCGTTGGAAGTGAGACGCCCTTCAGTGTGGATGATCTCGGGATTGACCAGCACGATCTTGGCGTTGGGATCTTCCTTGAAGCTGACATCAATCACCGCAACGCACTTGCTGATGCCGATCTGCGGCGCCGCCAGACCGACGCCGTGGGCAGCGTACATGCTCTCAAACATATCTTCGACAAGCTTGCGCAACGCGTCGTCGAATACGGTGACGGGGGCTGCCGGTTTCTCCAACACCGGGTCCCCGAATTTCACGATTGTGTAGACCATTTAAAAGTTTCGCAACTGTTGGCAGTAGCCTTCGAAATTGCGTTGCACTTCCAGCAGCGAATCGCCGCCGAACTTCTCCAGTGCGCACCGGGCCAGGGTCAGCGCAACCATCGCTTCCCCCGCGACTCCGGCGGCCGGAACGACACACACATCCGACCGTTCATAGGCGGCCTTCACCGGCTCGCGAGTGGCGAAGTCCACCGAGCCCAAGGGACGCCGCAACGTCGAAATCGGCTTCAAGTAACCACGCAGGCGAACCTCTTCGCCGTTTGAAACCCCACCTTCCAAGCCTCCTGCATGATTCGACCGCCGCGTGAAGCCGGTGAACGGGCCCTTCTGCTCGCGCTCGTAGCCTATTTCATCATGCACGGTCGAACCCAGGGAAGCCGCGCCGCGCACCGCATCTCCGATCTCCACCGCCTTTACGGCCTGCAACGACATCAGAGCGGCGGCGAGCTGCGCGTCCAGACGCTCGTCCCAATTCGCGTAGGTGCCAAGTCCCGGTGGCACGTTGTGAGCCACCACTTCAAAGATCCCGCCGACAGAATCTCCCGTGCGCAGCGCAACGTCCACCTGCTCTTTCATGAGCGTTTCGATTACAGGGTCGGCACAACTGAGCAGTATCTCTTCTTTCGCTGCCAGAGCGCGGATCGCTTCCCAATCGACGGGCGCTTCCAGCCGGGCGCCACCGACGGCGATCACGTGACTCAGTACCTCGATGCCAAGCTCGCGCAGCAGCAGTTTAGCGATAGCTCCGGCAGCCACTCGCGCCGCCGACTCGCGGGCTGAGGCCCGCTCCAACACATAGCGCGCTTCCGAGAAGTTGTACTTCACCGCCCCGGCAAGATCGGCGTGCCCCGGCCGAGGCGAAGCCACACGCTTGTGCTTGGCGGGATCGCCCTCTTCCACCGGCAGCGCCTCTGTCCAGTTCTGCCAGTCTTTATTCCCCAGCAGCATGGCAATCGGCGAGCCAATCGTCTTTCCGTGACGCACTCCGCTGAGGATGTGTGCCTGGTCGCGTTCGATGCGCATGCGTCCGCCGCGACCGTAGCCCTGCTGGCGCCGCCACAGTTCGCGGTTCACGAATTCCAGATTGACCGCCACTCCGGCAGGCATGCCCGAGAGCAGCGCCACCAGAGCTTCTCCATGCGACTCACCGGCTGTCGAAAAGCGCAACATGGCAATGGGAAAGGCTGATTGTAGCTGATGGCGTCGGGATTTAGCAGTGGGCCGTTAGAGTTGGTCCGTGAAGTGCCCGGATAACTTATCCAGAGCTGTCAGGCTTTCAACGCTTCGTCAGATTCGAGAATGACTTGGGCCATGGCCTGCCGCTCGGTATGCGTGATCGAAAGATGGGCGCGGACCGCCCCAAGTTTCTGGAAGAACTCGGCCGCCCTGCCGTGAAAGGCCACCGTGGGCCGTCCACCTGGGAAGCGCGTGACTTCGACATCGTGCCAGGTGACGCCGCGGCTCCAGCCGGTTCCGATGGCCTTCATGGCAGCTTCCTTGGCGGCAAATCGTCCGGCGTAGCGTTCTGCCTTATTGGCTTTGGACTCGCAGTAGTGAATTTCGTCGGGGGTAAATACCCGCTCCAGAAACCGTCGGCCAAAGCGCTCGATGGTCGCCTTGATGCGATCCACCTCGGCAATGTCGATGCCGGTTCCTACGATCATTCAGCCACCATCCCAGTATCACCAACCTTCAAATGGGCACACAGACAGCTGTTTCCAACAAGGTAACATATTGAGAATAGTGGTTTTTGTCATTCCCTCGATGACCGCACAGGCGCCAGCGAGCAAGAATTGCTTTGGCTTTGCGGCATAGGCTGATATGATGAAGTTGCTCGATTGATCGACGCTGTACGCAGCAGTTCCTGCTTTACCGCACTCCCTGCCGCCTCACATCCCGATCGAATTGCGCTATATCAACATCGAAGGAACTTGTATCACTATGGAACAAGGAACGGTTAAGTGGTTCAATGACGCGAAGGGCTACGGCTTTATCAGCCGTCAGAATGGAGAAGACGTATTCGTTCACTATTCTGCGATTCAGACGGAAGGCTTCCGCAGCTTGCAGGAAGGCCAAGCTGTCTCGTTCAACGTAGTCAAAGGACCCAAGGGTTGGCAGGCTGAGAACGTACAGGTTCTCTAAGGTCCCAAGCTGACAGTTTGGAAGAGGGCGGCCAAGGGGCCGCCTTTTTTGTTGGAAGGCAGTTCGTACCTACCCTCCTGCGGGGTGCCTACAGAACTCAGGCGAAGTCACTTGAAACCGGCCCGGTGGTTGACAGGTCTATACTCACTGAGTGAGGATGCGGCTCCAGACATGAGTGACTCGAACCTAGTCATACCAACCGCCATACCGTTTGAGCGGCTTCGTGCTCGTGAACTGGAAGAGTGTCTTTACTGGCTTCTTGACTCCATGGGAGCACAGGAGCTTGTTTGGCGCATCGGTACCCGAGAGGGCAATACCGCCGACCAGGGTAGAGATATTGAGGCGCATTTCCATGTTGTGAGTCCTGACTCGGACTTAGTTCGGCAGAGGTGGTGGATAGAAAGCAAGGGGCGGAAGCTGACCGTTGAGTCAAGTGCAGTGAAAGAAGCGGTGAACAATACCCAGGCGACTCCAGAACTTGATGTCCTCGTAATAGCTACGAACACGACCTTCTCAAACCCGACGCGGAATTGGGTAAAGGAGTGGCAACATTCTCACGCGAGACCGACGATAAAGCTGTGGGACAAGAATGACCTCGAAAGACTACTTTGCCGCTACCCATCTGCTACGCTGCGAGTTTTCGCTCGAGCCTTGACGCCGCAAGGAAGGCTGGAAGTCATTCGCGAAAGGTTCTGGCAACATTCGTCGTACGCAACGCTCGAGCATCTGAGCGAGTTGTGGGCGAAGCGAAACGATCTCTCCTGGGAAGGTGGGAGCCTTCTCGCGGTGGTTGCTAGTACTTAGTTGCGTAGATTAGCGTAAGATAAATGGGGATGCACATTGCGAATCTCGCGTTTCGTCCACTCGAAGGGCGTGGCGGTTTTGTTGTATGCGGCTATGAATCGGTCAATCGC
>JBEKNL010000004.1:0-95334 GCA_049522855.1 Candidatus Korobacteraceae bacterium
CGCTGGTGGGCCGGCGCGCTACAGCTTGCAGATGAGCCTGCTCTTCCGGTGTCAGCGTAACCGTGTGTGCCTTCATGGGCACAGTATACGCAGTACGCTAACTTATGCAACTAGATACTAGCAAGTCGCACTACTCTGCTGACCGCACTTTTGTTTCCCAAGAGCTCTCCGTCGATCACGCACGGCATTATGCGGTGGAGATGAGACAGCCCATTGTCGTCATTCACGCCGATGTGACGGCTAACAAAGTGTACTGGTACTTTCCGCAGTTGGATCACAATCTGGCAGCGGTGCTTCCAACTACAGCGGCCCAATCCATCACTGTAAGAATTCCAACCTGCCAGGAACTTCCCCAAACTGCTCCCGCCGTGCTTATCAGCCTTGAGACTGCATATCTAATGCTGGCGAGCCGCGAGCTCACCTCAGCGTCAACACAGTTTTTCGCGGAGTCGTTGAGGCACTTGCCAGAACAGGAAAGCTTGGCCCGTGCATTCCAGGAAAAGAACGATACGCTGAAGCTCACGAAGATTCGCGAACTCTACAACCGGAAGCAATTCGTTGAGGCTCGGTCTCGCGCCGAAGTCGTGGTCGTAGACCCCGATTCCTCTGTAGAAGTAAAGTTTTGGGCAGAGATTCAGCTGCGGTCTATCGATTACCACGAAATTCTGCATGCTGGGAAGCCGCAGAATGAATTGCCGAAGGCGATGCTGAAACACGCAAAAGCGCTTCAGGCATTGACGCGATCAGGACCTAGGCATCTGAAATTTTACTCGCTGATTACGCGCCATGCGGCGGAGTTGGAGATCCTGGCGCACGAGAACTCCAGCCTCTTCATGGCCCTTCATCTGCATCTTGAGCGTGGCGGAGATCCAATAATGGCGCTCGCGTTGTACGCACGGCGGTCAGTGCTCGCGAGGCAAATCGCCACCAAGTACAACCGCTGCGTGCGGCTGGCGCGGTATGCGTCGAATTATAGCGACCGCTGGGCGCTTGGACGTGCACTGACGGACGTCGTTAATGCCATTGGACGCTACATCGCTACATTGCATGTTGAGGGCAGGTGGGATTCTCAAGCCGATTTCGCAACTTCGGCTTTACAAATCTCCAAATTAGCCGCTTGGATCAGTGCCGAAACCAGAGACGTGAATGGAATTGTGATGGCCATAATAAGCGCACTCGTCACCGTTCACAGCAAAGACTCGGATGCATTTCATTGGGCCGAGCAGACTGCCGAAAATCTCGGTAACAGCAACGAGCGGGATGATGCCTTGCGATTGATCCAGCGCGCGGCAAAAAGGTGGGATGGTGAGAAGGTCGATGGTGACTTCCATGGCGATACCATCTGGCAGGCCATTCAGAACATCGCAACAGGTATTGGGCTCGACATTACGGATGAGAACTCTGCGCTGGTAAAGGAGCTCAGGATTGCGGCTAGGGACGATAGTCCTGAGCGTGTGCTTGTACATTGCGAGCACCTGCTGGTAGCCCAAGGGGCTATCGGTCCCACTGCACACCGGATACGTAGACTCCTCAGCATTGAGACGGCAGGATCGAAAGTAGTTCATTGCACACTACACGACTATCATGTTGAGGGTAGAGACCTTGACGGCGCGTTTGCGGAGTTCAAGAAGATACACTGCGACTCATGCCCCGATGCAAAACCCCGATCCTCAAATTGGCACTATGACGATAGTGCGCGGCAGCTTGAAGTCGTCAAACATAGCGCATTCGTAGCCCGTTTTGTCGGAGGGCCATACGGGCTGAGATACACCGACAAAGACTAACATCGGGCCGTTCAAGTCTGACGCGGGTTGACCGGATTTGGCACGCAGCCTAACATAACCGCCAAATGGAAACCGCGTCCCTGGGGATGATCGGCCAGACCGTTTCTCACTACCGCATCGTCAGTAAGCTCGGTGGTGGCGGCATGGGCGTGGTCTACGACGCGGTGGATACCCGCCTGGGCCGCCACGTCGCCCTGAAGTTCATTCCCGATACCCTGCTCAATGACCCCAAGGGACTTGACCGCTTCGTACTGGAAGCTCGCGCCGCTTCGCAGTTGAATCATCCCGGCATTTGCACCATCCATGACATCGAGTACTTGGACGGCCATCCCTTCATCGTCATGGAGAAGCTGGAAGGCATGAGCCTGAAGGACCGGCTGAGGGGCGAGCGGATGAAAGTGGATGAGATCCTCGACATCGGCATCCAGGTGGCAGATGCATTAGCGGCTTGCCACGCCAAAGGGATCATTCATCGCGACATCAAGCCGGGCAATATCTTTCTGACGCAGAGCGGGCAGGCCAAGATTCTCGACTTCGGACTGGCCAAGTTGTCGCGCGGAATGGAGACCGGCGAAGGATTGTCAGAAGACCCGCTGTCGGTTGCGGGCGACGTTTTCGGAACGGCAGTTTACATGTCCCCCGAGCAGGCCCGCGGCGAAGAACTTGACCAGCGCAGTGATTTGTTCTCCCTCGGAGTCGTGATCTACCAGATGGCGACCGGTCAGAAGCCTTTTGCCGGGACCAACGCGGTAACCACGCTGGATGCGATCCTGAACCGCAAGCCAGTTTCGCCCCTGAAGCTGAACCCCGCGCTTCCCCCCGATCTGGAGGGCATCCTTGGCCGGGCGATGGAGAAGAACCGTGGCAACCGCTATCCGACCGCACTGGCCATGAAGGGTGATCTTCAGTCGCTGAAGCGGGAAACGGAGCCGGGGTTAACCACCAGCGGACGGTTGCGCGCCGCTTTGCCATACCGTATCCAGACGAGCACATTTCAGACCGCGAACCGGACCCAAACCTATTTCCTGCTAGGGGTGATCGCGTTGCTCCTGACCCTGCTGATACCCGTGGGAGCGTGGTGGTTAAAGCGTCGCCTCGGAGTTGGCACCGCCGCCAAGAACACGATTGCTGTGCTGCCCCTACAGAACACCAACGGCGATATTAGCGTCGAGTTTCTTCGCTTCGCGCTGGCCGACGAAATCGCCAATGTACTGACTTACACCCGCACCCTGGATGTTCGCCCTTCTTCAAGCACGCAAAAATATGCAGCAAACAATGTCGACCCGGAGCAGGTGGGGCGGCAACTGCACGTTGCCACTGTTCTGACCGGACACTTCTTGAAGCAAGGGGACAATCTGCTGGTTACGTTGGAAGCCATCGACGTCAACCACGACCGGCTACTTTGGCAAACCAGCCTAACGACCCCCGCCCAGGACCTCATCGCTTTGCAGGGCGAGATGACCGCCCAAGTGCGTCAGGGATTGCTCCCGACTCTGGGCGTGACCGGTGGGCCCGAAACGGGCACTCGTCCCAAGAACCCGGAAGCTTATGACCTCTATCTGCACAGCGTGGCGCTACCCCATGATCCCGGAGCGAACAAGGACGCCATCGCGGTGCTGGAGCATGTGGTCGAGATGGATCCGAACTACGCGCCCGCCTGGGAGCAGTTGGGCCTACGCTGCTATTACGATGCGACCTATTCCGACGGTGGCGAAGTTATGTTCCAGCGCTCCAACCAGGCCTACGAGCGTGCTTTGGCCTTAGATCCCGATCTCAGCGTTGCCGCGGGGCAGTTGATCGCCAACCGGGTCGAGAGAGGTGAGCTAGGAAAGGCCTACGAGGCAGCGCAGGCACTCGTCAAGCGCCGTCCTGAAAGCGCTCAGGCCCATTTTGCGCTGAGCTATGTTTATCGTTACGCGGGGATGCTGGAGCAATCC
Organism: Candidatus Korobacteraceae bacterium; assembly: GCA_049522855.1. Classification (GTDB taxonomy): domain Bacteria; phylum Acidobacteriota; class Terriglobia; order Terriglobales; family Acidobacteriaceae; genus Bog-257. Next base: position 3,722 of record JBEKNL010000004.1, read on the forward strand.
ACAAAAGAGTGCGATGCGGCACTGGCGCTCGATCCCGGCAACTACACCTTCCGCTCTTGCGCCTGGGCCTTCATGGAACTGGGCAACACTTCGCGGGCCAGGGATTTCGTCCGCCTGGACGCCGGCTCGGAATGGGCCACTTATGTCCTGCCATCGATTCTTCTGCGCGAGGGCAAAATTGCGGAGGCGAAGGAAGCCGTCAAGCAAATGTCCACCGCTCCTCGATATCACCGCGATCTGCTGGAAGCTTGCCTGCAACTGCGGCCCGCGTCAGAGCTGGACCGGATTGCGCAGGAGTTGGAAACCAACCAGGCGGCCGAAGCGGATCCTGAGATCTTGTACTACGAAGGGGCCTTGCTGGCATACTGCGGCAAAAAGCAGGCTGCGCTCGATCTGCTGCAGAGTGCGGTCGAGCGCAACTATTGCTCGTACTCCAATCTGGTTTCTGACCCGCTGCTGGCGAAGCTGCGTGCCGATCCAGCCATTGACAAGGTGTTAACGTCGGCCAGCCAGTGCCAGGAGGCGGTCCGGTCATCGGGCACTGCGTCGTCCCCATGACGGACCTTTTCAATGGCCCATCTCAATTTCTCGGCCGGTTTGCCTTGCGGAAAGGGGCGGTTACAGTGAGTCAAGGTGGCGTTATCCGGCTGCCGCGCGCTGCTTCCACCTCATGCGTTCGCGCAGTGCGGTGATGTGCGTCAGGTGGTGTGCCGAGTGCCACGCGTACATGGCCAGCATCTGGTCGAGCGAAAGCACTCCACGCTCAGGATGGTTCAGGGTCCGGGCAAAGTCCGCGGGCTTCATCGTATTCAACAAATCGACCCACCGGGAATGGAGCGCGGCCAGCAGTTGCAGAGACACTTTAACCGGGGTTATGGCGTTGTCGGGCAGCGCGGCCCACAAGTTTTCGTTGTAGGGCTTGATGGTAGGCCCGTCTTCGGTAAGCGCAAGCTTGAACCGGATGTAGGCGTTCAGGTGACTATCGGGTACATGATGCACCACCTGCCGCACGCTCCAGCCCTGGGGACGATACGGCGTGTCGAGTTGGACAGGACTCAAATCTCGCACGGCTGCGCGCATCTGCGCCGGCAGCTTGGACAGTACCTCGATGTAATGCACACGCCGCTTGGCCATCTGGGCTTCGTCATCAGGTGCAATCCATTCGAATTTGCCAATGGGGTATCGCAGGTCGTTCATTGAAATCTCCCGTGCAGCGCTCTATCTTACCCCGAAATTGATCGCCTCCGATCTGGCCTGGGGCAGTCTTCAGTCCAAGGTGCGTACCGATTCGGCAGGGCGCAATTCGATGCTGCATGGCCCGGCCTGCTCCTGTGGTTCCTGGCTTGCAACCGCGGCGGGCGAGGCTTTCCCCTTGCCGGATGCTCCCACGGTCGATGCGTCTGCCGGCGTTCCGCACGTTACCACGGCTCGCCGCACCACGCGTACTTCCGCGCCCGCGGGAAACTTCATCCCCACGTCGGTTTTCTCCAGAGCGTCGGCCAAGTTCTTCAGCCCATCGCTCCCTTTGATGAACTTCACCTGTTCCACCTTCGCGGGTGAGATCAGCAGGAAGAACTCAGCACTGCCCTTGCCCGATATGTGGAGCGGGGTGGTGCGCTGCCGTTGCAGTTCGCGGCGAGCTTCCTCAACCTTGTGCTCGATTCCTTTGCTGACTCCCAGCGCATCCAGCCGGGCGCGCGCACTGTTGCTGGGCAGATCGCCGCCCAGCGATGAGAGATAGGCACGAATCGCCTGCTCACGCTTTCCGTGCTTTTCGTAAATTTCGCCCAGGTGTTCGCCGATGTCGCCACCGCCGCTGGCCTGCCATGCCGCATTGATGTACTGCTCCGCCAGGTCCAGATCGCCGCGCTTGAACTCGATCCAGCCCTTGGTGTCCCAGATGTTGTACAAGAACTGCGCGGCTCCCAGGTCCTGAAGGCGCAGGCTGTCCAGTCTGACGTCGCGCAGTTGCGTCTGCAATGCATTGATCGCTGCATCGGCATATTTGTCAGCGCGGTCCAGTTGTACGTCCTGCTCCGCCAGGGAATACGCGATGTTGTTCCAGGTTAGCGGACTGGGCGACACGCTGATGGCCTTCTCAAATTGCGCCATGCCCTTGTCGGTCTGGTTGGTCGCGAGGTAAGACTGCCCGAGCGAAATCAACAGCACCGGATTGTTGGGCTGAAGAGTTACAGCTTTCTCCAGCTCGGGAACGGCCTCCGCGAATTTCTTTTGCTCAACGTACAACTGGCCCAAACTGGCATGGGCCATCGGATCGAGCGGGTTGATCTCGATTTGCTTCTGGAACTGCTGAATGGCTTGGTCGTACTTCAATTCCCGCTGGTAGGCCATTCCCAAGCCGTTGTATGCGTACTGGTGGTAGGCGTCGACCTCGATCTGCTTCTTGAACGCGTCGATGGCCTGATCGTTCTCGTTGAGTCCTAAATAGGCGCGTCCCAGCTCGTCCCACGCCATCTTATGCTTCGGTTCCAACTTCACCACGCGCTGCAAAAGATTTACCGCCAGCTCGTAGTTGTTGTTCTTGAGGGCCTGTTCCGCAGATTCCTCCAAATCGTCAGCCGATTCGTTAGCGCCCACTCCCGCCATTCCCGAAGACTTGTTATCCAGCGAGATCTGTTGCGCCTCGTCGGCCGCTACGGCCCGGCGGAAGGCGGCGTAATCTTCGCGTCGCGCCACCGGCAGTTCCCCGCTGAGCAGTTTCAGCGTGCGAATAGCGGTCAACTGCCCGGCTTCGAACTTATAGCTCGAACCATACTGCGCGTAGTCGCGCTTGACCTCGACCCCGATCGGAAGGTGTACGGTGTACTTCGGCGGGACCGTGACTCGCACCTCGACGCTGGACTCCCCGGGCGCGCCCAGCTTGATGGGCTTGGGATGCGCCTGGTTGTCGTCCTCGGCGTCGCCCTCCGGAGCAAGTGCGATCTGCATGAACGCCAAGCTCATCTTCGATTCCGGCGCCGACCAGTCGAAGTAATTGTTCACGGTGGCATCCAGATCGATCTGCAGCGGATTGTCAGGGTCGCTGGGATCGCTGACTTTCAGGTTGTCGATCTCAGCTCCCTGCATCCCCGTGCGTTGCAGGACCATGGTGAAGAAGTCCTTCCAGCGATTGCCCGGCATCTGGCGCAGAGCAAAACGCAAGAACAGCTCCTGGTCGCCCCGCACATGAATGGCGATATGCGTCTTCAGCGTCCCGGTTTCGTTGATCGAGCCATTGACCTGGGTGCGATCGAAAGCTTCAAACGGCAGCTCGGCCGGGGTCCATACCAGGCCGGCTTTGCCGTCAGGAGGAATCGCCAGGCCTTCCTTCTTGCGCAAGGGGGCGGCCAGCATGCGGAAGGGAGCGACGCCATTGGTGCTGTCGAGCCAGATATCTTTTCCGTTGACGGGAACGCGCGTTATCACATGGTCGAACTGCGATGGAGAAGGAATCTCGGGATCGAGTTCATGTTGCGACCCGATAAGCACCGAGGTCGCCTGAAATCCCTCGGCCGCCAGCAACGCAGCCAGCAGCGTGTTCTTGTCCTTGCAATCACCGTAGCCGTTGCTTAACACCTCGCTGGCCGCGTGCGGCTGATAGCGCCCCAGCCCGAAGGACAAGCTGACATAGCGAATGTTGCGCGAGACATATTCGTACAGCGCTTTCACCTTCGCCATGTCGTCCGTCTTGCCTTGCACCAGTTGTTCGGCTTCCGCCTTGAGAGCATCGTTCGGCTGGCGCCGGTCACGCTCCAGCGAAGCGTACCAGGCTCCCAGCTCTTCCCAGCTTTGAAAGGTGGTTAGCTGGACTGTAGGAATTTCTTCTTCCGACCGGTGCGGGTTCTTCTTTTTCTTGCCGGCCGGGCCTGCCTCCTCGTCCTTCAGGTGAGTGTAGGTCCAGCGATAGATGCGCCGGTCGCCCTCATCGGTAATCTTGGGCTCATAACCCGGCTTGCTCTTCAGCTTGATCTGCCGTCCCTTGGGAACGTTGATCTCCAATTGCTGATCGAGGATGATGCCCTTGTCGGCAAAGTTGACACTGGTCCAGAACTGTCCCGGGGTCAGTGGATTCGTAATGGTGCGGACGAACTCGTATTCCAACACGTCTCCGGGACGCAAGGACGGAACGCTGATGTGTTTCTCGTGATAATCGGTGTACACCGGGGCGTCCGGCAGGGTGAGGTCCTGGATGGCGGACTCCTGCGCGGTAATAACAGTTCCGTCGGGCTTGCGCACTCGCACATAGACGATTTCCAGTTTGTCGCTGAGCGCACTATAGCCAACCTTGAGCTGGCCCAACCCCTGCACGCCGCTCTCGCTGACCACCCTGATTTGCGCATCCAGTTGGTCCCGCCCGGTCCCGTCATTCTCGAAACGCATGACCTGGTGATAGTGCTCGACGACAACGGCTTCCTGCGAATAATCCGGAGGCGTGGGCGGCTGCTGCGGTCCAGCCTGCGCCGGATTCACCACGGTGGGCTGCTGTGGAGTCTCTTGCCCAGAAGGTAGTGGCATTGGGATGACAGGCGTTTGCGGCCCGGGAACGACCTGTGTTGGAGTACCCGCCGGCGCCTGCTGCGCCGCTGCGAAGACTGTCGTGAGTGAGAAAAGAAAAAGAAGTCCCGAGAAAACTGGTTTCATGGCTATGCAACTAGGGTGAACCTCCATCGTACCCGAGCCGGAAGTAGAAAGCCAAACGCGAAAAACGCGGTTCATGGATGTCGGCAGTGTGTATCTAAATCGAGGCTCGACAGCAGAGCACCCTAACGCACCCTCAGGCAATCTTCTTTCCCCGCTTGTACTCGTCGAACGAAGCAAGGAAGCGATCCAGGTCTTTCTTCTGTAGATAATACGGCGTGGAGAGCCGCAACTTCGACGGTTCGCCGCCGCGGATGCGAATCTTCCTGGTTGTCCACATCCAATTCTCCAGGTCGGTGCGCTGGATCGGCGGTACGTTCACCGTGACGATGGCGCAACGCAGCGCTGGGTCGGGTGAAGTCCACGATTCCGCGCCGCGTGCTTGCATCTGCGCCAACAGGTAGTCTGCAAGCTGACGATGACGCCGCTCGATGCGCTCCATTCCGATCTCGTTGGCCATCTTGATGGACGCACGCAGCCCGCAAAGCGCCGGCACATTGGACGATCCGATCCGCTGGAAGCGCTCCGCCCGCAGCTTGGGCTCTTCCCAACCTTCGGTCACGATGGTGTTCCACAGGCGATCGATCACCTCGTCGCGCACGTAGAGATATCCCGAGCCCTTGGGCGATTGCAGCCACTTGTGCGGGCTTGAGGTGTACATATCGCAACCGAGATCGCGGATATTGAGCCGCATCATGCCGGTCACGTGAGCCCCGTCAACCGCGGAGAGAATGCCTTTCGACCGCGCCAGTGCGCACAGCTCCTTCGCCGGCAATATCACGCCGGTCGCGGTGGTTATGTGGCTGAAGAAGATGATCCGCGTGCGGGGCGTGATGGCGTCATTGAACAGATTGAGGACCTGCGGTGCGTCCTTCACCGGCTTGGGCAGCGTGACTTTCTTCACCACGATGCCATAGCGCTTGGCCTTCAACTGCCACGGCTGCTCACCGCCGGGATGCTCCTGGTCGGTCATTAGCACTTCATCGCCGGGCTTCATGTCAATGCCGTTGGCGATGTAGCTGTTGGCCTCGGTGGCATTGCGCAGCAACGCGATCTCGTCGCGGGTGCAGCCCACGAATGACGCCAGCGGATCGCGAAATTCATTCCATGCTCCGTAGCCCCAGATGGGATAGTCCTCAGGATCGGCCTCGTCCATCTTCTCTGTCGAGGTGTAGCCATCGAAGACCGCCCGCAGCACCGGCGCGGGGCTGGATCCCACCGTACCGTTGTTCAAGTAGATCTCGTCGCCGGGGATCAGGAACTGCTTGCGCAGTTCCGCCCAATATCGCTCGTCATCGCTACCGAACAGTTTTGGATCCGGTAGCGACGCCGGAACATTCTGCAGTTGGGCGTACAGATCATTGCGCAAGGCAAAAGCGGCAGCGAATCCAGCAGTGGTGGCAAGGAAGCGGCGGCGGTCGAGCAAGGAGCACCTCCGGTACGGAAAGGCAACATCGTACACCCGAGTCCGACCCGGCGAAAATCATTCACCACGGAGACACTGAGGACACGGAGTTATATAGGGAGTTTTTTCTGTGATTGATCTTCATTCCTACGGATAGGCGGCAGGGTCCCGTAGCACTCAGTGGTCAATTCCCACTCAAGAAGTAAATGTGTCCATCCCGGCGCAAGGTGTCATCCTCACCAAAATATGTCATCACAGAGAAACTCTGTCATCTCAACTAAGATCTTTCATCCTCACGCACACCTGTCATCCCGATCGAGGTCGCCGCGGTGACCGAGTGGAGGGACCTGCTTTCGTTTAGGGTGCCCCATCCTTTCGCCTGCCTTAGGCGAAAGGGTGGGAGAAGAACCTGTCGAATTCCTCAACCACCGTCTCCGGCAGCTCCTCGCGATTCGACTTCTGCAACAAAGCGTGCCCTGCACTTTCGATCGGAACCAGTTTTGTGGGGGCAGGAATCAGCTTGATCGCGCTCGCCAATTCTTCACTCGAGCCGAAAGGATCACGCGTACCGCTGACGAAGAGAACCGGTTTCTGCAAGCTGGGAAAATGCGCGGTCCGCAACTGCGCCGGCCGTCCCGGAGGATGTAGCGGGTACGACAGCAGGAGCAGCCCTTCCACCAGCGTCGGCTCCGCGGCCACCAACATACTCGTCTGACGTCCGCCGTAGGAGACGCCACCGAGAAAAGCCCGTCCCGCAAACTGCTTCTTCATGAGCTCGACGGCTCGCCGCAGTCCGGCTTGATCATGCTTGGCGTCGGAGGGAAACGGCGGGCCGTGCGGACGCCGCTGGCGAAACGGCAGGTCGCAGCGAAGCGTGCTGATCCTAGACGCCGCGAACTTGTCCGCCAGCGCAACCAGCAGCGGCGCATTGCAATTGCCGCCCGCTCCGTGGGTGAGCACGATGAAGCCAGCGTCCGAATCTTTCGCGCGATGCAAAAACCCGCGCACGGGCGCTTCACCCGGCGTGTCGTCAACAAACGCCTCGGCTGCACGATTAGTCACAATGAAACACTCATGGCCAGTGCCCAACCCGCTCGCCTCTCTTTGACGAGGCGGGTTGGGGCAAGCGTTATCGCCCCAACTTCCTCGCCTGGCACGCCACCACGACCTTCGTCGGGTCGATGGCGTCCGAGTCCAATTGCATCTCGATCACCTTGCCGTCTTTATCGATCAGGTAATTCACCCGCCGCGCGGCCTTGTACTTCGGGTTGTAGAGGCCGTACTCCTTGGTAACATCGCCGCCCCAGTCGCTGAGCAACGGGAAGGTAACGCCAATTTTTTCCGCCCACGCCTTGTTCGAGAAGGGAGAATCCATGCTTACACCCAGCACCTGGGTATCGGCAGCTTCCAGCTTGCTCAAGTTCTGCTGGAAAGCCTGCATCTGCTTGGTTCAACCACCGGTGAAGGCGAAGATGTAGAACGCCAGGGCGACGTTCTTCTTCCCTTTGAAATCGTGCAGGGAAACCTTGTTTCCGCTCTGGTCCTGCAGGGTGAAATCCGGCGCCATGTCGCCCACCTTGATCTTGGGCGGCGGGGTCTCGCTCGGCTTGTCGGCTGCTGGACTCGCAGGCAAGAACGACGCCACGATCAGCAGCGCCAGTAGTATTTGTTTCATGAATATTCTCCCCTCGATCCGACGCCAATTCCTCGAGATCGGCAGTTGAGGCATTGTGACACCAAATAGCCGTCTGTGGCCACACGGTGCCCGTCGCACCATTTGGGGATCGCGCTTTCGATTGCGCAAATCCAGCCATGGCTATAAATTACAAGTGAATGAACATTCATTCGGCGGCGCCACCGCCTCGCGCCCCGCGGATCGATTGCAGGAGTGCGGGAGGCGCAAGCCAGATACACCCGCTTCTGTTTATGGGCCTTTGATGAAGCCGGAATCTCAACCTCTTTTGCCTGCTACGGGCAACGCCGGCAGCGGCACAAACCGCAACGCTGAAAAATATCAGCGCATCCTCGATGCTGCGGTCGCCGTATTTGCCGACAAGGGGTTTTTTAACTCGCGAATCTCCGACATTGCCGATCGCGCCAACGTTGCCGATGGCACCGTCTATCTCTACTTCAAGAACAAAGAAGAGATCCTGATGACGGCCATCAACACGGCCTTCGATGCATTTATGAGCCACGCACGCACCGAGGTCGAGAAGATCCCCAGCCCCGCCCAGCGCTTGCGGCGGCTGGCTTTTCTTCATTTGAATGCCCTGGGGTCCAACCGCAATCTGGCGGTGGTATTTCAGATGGAACTGCGGCAGAGCACGCGCTTTCTGTCCGAATTCTCACACCATCACATGGTCGAATACCTCCGCTTGGTGCGCGCGGCCATCCACGAAGGCCAGGCCAGCGGCGTCTTTCGCCGCGACCTGCCAGAGAAAATTGCCGCCAACTGTTTCTTCGGAGCACTCGACGAGATGGTGACCTCCTGGGTGTTGAGTGAGCACGAGTACCGGCTGTCCAATGTGGCGGATTCAGTGGTAGATATTTTTCTTAACGGAATGCAAAGCGGCGGGAATCAGAAAGTGGCTTACACAGGGGTTCAATAGACCCCGAGAAATCGGCGTCAAGTTCTCTTCGTTTTAGCACAGCCATGGATGTCATAGATCACAGCCTCTTGGGCCGTGAAAAGCTAACATTCTGGTTTTGAGAGCCTACTGCCTCAAAACCCAGTCGTTCGTATTGACTCGGAAGCGATGAATATTAAGACCCTCAACGAAGTCTTCTTCGCGGTCGTGGAGCGCAACAGTGACCGCGTAATGCTGACGCGCGAGGCAGGCGCGTGGAAGCCGATTTCCTCCGCCCAACTGCAAGCACAGGTTTTCGCTACCGCGCGCCAATTGCAGGCTTGGGGGATTGGCAAGGGCGATCGCGTCGCCATCCTCAGCGAGAACCGCCCGGAGTGGGCGATCGCTGACTTCGCCACCTTGCTGCTGGGCGCAGTTGACGTGCCGATCTACGCGACACAGCTCGCCGAGCAGTGCGTGTACCTGCTGCAACATTCGGAGGCCAGCATCGTCTTCGTCTCTACTCCCAAGCAGTACGAGAAGATCGCTTCCATCCGGCACCAGACCAATATCGCTCGCATCGTCATCATGGATGACGCTCCCGATCTCACCGACGCCATCCCCATGCAGAGCTTTCTGCGGAACGCTGTCCCCGGACCGGACGCAGAACTCGAAGACTTAGGGCGAGCGGTTGAGCCCGACGACCTGGCGACGCTCATTTACACGTCGGGGACCACGGGCACGCCCAAGGGCGTCATGCTGACGCACGGCAACCTCGCCGCAAATCTGAGCGTCTCGCTCGATATGTTTGACGTGGGCAAAGATGACCTCTGTGTTTCGTTTCTGCCGCTGTCGCACGTCACGGCGCGGCATCTGGATTACGCCATGATGTCCTGGGGTGTTCCCCTCGCCTACTGCCCCAGTATTGACGACCTCCTGCGCACACTGGGCGAGGTGCATCCCACCATCTTCGTAGCCGTGCCCCGAGTGTACGAAAAGATCTATAACCAGGTCGAGCACAAGACGCAAGGTTTGAAACGCAAACTCCTTAACTGGGCCATGTCCGCCGGAAGCGCCAACCGCGAGGCGATCCTTCGCGGAGAAACTCCGACTTCCCTCTCGTGGAAGATGGCTAATAAACTGGTATTTTCCAAGGTGCGCCACGCAATGGGCGGCCGTGCACGCATCTTTGTTTCCGGAGGAGCGCCACTCGGCCGCGAGATTGCCACCTGGTTCGCCGATATCGGAATTCGCATCCACGAAGGCTATGGCCTGACCGAAACCTCACCGGTCATTGCACTGAACAATCCGATCAATCATCGGCTGGGCACGGTTGGCCAATGCCTGCCGAACGTGGAAGTCAAAATCGCAGCCGATGGCGAACTGCTGGCGCGAGGCCCGTCGGTATTCAAGGGTTACTGGAAGATGCCCGAGGAAAGCGCTGCAGTATTTGAAGATGGGTGGTTCAAGACTGGCGACGTGGCAGTCCTGGATGCGGATGGATACCTCTCCATTACCGACCGCAAGAAAGACCTGATCAAGACCTCGGGCGGAAAACTCATCGCACCTCAGCCGATCGAGAGTTCGCTCAAGGCGAACCTGTTCGTGGGTGAGGCGGCCTTGCTCGGCGACAGGCGGCGCTTCCCCGCCGTACTGATTGTTCCCAACTTCCCCATCCTGGAAGAATGGGCGCACAGTCATGGAGTGAAGTTCTCCACCCACAGGCAACTCGTGAAAGCGGTACAGGTCCAATCTCTTTATGAAGGTATCGTCGAAGAATTGAATCAGAACCTCGCGCAGTTCGAAAAACTAAAGCGCGTGCTGGTAATTCACACCGAGCTCAGCATTGAAGACGGAACGCTCACCCCGAGCATGAAGCTCCGTCGCCGCCATCTGGAGGGGCTCTACAAGAAAGAGATTGATGCGCTATACGCGGATGCGCAGTCGCATGTGCGCGCGCCGGCTCCGGCAAAGCGGTAAGTGACCCCCAACCTCTGACTTGTCGGTAATACGGAAGTTGACCTAGGTGGCGAACTTCCTTCCATCGGCTCAACCAAACTGAATGTGCCCAGGCGGTGCCCCGCCGACGTATCGACAATGTAGATACATTGGGATATACTCCGTATATCGGAAAGGATACGGTCGCATGAAGGCACAGATGGTCAAGTGGGGCAACAGCTTCGCAGTTCGCATCCCCAAGCCCGTGGTCGAGCAGGCCAAGCTGAAGGAAGGCGATTCGCTGGAGATCGAAGCCGCTGCCGAAGGACGGTTGGAGCTGCGCCGCGCCAGCAAGATGCCCACCCTAGCGCAGCTGGTCTCCCAGATTACTCCAGAGAACCGCTACCAAGAGATCTCGACCGGCGCCGAAGTCGGGAAAGAAGTAGTTGAATGGTGATCCCGTACGTTCCCGAGGCTGGGGATATCGTGATGATGGATTTCGATCCCCAAATGGGTCGCGAACAGGCCAAGCGACGGCCTGCCTTGGTGCTCACCGATCAGCGGTACAACCGGGCGAGCGGCCTGGCAATCGTCTGTCCCCTGACGAGCAAGCGCAAACCCTACCCGTTCGCGCTGCCGGTCACCGTCGACCAGGTGGAAGGTGCGGTCCTCGTAGACCAGTTAAAGAGCATGGACTGGGCCGGCCGCAGAGCGGCATTCCACTCCAAGGCTGAGCCTGCGCTGACCAGCAAAGTACGGCAATACCTCGCTGTTCTGCTTGGTCTGCGTTAAGCTCTCGGAAAATTCATTCGATCGGCAACCGCAATCAGCGGTTCAGTGCGGTCCCGGCGCTCCGGCCTCTGAGCAAACGCCAAGACAGAATTCTGTACCGTCCAGACGGGGACTCAAGTTAGAATCACTCTGCAAGAAGTGGCGCGAATGCAGAACACGAAATTGCCGGTCGCAGACCCGCATCGCCGCTCTGTTCAAACCAAGTGACACAACATATGGCCTTGCTGGCCGACGGTTCACTCTACCTAAGACGCGCGCTCGCACTGACGCTTGCTGTTCAGCTCGTTGGCTGCGGCGGGACGCCTACTCCGGCGCCTTCTCAGCCTCCACCCGGCAACCCGAGCACCACGACTCCCATCAAGCACGTTATTATCGTCATCGGCGAAAACCGCAGCTTCGATAACCTTTTCGCTACCTATCAGCCGCCCGATCCATCGCAACAGGTTTGGAACTTATTGTCGAAGCAAATCGTCACCGCGACCGGAGCTCCAGGCCCCAACTTCGCCACCGCAGCCCAGCAGCAAGCCAGCGACACCGATTACTACCGCTTGAGTCCGCCGCAGACTGGCAGCTTTGTCACCCTGCCGCAGCCCAACACAACGTTGAGTCCAATTCTTTTTCCGCCTGCGATTGACTATGGCATCGTGTCGGACCCGGGGCTCGCTCCCAGTGACCAGGGGCTGCTATACGATGGCGGGATTTTTTATCAGCCGCCCCATCAAGTTCCATTAGTCCCAGACGCGCGCTTTCCCAGCAATTTGCCAAACGGCCCGTTTCCGATCACGCAGTATGCGATGTCCTCGGATACGATTGGCGATCCGGTCCATCGCTTCTACCAGATGTGGCAGCAGATCGACTGCAGCGTTGCCAACATTAGCGCTTCTAATCCGAGCGGGTGCGCCGCCGATCTGTTCCCGTGGGTGGCAATTACCGTTGGCTGGGATTTTGGAGTAGAGAATGGGCCTCCACCTCCGCTGTTCACCGACCAGTCTACCTACCAGGGTGCGGTCTCGATGGGCTTCTACAACATGGCGGCGGGAGACGTGCCCTACTTCGCCTCGCTCGCCAACCAATACGCCATCAGCGACAACTATCACCAGTTCATGTTGGGTGGAACCGGACCGAACTCTATTTCCATCGGCACGGGTGTGCCTCTCATCTATAGCGACGCCAACGGCACCCCGACCACTCCACCAGCGCTGCAGATCCAAAATCCCGATCCTTATCCGGGGAGCAACAATTGGTATAAGCAAGACGGCTTCTACCTTCCGGATTCCGGCAACGAGAGCAATGCCTCCTATACCAATTGCTCCGATTCCACCCAGCCGGGCGTGTCGGCCATCATGAACTACCTGGCCGCGCTGCCTTACAAGCCATTCAACTCCGGCAACTGTGCTCCCGGAGCTTATTACCTGGTGAACAATCAGGATCCTGCCTACAACCGCGACGGCACACTGCGCGCCGACCAGAGCCATACCGTGGGCCCATCTTCGGTTCCCACCATAGGCGACGCGCTCTCTGCCGCCGGCATTTCGTGGAGATACTATGGCGAAGGATTCAGTTCCAGCGGCTTAGGCGGAGTTTACTCGCACTACTGTGACATCTGTAATCCCTTCCAGTACGCGCCGTCCATCATGACCACCGATCTCAAGAACAATCTTCAGGACATCACCCAGTTCTACCAGGACGTGCAGAACGGCACCTTGCCGGCGGTCTCGTTCGTGAAGCCGGACGACATCACGGACGGCCATCCGGGCACATCCTTGCCGCTGTTGTTCGAAGCCTTTTCCCGCAACCTGGTTGAAACGATCAAGGCGCAAAGCACCTTGTGGCCACAAACAGCCATTTTTATTACGCTCGACGAATCGGGCGGAAATTACGACTCCGGTTACATTCAGCCCATTGACTTCTTCGGTGACGGCCCGCGCATTCCGCTCATTGTGGTTTCACCGTTCGCCAAGCCCGGGTACGTGGACCACACCTACGGCGACCACGTCTCGCTGCTGAAATTCATTGAGAAAAACTGGGGACTGAAGCCGTTGTCGTCGCGCAGCCGCGACAATCTTCCCAATCCTTTAAGCGCGCCCGGTGCCCCCTACTTCCCGACCAACAGCCCCGCCATCGGCGACCTGATGACGCTGTTCAACTTTTAGAGCAAAGACTCATGTCATGCGCGGCAGAGATTCGGCGAAGGCCACCAGATTGTCACCCCAGCTCGCGCCTGCGTGCCTGCATCCTTGTTTTACTGCCGCTGTTACTCATCTCCGCTGCAGCGGGCCAACCGGCCCGGAAAAACGCTACCGGCAGGCTGCTCATAGCATCGGACGTTCACTTCAATCCGATGGCCGATCCTTCGCTGGTCGCCGATCTCGCAGCGGCTGACCCCTCCCAATGGGAAACAATCTTCCAGCGATCGAAGCTCGCGGCGTTCAGTAGCTACGGGCAAGACACGAACTGGTGGCTACTGCGGTCTGCACTGGAGGCGATGGTTCGGGCTGAGCCCCATCCGGCACTGGTAATGTTCACTGGCGATCTGCTGGCGCACGACTTCCCTAAGACTTACCAGAGCATTACGCATGACAGCGATCCCGAGCACTATCGCGCTTTCGTGCTCAAGACGGTTGACTTCGTAGCGCTGGAATTTCGCAAGCGTTTCGTGGCGGCGAAGATACTGCTGACGCCCGGCAACAACGACGAATACTGCGGCGACTACAGCATTGAGGCTAATGGAGCATTCCTCCACGACACTGCCGAAAGGGCCCGCGATCTTGCGATGGAAGGCGAGCAATTCAGCGCCACCTGGAAGTCGCTGGGAAGCTACAGCCTGGAACATCCCACGCTGCACGGTGTACGCATCCTGTCGCTCAACACCATCTTCTGGTCCGACCAATATCGTGCCGCCAGTTTTAGCCATGGCTGTGCGACGGTCAACTCCACTGCTGCGAGCGATCTGCTCACCTGGCTGGAATCGCAGCTGGCGGAAGCGGAACAGGCACACGAAAAAGTCTGGCTCATGTTTCACATTCCCCCAGGGATTGACGGCTGGGCGACAACCCATCCCTATGATGGGACCTCTGCGGGGACCAGCAGTTCGGCCGCGTCGTGCGCGAGTTCGGTGGTGCCCATGTGGGTCCCGGAGTGGACCGCGCGGTTCGACAGCCTGCTTGAGCGATATCGGAGCACGGTCTTGGCGAGCTTCGCTGGTCACACCCACGTAGATGACTTCCGGGTGATCGGAGCTGATGGTGCCAATCGGCAGTTTGTGCTGATTGATCCCGCGATTTCTCCGATCTATGACCAGAATCCCGGGTTTCGAATAGTAGATTTCAGGAGCGACGGAACGCTGGCCGATCAGACCACCTACTTTCTGACGAATCTCAAGCAGGCAGGCGGTAAGACTCTCGGACGTTGGAGGCGGGAGTATACGTTTTCGCGGCGATGGAAAGTGCCGCAACTGGACGGCGCGAGTCTGGCCAAGATTTATGATGAGATCGCCACCCGCAACACCGCGCGTGACCTATGGTTGCACCTCTACATGGTATCGAGTTCTGCCGCACCCATTCCTGCTAAGGATGTGAGAGGACTGTACTGTGCGATTAGCGGACTCACCCAGCAGGGCTATGAATCGTGCTATTGTGTGGCGACTGTGCCGGAAAAGCCGTCTCCCTAGCACACGCCATCTTCCAGTTCCCAATGAAACAGTCGGAACGCATTGGCCACCACGCTGCCAGTGCAACTCACAACCGGAGGTTTGATCCATGGCATTACCATCGTTCCGCTACCGTCTGGAGCAGCAGGTTCCACGCGTAGGAAACGGGGGCGTCACGCGCGGCGCATCCGTCCGTGAGTTCCCTATTTCGACTGGCATTGCCGGTGTCTCCATGCGGCTGGCGCCAGGCACGATGCGCGAGCTGCACTGGCATGCCAACGCTGCCGAGTGGGCCTACGTCGTCGCCGGCTCCTGCCGCACCACAATCCTCCATCCAGATGGCTCGGCCTATGTTGACACGTTCGATCCAGGCGATGTCTGGTACTTTCCGCGAGGTTATGGCCATTCGATTCAGGGACTCGGCCCCGGTGAGTGCCACTTTATCCTGATCTTCGATAACGGCGACTTCTCAGAAGATCACACCTTCAGTATCACAGACTTCCTGGCGCAGATGCCGCGCGAAGTTGTGGCGCAAAACCTGGGTATGTCCGTGGAAGAACTGGCGCCGCTACCCGACCACGAAGCCTACTTCGTCCGCGGTCCTGTGCCTGACGACAGCTCGCTCTCTGCGACACCGCGTAGAGTTCCGGAACTGGCGACGATGCATCGGTACCCGCTTGACGCCCAACAGCCCCGGCGCGTCCCGGGAGGTGGTACGCAGCGGACTGTAACGGTGGATGAATTTCCTATTTCAACCACAATGGCAGGATCGGTAATTGAGCTGCAGCCCGGAGCCCTGCGCGAGCTGCACTGGCATCCAAACGCGGACGAGTGGCAGTACTACATCGACGGCACGGCAGAGATGGGAGTGTTTCTTGCCCAGGGAAATGCGGTCATCGAGCAGTTCGAAGCCGGCGACGTCGGCTATGCCCCCATGGGGGCGGGTCACTATATCAAGAACACCGGCGCAGAGGTCTGCCGCATCCTGGTCGGCTTTAACAACCCTCATTATCGGGCCATGGATCTCAGCGAGTGGCTCGCCGGCAATCCAGCTGACGTCCTGGCAACGACGTTTGGGCTTAGTCCCGAGGTCGCCGCCAAGCTTCCGCACAAGACCGTGTTCGTTGCGCCGTCGGTCAGCAGGAAATAAGCAGTGCTCTGCGCATCGAACAATTCGCAGGAGTTTGTCGTGCAACCGTCCGCGAAGGGCTTGGCCTTGGTTAAATCTGCGACCTCATTCGATCGGCTCAACCGCAATCAGCGGCTCGCTGCGGTCCTTGCGCTCCGGCCTCTGCACCAATATGGTGGCTGACAGCACCACAACGATTCCCACCACCTGCATGGGCGACACCAATTCGCCGAGGATAAGCGCGGTCAGCAAAATCGCCCACACCGGTTCGAGGCAGGCGGTCACGATAGCGCGCGTGGGATCGAGATGCTGCAATCCGGTGAAGTAGAGCGAGAACGGAACCAGCATGGAAGTGACCGCGAAGATGGCCATGAACAACCACTGTCCGCCGCTGTAATGCTGGGCGATGATTTTCCAAGGCGGATTGACCAGTTGCCAGAAAACAGCCGCACCCAGCAGCGAATACACCAGCACCGTCCAGCGCTGATAAATCTGCAGCAAGTGTTGACCGTAAACGTTGTAGAAGGCGAACGAGATCGCTGCCAGTTCCGCCGCCACGACGCCCGGCGTATTGAAGCGAATCCCGGAGATCACGAGCCAGGGAAATCCGCGCTGTGCCGCCAGTTCTCCCACCGCCAGTCCGCAGCCCAGCACAGCCAGGATCACAGCGCTGACGCGCCGCATCGTTGGACGCTGGAGCCGGCGCGCCAGCATGTAAAGCAGCACCCATACCGGTGCGACATATTGCAGGACAATCGCCGTCGCAACGCTCGTCTTCTGGATGGCGAAATAGTAGAAGTAGTTGGAGGCTGCAAGTCCGAGAATCCCTAACAAAAAGAACTGCAGCAGATGGCTGCTACTACGCACCCGCAGGGACGATCTCCCCTTCAGCACCAGGATCGGCAGCAGTATCAGTAGAGCAATTGTGGTTCGACTCTGGGCCAGGATGAGAGGGTCGATCGGGCGTAGGGCTTGGCCGCCGGCGAACAGCCTGCCGGTAAACACTGCGCGGCCCACGGTGGCCGAAAACCCCCAGAAAAACGCAGCCGCAGCGATGAAGAGATAGCCGCGGGCGGGGTGGGGCTTGTTAGTCAAGCTAGTGGATAGTGAATAGTCGGGTGGGTTAGCTGATCCGGGTCATAAACTTGAGGCACCGTACCACGTCCGTTGCGCTTTCTAACCACTATCCACTAACCACTATTCACTCTCATTAGTCGGCCAGCGCCGATTGGCTGTGCGATGAGCGCAATACGCGGTCCACGGTGTAAGGGGCGCGTTTGGTCGGCTCGTGGAAATGCCGTACTTGCAATTCGCCCAGCAGTCCCAGCGCGATCAATTGCACACCTGCGACGATCAGCACGGCGGCGAACACCAGCAGCGGGCCGTGTTCATCCATGACGTTGATCCCGCGGACGAACTTCTCGAACAACATCCATATTGCGATAAGGAAGCCAGCCAGCGAACCCAGCGCCCCGACGGTGCCGAAAAAGTGCAGCGGCCGAGCCATGTATTTCAGCAGAAAACGGATGGTGATGAGATCGAAGAACACGCGGAAGGTCCGCGAAATACCGTAATGCGACTCGCCCCGTTCCCGGTTGACATTGCGGATAGGGATCTCGCAAATGGTCGCGCCATAAGCCGACGCCAGCGCCGGAATGAAGCGATGCAGTTCCCCGTAGAGCGGGATTTCCTGCACCACGCCGCGACGATACGCCTTGAAGGTGGTGCCGAAATCGTGCAACTCGACCCCGCTCAACTTGGCCATCAGCCAGTTGGCGATCTTGGAGGGAACACGCCGCATCACAAAGTTGTCAATGCGCTGCTTGCGCCATCCGCTGACGATGTCGTAGCCCTCGCGCAGCTTTTGCAGAAACAGCGGAATGTCATGCGGATCGTGCTGCAGATCGCCGTCCATGGCAATCACGTACTCGCCTTCGGAGTGATCGAAGCCCGCCGCCAGGGCCGAGGTTTGCCCGAAGTTACGGCGCAGTTTCACGACGACCACGCGGCGATCCACCGCTGCGATCTGCTGCAACATCCAGAAGGTATGATCGCGACTGCCATCGTCCACAAATACCAGCTCGAACGGTTCGCCGGTGGCTTCCATCACCACCTTCAGCCGATCGTAGAGCTCGGTCACGTTCTCTTCTTCGTTATGAAATGGGACGACAATCGAGTACTTGGTCACGGTCCTGTAATTATAACCGTCCCCGTTCCCAAATGGGACTCATGTTTCACGAGAATCGTTCTTGCGGTGACTCCGCCGGATGCCGGTTGCAAGTCATTGACCTGGACTAGCAGCGTGCGCTAACCCAGCGCTTCTTGCCTCAGGCAGACCCTGATCCTTCCTGAGGCAGAGCGTTCTTACGAGTGAAAGCCAGCAACAAATGCCACCAACCGCCGGATTCCTTCCGCGAACTCATCGCCGGGAGTAATAAGGCTAATCACCAGATATCCATCCGCAGCGAAGTCGTAAGAATGGCCCGGCTGCACCAGCACCCCAGTCTCCCGCAGCACGGCGATGGCAAGGTCCTCGTCCGAGCCCACCAACGGGACCCGCAATACGGCATACCATCCGCCTTCGACTTCCAGCCGGCGACAGAGTTCTTGCGAGGCTAGTTCAGAATCGAGCAGAGCGAGATTCGCAATCATGCGTTGCCGCAGTTGGTCCTGTATGCCGTACCGCTCCTCCAGCATGACCGGAACAGCCCATTGCAGCGGCGCATTCATCGACAGGTAGGTATCGGCGATAACTTCGAGCCGGCCCATCGCATCCGACAGCAGCGGCTGTGGGCCGCTCGCCGCAATCCATGCGATTTTCATCTGCGGCAGACCGGAAATTTTCGACAACCCACTCAGAGTGAAGGTCAGCACTGTGCTGTTTGACGAAAACGTGAGCGGCGGATCTTTGGTAAGGGAGTAATCGAGGAACACTTCATCGGCGACAATGGCCATTTCGTTGGCCGCGCAAATGCGATTCAACTCTTCAGCCTCTCGCGGCTTTACGAACGAACCGGTCGGGTTGTTAGGATGCACGGCCAGAACCGCCCGGCAACGCGAAGCTGCTTGGCTCGCGCGTTCTATCGCGATCTGCGCCGAATGAAAGTCGATTTGCCATCCGTGGTCATACACCAGCTCGTAAGGTTCGAGCTTCACGTCATGGAGATCGGCGAGGAAATCGAAAAGCGGGTAGCTCGGGGCGGGGACCAGCACCGTGTCTCCCGGATCGCACAGCAGGCGGAAAAGGAACGAATACGCCTCGCTGGTGCTGGTAGTCAGGAGGAGATTGTCGGGCGAGACCTGGCTTCCGTGCGCTGCGTAATAGGTTGACACGGCCTCGCGGGCAGCCCGCAGCCCCTGCGGTTCGGGGTTGTAGGTCAGTGCCTCACCATGCACCAGCGCCTTCAGCAGTTTGTCTTCGCGATAACACAGGCCAATGGTAGTGGGATTGGAAGCCGTCAAATCAAGCACTTCCCTGCCCGCCCGCCGGTGCGCCGCCAGCGCCTCGGTGTAGCGGTTGGTGGTCAGGTTCCACGACGTGCGCCGGGCAAAGAAATTGCGCATGAGAGGAAGGATTATACAGAAGCGGGGGACAGGGCTGTTCCCCAGAAAATTCAGCCGGCCGTGTCGGACTCCGCTATAATCGCAGACCGCAGTTAGCTAACGGAGGATAAGCGATGAAGAAACTACTTTTCGTGGGCCTGGCGATTTTGTTGCTGATGCCGATAGTGGCCTCAGCGCAGAACGCCTTCGATGGAACCTGGAAGATCGATCTGAAAAAGGCCGAATTTCCCAAGAAGCCTGACGTTTACCTGCTGCAGAGTGGCATGTATCAATGCAAAACCTGTGTGCCGCCCATTGACATTAAAGCTGATGGCCAGGACCAGAAAGTTACCGGACACCGGTATGTCGACAGCATTGCGATCAAGGTGATAAACGACCACGAGATCGAAGAAACCGACAAGAGGAATGGGAAAACCGTCGCCACTTCAAGCATGAAGGTTTCTTCCGACGGCGACACCCTGATGTTCACCTTCAATGACAGCAGCAACACTAATGCTGACCCTGTCACCGGCAGTGGCCAAGAAACGCGGGTGGCCAACGGTCCGGCCGGAGCCCATGCGATATCCGGCTCTTGGCGGATATCGAAGGTGGATACCGTCTCCGACAATGGACTGATGTGGACCTACAAAGTCAGCGGCGACGAGTTGACCATGACCACGCCGACGGGTCAGTCCTACACGGCGAAACTGAACGGTCCGGAGGCGCCATACAAAGGCGATCCGGGCACGACCAGCGTCGCGGTAAAGATGATGGGCAAGAACACGCTGGAGGAGACCGACTATCGCGACGGCAAGCCAATCAGTGTCTCAAAGGCAGTAATCTCTCCCGATGGCAAAACGATGAAGCTTATGGTGGACGACAAACTGCGCGGGACCAAGAGCGAATTTACGGCGATGAAACAGTAATGCGCCTCGGCCAGCAGCCCACCCTCTGCGCACGTGGAGGGTGGGTTACGCCCCGACCTCAGGCAGATGCTGCGCAGCGCCGGCTTCCGCTCCAGCGAGAAACAGGATCTCATGCCTGATTTTTTTACGGTGGTGGTGGGACACAAGTAGGCGAAGGGGGACTTGCCCGTTGTTCTCGCGCCCCTCGAAAAAAGGCCGGCGCTAGGAAAGCTTTACGAAAATGGTGTCGCCGCTGCGCGGCTGGGGCGACGTTTTCCAAGTTTACCCGGGGCTTGCGCCCCGGGCTAAACCCATCTCGCCACTTTGCGGCTAGCTAGTACGACGGGAGACCCCCCGGCTTTGCCGGGGAGGCAGTAGAAGTTTGACAGATCCGGGGGTGTGCTTTTCCCGGTCTTGAGCGCATCGGGTATCTTGCCACTGCTGTACGTGGCTGTTGCTTTTGACTTTGATCGGTTGCGATCAGGCCCCTTTGAGGGGCCAGCAACCGTAAAGCCTCCGGCTCTGCCGGAGGATACTTACTGCAACGGGAGTGCTTCCTACTTTTCTTACTGGGTTATCGTCTTCACGGCATCGCCCACCTTAAAGCCGGAACCAGAAACTGGTGTACCCACCGCCGAGATCTCATCCACGTCGGTCAGGCGAATCACGCCCACGGGAGAAGTCATGCGACGAATTACCGCACCGGTGGAAGGGTCCTTGATCTCCTTCGTCACCCTCTGCACGGTGAGCTGATCGCCAACTTTCAGCCCCGACTTTGACCCGATATTGAGGATGACCTGGCCTCCGTCCACGGCGGCGACCAAACCCTCAACCATAACCGTACGGGCTTCCAGTTTGGAGTTGTCGGCCACCAGTTCACTGCTCATTTGGGTAACCGCAGCGTTCACGGCCTCGCCGATAATAGTCTGCTGGAAATCGCTGCTGCCGAAGTCCACGGCGCCACCGCCCCAACCATGCCAACCGCCGCCGCCGCCCGTCAGGGACGTGCTTTCGCGAGAGGACTCACCTTTGCCAGTGGCCACGCCCAGGATCTCCGCAGTGTCGATGTTCACCAGCCGCGCGTCCACAACCACCACGGCCTTGCTCTTCTTGTGGCTGAAGCCACCAAGACCATATCCAGGCCAGCCGCCGCCACCGCCGCCGACATTCGTGTTCTTAGTGTCGTTTCCGAATTGGGTAATACTGCCGACGACAATGGCATCCACGCCCAGGATCTTTCCGATCTTCGCGGCCGAATTCGGATTGGCGCGATCGCTGTTGGAGAAGTTCTGCTCGCCCAGGATCTTGTCCATGGCCTTGCGTTCGATCACCGAGTAAGTGCCGTCTTTAACCAAGTCTCTCACCAGCAGATCAGCGATACCCTTTCCAACGTCTACATTGGTGCCGAAGACCGCGGCCGAAGCGCTCTGGACCGTCGCATAGTCGAAATCGAATATAGCGATCCGTTTTTTACGCGCGTGCGGCGCCTGGGGGGCATCGGCGGTCTGCGCGATGGCTCCCGTCACAAGAAATGTCGCAACCAGTATCATTAAGAAGATTCGTTTCATGACCAGTCTCCCTGCACTGAAGTATTCTCCCTCATGCGAATACAGAATACGTCCCCTAATCGACCCCGGCTGGGCGTAGCTGTGTGTGGCGCAATCGGCTAAACCTTGATTTGTTCCGGGGATCGTGCGCCGCGATTCTACCACTAAAGCGATGGTTTCCAACTGGAAATCAAGCCAGCGTTGGAGATACTTTCCGATTCCCGACGATTGAGTGTCAATTTGGACTGCACCACAGAAAAGATTCGTTTCCGATCATCCTTCGGGAAACTGCAACTACGCGTTGACCCGCTCCAGTTCGTCGGCATCCACTTCCACGGCCACACTGCGCATGATCAGTTCCAGGGTGAGCACAACCCGCAAGTTGGTTTTCTTACGGGCCAGGACACCCACCATACCGGCCAGCGATCCTGACTTAATGCGGGCTCTCTCGCCCACAACCAGGTAAGGGTGAGGCTCAAATCTGCGGAGGCGAAGTCCCGAACGCAACGCCTCGATCTCGAAGTCCGGCAAAGCTAGAGGTTCACGTCCGGAACCAACGATCAAGAGGACGCCAGGTACGGAGAGCACCTGGGTCGTGGCGCCTCGTCCGACTCGCGCGAAGACATAGCCGGGAAAGAGGGGCTGCTCCACATTGACCCGACAACCGTTCTTCCAGCGGTGCATCTCCGTGTAAAGAGGCAGGAACGACTCGATCGCTCGAAATTCGAAGTGCCTGGCCACCGCCTTTTCATGACGGGGAGTCGTATACACGGCGAACCACTTTGGCGGCTCCATATCCGAGGAGACCAATGCCCCCGACGGAGACATCATACCTGCATCCAGATCTCCTAGCATGTGCTCATTGACCACATACATAGGTTCGTTGTCCTGACTTCGCGAAGTGAATCCACATGGCCCTGCGGAATCCACTCCAGGCATGGAGCCGAAAAAGCCCCGCCAACCCGTCGCACGCCCAAAATGCAGTTTCACAAAGACTCTACTGCCCCCAACGAGAGGCAGGACTCCCTCGAGGAGTGAGACAGTGAGCGGCCACTTGCATTCTGCTGCGATTGGTTGGTCGTTAGGTTAGGACAACAGCTCTGCCGGGGTCAAGCAAAAAAGCGCGCATGTCGCTCGTCGATTGCCAGCATGGGAACCGTCTTTGCTGCATCAAGTTACGTCGTAATAGTTTGCGCGACGCCTGACCGCAAATCCGCTCAAAGTGAGTGCTTACACGCAGGGCAATCAAACGACTACCGCTATCGCACAGATTACGCCTGTTCACACCTGTGAAGATGGCCTCGATCGTTCCCGCTTTACGGGTGGCGATGCAGAACGTGCGTGGCGATGTCCGGCCAGAATTCCCGTGATTAAACATTCGGACATGTGAGCGCCGAACCTGAGCGGGCGAGGGACCCGCACCTTCTCGCGGAGGGCTTTCTGGATATCGGAGGCGCTCTAGCGCCGATTCGTGCTCTTACGGCTGCGGCGCTGGGTGGCTCTTCAGACGCGGCGTTAGATGCGGAATGACAAATTCCTGGAAAATACCGGCAACGCTGCCTTCGGCAATTCTGATCAGCGCAGTCCCCACCAGCAAACTCGCACTGCGATCGCTGGCTGGATAGTACGTATAGGAGAGCCCGGCCGTGGCAAAGCTGCCGATAATTGTCGAGTAATTCAGCTGCCACTGCTTGTTGTCTCCCTTGCAGACCACCGCATTGCGGAGCGCGTAGAAAAATCGCTCCTTGGTCGTGCCCGTGCCCTTGTAGAAGTAGCGTGGATCCTGTTTCAGCAACGATGGCAGAATCGCGCTGTCGATAAACGTGCCAAAAAAGACGTCGCCGTAAAGCGCGCCGAAACGCCTGCCGTAGCCTGCCGCACCCTGCCCGTATCCGCCTAACTCATCACTCGCTTGATAAATACCGGCCAGAAATCCGACGCCGACAACGCTGATGGGGTCGGTAACGGATTTCCAGGCCAAAGAGAACTTCTGCTTCGGGGCCAAAGGCGCGGGATCGGGTACATAGGTGGCGTAAAAGTTCGGGAAGATGCCAAGTACGCGTTGCTTCTCCTGCTCTTTAACCTCTTCCTGAGCAATTTCAGCTTCCGAGAGTTCGACCTTCACATCCGTTGTGGTGGCGGCAACAGTAAGCACGATCGCAGGAACAATAAAAGCCTGGCCCGAGTTCACAATTCCGGAAACCAATTTGGTTTCAAACCCCGGGGCGCTAACCGTGAGCTGGAAAGGGCCAGGAGCAAGATTGTAAAAGGAAAATTGCCCATTGTCGCCCGACAACACATCCTGTTTCTGGGCTTGATCCTTAAGGGTGAGTCGCACGTTCGCGCCAACGGCGACGGCTCCAGTCCGATCGACAACGGTTCCACTGATGCTTCCCTGAGGTTGCCGGACTGACTGCGGCTCGCCACCGGTTGCTCCTGCTCCCTGGGCGCCAGGTGTGCCAGCTTTTCCTTCCGGGACGGTCGGGACCTGCTGAGACGTCGACGGAGAATCGCCCTGCTGTGCAAATGCGCAGGCGGTCGACAAGATCAGTACAAACCACAGAACCAAACGCAAGAAGTTCCTCCCTTTGGTATCGATTGCCAGAACCTAGATTCTAATCGCTCGGCCCTTGAAGAGTCTATTCTCGGCAAGGGAACGTCGCGGAGAGCGCGATAGGCTAGAACATGCGGAGCAGCGCTCGGGTCGAAGTGTGGCGTGTCGAAATGCGATGGAGGCCTTCATGGCTTATCTGAATCATGGCCGATTCCGATCGGCACCAGAATCTTCCTCGTAATCGTCGGCCAGTACTCCTTCAGCAGGTTCACCCCCACGGAAGCAGCAATAGCCAGGCCATAGTTCCTAAAGGTGTAGCCCGCAGTTCGTTGAGCGTCCGGCATATATGAGTTTGCCAACCCTGCTGCCGCTAAGGGCGCTATGATTCCAGGCCAGTTGAACGCTTCTCCTCCGTCATCCTTGCGCACGATCACGACCCGGCGAAGGGCATACTTAACGCTTTGCTTCAGGCTTCCGTCTCCCATCACGAAATAACGTGGATCATCGTGCATTATGGAGGACAAGAAGTAGGTGCCAATGAGATTTGAGCTGGCACGGTTCGCCATCGAGGCTCCAAATCGCTTGCCGTAGCCGCTGCCGCCCTGACCGTATCCGGACGGACTATCCGCTGCTTGCCCCATGGCCGCGCTGAACCCTGACCCGAGAAACGCCGCAGGAGAAACGCTGTTCGCGATAGCCAGATGAAACTTTTCGCCCGCGGTCAACGGTAGCCGGCTGTGAGCCAGGTCAGGGAAAAACAGAGAGCGCTCGGTAATCACTTTAGGTCTCCCTACCTGCTCCTTCTTCCCAGCCATCGGAGCCGAAGTCTGCGACTGGCTGTTCGAGGAGGATGGAGGCGAATTCGCGTCCGAGGTTTGTGCGCTTGCAGGTACCTGTCCAATCAGCGAGACGGCGATCATGACGATTGCGCCGATGGCGAGCCGAATCGCTGTATGATGCGCCCTTGAAACTCGTCCGCTGTAGTGATTTGTCATAGTCATGCTCGCGCGTCTCTCCATGCAATTCTTTCGCGGTCGTTTGGCCTCAGGAAATGTGGTTTACCCTTTTCCAGAGGTTGCACAACCCGTGGCATTCTTCTCTGACATAGACAAATTCAGCTTCAATCTTGCGGCTTTGCCTGTGCTCTCAAACCGCTACAAAAGCACGAACCCCGCCCACAAATGGCGGGGTCCGTTAGCATTTCAACGCGGCTCCGTCTTCTGGCCGCTTTGCCGTGACGTTGGCACAACTCAGTGTTGCATGTCGTTCATGGCGCCGCCGCTGCCTCCTTTTTGCGCCAGCATCTTCACCTTGTCGACATGAAGCGTGCCACTGTCGGTCATTTTACCTGTCACTTCCACATGATGGCCTTCATGTCCGGCAAGCGCATCGGGGTTGTCGATGCTGACGACCTTCATGTCCTTATCGGTTACCAATACTGGCTTCTCGCCTTCCCCGATGCACTTCTTGGCGCACGCCGCATGTTCAGCATTCGCGCCTTTCGCGCCGCACTTGGAATCGCTGACCCAGCCGCTCCAGCTCATGTCCTTCGCTACTGCCAGCACGGTCATGCTGCACAGATAGAGCCCGATTACTAACAACACTTTTTTCTTCATTGTCGAATCTCCTCTTGAATTGCCGCCAGGCGGCTGAAATGTTTATAAGCGGGGAAAGACCAGCCCATGCCAGGCAGGCTGCAGAGTAGCTTTCCATGAACAGCACCCCAGTGCACTTCGCTGGTACCTGCATCCTTAACCCAGGTACGAGGCAGGAGTCCCCACAGACTTCGATGCAACCAGTTTATTCCACAAACAGGTTTTGCGCGAAAAAACGTCGCCGAGCGGGACAGAAGGAAGTCAATACCGCCGGCCAGGGGCGGCAGCGGTCCGCAACGTCCCCGTAGGGGATCGCTATTTCTGATGAGTATTTTCAGCTACCGTGGGGCGCGCTTTGCGTCAGGTTTGACCTGCGGCTCGACCAGTACGACCTCGCCGGGCTTAACGTACCCCAACTGTTCGCGCGCTTCTTTCTCGATGGCGTTGGGATCTGCCTGTTGCAGGCCATCGACCCGGCGCTGCAGTTGCTCGTTCTTCCGCTTCTCGTCATCAATCTGCTGTTGCAGCCGGACAGCTTCAGCTCGCTTGTCCTCATAAACCTTCATGCCGTTGGCGCCAAAGATCACCTTGTAACCAATGAAAATGGTGAGCACGCCAATGCACAGCGTCGCCAGCACGCGGCGCATACGGTAGAACCAGCCTCCGGCAATACGAACGGTCAGCACCATGGTCACTGCTCCAAGAGTCTCGTCTCCTCCCGGCAAGTTTCGGTTGACACCACAGCAATTCTTAGTGGACTTCCGCATGACCTCGCGCGTCAAGCGAAAGATCTAGCGAAAGCACAAGAGGAACCAACTTTGGCAAATGCTTGCGGTCACTGTGCCCCTGAGGGCCGAGGGAGGGTGTTTGCGCCCCCGCCGTGGTACAGTCTGAACCAAAAACATTCACGCTGAGGTGGTGGATGACCAATGCGCGCATTGTGCTGACTACGCTCGGGCAGCAGCACGACGCCGAGAAGCTCGCCTTGCAGTTGGTAGAGCGCAGATTGGCGGCCTGTGTCAACATCGTCGGGCCGATCCGCTCGGTGTACCGATGGAAACAAAAAATCTCGAACGAACCTGAGTACCTGCTGGTGATCAAGACCAGCGCTGAACACGCTGCGCAATTGCGCTCGGCCTTCAAGGAACTGCACCCTTATGAGTTACCCGAATGCGTCGAGCTAGCAGTGCAGGGCGGCAGCGAGGAGTATTTGGCATGGCTGGCAGGAGAGGTCAGCGGTTGATCCCCGGGGGTAACAGCGAGATCGCGCACGTACACGCTGGCGCAATTGCGCCCTCTTTATTTTTCTGACTCGCTTTCACTTCCCGCAGGAAACACGGTGTGGCGAGGTGCGGGCATCGGGATCCGGCCCTTGGCGGCCCTCCATAAGATGGCATTGAGCACGTTGGTGTCCGCGGCATCTGCAACCGAGAAATTAAGCTTGGCTGATTGCTTGGCACCTGGAGCATCGGCCTTATTCGCCTGATATATCTTCCCATTGTGCCGGGGGCCGTAAACGGTATTAACGTCCGAAGGTATCCCTCAACCTTACCGTCCGATGTCGCAATCACGGCCACTCTGTCACGGTTCGCGAGCGTGACATAGAGCTGGCGCTCATCCGGACTCAATAGGAGCGCCGTCGGATGGGACAAAGCGTCGATATCGCGCTGCGGAGGCATCAATGCGACCTGCCGCACAACTTTGCCAGAGCGCAGATCCAACTCTGCGACTTGCGATGCGTTCCACAACGAACACCAGCCGCGGCTACCGTCGGCACTCACCACAACACCGTAGGGAAACGCGGCCGGAACATATTTGCCACGACTCAGATCGAAGCGCTGCAGCACCTTGCCGCTGCGCGCATCCAGCAATACCGCATCGTCCGCAAGATTCTCCACGATCAGCAGCGCGTCGCCACGGTCGCGCTTCACCACAGCCAGACCGGCGGGATACGGGTTGGCATAGCCGGGCGCAACACTTCTCGGATTGTAGGTAAATTGTTTGCCGTGACCGAGAGGCGTACCGGGCAGCTTCAGAAAACGTTCCGCCAGCAGTGTGCCGTTCTGCAAGCGGTACACGGCGACCCCGTTGCCAGTATCACCGGGGTTCTTGCCGTCCGGGTCGGTAAGCGACGCTATCGAGGCGTAAAGACTGGCGCCATCGCTGCTCCAAGCGAGTCCAAGGAAATACGACTGCTTGGCATGAAGCGCGAGGCGCGGATCGGGAAAATCTCGCAATCGATTGCTGGCTAAATCCAGTAAGGCAATCGACTGTTGAAACTTGGACCCCTCTGTCCCATATCCATTATTCAAAATGGCCAGGTACTTCCCATCCGGACTGAGTGCCACCGCTGTGGGAAAACTGTTCGTAGGCTGCGGTCCTCCGGGGGCAGGCAACAGCAGTAGCTTGCTGGAGGGCAGATCTACTTCCTTTTCTCGCGCAGACGATTGAGCGGCGCAGGGCAGGCTAATCAGGCACAGCAATAACAGAACGCCGCCGATGCTGCGGACCTTCATTCCTTCCTCGTGATTGCAAGCATGGCTTTTCGCTGCGCTGGATCGGCCGAGGCGTGCGCTCGGGTGTTGCTAATTTGTCGCTCATAGTGCGCCAGAACGCGGGAGACTCCCTCGGCAATGGGCTCAGTACCGGAGATCACGACATCCGCATAGACGATGCTGGGACGAACGTAGCGCTGGGCCATGGGAGCGACGGTCCCGGCATATTGCTCCATGACGGACACGGGAGTGCGGCCGCGTTCGCACACATCGCGCGCTTGGCGCCGCATCAGGCAGACTTCGTCATTCATGTCCACGAAAACCTTGGTGCCCAGTAACTCGCGCAGACTAGGCCAGTGCAAAGTAAACAGTCCCTCGACAATGACCACGTCCGATGGACGCAGCACCTCGGTCCTCCTAGTTCGCGTATGGGTGGCAAAGTCGTACACCGGCAGATGCACAGTTTCGTTATTGCGCAAGCGAGCAACTTGCTCGACGATGAGTTCGTGATCGAGAGCCTCGGGCGCGTCGAAATTTACCTGCGCTCGTTCCTCCAGGGGCAGATGCGAGAGGTCCCGATAGTAGCGGTCTAGCGCCAGAACGTTGGCATGCAGTGCAACGGCAAGATGCGTCGCGAGGTAGGTTTTTCCCGCGCCCGAAGGACCGGCAACACCGATGAGATACATTTCCGCGGGCATGTGCGATTACAGCAGTTCAAGAGTGAACACAGCGTAGTAACAATTGTCATCCTGAGCGAAGCACGAGTCCGCCATGGCGGACTCGTGCCAGTCGAAGGAACCCTATAGCCGAAGAATTCTTCTTTCCATAGGGGTCCTTCGACTCCTCGTCCAGTCGCCACGGCGACCGGACTCGTCGCTCAGGATGACAGACAAAACACTTTTCATTCCCACGCCCAGTTTAGCGCAGAGGTTCCCAGCGACGATAACGTTAATCGGGATTGGAATGGTCATTTAGATAGCCCTCGATCCTGGGCAACACCGCCCGCAATAGCGCAAGAAACTTGCTGGCCAGGCGCTCGCCAGTTTGCAACACTTCCTCTTCTGTGATCTTTTCGCCAGTGATGCCGGCGGCCATGTTGGTCACGCACGAGACCGCCAGGACCTCAATCCTCATGTGCCGCGCGGCAATCACCTCGGCCACGGTGGACATGCCGACCAGGTCGGTGCCGATCGTGCGCAAAAAACGAATCTCCGCCGGGGTTTCAAAGTTAGGGCCGGTCACGGCCGCGTACACACCTTCGAAGATGCCTCCGCCCAATCGCTCCGATTCTTCCCGCACGAACTGCCGGAATTGCGCATTGTAGGCGTCCGTCATGTCGGGATGACGCAACCCAAGACAGTCGTCGTTCGCCCCAATGAGCGGGTTCTGTCCCTGAAGGTTGATGTGGTCGCGCAACACCACAAGCGCGCCGCGGGTATATTCGGGGCTGATTCCGCCTGCGGCATTGGTCAGCACCAGGGCGCGTACTCCCATGCGTCCTAGTGCGCGTATGGGAAGGACAACCTGGCTGGGCGAATAGCCTTCGTAGAGATGCGCGCGACCTTGCATCACCGCCAAAGGAATGTTGTCGAGTATCCCGATGGCAAGTACGCCCGCATGACCCTCGGCCGTGCTCTTCGGAAAATATGGAATTTCTTCGTAGGGGATGCGGACCGCGTCTGTTAACCCAGTAGCGACGCCGCCGAGTCCCGATCCCAGCACCAGGCCGATACGCGGACGCAGGCTGGCGCGCTCAAGAATGAACTGTGCCGCCCGTTCAGCGTGGAGGAAGTCGTCGGTGGCGGAGCCCAGCATAATTTTTCGATCATCCGGTCAGTTCCGATTGTCATCCTGAGCGGAGGGCGAGTCCGCTGTGGCGGACCCGTGCGGAGTCGAAGGCCCCCCATAGCTGCAAGAAATCAAGCTTGGATGCCTGGCACAGCAACAAGTCTGAAATTGCTTGGCGGGCAAAGGGTTCCTTCGACCCCTCGCTGCGCTCGTCGCTCAGCATGACACTCCAAAAAGTTACGTTCGCTCATGAATGATCCAGGTCTAGCGGCCGCAAGTTGGGTCTATTTCCCGATCTCTTCCAGATACTTCTCGGCTTCAAGGGCAGCCATGCACCCTGTTCCCGCGGCGGTGACCGCCTGCCGATAATGGCGGTCGGCCACGTCGCCGCTGACGAATACACCCGGCGCTCGCGAACCGACGTACCCATCGGGAATGAGATACCCATCGCCATCGCGAGCCAGTTGCTCACCCACGAATTGCGCATTGGGTGTATGCCCGATGCCCAGGAACATGGCACTGACCGGAAGGTCCCACTGTTCGCCGGTCTTCACATTGTGCAGCCGCAGTCCAGTGACTTCCTTCCTGCTGACATCGAACACGTCGTCCACAACGGTGTCGGTGAGAAACTCGATCTGCTGATGCTGACGTGCGCGCTGAAGCATAATTTTCGAGGCCCGGAACTCGCCGCGGCGATGAATGATGGTGACCTTGGTCGCGAAACGGGTCAGGAACAAAGCCTCTTCCATGGCCGAGTCGCCGCCTCCGATGACGGCAATTTCCTTGCCCGAGAAGAAGAAACCATCGCAGGTAGCGCAAGAGGAAACGCCGTGGCCGATGAGCGTCTGTTCGCTCGGAAGGCCTAGCCAGCGAGCTGAAGCGCCGCTGGCAATGATGAGAGTACGGGTCAATAAAGTCTCGCGGCCTAAGTTCACCTCGATCGGCTTCTTGCTGCCGTCAGAACTCTTTTGGCTCAGGTCCACCGTAGCAACATGTCCGGCAAGGAACTCAGCGCCGAACCGCATGGCCTGCTTGCGCATGTTCTCGATGAGTTCCGGGCCCTGGACGCCATCCGGAAACCCTGGAAAATTCTCTACCAGCGTAGTGATGGCAAGCTGCCCACCGGGCTCATGCCCATCGATGACCAGCGGGCTGAGATTAGCTCGGGCAGCATAAATTGCGGCGGTCAGTCCCGAACATCCGGAACCGATGATGATTACGTTACGCACCTTGTCAGGCATAGGGCTGAACTTAGATTCCGCGCCACGCCGGAAGATGCAACCGCACCCGTCGTGGCGCGCACACGAAGAAATAACAGCTTGTTACTCAAAAGTTTGAATCAACAGAATGCACCGTCCGGATTCTAACAAGTGCCTGCGGTTTGGGGAACGTTTAGAATCAGGGCATGGCAAAGTTGACCCTGGTGTATGGACTGCGTCTTCTACCCTCAGAAGAAGTCGCCGAAGTAGGCGAGGGTGCGGTAAAGCTGAAGAATGGGCACGAGGCGCACGTGACGCTGCATATTATCGAGGGCTCGAAAGAGGAAATCGAGCGGCAGTTACGCACGAGCGTGGAGGCGTTTTTCGATCTTTATCCCGAGATCTGAGAATGTTGTCAGCGAGCGGCGCCGCTTCGTAATCATTGAAACGTTCCCCGGCGCTTGCCGTCACACCTTGAGAGTGGCGACGAAGGCCACGGACTAGCAATAGTTCCGAGAGCTATGGCGTTCAAGCTTCCAGAGTCCCGCGAAATCAAGGCCCGGCTGCGAAGGGCCCTGCGCCCCAAGAGCAAGTTGGGACGAACCACGTTGTGGTTTGGCGGATTGGCCCTGGTCCTCGAACTGCTGCGCTTGATCTTCCGTGCGCCCAACGGGACAATGCTGAGCGGCTGGGCCACGTTCCTCGTCTTCACCTTCGTTGTTTGCGCCATGCTGATGGGCCTGCGCTGGGTGCGCCGGCAGCTCATGTGGCGCCTGCGTAACCGCTTAATCGTCACCTATGTCTTTATCGGCGTCATTCCCATCGTGCTGCTGCTGATGATGGGACTTCTGGCCGGCTATCTGTTTGCGGGACAATTTGCGACCTACGTCGCCATGTCGGACCTGCAATCGGAATTACGGCATCTGGAATCCGCCAACCGCTCCCTGGCCATGCAATTCCGCAGTTTGGCGCGCTCCGAGAAGTTGAATGAGCAACTGGCCGCCGAGATCTCCAGCGCGTCGGATGAGAACTTCCGCAATCGGGTGGTAAGCGTCTGGGACGAAGACAAGCCTTTCGTGCTTTCGGCGGGCCGGCCAGCTCCCGGAATCGAACCTATCCGCATATCGGTAGCAATCCAGGGAGACTTCGCGGGTTTTGTGCTGGACGGCAAGCGCCTGCACCTACGCGTGGTCAAACACGTGGAAGCCGGTCCGCATCACCTGACAGTCATCTCCAACGTGCCTGTCACGCCGCAGCTCTTACGGATGGCCACGTCCCAGCTAGGATCGGTAACTCTGCTCCCTCCAGACGAGGACACAAAGCCGGAACCGGATACTGCATCGAGTACCTCCACTCGCACCTCTAGATCCTCGTCAGCACCCGATAAAGATAACGATAAGCTGATCATCGGCACGGGAAATTCACGCGAGACGGTGAGTCTGTCTGGCGAAAGCGCCAGCACGAGGGTGGAGGCGGGGCGCGTGCCGGCTCCCGCAAACCGCTTCGACGTGCACATTCCGTTTGCCACTCGCTTCAGCGCCATCGACTGGCACACCGGCAAATCGCTGACTGGGCTGATGCTGGTGGATACCCGGCCCTCGATGCTATACGCCACCTTGTTCAGTGCGCTCGGAGATAAAGCCGAGATCTTCCTCGATGGTCTGGTTGGCATCGCAATCTTTTTTGGTCTGATCGAGCTGATAGCGCTGTTCATCGGCATGAGGCTCTCCCGCAGCATCACCAAATCCGTGGCCGATCTCTATGTTGCAACCCAGCACGTGAATCGCGGTGACCTCGCCTATCGCATCAAGGTGCGCACCAACGATCAGATGGCTGCGCTGGAGCAATCGTTCAACTCCATGACCCAGTCGCTGTCGAACCTGATGAGCGAGCAAAAGGAGAAGCAGCGGCTGGAGAGTGAACTGGCCATTGCGCACGAGGTGCAAAACTTGCTCTTCCCCGCCGATTTGTCCGGCCTGGCCACGCTGGAGGTACACGGAGTATGCCGTCCGGCGAGGACGGTAAGCGGCGACTATTACGATTTCATTCCGATGCGCGCAGACAGGCTGGTGCTGGCGGTTGGCGATATCAGCGGCAAAGGTATTTCGGCGGCCCTGCTGATGGCGACGGTGCATGCGTTCGTGCGCGCCTATTCGTTGGAACCGGAGCGAACCCTGGCGTCCGTGGCGCTGGACGCCGGCCTTCCTAGCGACAGTGCTCTTCCTATGTACTATCGCGGCGATGGCAGCGGCAATTCCGAACTCGCTCCGGGATTATTAATGGCCACGCTGAATTATCAGCTCTATCGCAGCACGCCGCCGGAGAAGTACGCAACCATGTTCCTGGGCTGCTACGATGCCGCTTCCCGCTCGCTTACCTATTCCAACGCAGGACACCTGCCTCCCCTGGTCCTGAGCAACAGTGGGCAGGTCAGGCGTCTGGAGACCTCCGGTACCGTCGTAGGTCTATTCGACGGGATGAGCTACGAGGAAAGCACGATTGGCATGGAGCCGGGAGATATGTTCGTGGCTTACAGCGACGGTGTAACCGAGCCGGAGAACGAGTTTGGCGAATTCGGCGAGGAGCGTCTGATTGAGCTGATCCAGCGGCATCGCGATCAGCCGCTGGCGCGCATCAGCGAGATCGTAACCGGCGCCGTTACCGACTGGATCGCTGGCGGTGAACAACCGGACGATGTCACCCTGGTACTCGCCCGGGCACGCTAGGACAGTTCCAGTGGTGCTGTCGCTTCGATATCGGTCGCGGTAAGATTACTGCTTATGCCCGCAGCCAGCGAGCGTCCGCTCGCCCATTCGACACCGAAGCAATCCTCCGTTTCGGTTCCAGAACTTACTTCTCGTGGCCGAGTCTTGTTACTGACTCTTGTGACCCTCGCCGGGGCGTGGCTGCGTCTGTTCCACCTCGGTACAAAAAGTCTATGGCTGGATGAAGGCGCCACAGTGACGCTGGCGCGCATGGCATGGCCACAGTTCGTGCATGTCTGGTGGTATGGCGAGGCCAGCTTTCAGGGAGCCTTCTTCCTGTTGATGCGGGTTTGGCTGCATTTGGGTCCAGGCGAGTTTTGGGTCCGCCTTCCTGCCGCCATCTTTGGGATTGCCTCCATTCCGTTGATTTACCTGTTAGCGCGAAAACTGGTGGGTGTGGTACCGGCGCTGGCGGCGGCCGCAATCTTCGCGTTCAGTCCGACGCACGTGTACTACTCGCAGGAAGCCCGCAGTTACACCATGACGATTCTGCTGGTGCTGGTGTCGTCGTGGTTCTTCGTGCGGGCGGTTGAGCAAAACCGTGAAACAGACTGGGCCTTGTGGACCCTGTTCAGCGTCATGGCCGTTTACAGTCACACTTTCGCGTCGTTGGTGATGGTGGCGCAGGCTTGCTCGTTGTTCTTCCACAAGAAGCCAACGCCGTGGGGACGGCTCATCGTTCATGCCTTGGTGATTTTGGCGATGTGCGCCCCCGGACTCACCTACGTGCTGCGCGTCCCGCCGGAGGCGGTTGCCTTTCACGGGATGCCAAAACCAACTCCGAAGCAACTACTGCATCTGGCGCTTTTCCTTGGCGGGAGTGGAGAGAAATTTATCCTGTCCGCAGTCCTCTGGATAGCCGCAGTGGTGGCGATCAGGCGTGCAGGGAAGGACAACGCTGCGCCCGGCAGTTTCTGGAGGGGGATGCTGATCATCTCGTGGGCTAGTATTCCCATCCTTCTCACGGGGCTGGCTTCGCTCTTTCATCCCGTATTCGTTCAGAGATACATGATCTTCAGTTTGCCAGCGGCGGTTATGCTGGCAAGCCGCGGAATGGTCGCGCTGCCCAAGCGACGTCTCGGCTTGTGGCTGGTGATCGCCTTATGCGTGGCCTCAGTACCAAACATTTTCATCCGCTATAGGAAGCCACGCGAAGACTGGCGCAACGCTACAAATGTCATTCTTGCTTCCGCGCAGCCGGGAGATGCCGTAGTCATCTATCCGTTCTATGCAATCGTGGGTTTTGATTATTACCGGCAACTGGACCCTCACACCCCAGCGTTGCGCGTGTTCACGCAACCGTATTACGGCGTGGGCGACAACGACGAGACGCTGCTGCGAGCGCTCAGTTCCGACTCACGTGGATTCCGTCACGTATGGGTCATGGTGCGCCGTGAAGGTCCGGGGCGGGACAACCTGCAAGACGACTCTCCCGCTGTTGCCGCTAAGTTGCAGTCGGTATTTGGAACGCCCGCGGTAGCGCAATTCACCGACATTACCGTACTAGAGTTCGGCCGCTAGGGTGGCCCAGGCACGTACAGTTTTGCCGCTATACTGGCGACACCTCCGGCGAGCGTTACACCTCGGCTGGCGTGGGCAAGAAGCGGTAGCCCACACCGCGTACGGTTAGCAGGTGCTGGGGATGCGACGGGTCTTTCTCGATGTATTTACGCAGGCGCACAACAAAATTGTCGATGGCGCGCGTGTCGGTGTCTTCGTGCAATCCCCAAACTTCTTCGAGGATGGACTTGCGCGAAACAATTCTGCCACCGTTGCGAATGAGATGCCGCAACAGTTCGGCCTCCATGAGGGTCAGGCGAAACACCTTGCCATGGGCCCGCAGTTCAAGCGTCCCAAAATCAACCTGATTGCCTGCAAAGGTGTAAACGTCGAACTCGCGCAAGGAATCGGCCCCTCCAGGCTCAGCCACTCGCACTCCCGCCGGAGGGTCGGTGAGTAAGGTGCGGCTCCAGTCGCGGCGGCGCAACAAGCTGCGAATGCGCGCCAGTAGAATGGCGAGATCGAACGGCTTGGGCAGGTAGTCGTCGGCCCCGGAGGCAAAGCCCCTCAACACGTCCTCCGGGCGACCGCGTGCGGTCAGCATCAATAGAGGGATGTATTGGTTGGCCTTGCGCAGTTCGGTGGCAACGGCGAAGCCGTCTTTGCCCGGAAGCATGACGTCCAGCACCAGCAGATCGAACTCGGTGTGCTTCTTCAGCAGCAGATCCAAGGCGCTTTCGCCGTCGCCCACGACCCTGGTGGGATAGCCTTCGGCTTCCAGGTTGAACTTCAAGCCTCGCGCCAGATGCTCTTCGTCTTCGACCAGCAGTATTTCGCTCACTGCAAGTTCCTCGGCAATTGGATGGTGACGGTTGTGCCCCGGCCTGTTCCTTCGCTCTCCGCGAAGGCCTTGCCGCCGTGGCGGCGCGCGATGGCGCGCACGATAAATAGACCTAAGCCACTGCCCTTTACCTGCGGCGTGACTGGAGTAAGCACGCGATAGAAGCGCTTGAAGATGCGCTTCAGTTCG
This sequence comes from Candidatus Korobacteraceae bacterium, assembly GCA_049522855.1. GTDB lineage: Bacteria > Acidobacteriota > Terriglobia > Terriglobales > Acidobacteriaceae > Bog-257. Next base: position 40,761 of record JBEKNL010000004.1, read on the forward strand.
CCTCGAGATATTCCGATGCCATTGTCTTTCACTCGAATCTGCACATGCCGCAGATCGGGGGTGTGCACCTCAACCCGAATACCCGGGTCCTTCTGTGAATATTTAATCGCATTATCGAGCACGTTGGACAGGGCCGTGGCAAGTTCTTCGCGATCGCCGATGACCGTAAGCCGCTCGGCCGGCCGGCCGTCGGCGGCCCAGTCCATCGCCTGGGGAGACAAATGATGGCGCGAGCGCGCCAGATCTAACGCGTCCTGCACCAGCGGACCAATTTCAACTTCGCTGCGCGAAAGCAGCGCGTTCCTCTGTACCACCCGGGCCGCGCGCAGCACTTGCTCGACCGTGCCGATCAGACGCTGGGTATCGTCGAGCATAACCCGATAGAACTCGCGGCGCTGCGCTTCGTCGAGGTTGCGCTTCTGCAAAGTCTCCAAGTACAGGCGGATGGAGGTGATCGGCGTCTTCAACTCATGAGTCACCGCATTGAGAAAGCTGTCCTGCTGTTCATTACGGCGGATCTCGCGGACCAGGAAAATGGTGTTGAGGATGACCCCGGCAATAATAAAGCCAAAGAAAATCACGCCCAGAATGAGAGGCACGATCTGGCGCCAGTTGAGAATGATCCAACTGGTGCTGAGCACCGCTGTCGCCGCCGCCAGACAAACGCCGAGCGTAATGAAGAACGCGATGGTGGTTTTGCGGCTGGTGATGCGCATGGGGTGACGAAAAGAGAATAGCACCGCTGAAATCAGGAGGCGCCCGCCATGGGCAGCCACCAGGGGTCAGCTATTGAGCCAGCAGCCGGTCAGCGCCTCGCTGGGCGTTTTCCAGGTTGTGGGTCATGCTCTGGGCTTGCCGAATGGCCGACAGGGCTGCGTTGTTGTCGCCGCTTTGCTCCAGGGCCCGGGCGAGCAGCAGATATCCCCAATCCGAAGGTTGCAGCTTCATGGCCTGGGAATACGCCTGAATCGCCGAGCCAACATTTCCGGATTTTTGGTCGACCAGCCCTAAGCCGATCCATGCTTTCGCGAATTGGGGATCCGAGGCCACTGCGGCTTCAAAGCTCTCCCGGGCGTGAGGTAAATCGCCCAGCTCGCGATAAGCGTAGCCCGTGTTGTCGAATGCCTTTGCTCGCACGCCGGTGTTCAATACTGCGGAGTCCTGGGTGGCGCTGATCACTTTCTTGTACTGCGCGATGGCTTGCGGAAAATTCCGTCGTTGCTGCTCGTAACCACCGATATTGAGATTGCTGTCGGGATCATCGGGATTTATCGATACGGCCCGGTAGAAATGCGGCATCGCTGCTTCGAGCTGCCCGTCAGCCAGCAGAGCCCCACCCAGATGGTCCTCGGCCACGTAGTTGTTCCTGGTGACCGCGACCGCATGTGACCACAGCTTCACGTTATCGTCCCAATAGGAGACCTGACGGCGAGTCATAATTGCCAGGGCCAGCAGAGCGACAACACTCACGGCCGACAAGATTGCGCTGGAAATGTGCCGCTGCTTCGCCCACTCCGCTATGCCCCAGCAGACCATAATAAACAGGCCAACGAATGACAGGTACGCATAGCGATCGGCCATCGCCTGGATACCTATTTGCTTAAGCCCCATCATCGGCCCCAGGGTCCCCAGAAACCAAAGCCACCCTACCAAAAGATAACGCCGCCGGCGGTCCGCGATGACCAGAGCGGTGACGGCCATCAGGAAGACAAATGCCGCAATCACCCTCCAGAGTGCCAGCGAATCTCCGCTGGGATACGGATAGTACAGCGCCAAGCCCGAAGGCCAGAACACCTTCCCCACATATCGTACGTAGGAAAGAATGGCATTCTGCAACCGCATAGAAAATGGGTGGAAGTAGATTCCACTGAGCGTGCCACCCGTGCGCTCTGCTCGCAACGTAATGACCGCGCTAGCCAAACAGATTGCAAAAAGCGGCAGCTTTTCCAGGATCAGCCAGGAAAAACTCTTTGCAGGGATCGTCGCCAGATTCTCGGACGACGCCTCCGTGCGGTCAGCAAACATCCTCTGCAATGGCCAGTAATCCCAAAGCAACAACACAAAGGGAAATGTGATTATCTGCGGTTTAGCCATTAAGCCGAGCGCGAATAATGCCGCGACCGCGGTGTAGCGTGTCACGCGAGGCTCGCGCGCATACCAGCGGTAAGCGCCCAACGCGAGCAGGAAAAACAGGGTGCTCAGCAGGTTCTTGCGTTCCGAGATCCAAGCCACGGATTCGACGTTGATGGGATGCAACGCAAACAGCGCGGCCACCACCAAGCTAGGGCCCGGGGAGCCGGTTGCCCGCAGCAATACCCAGAACAGCAGCAGTGTATTCAGGACATGGAGTGCGACACTGGTCTCATGATGGCCACCGGGATCCAGTTGAAACATCTGGTAATCCAGGGCGTGAGAAACCCAAGCTAGCGGATGCCAATTGACAAATTCGTAGGTAGTAAACGCCCACTTGACTGTGTCCCAGTTCAATCCAGACTGGACATGAGCATTCCCGGTTACATAAGCGTCGTCGTCGTAGTTGACGAACGGATGATGGCTGACAGGATAGTAGACAGCGATCGTCGCGAAAACAAAGACCAGAGCAAAAATCCAGGATCGCGACTTGGACGAAACAAGTAAGCCGGGTTCAGGAGGAGATTGAGGTCCCTTTCGATTCCCCTGCTTCGCTCGCGACTGCGCTGAGATCACTCCTGCTCCCGCCCCCGAGGGTTGGATGGATCCTAGAGAATAGCAATACTCTATCACCAGTTCACGAACCGGTCTTCATCCTTTGCGCGCGGTTTTGGGTGAGCTTTTCTGCCCCACTCGCAACCACGCTCTTCGCGAATGCTAAAATCAAAGGTTCCCTACTCCATCTGGAAGGACTGCTCTCATGTCACAGGCCGTTGCAAACCTCGCCGCCTCCGCACCCGCCCCTCTGGTTTCGCTTACCGAAGACGAAGTACTCTTCCGCGACACGGTTCGCCAGTTCGCGGACGAAAGCGTCCGGCCTTACGTCAAGGAGATGGACGAGAAGGGTGTCTTCGAGCACAAGCTCATCGAACAATTCTTTCAGTTGGGTTTGATGGGCATTGAAATTCCCGAGCAATACGGCGGAGGAGGCGGTACTTTCTTCGAGGCGATTCTCGCGGTGGAGGAACTTTCCCGTGTCGATCCTTCCGCCGGAGTTGTGGTGGACGTGCAGAATACGCTGGTCAACAACGCTGTGCTGCGCTGGGCCACGGAAGAGCAGAAGAAGCGCTATTTGCCTCACCTGTGCAGCGACACCGTGGGCGCCTATGCGTTGAGCGAAGCCGGTTCCGGTTCGGATGCCTTCGCGCTGCAAACCAAGGCGGAGTTGAAGGGCGACGAGTATGTCCTCAACGGCCAGAAGTTATGGATCACCAACGGCAAGGAAGCGGGAGTCTTCATCCTGCTGGCGACGATCGATCCTTCCGCCGGATACAAGGGTATCACCGCCTTCATCGTCGAGAAAAACTTCCCGGGATTCACTGTCGGCAAGAAGGAAGACAAACTCGGTATCAGGGCTTCCAGCACCTGCGAATTGATTCTGGAAGATTGCCGCGTGCCCAAGAGCAACGTGCTGGGCGAAGTCGGCAAAGGCTACAAGATCGCCATCGAGACGCTGAACGAAGGCCGCATCGGCATCGGCGCGCAGATGCTTGGGCTGGCGCGTGGCGCCTGGGAATTCGCCGTCAAGTACGCGCAGGAGCGCAAACAGTTCGGCCGCGCCATCGGCGAGTTCCAGGGTATCCAGTTCCAGATCGCCCAGATGGCCACCGAGATCGAAGCGGCCCGCATGTTGCTGTACAACTGCGCCCGCATGAAGGACGCCGGCATGAACTTCGTGAAGGAAGCGGCCATGACCAAGCTCTATACCTCGCAGGTTGCCGAGCGCGTGGCCTCGCTGTGCATCGAGATCTACGGCGGCTACGGCTTCACCAAGGACTACCCGGTGGAGAAGTTCTTCCGCGATTCGAAGATCGGCAAGATCTACGAAGGCACATCGAACATGCAGCTCCTGACCATCGCCAAGCTGGTGATGGGCAAGTAAGGCCGGCAGCATTCAGCATTCAGCCCTGAGCAAGAGTTCCTGCTATCATCCTGAGCGGAGGTTCGTCCCCCTTGGCGGGCGAACCTGAGTCGAAGGACCCCTATTCCCGCAGAGTCTCAACGAACTGTCGCCCCTGCGGTGCGCGGATTGTTGGGCCGCTCTTCTAGCGTAATCCCGCCTGCCCCAGCATTTCCAGGAACTGTTTCTGCGTGCGCATGTCGATGGACTGTGCAACCAGCTTTCCCTCGCGATCGTAAACGAAGCTCTTCGGAATTCCCTCCACTTGAAACAGCTCGTTAACCTTGCGTCCGGGATCGAGCATGACCGGATAGCTGATGTTGCGTTCCGAGATAAAGGGCTTCACCTTGTCGGCCTCTTCATCGGAAATCGCCAGGACCACGAAACCTTGGTCCTTGAATCGCTGGTAGAGCGCATTGAGATCGGGCATCTCCTTGCGGCATGGTGGGCACCACGTGGCCCAGAAATTTACTAGCACCACTTTTCCCTTCAGCTGCCTCAGGGACCAAGTTTTCCCTTGCAGGTCTGTGAGCGTGAACTCGGCCTCCTGGCGGCGCTGGTCATCGGCTTCCAGCTTCGCCATGGCAGCCTTGAACTGCGGCACGTCTAACGACGCCTGCATATGCTCATAACGCACTAGCTGTGCAAGCTCCAGATAAGGGGCGGCGGGCTGGCCGTGATCGTCGGGCGCTGGCTGCTGACGCAGCGTGTCGGCCAAGGTTGTGGCTACTTCCTGTAGGGTGTCGTGCCCGAAATCGCCTTCTGTGGACAGATTAGCCAGGGAGTTGGCCAGCCGAAGCTTGTTCGGCGTTGCCGGCAAATGCCTGATTTGCAACGCGAGTTGCTTGGTGACGCCTGCCCTGACGTCATCGGACAACTGACGCAGACCGTGGATCTGCTCGGCGATTGGCTTCTCCTGCGCACTCCAGACGACCTCTTGCTTCTGCGCCCAAACGAAAACCGGACTCATTACAAATATCTGGGCTGCCACAACACCCAGCGACGCCGAAAGCAGGGTTCTTCGGACAACGCTCATACAGCAACCCCGAAAAACAGCATTCATCGTCTCACCACCTCCGCAGTTAATCTTACCTCTTTGCCGGCATTGGTCAGGTGAGGGCACACGCAGAAAAAGGACAGCGCTGTTCACGCCGTCCTTCGCGATTGCCGCTGGACTTCGAAGCTAAACGCTGACTAGTTCTTCTTGCCGTTGCGCCGCGGGTTCCCGTTCCGCCACCGGCTTGACGCGGGATGACCCCAGCTTGGGCAGCTTGACATCCCAGATGAGTCCCAGCGCTTCCAGCGTCTTGATGCCGTACCAGTTCACATCCAACTCGTACCACGCCAAGCCATGGCGCGCCGATTGCGGATGCGCGTGGTGATTGTTGTGCCAGCCTTCGCCGAAGCTGAGATAGGCCACCCACCACAGGTTGCGCGAGTCGTCATCGGTGGCGAAGCGCTTGGAACCCCACATGTGCGTCGCCGAGTTCACAAACCAGGTGGAGTGCAGCAGCACCACAGTGCGCAGGAAGATCGCCCAGAACATCACTCCCCAACCGCCGATGACCAGCAGAAGCACGCCCAGCGTGGTCAAAGGGAGCCAGTGGTACTTGCTGATCCAGAGATGAAATTTATCTTTGCGAAGGTCGGGAACATACGCCAGAAGATCGCTGTTGTTGTTATGAAAAGTCTGCCCGGTGAGAATCCAACCCATGTGCGCCCAAAAGCCGCCATCGCGCGGGGAGTGCGGATCGCCCGGCTTGTCGGTGAGCTGATGATGAACGCGATGCGTGGCCACCCAGAAGATCGGCCCGCCCTCCAATGTCAGCGTGGCGCAAACGGTAAGAACGTATTCCAGCCACTTCGGGCATTTGTAACCGCGATGCGTCAGTAACCGATGATAGCCCATGCCGATACCGAGGCTTCCCGCAACCCAATACACAATCACAGCGACAATTAGCGCCTTCCAACTGAACATGAATAAGGCCACGATTGCGCCGATGTGAAACGCGAGCATGAAGCCCGTGGTCAGCCAATTGATATGTTTCTTTTCTTTCTCTCCGGTCATGTCTCCCCTAAATTGCTGCTTGTCGATTCCGAGATGGGTTAGTGCAGAAGCCCAACTCCAGACTAACAACCTAAGAGAGCTCTGTTTGTAATACTTTTGTCACATCGGATTGTGACGTGGCTTAGATCCAGAAGGATTTTGCTCCCGAAACACGGCCCCAGTTCCGTTTTAACGTTAGCGGCAGCGGTTTTCGCACTTGTTGCAGCCAGTTCAATTACACTGCTTTGAGTTGTAAATCTCCGAGTACGTCGGATTGCGAACATGCTTAACCACGCCTTATTCGCGTTGATTTTCTTTTCGCTGATCAGTCCCGTGTCCTCGCAAACGCCTTCGTCGAATTCCGCTGCCCAGCAGGACACGGCTAAGTGGATGTACGTGTGCAGCAAACTATATCCACCAGAAAGCGGGCCGTGTGGCTCGCCCCCAAAGACGATCTACGCACCGAGCGCGCAATTTCCAGACGAAGCGAAGAAGCTACATATGGAAGGAACTGTGCTATTATGGCTGATCGTCCAGCCAGACGGCACCCCTTCGACTATCAGAGTCAAGCATGCCTTAGGCTATGGCTTTGACTTGGCTGCTGTGGACGCTGTGAAGCAGTGGCGATTCAAACCCGCGACCTATTTGGGCGCCCCAGTTCCCGTCGCGATCGAAGTCGAAGTCCGTTTCCACCAGTAGTATCTGGTAAGAACCCTACTTGCTGCTCTTCCCTGCTGCCTGCGGCAACGACATGCCGTGCAGCAACACCTCGCTTGCCCTGTCCGCGACCGCGTCATCGAGGCCTTCGAGGATCAGAAGATCGCTGCCCTGGATCTCCAGCGTCACTTTGCCCTCGTTTGTCTCGAATGTAATTGCAGGCTTGGCGCCAGTTGAATTCATTGCGCTCACCGGTGCGGGCTGCTGCAAAGTGGCCTTCTTGTAGCGCTTGGGAAGATAGTCGGCATAGAGTTTGGCAAAATCGCGCGCCGCTTCGGGCGAGTCCCATCGCGAGAAGTACAGCATCGCGATCTGCTCCTTGGGCGTTGACTTGGCGCGGGCTGCGAAGTAGTAGCCGCCGCGCCAATGCGGATAGTAGTTCGGGGGAGCCCCACCGTACTGCTTAGCTAGCAGATAAATGTCGAACTCGCCCATCCCGCCAAAATCGAAGCGCTCATAGTCTGGCGCCACCAGCTTGTCGAGATCGGGAATCGCAAGCGGCGGCACGTTCTGCTTCCGCAGATAGGTCTCGGGCTGCATGATCTGGCGAGTGTCGATGGGCGGATTCTCCAGCATGCCAGGGTAAGCCGCGTCCTTGCCCTTGGCGGCGAGAACAGCGCGCACAAACTCCAGTCCAAACGTGTAGGGCATTAGCAGCGACTCCCGCAGAAACATAGGGGCCGCAGCAAACACCGGTGAGTCCTTGTTGTCAGCCATGCTGCCGCGCATGACATCGACGATCTCCGGGGCGGTCAGAATGTCCTTGCCAATGGGGGCCAGCGTGTAATCGACCAGCACCACCATGGCCTGGCCTTCGGTAACGCACTGGCGCGCGGCCTGGGCTTCTTCCGCAACCTGTTCCTGCTGATCCGGCTGTGGCCCCTGGTCTTTGGCGCCGGCCAGTTCCCATTTCTCGAGATTGATCTTCTGGTCTTGCAGCGCATGGGTGAGCTCGTGCGCCAGCACCGGCTTCTGAATGTCGGGCTGCACCCAGTCGAGGAGGTTGACGCTCTTCGACTTGGGATCGTAGTAGGCCGCCACCTGCTCGCCCAGCAGGCGCAAAAACTCCGAGTGCAGGTCGTAGCCCGGCGGCAGCAGTCCGAATTTCTCCAGCACCAGCCGCGACTGCTCCAGCCGTTGCGCATCCTTGTCGTCCTTCATGCGCTTGTCAACGTAGCGCTCCACTGACTCCCGGGTGATGAGGTTGCGCTTGACCTTATGTTGGATCGGCAGGCCGGTGTCGTGGCTGGCGAAGTCCAGGATTTCATCCACCGAGCGGAAGAGTTCCTTGGCTTGCACCTTGGTGATGCGAGTCTGTGGCTCAGGCTGCTGGGCGGACGGTGACGGCGTGCTTCCCTGCTGCCGGTTCTGCACGGAAACGCCGGCTCCGGGAACTTGCGTCGCACCGGATGGATTCGGCGGCTGCGCGTGGGTTTGGGGAGCTGCCGGCTGGGAAGGCGTCGCAGCCTGGTTTGGCGATTGCGGGGGCGGGTTCGATTGCGGCTGGCTGGGCGTCGTCTGGGACCACGACAAGCCGAACAGCAGCAGCACAAGAAAGATTGCGGAGAAAGGCGAGGTCAGGAGTTGCAATGATTTAGCGCGCGGTAGCTGGTTCTCGGGCATGCAGAAACTTTAAGCATACAGGACATTTGGGTCCCGAGTAGCACGATCAAACCACAAACGCTATGATCGAACCGCTGCTAGTTCTTCATGAGGAAGGTGCAATGATTCGAATTCGCCGCCAGTTGCTGGCCTACGTCGCCATACTTCTGTTCTGCAGCTCGCTGCTCGCACAGTCCCCCGAAGCAGTTCCGCAAAAACCCACCCAAACAACTCTGCAAGCTACGGCAGAGCGCAGCCAGGAGCAACGTGACACCTATCGTAAAGCCATGGAAGAGGCTGACCAGAAAATCGCCGCTGAGGTAAAAGCGCACTCCCAGTTGATGCAGAACCTGGAGTATCTGACTACGCAAATTGGTCCACGATTGACTGGATCGCCGCAGATGCAGGCGGCGAGTCAATGGACCCTCAAGCGCTTCCAGGATTACCACGTCGAAGCGCATCTGGAGACGACAGAGATTGCGCACGGTTGGACGCGCGGCGTGGAAACCGCCGAGATCACCAGTCCCATTCAGCGCCGCATCGGCATCCATGCCCTGGGCTGGAGCAAAGCAACCGACGGGGAGATCACTGGCAGCGTGATGGCGCTGAACATCGCAAAACCCTCAGACCTTGAGCCTTACAAAGGCAAGCTGAAGGGCGCCATTGTGATGCTGCGTAAGCCCTACGACCTCTCGCAGGAGGATCCGAACCCGGAAAACGCCTACGACGCGGTCATTGCTCCCGCGCGCGGCATACCTCAGCCTAACCAGATGCACTGGCGCGGCCGCCTGCAACTGATAAAGCAGGTCGCCGCCGAACAACCTGCGTTGCTGCTGATGGACAGCGGTAAGCTGGACAGCCTGTTCACCATGGGCGGCGGATTTGGCGGATACTCAGCCAGTGACGTGCCAATGGCCTTCCTCACCCACGAGGATTACGACCTCGTCTATCGCTTGCTTCAAACCGGAGCGCTGACGATGAAAGTCAACCTGCAAGAAACTTTCAGCGACAAGCCGGTGCCCGCCTCCATTACCGTCGCCGAGATCAAGGGCAGCGAGCATCCTGACGAGCGCGTCATCGTCGGCGGCCATCTGGATTCCTGGGACCTCGGCCAGGGCGCGCTCGATAACGGCACCGGCGCCATGGCCACGCTTGAAGCGGCGCAAGCGTTGCAAGCGCTGGGCTGGAAGCCGAAGCGCACCATCACCTTCATCCTCTTTACCGGAGAGGAACAGGGCGGGATAGGCGCTGACATTTTCCTGAAGAACCACGCGGCAGAGATTCCGGCGATCGATGGCGTGCTCATCCACGACACGGGTACGGGCAAAGTCTTCAGCATCTCGCTGGACAATCTGTGGGAAACTGCGGGGCTGATGCACGAGATCTACCAGCCGCTACAGGAGGTGTTCGATCTTCAGCCTCTCTCGACGCGCTACTTCGGATCCTCGGACCATGTACCGTTCCTGAACAAAGGCGTGCCGGCGTACTTCTGTGTCCAGTTACCCGCGCAATACCGCGAAGCCCATCACAGCCAGACCGACACCTTCGACAAAGTGGTTCCCGACCAAATCAACGAGGGCGCAGCGCTTCTGGCGGCGTGGGCGTGGAACGTCTCCGAGATGCCGCAAGCGCTGCCGCATCATGCCGAGCCAGGTGTACCGATGGATTGAACGGCGGATTACCACAAAGGCACAGAGACACAGAGGAAATCAATTCCGAGCGTCGGGTCAGCAATGTCATCCTGTAGCAATTGACCACTGAGGCACAGAGATCACTGAGAAAGATCGAGAGAAACTAAAACTCCGTGCCCTCGGTGTCGGAGCCTGCCCTGAGTGAAGCCGAAGGATGATGAATAATTTTCGCCGGAGGGCTGCGCCCGCAAGACTTTGCGGAATGCGGTGCTCAGGATGATCTCCAAGTTCAAGTGTCTCTGTGGTGATCACACAACTTCCATTTTTCCGCTCTTCACGCTGCGGAATGAGGCATCGAGGACTAACTGATTGCGCAGCCCCTCTTCGCCGGGAATGTCGAACTCGCGCCCCTCTTCGATAGCCGCGGCAAACGCGTCCACTTGCGCGGCATACGCTTGCGCGTTCGAGACTTCCCTTCTCTCAATCACGTCGAATCCTCTGCGCAACTCCACTGTCGGGGGATGCTCCACGTTCAGTGCGTTCACCGACGATAGCACTCCTGTTTCGCCCGCCACTTCCAGATAGGTCTGATACGGGGTACGAGCCGATACCGAAACCGTCCCGAGCATCCCGGTTTCGAATTGCAGCATGGCAGTCGCCGAGGCTTCCACAACCCAGTGCGAGTCGTAGTGGGCCAGCGCTGAAACCGAACGCACCTCTTGGCCAACGATGAAGCGCAGCGCATCAATGCAATGCACCCCTAAGTCGGCCAGTGGCCCTCCGGCGGCCAGATTGGCATCGTTAATCCACTTTCGCGCGCTGCTCAGCATGGGAGCAAAGAAGTCGGCGCGCGCCACCACCGGCCGTCCGATTGAACCAGCGGCCACATGCTCGCGGAAAAACTTCACGCTCTCCTCAAAGCGCATCACGTGGGCCACGCCAAGCAGGACTTTCGCGGCGCACGCAGCCTGCACCATCTCCAGCGCCTGTTGCGGATTCATGGCCATCGGTTTCTCGCAGAGCACCGGCTTGCCATGGCGGACGGCTTCCAGCACGTCGTCGCGATGCAGCCCATCCGGACTGGAGACGAACACCGCATCTACCCCCGGACTGGCGCACAGGTTCGCCGCGGATGCGAAGGCGTGTTCGATTCCAAATTGCCGCGCAGATTCCTTTGCCTGCTGCAGATCGCGACGCGACAACGCCGTGACCCGGCAACGCTTGGCCTGGGCGAATCCCGGCATTAGGCGTTTCACCGCGTGCAGACCAAACCCGACAATGCCAAATCGAACCATTCGTTTGTCCTTTGCATCGCGTAGTGATTTGCAAAATTTCTTACGCGGCCAAACTACGCGCCACTACAGCCTTCTAATTGGAATGTCCACAAGTCTAAGCGCAGGAAGTTAGATATTGCATCGTGCGCAACTCTCGAGACAATGACGGAAATGTAATTCGACGCTATTCTGGCTATGCGGTAAAGTGATAACTCTGTGGCGACGCTTTGCCACAGGCGCCCGAGCCCCGGCGGGGGATAGCGAGCGTCCACGGGAGTGAACTCTGCGGTTCTGCAGCTAACCGGCGGGATTCACTACCCGCGACAAGGTAGGAAACGGTTGCCCTCTTCGCACTCCGCAATCAAGTCATTCTTTCTCGAGGGACCCGCAGGGCGGCTGGAGGCCCTGCTGAACGTAGGCTCGCCCACGGCAACCCATGCCGGATTGGTGTGCCATCCGCATCCGCTGGGTGGCGGAACGATGCACAACAAGGTGGTGTTTCACGCCATGAAAGCTTTGCACTCGTTCGGCTTTCCGGTGTTGCGCTTCAACTTTCGCGGAACCGGCCTTAGCGGTGGGCAGCATGACGAGGGACGCGGTGAGGTGGCCGACGTGCAAGCCGCGCTGGCCTGGCTGAAGGATAAGTTTTCGCTGCCCATCATCTTCGTCGGATTCTCCTTTGGTGCGGCCACGGGGCTGCGGGCTGCTTGTCCCGACCCTGACGTTAGCGCTGTGATTTCGCTGGGCACGCCGGTCGAGGTCGATGGACGCCTCTTTTCGTTCAGGTTCTTGCGCGAGTGCGCAAAACCGAAGCTCTTTGTCAGCGGCGATCACGATCAGTACGGTTCGCACGAGGCGCTGGAGAAAGTGGTGGCGCAAGCCGCCGACCCGAAACAGCTGGCCTTCGTTCCCGGAGACCACTTCTTCGCAGGCCATCTCGCCGAAATGCGGACGACCATCGAGCGTTGGCTGCGGGAAGTGCTGGGGAGCAGCAGTTAGCAACTAGCAATTAGCAACTAGCTGAAACCGCTCTAATTTTTCGATAGAGGGGCCGCTGCGAGATCGCGCACAAATTCCACCAGCGAGCGCACCGGAATTCCGGACGGCCCTTTCGCGATCCAGGGCTTGTTGTCTTCCATCCATGCGACACCGGCGATGTCGAGATGCAGCCAGGGCGTGTCACCAACGAATTCCTTCAGGAACATTGCCGCCGTGACTGCGCCACCCCAACGACCGCCGCTGTTGACCATGTCGGCGATGCTGGACTTGATCATCTCGCGATACTCGTCGTCCACCGGCAGCCGCCACATCTTCTCGCCCGACTTCTGCAGCGATTTGCTGAAGCGCTCGTAGAAGTCTTCGTCGTTGGCGAAAATGCCGGCGTTGATCATGCCCAGCGCCACTACGCAGGCGCCGGTGAGCGTGGCCGCGTCAATGAGGTGGGTGCAACCCAGTTGGCGGGCGTAGTGCAAACCGTCGGCCAGGACCAGCCGCCCTTCGGCGTCGGTGTTGATGATCTCGATTGATTTTCCCGACATCGCGATCTGCACGTCGCCCGGCTTTTGCGCCTTGCCCGAGGGCATGTTCTCGCTGGCGCAAACGATTCCGATCACGCGCAGGTTCGGCTTGAGCTGGGCAATAGCGCGCATCGCGCCGATCATGGCCGCGCCGCCGGCCATGTCGTATTTCATCTTCTCCATGCCGTCGGACGGCTTGATGGAGATGCCACCGCTGTCGAACGTAATTCCCTTCCCGACCAGGCCGAGCACCGGCTTCTCAGGCGCGCCCGCCGGTTCGTGGCGCATTACGATCAGTCGCGGCTCCTCGTCGGAACCCTGCGAGACGCTCCAGAACGCGCCCATCTTCAGCTCTCTGATTTTGTCGCCGCCGTAGATCTCGCACTTCAGCCCGGTCTCGTCGCACATCTTCTTGGCACGCTCAGCGAGGATGGTGGGCGTCATGCGATTACTCGGCTCATTGACCAGGTCGCGCGTAAAGTTCTGCGCTTCGCCAATAATGCGCCCCTGCTCCACCGCAGTCTGCAACGCCTTCAGGTCTGCTGCTGCCGGAGCGACGATGACCAGCTCCTCGAGCTTCTGCTCTTTGCGGTCACTCTTGTAATAGTCAGGGTCGAAGTTCCCGACGAATGCGCCTTCGACGATCGACTTCACGGCATCCTCCATGCCACCGCGCTGGAAAACCGGCGCGTTCTGCGACGCAGGGTCGGCTTGTCCCGTCCATGAACTTGGCGCAACGAAAGCAAAGCTCTTCAGGTCCTTGGCCTTCAGGTTGCGCACGGCGGCGCCCGCCAGCTTGCGCAGCTCATACGAGGAAAAGTTCTTGACCTTGCCGCCGCCAATCAGCATCAGGCGCTTGGCCTTCACGCCGGACGGTTTGTGCAGCAGAGCGATCTCCAGCATTTTGCCCGTGACCTCGCCCGATGCAATGAGATCGGCCGCCGCGTCAAGCACAGCCTTGTCATCGCTCTGGATCTGCGGCTTGTGTTTGTCGGATTTGTCGCCGTTGTTGTTTTCGGCCGCGTCGAGCACCGGAACCACGAGGCACTCGGTTTCAACTTGCGAAGGTGGTGCGGTATGAAGAGTCGTTTTCATAGTAAGTAGTCCGTTCTAATTCTTTCGGCTTCTGGCGACCGCCTCACGCGCTTCCTTGTCGGCCGTTTTACGCCGTTCGGTCTCGCGCTTGTCCCAGTGCTGTTTGCCTTTAGCCAGAGCCAACTCCACTTTCACCCTGCCATTGCGGAAGTACAGCCGCGTCGGGACCAGCGTCAGCCCCTTCTGCTGCGTCTTGCCGATGAGTTTATGCAACTCATTCTTGTGCACCAGCAACTTTCGAGTGCGCAGGGGTTCATGATTGAAGATGTTGCCGTGTTCATAAGGGCCGATGTGCGCGTTAATCAGCCAGAGTTCGCCATCCTTCACCAGCCCGTAGGCGTCCTTGAGGTTGGCTCGTCCAGCGCGCACCGATTTCACTTCGGTTCCGCGCAAGGCGATGCCGGCTTCGAACTTCTCCAGCAGAAAGTAGTTGTGCGACGCGGCGCGATTGACCGAGGCGTCCCGCTCCCCGCTGGCCGTAGGATCGCGCCGCGGCTGCTTTTCCTTTTCGGGACGACCTGTGGGGGACGACTGACGGGCCATAAATACCCACGCGCCACGCCAGCGCCGGGCTACGCTTGTCCCGAACCGTACATCACAGCAAATCGGAGAACGGGGCGACATTGCGCTGGGCGGGATTGACCGTAACGATCTTGCACGTCGCGCGAATCTTTGATGCTAACACAGGATCAAAACAGCGACTTGCTTCCTATGTGAGAGGTGTGTGTGATGCTATAATCGCGCCGATTACGTTAACTCGCACACGGCAGTGATGTATTTGCATGCGAGCCATGCTCACGTTTAGCGTGGACCCAAGTCTTACGTTCCGGGACCTGGCAATCCTTAATCACATAAGGGCTGAGTTCCGGCGCAACTTCCCTGGGACCTTAAGGAACTTGATGAAACGGTTTACCCGTGTCCTGGCGGTGCTACTGATAGGCGCCGTTCTGCCAGCACTCGCCTCCAACGACAAAGCCGCTAAAGCCCTCTATCAAAAGGGCAAAGCCGCCGAAGTTCGGCAGGATTATATTGCGGCCTACGAGTTTTACCATCAGGCCTACCAGCTCAAGCCCTCGGACCTGACCTATCGTGCCGCCTTCGAGTATGTACGTTTCCTGGCCTCGGCGTCCTATGTTCATAAAGGCGAGATTCTGGTCAAGGCCGGGAAGCTGCAGGAGGCGCTGACCGATTTCGAGCAGGCGCTCGCCATCGATCCGTCCAGCTTCATAGCACAACAGCAAGCCAACAAGACACACCTGCTTATACAAAAGAGCCTGAACCCTGCTCCTCCGGCGCCAACGACCGAATCGGGACTGACCAAGCGCATGGAGGAAGCCACCGGACCGGTTGAACTGGCTCCCATTTCACAGACGCCCATCACCCTAAAGCTGAGCGAAGACGCCAAGACGGTTTACGAAACCATCGGCAAATTGGCGGGTGTGAACGTGTTGTTCGATCCTGATTACACTTCGAAACGCATTCGCGTCGACCTTAACGGGGTCACCCTGGAAGAAGCGCTGGAGATCACGGCACTGGAGTCAAAGACGTTCTGGCGGCCGGTCACTCCGAATACCATTTTCGTTGCCGCGGACACGCCC
Source organism: Candidatus Korobacteraceae bacterium (assembly GCA_049522855.1). GTDB lineage: Bacteria > Acidobacteriota > Terriglobia > Terriglobales > Acidobacteriaceae > Bog-257. Next base: position 56,332 of record JBEKNL010000004.1, read on the forward strand.
GCCAAGCGTAAGGAACTGGAGCAGAGCGTCATCCGCACTTTTTACCTGACGAATCTCTCGCAGCCCAACGAATTGCAGGACCTGGTTAATATTCTGCGAACTTTGCTCGATACCCAGCGCCTGCAACAGTTTCCTTCGCAGCAGGCAATCGTCGTGCGGGGAACGCCCGATCAGATTGCGATGGCCGAGAAGCTGATCGCCGATCTCGACAAGTCGCGGCCCGAGGTAGTGGTGGAAGTTGCGATCATGCAAGTCACCCGCAACAAGATGCGCGATCTCGGCATCAATCCGCCCGGCAGCGTCACCGTACAGTTGCAGGACAACAACACGACCACTACTAGCACCACGGTGAGCGGGAATGCCGGCAATGGCGGCACCGCCACCTCTACCACCGGCACTGCTGGCAGCATCAACCTGAATAGTCTCGCCCATCTTAACGCCACGAATTTCGAGGTGACAATTCCGCCGGCCACGGCGCATTTCCTGATGACCGACAGCAGTAGCAAGCTCATCCAACAGCCGCAAATCCGCGCCGCGGACGGACAGAAGGCCTCCCTGAAGATCGGCGAGCGTGTACCCGTGGCCACCGGCTCGTTTCAGCCCGGCATCGGCGGCGTCGGCATCAACCCGCTGGTCAACACTCAGTTCAACTACATTGACGTCGGCGTAAATATCGACATCACACCGCACGTGCACGGGCTCGACGAGATAACCCTGAAACTCACCATGGATATCTCGGCGGTTGACTCCTACCAGAACATCGGCGGCATTCAGCAGCCGGTGATTGGGCAGCGCAAGATCGAACAGGAAATCCGCCTCAAGGAAGGCGAAGTGAACATCATGGGCGGCATCCTTGAATCCACGCAGACCAAGTCGCTGTCGGGAATTCCAGGCTTGGCGTCCATTCCGCTCTTCAAATATCTGTTCGCCGAGGAGACCAAACAGAATAATGACAACGAAATCGTTTTCATCCTGATTCCGCACATTGTGCGCGCCCAGGACCTGAACGATAGCAACGTCAAGGCGATTGACGTTGGCACCGCCAATACCATATCCCTGCATCACGGAATGACTCAGGCGCCAGACCAGCAGCAGCGCGGCACGCAACCCTCCGGCCCGACTGGCAATCCACAGGGAGCACAAGGCAATCCACCGCAGCCGCAGGCCGGCTCGACCCCAGCTACGGGCGCGCAGCCTTCCATTGCATCGGCCCCTCCGGGCAGCGCGATCGTGAGTTTTGACCCGGCCATGCTGGACCAGGCAGTAGGTTCCACCTTCACCGTGAATGTGAACCTGACCGGCGCGCAGAACGTGTATTCGGTCCCGGTGCAGATTCTCTACAACCCGCGGGTGTTGCAGATCCTGAACGTCTCCAATGGAACGCTGCTGGCGCAGGACGGGCAGACCGTCGCGCTGGTCAACCGCGATGACAGCATGGCCGGTATTCTGCAGCTCACCGCCTCACGTCCCCCGGGGAGCGCCGGCGTCAGCGGCGACGGGGCGGTCTTTACGATCACCTTCCAGGCGAAAGCTCCAGGACAGGCAACCTTGAGCGTCAACCGGGCGGGAGTGAAGAACGCAAGCATGCAAAACGTTCCCGCCAGCGGCTCGCAGGCCATTGTGACCGTTCATTAGCAGCAGCGTCTAACCGGTAGCAACTCCGGACGCGCCCATGTCGCGAGCCTGCGTAGTTCGGCGGCAACATCGCTGGTGGATTGCGAAATCAGTCCCGGGAAGGACTAAACTAAAACCGGTGCCCCTTAATCTTTCCAGTTGCGGTTTGGCTGCTGAGAGAAGCAGTGTGCCTGGATCAGTACCATTTCATCCGCAGTCCCCGGCCCCTCGCGCGGTCCGCAGGAACGGCTTCACCCTGGTCGAGTTGATCGTGGCGATGACCATCCTGATGGTCCTGACCGCGGTCGCCACTCCCGTGCTGCGTGTCGCCCTTCAGCGCAACAAAGAGCGCGAGTTGCGCCGCGATCTGTGGGAGATGCGCGATGCCATTGATCGCTACAAGGACGCCGCCGACCGGGGCGCCTTCCAGACCAAGCTGGACAGCCAGGGATATCCCCCCGATCTCGACACCCTGGTGAAGGGCGTGGACTCCAATGGCAAGAAGATCCGTTTCCTGCGGCGCATCCCGGTGGACCCCATGACGGGCAAGGATGAATGGGGCTTGCGCTCGATGCAGGACGATCCCGATTCGGATTCCTGGGGCGGGCAGAGCGTTTTTGACGTTTACACCAAATCCGAAGGCACTGGCTTGGACGGCACCAAGTACAAGACGTGGTAATTTCCTGGGGCGCGACCATGACCCGGCGCTGGCGACAACGCGGCTTTACCTTGATCGAGTTGATGGTGGTGATCAGCATCATCGTCATCCTGCTTTCGCTCGCCATCCCGAATTATTCGTCGTCTATTCTGCACGCCAAAGAGACTGCGCTGCGCGACGATCTCTACACCATGAGGTCGCTGATCGACCAGTACACCCTCGACAAGCAGAAGGCCCCGCAATCCTTGCAGGACCTGGTGGATGCCAAATATCTTAAGCAGCTCCCCAAGGACCCCTTCACCAACTCACGCGATAGCTGGGTGCCGGTCACCGACGAGAGCATCATGTCTCCCGATCAGACCGAGCCGGGAATTATCGACGTTCATAGCGGCAGCGATCAAACCTCCAGCGAAGGCACCGCGTATAACACGTGGTAACGACGAGCCATCAGCTATCGGCTATCGGCTTTCAGCTTTCAGCAGTGGTGCCCCAGTGTGTCGCGGGAACAGGAACTGCAGCATGGGGGCTACCCGTTGCGACCAGGCAACCTCGTCGTGGTGGCCGCCTTCGACTTCGGTGTAGCAAAGGTCTTCGCCCAGTTTCCATCTCTTATTGACCAAGGCTGTCTTCAAAGCGCGGGCATCAAGCAACGCTCGCTGGCCTTCCTGGGTACCGATATCGAGCCAGATCCGCAGTTCCGGCTTCCTCTTGATCCGGGCGACCGTTTTCAGGATGGCCCGATTCCGCCACCACACCGACGGAGACATCACCGCCAGCTTGCCGAACACCCAGCCATAGCGCAGCGCGAGGTACATCGAAACCAATCCCCCCAGAGACGATCCACCCAGGCCGCAGTTCTCGATGCCGGGAAGCGTCCGGTAGCGGTGATCGACGAATGGCTTCAGCTCTTCCACCAGCATCCGGCCGTAGGCGTCGGCCTGTCCGCCGCCGAGCCGCTTGTCTTCGATGTGGGTGTATTCGTCGATGCGACGCACTCCCGTGTTGTAGATGCCGACGATGACCAGCGGCTCGATTGCGCCGGTCATGATTAACTCGTCAGCCGTTTCGCCTACGCGCCAATACTTGCCGGGAATGAAGGCAGTGTCGGGATCGAACAGGTTCTGGCCGTCCTGCAGATACAACGTTGGATAGTGCCGGTTGGCTTCAGCTTCGTACATGGGCGGAAGGTAAACCATGAAGTCGCGCGCCTCGTCCATCAGTTCGGAGGGGAACTGCGAATGCAGGCGCAGGCGCAGGCGCGACTTCAGGCTACTGGGCGTCTGCGCGGGCGGAATCGGCTGGTCAGTTATGATCGGATCCGTGCTCATTCGGTAGAATTGTGGCTCCCTAGATTACCAAATGCAGTTCTGGTCCAATCCTATCTCAGACGGAAGAGGCTCAAACATTGTGAATCGCGAATATCATCGTTGGTGGTCGCACGACCTGCAACGCGACATGGAACTGCTGGTCTTTGGCCACGCTGGCGCCAAGGTCTTGGTCTTCCCCACTTCGCAGGGACGTTACTTTGAATACGAAGACAACCAGATGGTTGCCGCGGTGGCCGACCGTCTGGAGGCCGGCCAACTGCAGATCTACTGCGTCGACAGCGTGGACAGTGAAAGCTGGTACAACAAGCGGGCGCATCCGTACTGGCGCCTGCAACGGTATCTGCAATACGAGCGCTACATCCTCAACGACGTGCTTCCACTGATGTGGAACAAGAACTGGACGCCGCGCACCATTGTGACCGGCTGTAGCTTCGGCGCCTATCATGCCGCAAACTTCGCCTTCCGCCATCCCGACCAGGTCACCGGCTGCGTCACCATGGGCGGGTCGTTTGATATCAAGAGCTTCCTCGACGGCTGGTACAGCGAGGACGCGTACTTCAACAATCCGCCCGATTACCTGGCGAACTGCACCGATGGCTGGCGCTACAATCATATGCGGACGGTGCTGGCCACCGGCGAGTGGGACATGTGCTGGAACAAAAATGAAGCGCTCGCGGCCATCCTGCGGGCGCGCGGTATCCGGCATGAGCTATACGTGTGGGGCGAGCAAAGCTATCACGATTGGCCGTGGTGGCGGCCCATGGCGCGGACGTATCTGAAGTAACCAATGGGAGCCGCAGAGTTGTGGCGCTCTAATCAGATTTGTCATCACGAGTGGAGCGCGGGATTTGCTTGTGCGTGGTTATGAGAAAAGCAGATTCCTCGCGCCCAATCACCCCACCGCGCGTAAAGGCGACGCGCGTTGGGGACCCGAAGAAACCCGGCGCTCGTAATGATAATTCGTAAATGCGATCCTGCCCAACCGTTCAGGGAGTCGCCGGCATAGACCGGTGCAAAATCCGCCAATCGCTATTTCATTCCCACCGAAGATCGAGCTTGCACCTTGTGGCGATGGGCTTCGACGGCCTCTTGCGCCAGGCGAATGAAGTCGGGCAGGCGACGGGTGGCAATTTGCGACATCTTCTGGCCGAGATCGAACGACCATCCTGCCATAGTGATGCTCATGGCAAAGGGAGCGTCGCCATAAAGCTGTTCGGCAGCGGTGAGCAGCGAGGACGGATTGAGATGGTGTGTCAAGCCACCGGGTCCAGGTTCCGGCGAAACCGTGGTGCGCACGATGGTTCCGGGTTGATCGCCAAACGACGCATCCAGAAACAGCACGAAGTCCCGCTGCAATATGTCGTCCACCATCTCCGGGGTGAGCTGCTGGGCGGCGATAACTTCCACGTCCGGATCGTTCCAGAAATGCTGCTCCAAGGCGCGCGCGGCGTGACAGCCGACGGCGTCATCTCCGCGCATGGGATTTCCATAACCGATGATCAGGGTCCCGGGCACTTCGTCCTCTCCAGGCAGTGGCGCGATGGCCTGGCCTTGCCCGCTGACAGGAATAATCCTTTCGCGCCGCGAAGGATGTGAGACACCTCACCTTCCGCCGTGATGAGTAGTTGAGTTTATTTCTTTTTCCCCGGCAACCCAGCCGGGTTCTCGTGCGTGCGTTCCCGGAAGCGCGCCTTCATGCCGGTCGCCATCGAGACGGCATGCTCTCCGAACTTCTCCCGCATCCGGTCGGCGGCGGAGAGCGCCTGGCTCCACTTTTCATGAGTGCTCTTGCCTTGCAGGCTGAGCTGCTCACTCTCGGCTGCAAAATGCGACGCACAGACACCGAGCAGCCGGACCGCGCCGCCATTCCAGTTTGCGCGGAAGAGTTCACGGATCGTGGCCAGCACTTCCGCGTCCACCGAGCTGGGCTGCTCCAGAGTGCGAGCGCGCGTGAGGGTGCGGAAATCGGAATAGCGCAGCTTCAGCTGCAGGGTGCGGGCGTGCAGCTTCTGTTCCCGCAGGCGGCGGCACACCATTTCCGCCAGCCGCGCCAGGGTCGCTTCCAAGGCGTGCGCGTCGTTGGTATCGACGGAGTAGGTGTGCTCGTGGCTGATCGAGTGTGGCCCGTCGTCCTCGCCAATATCGCTGTCGAACCAGGCGCCGGCGTCCAAGCCGCGGGCCTTGCCGGCGAGTGCGACACCCAGCGCGCCAAAGTTCGCCTCCAGCCAGCGTTCCTCATGCCGGGCAAGGTCGCCAATTTTCTGGATGCCCTGTTGGAGCAGGCGCTTCTCCATGACCTTGCCGACGCCGGGAATCTTGCGCACATCCAGCGGCGCCAGAAATTGCGCTTCCCCGCCCGGCACAATCCACAGCACGCCATTGGGCTTGGCCTGGTCGGAGCAGATCTTGGCCAGCAGCCGCGAGCTGCCAATTCCGATGGAGCAATTCAGTTGCGTCTCCGCTTTCATGGCGCCGTGCAGTGCATGGGCGGCGCGCATTGGCGGCCCGTGCAGGCGCTCGGTGCCGCTCATGTCCACATAGGCCTCGTCGATGGAAACCATCTCCAGCTTGGGAGAAAAACGGTCCAGCACCTGGTAAACCTTGGCGGAGTAATCGCGATAGCGCTCGGGATGTCCGTCCACGAAGACGGCCTGGGGGCACAGTTTGGCGGCGGTGCGCAGCGGCATGGCCGAATGCACGCCGAACTTGCGCGCCTCGTAGGAGGCGGCCGACACTACGCCGCGCTGGTGGCGCTGACCGCCAACCACCACCGCCTTGCCCGTCAGAGTGGGGTCGAACAACTCTTCGACCGAGACGAAGAAGGCGTCCATGTCGACGTGAAAGATGGTGCGCTGTACCGGGGGCATGCTGTGCGCGATTTTAGTCCACTCGGAAATTTCTGGTTGATGATCGGGCGCTCCCATCACTCCATATTGTTTGTTATCCCGACCGAGGTCGCCGCGGCGACCGAGCGGAGCGACCTGCTGTTCCGGCCATCGGCTGTCAGCTATCAGCCGTCAGCCAAACCTTGCCGGCGACTAACCCCGAGCCCCTAACCCCTAGTCCCTGCCTTCAAATCCTTCCCGATTTGAGCTTCCGGCACATTCTTTCTTCCCCGAACAGGAACCCATCGAAACCCTGATCTGAGAAGTACTTGGACGCATATCCAGCCGAGACCGAGTTTCATTCTGGAACTAGAGCAATGGCGACTGGGGTTCCGGCTGTGCAGGGATCGGAAAATTCCCAAAAGAATCAACACCTAAGCGCGATTGGAATTTTGGCAGCAGCCGTGCTTTATACAAATGCGTCTGCAAGGGAAAAAAGAGAACCTGGATCATGAACAGGGCCAGCCACAACCCGAGCGGCAGCGCAAGGCAGACGGAATTCTTGGCGAACCAACTCGACCGCCTTTCGGTCCCCTGCGATGATGAAAGCAGCCAGATTTCCTCCGCCGGGCAAGGACGCGAGGAGCGCGATCGGGAAGATTCGTGCTCCTCGCGGGCCTTCAAGGGCAGCTGCGCCGCCCTGGTGCATGAGCTGGCGAACACGACCACCGCCGTGCTGATGAATGCACAGGTACTGGGATGGAAATTGCCTCCCTACAGCCGATTGAAACGTCCGCTGCTGGAAATCGAGCGCAACGCGCAGCGTGGCAGCGAATTGATGAAGTGCCTATTGCTCCGGCTGGGGACAGATGGAACGGACCCGGCGAACGAACCGAGGCGATGCGTGCAGGACCGCGGGTTGGGGTTGAGCGATAGGGTGACGGCCCAGGAGCCACGGGTTGACTCCGGGAGTGCGGAGAATCTGCCGCCCCGGACGAATTCCCGCCCGGCTCCTGGTTTTTTCTCCGTTCCGGAAGTTGAACTCACATCACCATGTGACGGTTGTACTAGTACGTTTCCCAAAAAGGGATGATGGTAATGAGTGCGAAAGCCCAAATCAATTCCGCGCCGCCACTTGTAGGCGAGCTCGCCGGAGAAGGGATGTCCCACGTGCATTCCATTGAGACAGTGGCAGTTAGCGAACCGAGTTGCGAGACCAATGGACTGAACCTGTTGATCGTCGACGATGAGCGCTCGATGCGGGAGTCTTGCCAGGAAGTCGCCCACTCGCTGGGGTTTAACAGCCGGGTGGCGGACACCCCGGAACACGTCTATCAGGTCCTCGAAACCAGCAGTACCGATGTCGTGCTGCTCGATCTTCGTCTGCCGGGCAATAGCGGTCTGGAGGTTTTGCGCGAGATCAAGCAGCGTCGTCCCGATACCCTGGTGATTGTCATGACCGGCTTTGCCACGGTGCAATCGGCGGTGCAGGCGATGAAGCTGGGGGCCTACGATTACGTCACCAAACCCTTCAACTTCGAGGAACTGCGCCTGCTGCTGGAGCGGGCGGCAGCCCATCTGAAGCTCACCGCCGAGAACCGCCTGTTGCGGGAACAGGTGAAGTCGAAGCAGGGCTTCGGTTCCCTGGTGGGACACGCGCCGGAGATGGAGAAGCTGTACCGCATTATCGCCAAGGCCGCGCACAGCACCCATCCCGTGCTGATTCTGGGGGAAAGCGGGACCGGCAAGGAGTTGGTGGCGCGCTCCATTCACTACTCCGGGCCCTTCCGCGACCGTCCTTTTATTCCGGTGGATTGCGGCTCGCTGGTTCCGACCCTGATCGAGAGCGAGTTGTTCGGCTACGTGCGCGGCGCCTTTACCGGCGCGGTGCGGGCCAAAGACGGATTGCTGGCCACCGCCGAGGGCGGGACGGTCTTTCTCGATGAAGTGGGCGAGCTGCCGGTGGACCTGCAAGCCAAGCTGTTACGCGCCATTCAGGAAAAAGAAGTTCGTCCGGTAGGCGGCACCCGCGCCATACCCATCAAGGTGCGTATCCTGGCAGCCACCAACCGCGACCTCGATGTGGCGGTGCAGCAGGGAACCTTCCGCCGCGACCTCTACTTCCGTCTGAACGTGCTTACCTTGCGCATCCCTCCCCTGCGCGAACGCAAGCAGGACATTCCTTTGCTGATAGGCAACGTCCTGGAGCGCATCAACCGTGCCACCCAGATGCAGCACAGCGTGGGGGACGATGCCCTGCGGCTGATGCTGAACTACGATTGGCCGGGCAACGTGCGCGAACTGGAGAATTGCATGGAACGCGCCTGCACGACCTGCTCTCTTCCCACCATTCACATCGCCGATCTGCCCACCCAGTTGCGCAACTTCCAGGCGCAAGCCAAGCCGCCCATCCCGGTTTCCGATCCGGAGACCGTCACTCCCATCGCCGAGTTGGAGAGGCAAGCCATCCTGCACGCTATCGAAGTGCTGCAAGGGGACAAGCTGGAAGCCGCGCGCCGTCTGGGCATCGGCAAGACCACGCTGTATCGCAAACTGAAGGAATACGGCTCGGCGCCCTGAGGTTCATGGCGATGCGCGCCAAGGCGGCGCGCATTGCCCGAAAAAAGCTCCGAGCCAGAGCGGTTGGACCGATCAGCGCCGCCCCCGGCGCCAGTGGCAAACTGTGCCGGGCGAACGGCGGCAGGGAGGAACCTATGATCCTGTTGGTGACCACATCTTCTCGCGCCCAGGAATGCGCTGCCGCCCTCGAACAGGGCACCGGACAGCCAACCCAGGTGGCCAACTCGGTGCCGCAGGCGGTCACGCGGCTGGAGACCGCCAAATACGACGCCCTGGCGATCGATCAATCATTGCTGGAGGCTGATTTCCGCGCCCTCGACACCCTGCTGAATCACGCCGGCACCGCCCTGCCGATTTACGTCAACCTGGCGTTGCACCATTCGGACCGGGTGGTGCGCGAGGCGCAGGTTGCGCTGCGCCGGGCCGAGCGAGAAAAGCAATGGGCGATGAGTTTGGCGGAGCGGGTGTTGCGCAACCAGTTGCGCGCCGAGGTGACCGGCATCCTGCTCACCTCGGAGCTGGCGTTGCGGCAGCCGGCGATCCCTGCCGAGGTGGCGGCCAAGATTCGCCTGGTGCAGGACATGGCGGAGAAGATGCGCTCGCAGCTGCGCGTCTTCTAGGGCCTCTGTCGGTCGGAATTATTCACCACCCTTCGGCTTCGCTCAGGGCAGGCTACGACACCGAGACACGGAGAAGAAAAGAATTCTTTTTTCACCACCGAGGACACGGGGATCACGGAGTTTCTATGGTTATTTCTTCTCCGTGCCCTCCGTGTTCTTTGTAGTGACAATATTCTTCTCTGTGCCTCCGTGCCTCCGTGGTTAATTTTCATTCTTCCCTATCGCACGGCCATCACCAGCAGCCTGCGCTCGGTCATGTCCTCAATGGAGTAGCGCAACCCTTCGCGGCCCAGGCCTGAATCTTTCACTCCCCCATAGGGCATCTGATCGACGCGGAAGCTGGGAACATCGCCCGCGATGACGCCGCCCACCTCGAGTTCCTCGAACGCCATCTGGATGAGCCCGGCATCGCGCGTGAACAGACCCGCTTGCAGCCCGTAAGCCGAGTTATTGATCTGGTGCAGCGCCTCGGGAAAGAACTCGTAAGGCTCGACCGTCACCACCGGCGCGAAAATCTCGGCGCAGTTCACCCGCATTTCCGGGCTGGTGCCGGTCAGCACCGTGGGCTCGACCATGGCGCCCGTCCGTTTGCCGCCGCACAGCAGTTTGGCGCCCCCTTTCACCGCTTCGTCAATCCATTCCGTGACGCGCACTGCATCCTGCTCGCGGATGAGCGGAGGAACGTCGGTCGTCTCCTGCATGGGATCGCCCAACTTCAATTTGCGGACGCCCTGCACCAGCAACTCGGTAAACTTATGGAATACCGGTTGGTGTACCAGGATGCGCTGCACGGAAATGCAGGTCTGTCCCGCGTAGGAGAAGCCGCCGGCCACGCAGCGCTGCGCCGCGTGCTCCAGGTCGGTATCGCTATGCACAATGACGCCGGCATTGCCACCCAGCTCCAGGGTGACGCGCTTCTTGCCGGCGCGCGACTTCAGCTGCCAGCCCACCGCGGCACTGCCGGTGAAGGTGAGCAGCTTGATGCGCTCATCGGCCACCAGCAGGGCGGCGTTTTCGTTGGACAGCGGCATGACTGCGAACGCGCCCTCCGGCCATCCCGACTCATGCACGATCTCGGCCAGCAGCAACGACGAGAAGGGCGTCTGCGGCGCCGGTTTCAGGATGAGCGGACAACCGGCGGCCATGGCCGGCGCCACTTTATGCGCCACCAGGTTCAGCGGAAAATTGAACGGGGTGATGGCGAAGACCGGCCCCAGCGGAAAGCGCCGCACTAGCCCCCATCGCCCGCTGGTCGATTCCAACGTGTCCAGCGGGATGTACTCGCCGTAGATGCGCGTGCTTTCCTCGGCGGCAATGTGGAAGGTATTGATGGCGCGCTCAACTTCAATGCGCGACATCCTGATCGGCTTGCCCGCTTCCTGGCAGATGGTGCGGGCAAATTCCTCGCGCCGCGTAGTGATGCCGTCGGCCACCTTGCGCAGAACGCTAGCGCGCTGCTGCGACGTCATCTTGCGCGTGACCTCCAGGGCCCGCACCGCCGACTCGATGGCCACCTCGACGTCGTCGCTCTCCGCCTCCGACACCACCGCAATCACACTGCGATCGTAGGGCGAGGTCACCACGACTTCGCGCCCGTGCGCGCTCCAATTTCCGTTGAGAAAAAATCCGAAGCTGCGAGTGGGAGTTACGGTCTGGCTCATGTTCGACACCTCCGGCGCCCTGCAGGCCTGCTGGCAAAGATTGTAGCGCCGTTTTTGCGCTGGTTGGGGTGAAGTTCAGCCCGCAATGGATCTGCGTTTCAGCCCCATGCAGGAACCCGTGTTTTAGCCGGCATTTCGCCGTCAGCCACCAGCCAAATCTTTGCAACGAATGCTAGTGGACGCAGCCGCCATCGTCGCAACCTTCGCCGCGCAATCCTTGCACACCCTCGCGCGCGATGATGGGCGTCATGACCAGCGCGGCAACCGGATCGGCCCACCACCAGCCCAACAGCGCATGTAGCAGCAGTCCCGCCAGCAGGATGGCGGAGAGATAAGCGCAGAAGTCCGCCTGGCGCGAGTCGGCATGAAGCGCGCGGCTGCCCATTTGTGCGGCCACGCGACGCTTGGCCCGGCCCAGCAGTGGCATCACCACCACCGCGGCCAGCGCGATCATGATGCCTGGTATGCTGCGCGCTGGCTGGGCTTTGGTCCAGAGCGCTCGCAGCGATTCGGCTGCCACGTAGGCTGCAAGTAAGAGAAAGCAGATTCCAACCAGACGACGGGCCGTGCGTTCCGTATGCTCGCGCCGCAGCGGATCGTCTCCGGCGCGCAGACACCACAGGAGAATTCCCGCCGAGATGGTTTCGATCACAGAGTCGAGACCGAAGCCCACCAGGGCGATGCTGCCGGCCAGTAGCCCGGAAACGAGCGCAACGGCCGCTTCGAAACCATTCCAGGCAATCGTGAAGTGTTCCAGGCGCTGGCCCCGCGCAACCAAGGCGGTGCGATCAAGTGCTACGGGCGCGCTTGCGGGATGGATGGCCGCGGGCTTCATTCCTGAGAGAGTATAAGCGGGATGGGATTGGGTTGCGTTGATCGTCAGAGAACCGCAGGTCCTTCGACTCCGTCGAAAGTCATTCACCACCCCTCGGCTTCGCTCAGGGCAGGCTCCGGCACGGAGAACACGGAGTTTTGTTTGGATGGGGAATTCTATTTGGCTGGCTGCTAGTTGCTGACCGCTGAGTTCTGAGTTCGAGTGCTGACTTCTGACAACTGGCAACTGGCTACTGACAACTGCCCACTAGTCCAGCCTCACCAGAAATACTCCGCCCTCTTTCACGTGGGTCTTGCTGGCGACTTCTTGCGCCCTGCGTTTGTCGTCGCCCGGAGGGCGCAGCCGCACCCATTCTCCCGTAGGTCCGGTGAACTGGATGACATCGGCACCTTCATAGTGGTCCTGCAGCTTCTCTTTCAGCTTGCGGGCTTCGCGCTCGCTCTGGAATGCGCCGATCTGCACGCACCAGCGGCCGCCTTCTGCAATCGGCGCCGGCGCGGATAGGACCTCGACTTTCACTTCCGCGGTGCCCGGCCGCCAAACATCCACTGCCTTCGCCGCCGCCAGCGACAGGTCGATAATGCGGTCTTCGACGAACGGCCCGCGATCGGTGATACGCACCACCACCGCATGTCCGGTGGTTTGGTTGGTCACGCGCACCACCGAGTTCATCGGCAACGTGCGGTGTGCTGCGGTCAGGCTGTTCTGGTCGTAAGTCTCGCCGTTGGCGCCGCGGTGGTGGTGATACGGAGGCCCGTACCAACTGGCCAATCCGGTTTCCACGTAGATGGGTTTCGCGCCACGCGGAACCGGCGCTGGCTTGGCGTTGGCTTCGGTGCTGGCAGGCGGCGCAGGTTCGGACGGACTGACCGTCGGCGGAGGAGGAACAGGATGAGCGCGAGCGGTCTTATGCCCGCCGCAGGCCGAGAGCAGCAGCAGCGCCGTGCCCACGAAGATGAGAGACGGGACGCGCGTGGTCAGCCCTTTCTCTTCTTGCCGGCGTCCATCATGTCGGCCGCCTGCTTCAGCTTTTCGCTGGCAATGCGCATCCCGTTGCTGGAGTGCTCGCGGATGGCGGGCACCAGTTCATTGTTGATGTAGGCGATGAGCGTCTTGGTTTCCTCTTCGATGCGTTTCGACGCATCGCCCAGGACATCGTCTAACTTTGCGCCAGCGGTCTGAAACGGACGGCCAGCCTTCTTACTTTTTTTCTGCACCATGGGCCACCTTGTGAGCCGCAGAATTCCTCAAACACAGAGATTATGGGATGGATGGCGGCCAGGGTCAATTGGCAAGGACGGCACTGGGGCGGTTGTCAGTAACCAGTAGCCAGTTGCCAGCAGTCAGTTGCAGCACTCAGCAGTCAGCTCTCCGCATTAAGTCGTACATGTTTGGCGTCAAACCCTTGATTTTGTCATCCTGAGCGCAGGCGGCGCCGGGTTTGCGCCGCCGGAGTCGAAGGATCTGCGGTTCCACTGACCTGTGACCTGGCGCACAGATGGAACAGAGCGTGAGTGAAACGATGAGGATGTGAGAGAACACCGATACGCGACCTACATTCTCGCCAGCCGGTCGCATCAGTTCTACGTCGGAGTCACCAACAATCTTGAGAGACGGATGCGTCAACACAGAGAACACGCTTTCGCAGGCTTTACCTCGCGGTATCACATCGACCGACTCGTCTGGTACCACATCTTCGGCGATATTCGCGACGCGATCGCGCGCGAGAAACAGCTCAAGGGCTGGCGAAGGGAAAAGAAAATTCAGCTTATTGAATCGGAGAATCCGACCTGGCAGGACTTGTCGGAGGACTGGGGCAAGCCAATCGCACTGAAGGACATTGTTCGCGGCCATGGCGAGTAACCGCAGATCCCCTCGGCTGCGCTCGGGGCAGGCACTTCGGCTCCGGCGGCGCAAACCCGGCGCCACCTCCGTTCAGGATGACAGTCGTGGTTAGTAGACGTTCACTGCTGACCTCACACTGCTGTTAGAATTTCCTCATTCCCTATGCCCGCGCGCAAGCTTTCCGGTTCCGACGTTCGGTCCATGTTCCTGCGCTATTTTGAGCAGCACGGGCACAAGATCGTGCGCTCGTCGTCGCTGGTGCCGGCCAACGATCCCACGCTGCTGTTCACCAACGCCGGCATGAACCAGTTCAAGGACGTCTTCCTCGGCATCGAGAAGCGCGACTACGCGCGGGCCACCTCGTCGCAGAAATGCGTGCGCGCGGGCGGCAAGCACAACGACCTGGAGAACGTCGGCTTCACCAATCGTCACCACACCTTCTTCGAGATGCTGGGAAATTTCAGCTTCGGCGACTACTTCAAGAAGGACGCCATCGCCTTTGCGTGGGAGCTAGTCACCTCGCCGGAGTGGTTCGGCATCCCGAAGGACAAGCTGTTCGCGACGATCTTCAAGGGCGAGCAGGGCATTGCGCGCGATGACGAGGCCTATGAGCACTGGATCGCAACCGGCGTCGCGCCCGAGCGCATTTACGAGTTCGGCATGAAGGACAACTTCTGGATGATGGGCGACACCGGCCCCTGCGGCCCGTGCAGCGAGATTCACTATGACATGGGTTCGGCCGCCAGCGACGCCGGACACGCCGACTGCCCGTTCGGCTGCGAGTGCGGGCGCTACGTCGAAATCTGGAACCTGGTATTCATGCAGTTCGACAAGCAGCCGGATGGCACGATGAGGCCGCTGCCTAAGCCCTCGATTGACACTGGCGCAGGCCTGGAGCGCGTCACGGCGGTGATGCAGGGCGTGATCTCGAACTACGACACGGATTTGTTTGTGCCGCTGATTAAGCGCGCGGCGGAATTGACCGGTGTTTCGCTCCATCAGGAGAAAATGCGCGAGGACATTGAGCAAATATACGACCAGGCGGCGTCGCTGCGGGTCATCGCTGACCACGCGCGCGCATCGACGTTCCTCATCTCGGATGGCGTGTTGCCATCGAATGAAGGCCGTGGGTACGTATTGCGCAAAATCATCCGCCGCGCGATTCGGCATGGACGTTTGCTGGGACAGAAAAAACCGTTTCTTTACGAAATGGTGTTTGCAGTTCGCGATCGGATGAAGGACGCGTATCCCGAACTCGTCGAGAATGCAGGCCGCATAACGGAGACGGTCAGGGGAGAAGAGACTCGATTCGCGCGCACGCTGGATGTGGGGTTGAAGCAGCTTGACTCGGCCATCGTTGCCTCGGTACTCGAAGCTTGGGAAAGCTTCTGGCCGGAACTTGTGCAGCGTGCTTCGTTGACCGAGGCTGAACGCAATGAATATGAGGAGCTCAACCTCCAATTGCGGATTGGTTCCTGGGACAGGCTACCCGAGGCTGTCGCTTCCTTTGCGAGCCTACTTAGATGGACTCAGCACCCGGCAACTCTTTCCGGCGAAAAGGCATTTAAGCTTTACGACACTTTCGGTTTGCCGCGCGACTTCATTGAAGATGCGTGTCGCGACACTGGCATTCTTTTCGACGCGGCTGGCTTCGCCGCCTCCATGGAGGAGCAGCGCAAGCGGGCGCAGGCATCCTGGAAGGGTGGTGCGAAGGCCACGGCCTCTCCGCTGTACCAGTCGCTGCCTCGCACCGAGTTCGAGGGCTATCACAAGACACTCTCCACGGGTGCGGAGGTGCTGGCCATCATCAAGCCGCATGATGGCACCGGAGTTGGCGCGCAGGAACTGAAGCCCGGCGAGCGCGGCGAGATTGTGCTCGACCACACGCCGTTCTACGCCGATGCAGGCGGGCAGGTCGGCGATGTGGGCTGGCTCTACGGCGAAGACCACAACACCATCGTTGCCGAAGTTGAAGGCGTCACCTATCCCGTGCAGGGAGTGCGCGCGCATCGCGTCATCGCCAAGCAGCCCATCCACGTTGGCGACAAAGTGGACGCGATGGTCAACGACGAGGTCCGCCGCGCCACCATGCGCAACCATACTGGCACGCATCTGCTGCATGCTGCGCTGCGCGAGGTGCTGGGCAAGCACGTGAAGCAGGCGGGTTCGCTGGTCGATCCTGCGCATTTGCGCTTCGACTTCTCGCACTTCGCCTCGCTCGACGACGAAGAGTTGCAGGACATCGAAGACCTCGCCAATCGGGAGGTGCTGCGCAACGACCGCGTCGAGGTGATCGAGGACGTGCCCATCGATGTCGCCGTCAACGAATACAAGGCGATGGCGCTGTTCGGCGAAAAGTACGGCGATCGCGTGCGCGTCATCCGCATTGGCGATTTCTCGACCGAGCTGTGCGGCGGCACGCACACCTCGGCGACCGGCGAGGTCGGCCTGATCAAGATTCTGAAAGAAGGCAGCGTCTCCAGCGGCGTGCGGCGGCTGGAAGCCGTGACCGGCGAAGGCTCACTGCGCCACTTCCGCAGAGATCATCAGCTGGAGCAGGAAGCAGCTCGATTGATAGGGATCGCGCAGAAGAGGGACAAACTGGCGGTTCAACTGGTAGGCGCTGAGCAGAAGAGAATGGACGACGCTAACCGGGCGGTAGCCGCTGAGCAGAAGAAGATGGAGGATGCCAATCGTGCGGTGGCCGCTGCTCACAAGGAAATGGAAAACGCCGAAAGCGCCGTTGCTGAGGCTGTCGAACTCAGCAGTGCTCTCAGGCACGCTTTCGAAAAGCGTGATGAAGAAATCAAACGTCTGAAGCGGGAACTCGACCAGGTGCGCATGAAATCGGCTTCCACCTCAGTCCAGTCGGCGGCGGAGAACGTGCGCGAGGTGAAGGGCATCAAGGTCCTGACCACGCGGGCCGACAATCTGGAACGTGCGCAACTGCGGGTGCTGATCGACAACCTGCGCAACAAACTGGGCTCGGGCGTGGTCGTGCTCGGCTCGGTCAGCGACGGTAAGGTAGCGCTGATCGTCGGCGTGACCAAGGACCTGACATCGCGCGTGCAGGCGGGAAAAATCATTGCGGAAGTTGCGAAGAAGGTCGGCGGGTCGGGCGGCGGGCGGCCTGATATGGCCGAGGCCGGCGGCAAAGATCCTGCCGCGTTGGATGCGGCGCTGGCCGAGAGTTACAACGTGGTGGAACGTTTATTGCAATAAAAAAGGCGGCAAGAAGCCGCAAGGAGGGCTTTGTGCGCAAGACATTGATGCTGACTCTGGTGCTGATGGTTTCTGCCGTTTGGTTGCAGGCGCAAGATGCGGCCAAGACGAGCGGCAAGGCGTCCGACCTGGAGACGATTGAAGGGTGCCTACAGCGCTCTGAGGGTCAATACACGCTCATCGACAGCACGAACACGATCCATCACCTGGTAGGCGGCGCTTCCAAGCTCAGCCACCATATCGGCCACCAGGTCGAAATCACCGGTAAGCCCGGGGTGCGGACCCTGGACACCACCCCCCAGGGCGCTGCATCCGCAGCGGTAGTGCAGCCGATTATTGAAGTAAAGAGCGTCAAACATATAGCGGAGACTTGCACGCCCGGCAACTGATTTGGGCGCGCAGCGCCGCTAATCAGCGAAAATCGAATTCGCTTTGAGCGCAAGATGCGGGGTGACGCCCGCAGGAATCAAAGCCTAAGGTAACTTTCAGGCGAAAAAAGACTGCATCCAGCGGTTATTCATAACCCTCTAAACGGTATAAGGTGGTTAGCCATGGCGACTGGAGAAACGACTTACGTGAACAGCGTCCGCGAGCAGTTGCTGGCCGGGCGCGAGCGGCTGAGCAATGTGCTCGCCGACCACGAGAGCGAACAGATGCTTCGCCTGCTGGCGGAAGTGGACAGCGCCCTGCATCGCATTGAGCACGGCGCCTTCGGGGTGTGCGAAGTGTGCGCGGGCGTGGTTCCCAGCGAAGTGCTGATGGAAAACCCGCTGGCTCGGGTCTGCCTGGAGTGCCTCACGCCTAAGCAGCAGCGCGCGCTGGAGTACGACCTCGAGCTGGCCGCGCAGATCCAGAAAGGATTGCTGCCGCCGGCGGATCTCGCCATCGCAGGCTGGGAGATTTCCTATCACTATCAGCCCGCCGGCATGGTGAGCGGTGATTATTGCGACGTGATCAAGGACAACGGCCACCTCAACTTCATCATGGCCGATGTTTCCGGCAAGGGTGTGGCAGCCGCCATGTTGGCCTCAAACCTACGGGCGGTGTTCCGTTCGCTGATACCGCTGCGCCTGTCGGTTGAAGAGTTGGTGATGCGCGCCAATCGCCTGTTCCACGAGAGCGCCCTGCCCAACCAATACGCCACCCTGGCGTTTGGACGGACCTCCAACCTGGGTGAACTGGAGCTGGCCAATGCCGGTCACCTGCCGGTTTTGCTGGCCAGCAAATCTGGGGTAACCACGTTCGAGAGTAACTGCAAGCCGCTGGGATTTTTCTCCGACGAAGGAGTGGAGGTGCTGAGGGCCGTCATGTCGCCCGGCGACACCGTCGTTCTGTACACCGACGGAGTCAGCGAGGCCAGCAATGCCGATGGCGAGGAATACGGCGTCGAAGCCTTGCGGAAGCTTGTTGCGGAACAGCATCCGGCGTGCTGCCCTGCGAAGCTGGTGCAGGCCTGCAAACAGCGGCTGGCGGCCTTCCGTGGAGCAATGGAGCGCGCCGATGACGAAACGCTGCTGGCGATTCAGTATGCTCCGGCGATGGAGAAATCTGCGATATCGGCAACGCGCGCCTTGGTGTAGATACGAGCGACAACGGAGCAGATCAGGAACGCCATGACACACGTTTACGCCACCGTTCCGCCTTGTAATCGTAGGCAGGATCATAGTCAATCGTGCCGAACAATTTCATAATGCCTATCTGCTTGCGCCTCTGAACGTATTCCGCGAGTCGCCGCCGTGACAGCCTGTCTCTTCGTTTTGTGCCCACCGAGGGTGCGGGCCCCTTCAATGAGTTGGCGTAAATTCATAAGTCGGTGAGAAAAAGTTGGTGCCGAAGAAGGGACTCGAACCCCCACACCCTTGCGGGTACATGGACCTGAACCATGCGCGTCTGCCAATTCCGCCACTTCGGCAAGTGGATGCGAGCCAGACATTCAGCTCGCCATCAGGAAGCATGATTATTGTAAAGGCGGGGTTAGCAATTGGCAATTAGCAGTTGGCCCTCTAGCGAATAGCGAAAAGCGAAAAGCGAAATGCTAAATGCTAAGTGCTAACGGCTAACGGCTTCTTCTCAGCTTGCCGCCTCCGCGGCCTCGCTGGCGCCATGGGCTCCGTATTCCTTCAACTTATTGTGCAGAGTTTTCAGGCTGATGCCGAGGATGTCGGCAGCGCGCGTCTTATTGTTATTGGTAGCTTCCAGAGTTTTCAGGATGAGCAGGCGCTCGGCTTCGTCCACGGTGGTGCCGACGCCGAGACGTACGGCATTGGCCTCCTGCACGGGGGCGCGCGGGGCCACGTGGCCGAACCCCGGGGGCAAGTGCCGGGGCTCGATCAGCGCGCCGTCGCACACGATGACGGCCCGCTCGAGGGTGTTGCGCAATTCGCGAACATTGCCTGGCCAGGCATGCGCCTGGAAAGCGTTGGTCACGGCATCACTGACGGCGGCAACGGTGCGGTTGTGCTTTTCGTTCATGTCGGCGAGCAACGACTGCACCAGATCGGGCAGATCGTCCTTGTGCTCGCGCAGTGGCGGCAAGTGAATGTTGAAGACGTTCAAACGATAATAGAGATCGTTGCGCAAACTGCCGCGCGCAACCGCTTCTTCCGGAGGCTGGTTGGTGGCGGCCAGGACGCGCACGTCGACGGAGGTCTCGCTCTTGCTGCCCAGGCGGCGCAGCTTGCGGTCTTCCAGCACCCGCAACAATTTGGCCTGGGTGGCAATCGGCATCTCGCCGATCTCGTCGAGCAGCAACGAGCCGCCTTCCGCCAATTCGAAGCAGCCGGTGCGGCGTTCCAGCGCACCCGTGAAGGCGCCCTTTTCATACCCAAAAATTTCGCTCTCGATCAGCGTTTCGGGAATGGCGGCGCAGTTGATGGCGACAAACGGTTTGGGCTTGCGATGGCTGAGCGAGTGGATGGTGCGTGCCACCAGTTCCTTACCGGTACCGCTCTCGCCGGTGATCAGCACCGACGCCGTGCTGGGCGCCACCATCTCGATTAAGCGGAACACTTCCTGCATCTTCTTGGAGGGGCCGACCAGCGAGCCCAGTACGCCGACGTCTCGCAGCTTGCGGCGGCTGGCTTCCAGTTCGCGCTCGGTGCCTTGAATGCGCGAAGCATTCTGCAGAATGTTGCGCAGGCGGGTGGGATTCACCGGCTTCTCGATAAAGTCGAAGGCGCCGATCTTCATCGCGTTGACTGCGGCATCCACGCTACCTTGAGCGGTGAGCAGGATGACGGCGACGGCTTGCGGCTGAACCGCGATTTGCTGCAGCAGCTCCATGCCATCCATGCGCGGCATTTTCAAGTCGGTGATCACGATTTGCGGATTCCACGACCCGACCTTTTCCAGACCTTCAACCCCATCCACGGCGGTTGCGGTGTCATAGCCCCAGGCGCGGAGCAGTTCCGCCATACCGGTGCGCTCGTTTTCCTCGTCCTCTACAATCAAGATCTTTTCACGCAGCATGGGGAACAGGTGCCTCTTGCAACTCGAATGACCAACTTACAGCCCGCCGACAAAACACAAGCTTAGATGCGAACCAGCGGCCCTAGGTCGAAACGCGAACCGGCCCGCTCTAGCCGGGAAGCAGCGCGCTCACGACCGACTGCCAACCAAAGTAACATCTTTCGAGCCACTTTTGCTCGAACCGTGCAGTTTGGCAGCGGGGATTCCAGGAGACTCAAGCCGGACGCTGAGGCGGTTGCCAAAATCGCTAGCAAATGCACGTCGGTGCTGGCCCGGGATTCTGCTGGGCCAAAGATGCGGGCCCTGTTGTCTAATCTATACTGGTCTTAATGGCGATTCCCGAATCGGTACGGGGAATGGTCTCTGGCCAGTTTGTTTCGGAGGCCAGGCCAAAAACATTGACACCAAAGCAGTGGTTGGGGATCTAGTAACCGTCGGCAATGCTGGTCACTAGGGCTGGGAAATGGCAATCCCGCGCGCCGCCCGGCCCGTGTCTGTACGGGTCTGGACCGCTGCCGAAGCCGTCCGCCGGGCCGAGAGGCGCGCACCGTCTAGTGGCCTGGGAAACGACTCCATACCCGAGTTCCGGAGGTCAGAACGGTGCAGTTGGACGGGTTAGCCGGATGGTTCCGAGGGTACAAAGTCAGTAAACATCTCCCCCAGAATAAACAGGCAACGATAAGAGGGGCTTTGTTAATCTTCGGTGTTGCTGTACAATCAGTTGCGGTTGCGAGCAGGATGACTGCCTGCACTTGTACTAAGACAATTGAAATTGAATTCAACCTAAGCCAGTTTGCTTACGGTACTGCTAGAGGTCCGGAGGATTACGAATGTCTTCTCGTATTGGAGTAGTCCCGACACGTTTTATTGCGACATCGATTGCGCTGGCGTTCGCGCTGTGTCTATTGGGCGTCCTTGCTACAGCGCAAACTGATATTCAGCCCAAAGACGAAATCTTTGGCGGTTACTCATGGTTACACCCGGGTGCCAACGCAGACTTTGGTTTCAAAGTCCAAGATATTGCGAAAGGCTTTGACTTTTCGAACGTGTATTACCTTCCCGCTGCGCACAACTTGGGCGTACTCGGCGACGTGAGCGGCCATTGGGGTGACCAGGCCAACGCGGGTTACCTGTTGGGAGGATTGCAGTACAAGTTTCATACCGACACGTTTTCCCCGTTTGTCCGGGTTTTTGTGGGGGTCTCCCACATCAGTCCGTCACAGAGCAAGTCTGAGTGGAATGCCGCAGTGGGCGGGGGCGGCGGTTTCGACTTGAACGTAACTCACAATTTCGCGATCCGCGTGGCGCAGGTGGATTACATTTATAGTAACTATCACGTTAAAGTGCCATCTCTCGGTGGTAGTAGCCAGTTGAACAGCATCCGCCTGGCGGCAGGCGTGGTTGTGAACCTGGGCAACTACTACACCCCGGCGTTGGCTGCGACCTGCTCGGCCCAGCCTACCGAAGTGACGGAAGGCGAGCCGGTAACGGTTACGGCAACGGGAGCGAACTTCAATCCCAAGCACACCATCACGTATGCCTGGACAACCGACGGTGGCAAAATCGATACGGCGAATGCGCAGTCGGCCCACATTGACACCACGGGCGCATCCGCAGGTCCTCACACCGCCAACGCGACACTCACCGATGCCAGGATGAGGAAGATGAACTCGGCGACTTGCGCCGCGCCCTTCACCGTCAAGGCGAAGCCGATGAATCCGCCGCAGGTGAGCTGCTCGGTCAACCCGACTACGGTAACGGCGGGTGGTCCGTCCACCATCACGGCGACAGCGACCAGTCAGGATGCAGGGGTAACGATCTCCAGCTACTCCTACACGACTACGGCCGGAACGGTTAGCGGAACCGGCACGAGCGCGACTCTGGACACTACCGGCGCACCAGCGGGGACGATCACCGTCACCGTCACGGCGACGGATTCGCGCGGACTGACCGCAAACTGCACCGCCTCGGTCACGGTCGAGGGTGTGCCTGCGGCCCCGCAGGTGAGTGCGCGTACGCCGATTCAGTTCATACCGCGTCCGAAACAGAAGTACATTCCGTGGCGCGTTGACAATGAAGCCAAGGGCATCCTGGACGACGACGCCTCCGCGTTGAAGAACGAACCCAATGCGAAGCTGGTCATCGTCGGGTACGCCGATGGCGAACCGCAGCCAACCGTGGGTACAGGCAAGAAGAAACAGAGGATGGATCTGGCTGCGCAGCGTGCGGTAAACGCCAAGGCTTACCTGGTACAGCAACAGGGCATCGACCCCAGCCGTATCGAGGTGCGCAAGGGCACGGGCAAGGACCACGACGCGGATATCTTCTGGGTACCGCAGGGCGCGGACACCGCCACTGCCCCGTTACTGCAAGGGACAACGCCGGTTGACGAGTCTGTGGTGACGCCGAGCGAGAACGCCTATCCGAAACCGAAGACGGCGGCTCCGATGCACCATCACAAGAAGGCAGCAGAGAAGCCAGACCAGTAAGCGAGTTTGGCTGGAACTCTAACACCGGTGAGAGCGCAACGCTCTCACCGGCTTTTTAATTGAGGGACGAAGCCGTTTCTTCCGGTGATGTGTGGGTGCTCCGCTTCGCGCTGCGGGTCGAGTTCACCACGGCTTCACGGAATCCGTGTTCCTCGGTGTGCCGGTCCGTGGTAAATTCGCCGTTCGGACCACCACCGGTCCGGATCTTCCGGGGTGCGTCGCTCGCCATGCCCGCATCTAAGTAAATTGGCGGGAAGTTTTCGCGAGTCCGCACAGGTGCGGTAAACTTTCGACTGCGAACTTTACCGTGCGGATACCCGGCAGCTTTTGCAGCTACCCAAGCCGCTCACTCCGGGTTATGATTTAACAAATGGCTCTTTCGGTGTCTGCCCCTGTTATGCGTAAGATTGTCTTGTCCCTGGTGAAGCTCCTTTTCTGCGTTGCCGTGCTGTTCAGCGTCGGGTCCTATGCATCGGACTGGCGTCTGATCGGGCCCGAAGGTGGCGACGTGCGCAGTTTGGCCTACGACCCGGCCGATCCCAACCACATCCTGCTGGGCACCAGCGCGGGGCAATTATTTGTCTCGCAGGACGGCGGAAACTCCTGGGCCCCATTCGCGCACCTCGGCGCCGGCGATGATTATGTTCTGGATCATGTCATCTTCGATCCCACCCACACGGCTACGATTTACGTCGCAGGATGGAGCCTGTACAACCAGGAGGAAGGCGACGTCTTCCGTTCCGACGACGGCGGGCGCACCTGGCGCGCGTTGCCGATGGTGCACGGCAAGTCCGTCCGGGCTCTGGCCATGGCGCCCAGCGATCACAACACCCTGGTGATTGGCGCCATCGACGGGGTCTTCCGTTCGCCCGACGGCGGCTCCACCTGGACCCGCATTTCCCCCGCGAACCACGCCGAGATCAAGAACATTGAGTCGGTGGCCATCGATCCGCTGAACCCCGACACGATCTATGCCGGCACTTTCCACCTGCCGTGGAAAACCGAAGATGGTGGCCAAAGCTGGCACAGTATCCAGCAGGGAATGCTCCTGGATTCTGACGTTTTCAGCATCATTATCGATCCGAATCGGCCCACTATGGTTTACGTCAGCGCCTGTTCGGGAATTTACAAGAGCGCCAATGCCGGTAATCTTTTTACCCGCATCAAAGGCATACCTCACTCGGCGATCCGCACCCGGGTTTTAAAGCAGGATCCCAAGCGGCCTGCGATCCTCTATGCCGGCACCACCGGCGGCCTGTGGAAGACCTTTGACGGCGGCAACACATGGGAACTCTACTCGGCGCCGGACGTGATTGTTAACGACGTACTCATCGATCCGCGTCAGCCTGATCGCGTGCTGTTGGCCACCGATCGCGGCGGCGTGTTGGCCAGCGACGATGGCTTTGACCATTACACCAGCTCGAACCGCGGGTTTTCCCATCGTGTGGTCGGTGGTGTCGTGATCGATCGCAAGGATCCCAACCGGCTGTACGTGGGAGTGGTCAACGATAAAGACCGCGGCGGGTTCTTCCTCTCCGATGACGGCGGGCAGAGCTGGCGCCAGTCGAACCGCGGACTAGACGAGCGCGACATTCTGAGCCTGCAACAGGCGGACAGCGGCGTGATCTTCGCCGGCACTAATCATGGGATCTTTTATCTGCCTTCGTTAAAGGGCACGTGGCTGCCAACAGCCATGATTCTCGGCAAGCGCCCGCCGGAAAGCGAGCAGGCCGCGGCGCCCGCGCTCAGTCGCTCCAAGGCCGCTCACTCGACTGCGACCGCTAGCTCAAAACGCTTGCCGGTGACTCACGCGCCCAAGGCTCCGCTTGAGGCCGTGATCGCTCCTGCCAAAGCGCCGCGGGTGCGCTCCCTCGAGTTCACCGACAAAGCATGGTATGCCGCCACTGATCAGGGACTCTTCGTGAGCGTCGATCAGGGGCGCAAGTGGTATGGCGAGCCGGTGGAGGGCGCGAGCGATTTCATCGTGGTGAACCATTTCGCCGACGGTAGCGTCACGCTGGTCAGCCCTAAGCATATCTTCCTTTCCAAGGATGAGGGCGCATCCTGGACAGAGATCTCCTATCCTCAGTACGTCACTGGACTGTACAACCTGACGGTTGTTCCCGACGGTTCGCTGTGGCTGGGAACGCGCGAAGGCGCGCTGCACTCGACCGATGGCGGAAAGACCTGGGCGCACCTTCTCGCCGGTCTCCCGCCGCGCGATGTGCTTTCCGTGCGCTATGACGCAGCCGGGCAGCGGCTGCTGGCCACCGCGCTTTTCGCCCATGGTGTTTTCGAGAGCAAAGATGGCGGACAAAACTGGCAGCGCACCCCCGATGCCGGAGTCTCGATTCGCAACGCTCTGAATTACCGGGGCCGCCTGCTGGGCGCCTCTTCTTATAATGGCCTGTTGCTGGAACAAAGCAGTGCTGTGGAGTCGGCGTCGGACGCGGCACATCTCGGCGAGCGGACTCCCTCGGCGAGCCCGCAATAGCAGGATAGCAATCGGCAACTTTTCGCCCGCTTCCCTGCCCCCGACACCGCTGGCTCGGCAGCCACGCCTTCTCGTCCTCCGGCCAGGTATCATCCTTGGAGACAAAGCTGCCAGCAGATGAAGACGCCAGCCTTCTCTCCCGTACGGTAACCAGGGGACATCTCTATTGTGGTATGACATAGTGGTTGCTAATTGCTCGTTGCTCCTCCCCTTTTCCGCTATTCTGATTAGGCAGCAATTGCGATTCTGCCTATGAGACGCAAACAATTACGCTCGTTCGACCGCAAGTTCGTTCCACTCTCCACCCGCTTCGACCACGCTCTGCTCTTCGCGGCCCAAGTGCATCGCGATCAGGACCGCAAGAAGAGCGGTATTCCTTACATCTCGCATTTGCTGGGCGTGGCCTCCATCGTGCTCGACTACGGCGGCGACGAGGAGATGGCCATTGCGGCGCTGCTGCACGACGCGGTCGAAGACCAGGGCGGGCGTCCCATGTTGAAGATCATCGAGCAAATCTTCGGACCGCGTGTGGCCAAGATCGTGGACGGCTGCACCGACTCGTACGTCGAAGATCCGAAGAAGAAGGAGGGTTGGGAGCAGCGCAAATTCCGCTACCTGCGCCGGGTGCGCCATGAGGATGCCGAAACCCGATTCGTATCCGCGGCCGACAAGTTGTACAACGTGCGCGCCGTGCTACGCGACCTGCGCTACAACGGAGACCTGGCCTTCGCGCGCTTTTCCGCTCCCAAGACGAGAATTATTTGGTATTACCGCTCGCTGGTGAATGAATACCGCTCCGGGGGCGTGACCCACCTGTTGAAGCCGCTGCTCGACGACCTCGATCGCGTGGTGATTGAGGTCGAGCATCTGTCAGGCTTCCTGGCGGGTTCGCCAAGCCCGCATCGCCGGCTGACCACAAAGCTCAAGAGCAAGCGCTAGTCACTACGAGCGGGGCCGGGCACGTTACAATCGCATGTTCAGGAGCTGGACGTGCCCGCAAGCGAAGCCGAACGCATCACGAAACTGCTCAAATCCGCTAAGATCATCGCTGTCGTAGGACTGACCAACACTCCCATCCGGCCAAGCTATGGCGTCTCGCACTACATGCAGTCACAGGGGTACCGCATCATTCCGGTCAATCCCAACATCACGCAGTGGGAGGGAGAGAAGGCGTACGCCTCCTTGCTCGAGGTGCCGGAGAAGATCGATATCGTGGATGTCTTCCGCCGCTCGGAGGCCGTGCCCGAAGTGGTCGAGCAGGCCATCCAGATCAAGGCGCCGGTGATCTGGATGCAGGAAGGCGTGGTGCATCGGGAAGCGGCGGAAAAGGCGCGCCAGGCGGGCATCTTCGTCGTCATGGACAAGTGCATCTTGAAGGAGCACATCAAGAGACAATGAACCACAGAGACACAGCGGCACAGAGAAGTCTTTGATGTTTCGTTCCCTCTGTGTCTTTGTGTCTCTGTGGTGGATGGTCTTAAGATTTCTTTCTCTCTGTGTCTCTGTGCCGTTGTGGTGAACTGGCCCTCGCCTGCCGGATTTCTTCCAGCCGCGCCTTGATCCGCTTCTCGATGCCCTCATCGGTGGGATGGTAATACTTGCGATCCTTCAAGCCGTCGGGCAGGCACTGCATGTCGGCGACTTTCGACTCCAGGTCGTGTGCATACTGATATCCCTTACCGTAATCCAAGGCCTTCATCAGCCCCGTGGGCGCGTTGCGTAGATGCAGCGGCACCGGCTCCTGCGCGGTGCGCTCGACGTCCTCCTGCACCGCGCCATACGCCATGTACACTGCGTTGGACTTGGGAGCAGCGCACAGATACACGACCGCCTGGGCCAGTGCCAGATCGCCTTCCGGCATGCCGAGAAAGTCGAAGGCATCGCGAGCGGCCAAGGTGACGCCAAGGGCATTAGGATCGGCCAGCCCGATGTCCTCAACCGCCATCCGCACCACGCGCCGGGCCACGTATAGCCGGTCTTCGCCGGCCTCCAGCATCCGCGCCAGCCAATAGAGCGCCGCATCGGGATCGCTATTGCGCACACTTTTGTGCAGCGCGGAGATCAGGTTGTAATGCTCTTCGCCGGCCTTGTCGTACATCAACACACGCTTCTGCAGCGCATCGGTGACAATGGAGTCGGTGATGCGAGGCCTTTCGCCCTTCTTCTGCTGCTCGGCCGCCAGCGTGGCTGCAACCTCCAGCACGTTGTAGGCGCTGCGGGCGTCTCCACTGGAGTAGGCCGCGATCTTGCGAAGGACGTCGTCGTCCGCTTCAAGGTGCGCCTCGCCCAAACCGCGCTCAGTGTCCTCAAGCGAGCGCCGCAGTAAGAGCACGATCTGCTCCTCCGACAACGGCTTCAACACGTAAACGCGGCAGCGCGACAGCAGAGCCGAAATCACTTCAAACGATGGGTTCTCGGTAGTGGCGCCGATCAGGCGGATGCTGCCCTTTTCGACGTACGGCAAAAAGGCATCCTGCTGCGCTTTGTTGAAGCGGTGTACTTCGTCCACGAAGACGATGGTCCGCGTGCCGTACTGGCGCGCCCGTTCCGCGTCGGCCATGACCTGCTTGATTTCCTTGATGCCGGTCAGCACAGCGGAAAATTCGACGAACTCGGCGTGGGTCATGCGCGCGATGATCTTGGCGAGCGTGGTTTTGCCGACCCCCGGTGGACCCCAGAAGAGGAGCGAGCCGGTGTCGTCGCGCTCGATCTGTACCCGCAGCGGCTTGCCGGGCGCGAGAATGTGCTCCTGTCCGACAAACTCATCCAGGCTGCGCGGACGCATGCGATCGGCCAGCGGCCGCGATTTGTCAACGGCATCGTCAGAGGGCGGATTGTTCTGAAATAGACTCAAGACTTTGATTCACCACGGAGGCGCGAACTCCATCGGCCCCAGTTCTCTTTAATTATGCGCCTCAGCTACTCGTTTCATGCCTCGGCTCCACGGTCAGCCAGCCGGATCGGCCATTTGAATCTGTGTCCACAATCCGCCATAATTCGCAGGTTGAAACCTGCACAAAGGAGACCCATGATTGATTTTCACGGGAAGGTTGCGTTGATAACGGGTGCTACATCGGGCATTGGCGAGGCAACCGCAGTGATGTTTGCCCGGTACAGCGCCAGGGTCGTCATCGCCGGCCGGCGGGACGCTGAGGGAGAGCGCGTGGTTGAAAGCATAAAGGCGGCTGGCGGAGACGCGATATTCGTCCACACCGGTGTCCAAGTCGAAGCGGAGGTCGAGAACCTGGTGAAGGTGGCCCTGCAGAAGTTCGGTCGCCTCGATTGCGCCTTCAATAATGCGGGAGTCGACCACATTGCGCCCCTGGAGCAGCAGACGACTGCCGACTTCGACAACATGCTAAGCACCAATCTCCGCGGAACGTTTGTTTGCATGCAACATGAGTTGCCGGCTATGGCGAAATCGGGTGGTGGGGCGATCGTTAACATGTCATCCATTGCGGGCGCCGTAGTTGGCATTCCCATCAACGCACCTTACTCGGCGGCGAAAGCGGGTGTTGTCGGGCTGACAAAATCGACGGCGCTATCCGCCGCCAAGAACAATATCACCATCAATGCCCTGTGCTGCGGCAGCGTGGCTACTGAGCTAGCACTGGAAGTCTGGAAGTCGCTGGGCTGGAGCCTGGAACAGGTGGCTGCCTACAATCCGTTGGGTCGCATAGGTAAACCGGGGGAGATTGCTGCAGCCGTTCTCTTTCTATGCAGTGAGCATGCTTCCTACATCACAGGAACAACCCTGGTGATCGATGGCGGATATACCGCGCAGTAAGAGTCCGATCATTGGAATTTTCTCTGCCGCGCCGCCTCGTACAGCAAAATCGACGCGGCTATGCCCGCGTTCAGCGATTCCACTCTGGAGGAGTGCGGAATGGCGACGACTTCATCGGCTTGCGCGAGCGCGTCCTTGGGAACGCCCAAACCCTCGCTACCGACGATGAAGGTCACCGGCACGCGCAGGTCAACCTCCGCAATCGCGGTGCCTTTGTGCGAGGACGTCGCCAGTACGCGCACGCCGCGCGCCTTGATCTCGCGCAGCGCTTTCGCCAATTCGACCTTCAGTGCCGGCAATCGGAACAACGAGCCGGCGGAAGCCCGCACCGCTTTCCAATTCCAGGGGCTCACGGTTCGCTCGCCAAGCAGCAGGCCCGTCACGCCAAACGCTTCCGCCGAACGCGCAATCGTGCCCAGATTGCCTGGGTCCTGCAGGCCGGCAATCGCCACCAGCAATGCCGGCGCGGGAGCAAACATTTCGTCCAACGCAAACGACTTCACCCGCACCAGAGCCGCCACGCCTTGCGGAGTCTCGCTGGGTACGGCACTGGCAAAAACTTCATCCGGCAGCAGCAGCGCCTCGGTGTGTGACGACAGTTGCGGCAGCAGCTTGTGGGCGCGTTCTTTCGCCGATTCGCTGAAGAAAACGGTGGTGAGCCGCAATCCGCTGCGGATTGCCTCTTCGACGATGTGCATGCCTTCCACCGCAACCTCGCCTTCAGCATTGGGCGCGGCCTCACCGAAAGCGCGGCGCAGTTCCTTCACGCGCGCATTCTGCCCGCTGTGGATGCGGCGTAAACGGTCGTCCATTTTGACGGGCATGGCCATGGCGCTGAGGACCGGGGTCTATCCTACACCGGCCATCACCGCTCTCCGTGGCCGCGACGTGATAATCTGCTCAGTTGTCGTTGCAAGGGGCGATATGTTACGTTTTCGCTCCATCAGCTCCAGCTACTGAAAGAAGAGGTCAGGGTGCGTCCCGAAATCGTCAAAATCAGCAGTCAGGAACCGGAGAGCTCGCTGGTGACATATGTGGCGGAGAAGATCCGTGCCGGCGAGGTGTTGGGCATGCCGACCGACACGTTTTACGGCCTGGCGGCGGATCCCTTTAACCTGCACGCGGTTGACCGGGTTTACGAGATCAAGTCGCGCTCGCGGCATAAGCCCCTTTCGCTGCTGATCGAATCGGTGGACCAGGCCGCCGAGCTGGCGTGGCCAGTCCCGGAAATTTTCTACCTGCTGGCCCGCCGCTTCTGGCCGGGGCCGCTGACCATCATTGTAAAGGCCGACCCCAAATTGCCGCTCAAGGTGACCGCCAATACCGGCAATGTGGCCTTGCGAGTACCCGCCGCGGAAATTCCGCTTGCCATTATCCGCGCCGGAGGCCTGCCGATCACGGCCACCTCCGCCAACCTGAGCGGCGAAAGTGAGTGCACGTCAGCCTTGCAGGTGCGCGATCAGTTGGGAGATTGCTTGTCCATCATCGTGGATGGCGGCCAATCCCCTCGCCAGATGCCTTCCACCATCATCGACCTCACGAGCGACGATGGCACGTGGCGCCTGCTGCGGCACGGCGCCATTCCGGAAGAACAGATTGTCGAGCTTTTGGGCGGCCAGGAGTAGGCGCCACGGCGGTACTAAACTCCAACTCTCATCTCTCCCGCTGGATCGTAGCCCTCGCCGCCATCGTTGCGGTGGGGTTTCTGCTGTACACCAGTTGGCAAATCATGCGCGAGGGCGGGGTGGATGAGCCCCATCCCGCGGATGCCATCGTGGTGTTCGGCGCGGCGGAGTACGTGGGCCATCCTTCGCCGGTGTATCGCGCGCGGCTGGACCACGCTTACGACCTTTTCCAGCGCGGATTGGCTCCGGTCATCATCACCACTGGCGGCGCAGCCAAAGATCCTCACTACAGTGAAGGCCAGGTTGGCCGCGATTACCTGGAAGGACGCGGCATCCCTGATATAAATCTGATCGCCGAAACTCAGGGCGATAACACCGACGAGTCCACCCAGCGGGTTGCCGTGATCATGCATGCCAACGGCATGCACAGCGGCCTTTTGGTCAGCGACGCGTACCACCTGTACCGGGCGAAGCAGATGATGGCGCGCGAGGGCGTGACGGTGTACATCTCGCCGCGTCCCGGCTCCGTTCCCAAAACGGCCTTCGCCCGCTGGATGGCCGCGCTGCGCGAGAGCTTCAGCTACATGCTGTATCGCGCGCATGTGAGGTGAGGCCGCGGTTCGCTAACAAGTGCGAGGTTGATCTAGGATGTACGTGGCTAAAGAAGAGTTCATTTTGAGGCTTGCATCAGGCCGCAGTGTGCTGCACCTGGGATGTGTGGGCTTCACCGATCTCGCCCCCGGCGACCGAGTCCGATCAGCAAAACAGAGCCTGCATTGGAAACTTACCGGACTGTCGGAAACCGTAGGAGTTGATCGCAGCGTTATCGTAATCGACGAATACCGCAAGCTCGGAGTGTTCACCAATATTGTCGCTGGAGATGTCGAACGGCTGGACGAACTGCCGATCACACGAAAATTCGACGTGGTGATCGCGGGCGATATTATCGAGCACCTGTCCAACCCCGGGCGGATGTTGGATGGCATCAAGAGATTCTGTACCGGAGATACCCAGATCGTCATCACGACACCCAACGCGTTTGGCGCGCCGAACTTTCTCCGATATTCAGTTGGCCAGTTCCGGGAGGGCGCTGAACACGTGATGAGCTTCAACCAGCAGAATCTCAGCAGCCTGTTAAAGCGGCACGGATATTCTATCTGCGAATTACATACGTGCTTTCAGCCACGTTCCGCGGACAAGCACTTTGCTCCTGTCTTCACCGTGGGCAGAAAAATGTTCGAGTTGTTGCCCCATTTTGGCGGCACGCTTCTTGTCGTTGCGAGGGTTAAGCCAACAACCGACTAAAAATAGGCAGAGTGGGCCTGCCATGAAAATCGACACGAAGGCAGCGCTAGGGATGACAATAGTTATGTCTCAGCGAAGAGCGAAGGCGAAGAGCGCGTTATTTCACCAGCGCCATCACCCGCGCCGGGCCACCGGAGCCGCCTTCCAGCTTGATGGGCGCCACGACGACCGTCGCCCCGGACGGGGGCACTAGTCCGAGGTTGGCGACATTTTCCAGATGGTAAACGCTCTGCTTCGAAGTGAACAGGTGAACGGGGTACGTCGTGCTTGCGCCGATGTCCACGCTCATGGTGTCAATGCCGAGCCCCACCACGCTGCGCGTCTTCACCAGGAACTTCACCGCCTCCAATGAAAAACCGGGGTAATGCGACAGGTGATCGCTTCCCACATTGCGAAACTCTTTCTGCGAGTTCCAACGCTCATCCCAGCCGGTGTAGGCCATAACCACAGCGCCGGTGGGAATCTCTCCGTGCGCGCTTTCCCAATCGGCAACGTCCTGCACGCCGATTTCGTAGTCGGGATTGGTTCTCGCTTTGCTGCGGACGTCGAGCACCACCAAGGGACGCACCAGCCGCTCGACCGGAATCTGGTCCACCGTCCACATGCCCTTGGCGAAATGGGCGGGCGCGTCGAGGTGGGTGCCGTAATGCTCTTCGGTGGTGAAGACGCGCGAGTAGTATCCGTCGCGCTCGATGTTGCCCAGTTCCTTGGCCTGGAACGGCGACTGCTCGCTGCCTTCCCAGTTGGGCGAATGGTCGTTCAGGTCGTGGGTGAGATCGATAACCGCGCGATAGACATTGCGATCGGGCATGGAAGGTTTGTGCTGCGCGATCAACAACAGCGCCAGCGCCAGACTACAGCCTATCGCAAATGTCTTCCACTTGATCATCGCGAAATAATTGCCCGCAAAATATCCGATGCTCCGAAGGGAGCGATCGCTTCGTGAATTGTGTTTAACTAGAAAGAGAACCCCGGATGGGCGCGTTTGATGCGCGCTTGCGATAGATCGCAGTTGTGCGTGACGAACCGCAAATCCCTCGCTGCGCTCGTGATGACAAATCCGATTATGCCGGTTGCTAGTTGCTAATTGCTTCTTTCTAACGCAAATCCGAACCAAAGAGAGTTCGAACCGTTATAGTTCACGCCAGATCGTTGCTGAGCTGCGAACCCCATATGCTCGGCTTTCAGCAGGCAATTGTTGCAGGGCTTCTCTAACACGATCTCGTAACTGCCGTTTCTTCTGGAGTGCGCGCTGCCCAAGACTTTCCCGCCGGCATCGAGAACAGTGACGGTGGCGCGCGGCAGCGGCCAGCCGCCGTCGTCGGTCACTACACCCTGCACTTTGCCGCGCGGTGGCAGACCTTCGGGCAGGTAGTCGCGCATGATGTATCCCGGCCCACGTAGCGGCCGTCCCCCCGAGCTGTCCTGTGACTTTATCGTGCTCGAGCGCGAGCGTGCCATTCACGAAGGACGTACTCGAAGCCAACTGACGGCTTGTTCGGATCGTCGAAGGTCGCCAGCCCGCGTTAAGAACGCCCGCGCAATTTCTGGCTTCAGCGGTTTCTCCTGCGCCTGGGAAGCGGGCCTGAAGGCCCGCACTACCCGTGCGAGTGATGCTCATCTCCCTACCTTCTCCATCACCACCGCCGCAGTCAGTGCCAGGTCGGCGGCGAACACTGTGCTCACAAAGTTGACGGAATCGTTGCCCATTTTGCCTGAGTTTTCCCACGTGGCTCCCAGGATGCTGTCGAAAAACATGCCGGCAATTCCCGCCAGGGCAATCAGCGGCGTCCAATTCCAGCTTACAACCGCGAAGAATGCGCTCACCCAGGCCACGAGGCAGGCCGCGACGCCCCCGGCCAAAGTTCCGACGACACTGATTGCGCCATTCGTGCCGATGGGAGCTTCGCGAAAGTCCGTGATCATGTATGCGGCGCGGACAGTAGCCTGTCCAATTTCGCTGGAAGCAGTATCAGCAGCGGCTTCTGCCAGGGCCGCCATGGCTCCGGTCAACAGTATTCCGGTCAACCGCGGAAACCAGATCACCGGCAGCGCGCACAAAGTGGTTGCGCCAAGATTGGCGAGGACCTGCGACGCGCTGCGGCCGGGCCCACGCTCGGCCACCCCGAGCTG
Organism: Candidatus Korobacteraceae bacterium; assembly: GCA_049522855.1. Classification (GTDB taxonomy): domain Bacteria; phylum Acidobacteriota; class Terriglobia; order Terriglobales; family Acidobacteriaceae; genus Bog-257. Next base: position 90,821 of record JBEKNL010000004.1, read on the forward strand.
TTGTTTGCGCGCATAGCCCAAGCGGGTGGCCAACACCGTGATCACGAATACCGTCAGCAGAGGAGCAAAGCCAGCCACTCCGGCGGCGAGCATCAGAACGAACGCCACCAGCACGCCCATCAGCGCTCCGCCGTCGGTCACGGCGCCCAGGGTCCGGGCAATGACCGCAAACCCGATGGCCACGACAGCGGCAGGCAAACCCCTTGAATGGAACAGACTTGTCACTTGTCCTCGGCCAGTATCGCATGAGCCGGAGGTTCATCGCAGGAGACCGGGCCAGTGTTTTCTATTCGAAGAATGGGCCCTGCAGGATGAGGAATGATCGATCGCCAGCCTAGTACAGCGGCGGCTCACCTGGCGGCCTGGTCTTCCATCGCCGATGCACCCAGAGCCACTGATCCGGATAGCGGCGCACGTGGTCTTCCATGATCTTGTTGAAGAGTGCGGTATTGGCAACGGCATCGGCTTCAGGATCTCCTGTACGTATCAAATCCACCGCGCGGTCGAACTCCACGCGGTATTTGCGCAGCACCGGGTCCCAGATGGTGAACGCCGGAACCACTGCCGCCCCGGTATGCAGCGCCACCCGCGCCACGCCGCTGGCGGTGCAGGCCGGAATACCGAAGAAGTTCACAAATACCCCCTGCGGCGGGGTCATGTTGGTGTCCATCAGGACGCCCACGGTTTCGTTCTTGTGCATGGCTGCCAGCAAGCCGCGGGCGAATTCATCTTTGCCAAGCATCTGATTGCCGTGGAGGCCGCGATAGCGCGCAACCAGGGCGTCCACGTAAGGATTATCGAGTGGCCGCACCACCATCTTCATGGGGTGACCTTGCAGCGAGTGGAAGAAGGAACCAATCTCCCATCCCCCAAAATGGCCAGTGAGAAAGAGCACACCCTTGCCGCGCTTCTCGGCCGCTTCGAAATTTTCGAAGCCCTGGTACACGGCAATCTGGGAAACGTTTTCCCTGCTGTAGCTGGGGAAGAGGCAGGCTTCGGCGAGCAAGCGTCCCAACGAGACGTAGACGCCGCGCAGAATCCGCCGGCGTTCCTTCGGCGGTTTCTCGGGGAAGGCCAACTCGAGGTTGCGCATTCCGACCCGGCGCAATCGGCGGTGCAGATGGTACACCGCCCCGCCCAGCAAGATGCCCCATCCGCGGGCCAGCGGGCGCGGCAAGGCGCCGATCAGGCGCACCACCAACGCGACCGGAACATACTGCAACCTGTGGCGCATGAGGAGTATCGGTTTGACGGTAGCACTGCGAAAAAACCAGGTCAAACCGATTGCTGAGTGCGGCTTCTTGCGCAAGAGAAAAGCGGTGGCCGCAGCCACCGCTCCGTGCGCCGCTGTTCTTAAGGATTGAGAGTTCCGCTGCTAGCCGGCGTTGCCGCGACGGGTGGCGCGGTCGTCGAACTTGGGGTTGCGGCGGCCGGTGCGGCAGTAGGTTCGTCGGTCGTCGAATCCGATGTCGCTGCCGGCGCTTGAGCAGGATCGGCCGGTGAGCTTGTCGTAGGCGTTTCGACTGGCGTGGCCGCAGGCGCAGGCGATGTCACGACAGGTGCAGGTGCAGCCTGCGCGCGAATCTTGCGCGTGGGAGCGTACTTCTCAACCGTGTTCAGCAGAACCAGCGAATCCTGCGGGGCCGGGACCTCTCCTTTGAGCAGGGAATAGAATGTCCAGCCCTTGCCGCCATAGAAGGCGCGCGTGTCGCCGTCGTCCTGGCGAATGACACCGCCGCTCAAGGAGACACCGAGGAACAATCCGCGCGAACGCGAATAGGTCAGCACCTGGGCGCGCAACGTGAGGTCGGTGGAAGCCTGCGCGTCGCGTCCCACCGGCCCGGCCGCGGCGGAAGCGTCGGCTCCCAGCTTGAACTTGCTTTGTAGCAGATGCTGCATGCCGTCGTCGGTGCGGATGATTAAGACGAGATCCGAAGCCTGACCGCCCGCCTGAAATCCAAAACTGCCGCCGGTCACTTTGAAAAACACCGGCGCGCTCCAGCCATGCTCGGTACGGCAGGTGGCTACGCCCTTGCCATAGTTAGCGCCGAATATGAAGCTTGCCTTCAGCATGGAGGGAACGATCGCAATACACTTGGCGCCCGACAGGATTCCATCGGGAATGGCCCGATCGGGAGCAGACATAATCTGATCGAGCACGGTGCTCGCCGTCTCGACGCGATCCACTTGCGCGTTTCGGTTTTGGCTCCAAGCCCAGGTGGTTATCGAAAAGATCAACAACGCTGCCGCAACAATCTTCTTCATCGCTCAACTCCAATCAAGAACGTAGGCTTCGCCAGCCTGTGCCGGCTGCACTCATCTTACGAGTGTTCGATGGAATTTTGCCTCTGAAGAAAGCTGACAACTGGTTACTCTTTAGTGACCCGATGACGATAGGGGGAACCGAAAGCGACCGCCCGGGATGATTCTCGCCAGTTCAGATGGGGTTGATTGTAAATACAAAGGGCTGGAAGAGGAGACCCTCGTAACCTCTTCCAACCCTGTCTCCCAGGTTCTGTGGTAGGTGAGTGCAGTATGCAGTCGTCGCCACATTCGGTCAAGTAACGGAAGGTCAGGCGAGGTAATTGGACTTTCGTAACACTCGCAGGTGCAGGTAACTCGTACGTGGAACTTGGATTGTGTGAAGGACCGGCGGTCAGCCAACTGGATTACGGACGCTCCGAAAGCAGCGAGTGAGTGATGGCGTGGACCGACAAAGCGATGCGGTTCTGCACTCCGACCTTGCGCATGAGCTGACTGACATGTGCCTTAACCGTGCATTCTTCGATACCGAGCGCGTCCCCGATTTCTTTGTTGGAGCGGCCCGCGACCAGCAACTTCAACACTTCACGCTCGCGTTCGCTGATCTTGTCTTCCCCTTGCGGCCGCACCCGGCGAGGAGATGCGGTGGCGCGTTCGATGAACATGCACAGCACCCGCCTGGGCGCCCACACCGAACCACTGTGCACCTCGCGGATCGCGTGCTTGAATTCGCTAGGGGTTGCATCCTCTGCTATGTAACCCTTCGCGCCCGCCGCAATGGCCCGCAGAATCTCTTCATCGCTGGTACCTGCCCCGGTGACAATAATGCGAATGGTAGGACGCACGGCCTTTAATGCGGACATAGCCGAGTAGAATGCGGCCCCCCCACTGGAGGTCATCAGAATGATGTCGTCGTCAGGAGAACTCATGATCGACAGGACGGAGGCAGCCCGTATGCGAAAGCCTTCTTCGGAGGAGAATATCGCCCGAAACCCAAGGAAGCGCAGCGGGTCGCTTTCCACCACGGCAACGCGGATGGCGCTTTCAGGCGGCGGTTTCATTCGGGTACTCAAGGTGCCCGTAGAATACCGCATGGCAAACTTTGGTGCATACCGAATGGCCTAATCGTGCTAGTTGGCAGAAAGGGTCAGTGGCACCCGGCGCAGATCATAATGCAGCCGCAGGCCTCATGCAGCGGACTTGCGGCGTGGACCTTTGGCCGACTTCTTCACTCCTTTCACCTCCGACTCCCTTTCCGCTGCGGCCACGCGTTGCGGAGGCTTCTTCGGCATTTGTGCCAGGCTTTCCTTGAGCGCAGCCATGAGGTCAACCACGGGAGCAAGTTTGCGGGGCTTCTCCACGGCAGTCAGCTCGCGCCCTTCCAGGTGCGCCTTGATAAGCTCTCTCAGATTTTCCTCGAAGGTGTCGTGATACTTCTCGGGCTCAAATTTGCCGGCTAGCGCTTCGATCAATTGATGGGCCACCTTGACCTCGGCGTCTTTCAGTTCGACGTCGACGGGACCGAAGCTTTCTAACTGCCGCACTTCATCGCTGTAGTACATGGTGTGCAGCATGAGCCCGCCGGCATGAGGCCGCAGAAACACCGTGTATTCGCGGTTGTGCATGGTGAGCTTGGCGATGGCCACATAGCCGGTCTCTTCCATCGCCTTGGTCAGCAGCGCGTACGGCCTGCGGCCCGCTTCATCCGGCACCAGAAAATACGAGGATTCGAAGTAGATAGGATCCACTTCCTTGTACTCCACGAACTCCAGGATCTCCATCGCCTTCGCGGTTTTGGGCTCGATCTTCTTGATCTCTTCCGGTTCGATAATGACGTACTCGCCCTTGCGGTACTCGTAACCCTTGACGATCTCGTTGCGTTCGACGACGCGCTCGTCATGCGGGCACCAGAGCTGCTGTTTGAGTCGCGTGTTGTCATCGCGGTGCAGCATGTTGAAAAAGATGTGATTGCTGCGCGCGCCCGAGAACAAGCGCACCGGCATGGAGATGAGGCCAAACGTTAGATATCCGGACCAAACGGAAGACGCCATATTCTTACCATTCCTGGGTACTGGGATTGCACCAAATCTGCGACAGCATAGTGCTGTGTCTGCCGCCGAATGTCAAGTCCCAGTCTTTTCCAATACAAGATGAGCCTGAAGGAGGAGGCAGTTTCCAACACAAGATGAGCCTGGAGCGAGTGGCATGCTGAGGATTGACAACCAGCGTGCACGAAGCAGAGAAGCTGAACC
>JBEKNL010000005.1:0-95108 GCA_049522855.1 Candidatus Korobacteraceae bacterium
CGGCGTGTGCAAGGGGCGGCAGGCTGATGAAAGGCTCCATTCTTGAGAAAAAGGCGCGTGTTGCAAAAGTCGGGGTTGTGTTGCAAAAGTACGGGCGTTTCGAGACATATGCAACAAAGCCCATTTAGGCATAACAGTTAAATGATGATTAATAATTAACAATAATTAATTAACACGTGTTAAATCAGTTTTCCTAGCGCGGCCTCTTTACTGAAATCCTGCACTCTAAACTCAGCTTTACCAGTGTAGTGTACGCTAACGCCAAACGACCCGAAATAAGCAGTAGGGAACGGGCCTAACATCGTGATAGCGTTCTTACGAACCGCTATCCGCGCGAACGACGGATAAGAGTAAGGTGCTTCGAGCTTTAGTTCGACCGGCCTTCTACCTATGTTTTTAATAGTTAACACCGTTTTACCGCTGTTTTCAAACTGATAGTGTTTCGCACGTAGGTTAAACCACCAGTCGCTTATGCGTTGAAGTATCATTTTTGTGTCATCGCGAGGGGGCGCGGCGGTTTAATATTCCTAGTCGTCGGGGTTTAAACCCGCTCACCGTGACCCCCGTTGATGATTGATAACGACTTACCTCGCCGGCTTAAAGTCCACGATATTCTCGTAGACGTTACCGTTACTCTCGTTGTGTAGAATAGTCACGCGGACTTTCTTTCCAACTAGCTCGTCTGAGGGTATGTTGTCAGGCATATAGCCTAACGCTGCTTGAAGGAACTGAGATAACTTCGCCTTCGGGTGAAACTTTAGGTTCATCCGACGCTGAAGGTGAACGCCGTCAACTTCGAACTCGACGACCACTTTATCCTCTAGGACGTTTTTATCGTCGTAGCTCGGCTCTTTGCGCTGTTGTATAGCTTTAATCTCAGCGACATATTCGCCGACAGGTATTTTGGCTACTCGCTTAGGCCGCTCAATAGTAAAGCTTTCGTGCTGTAGCGATTCGTAGCCACCGTTCTTTTCGAACTCGTACTCCGCTGGTTCAGCTTCGGGAGTGTCCCGAACTTCGTCAGCGGTCAGATATGTTGGTTGTTTAGGCATGTATTTCGTTTTCCTATTTTTTCGGTTGAAAACAAAGGAGGTAAGTGTGTGCCGTCAGAACAGAAGCTTGCGAAAGCATAGATGAATCACGAATTAACGACACACACTCTGATTTTTCGCTTATCTCGTGAATCTGGTAACGTCACCTCCGTTTATGTTTTCGATACATAGATGGGTCGCTTTATATAAAAGCTTTATCGTAACACGGTGACTTGTAACAAGCTCTCCGTTAAGTTAATAAGCTATCGCACCGCTCTGTGTATTGAAAACGGTGGTCGTTAGAAGCTCACGTCCCACACGCTGAAGCTCGGGAGCTAACCCACCGTATATTCACTAGGATTATGAAACCTAAAACTAAGTCGGCTAAGAAGGCTGAAGAGCGCGAGAAAATAATCGTGCCGGGGCCGGGCTTCGAGAACGTTGTTATACTTAACACCAATGACAGAATAATGTACTGTCGTTGCGTAGTGAAACTGCGACGAATCACTTCAGAAATTGAAGCACTCGGACGCGTGTATGTGCCGAGTAAGTGGGAACCAAAACAATATAAAACCCACCATTCTCACATCGCGCAGATTATCCACGTTTTAGAGCTTATCCAAGACGCTGAACGATACGCGAGTCAGATACGGGATAATGCTCTTATGATTTACATTCTCGACGAGATTCATCTTAAGCGAGTTATCTTTTATGACATACTCGACGTCGTAAGACTTACGGAAAAAGCAGCTCAGCGAGAGAAAGAAGAGCCTGTTCAACCGACATAACTATTATCCCCTAACGATACGGAGGTGATAACCGAAATGCCAACATATTCACCAGCTACTAGCAGCGATATGAGCGTTACCGTCGAAGTCCCTGTTGTGCTGTGCCAGCTAACGGGCGCTATAAATCTTTCAGTTGCGGACGTCGGCGAAACTTTCACAGCTTCAGGAATGTTAACCGCTGCCGATGGCTCAATACCAGTAGGACAGCTTATACAGCTTAACATTAAGAACGCTGACGGGACGTACTCGCCTATAGACGGATTAACTGCACTCACCGACAGCACGGGTGCGTACTCGATAAGTCTATCAGAGGCAGCCGTCGGACTGTACACATTCCAAGCAGCTTACGCAGGAGGGACAGTGTGATAGAAGACGAGCACCACCACCGCCATCATAAACATAAGCGGTATCTGCCGGCAGAAAGTAGAGAAATGCGTGTGTGTGTCAGAAAACGACACCACCACCATCATTTTTGGGAAGAAGAAAACTAACTTCCCATTCTTTTTTATTATGGTTGTAGAACTCGGCTGTGCGTGTAAGCGCTGTATCCATTACCACCAGTGTCTCGTAATGGGTGCGAACGATACTCGCGGGGCCATTCAGTGTCATTGTGACTACTCCGCTAGCTTTCGCAAGCGGCTTCTATGGTTTTGACACCAACAGACGTTAGCCCACGTCTGAGTATGTTTATCGCGGCATTTTCATCGCGGTCAGCGACGTAGCCGCAGTCACACGAATGTATTCGGTCTTTCAGTTCTTTCTTTACTATTGCACCGCATCTCGAACATTCTTGAGTCGTATTCTTTGGATTCACCAATACCACTATCGAACCAGCTTCCTCCGCTTTGTTCTGTGTTGCGTTGATGAATTGTGTCCACGCCGCGTCGCCTATTGACTTGGCGAGATATTTATTCTGCATCATACCCTTCGTATTCAAGTCTTCAAAGGCGATGACGCCAAACCGATTGACGATTACTCGGCTTAGTTGATGCACAAAGTTGTTACGCCTATTCGTTATCCGTTCGTGGACTCTCGACACGACCTTACGCGCTTTGACACGTTGCGATGTTCCCTTTTCCTGTGCTGATAGTTTCTGTTGTGCCGTTGCTAACGCTTTCTCATCGTGCCTAAAGAAACGCGGGTTCTCGACTTTCTCCCCGTTTGACAGCGTGGCAAATGAAGTCAGACCAACGTCAATCCCGACAACTGCACCATCTTTGAATGGTTGTGTTTTGGGTTCGTATTCTGTCGTGAAACACGCAAACCACTTTCCTGTTGAGCGACGATTGATATTCAGCCGTTTGACTACGCCTTCAATTGGTCGATGCAGTTTGATTTTGATGTCGCCTATTTTTGAAAGTTTCAGCGTCGTGTCTTTTATCGAGAATCCCAACTGTGGATAGGTGAACGAATCGTATCTTCCTTTTCCTTTGAAACGCGGATAACCCGCTTCTTTCTCTCCAGCTTTAACTCGTCGGAAAAATGCTTTGAACGCTAGGTCTACTCGTTGCTGCGTCTCTTGCAGCACCTGAGAATGAACCATCTTTAGCTCTTGATGTACGGCTTTCCACGACGGGAGCAGGTTATGTGTATCATAGTTTGAAATTGACTTCTGCTCTTGTTCCCACGAATCTTTGCGTATCGCTAACGTCTTATTGTAGACAAATCGACACAGCTCTAGCGTTTGATTCATCTTTGTTTCCTGTGCCTTCGTCGGATAGAGCCGATAGCGATAGACTTTATGCACATTTATCTATTAGGTGTTTATTGCATAAGTATGTTGTGTGTTTGTTCGCTGTCATCTCCCAGCTTTCGCAGGGAGTCTTCCCGCTCGATTGATAATAGTTTCGTGACGCTATCTATTTTATTTATATATTATTAATGATATTCTCGCATAGGAGAAAAAATTAGCCGGACGCGAGAAAGCCACTTAACCGAGCTTAAAATGGGCTCAGTCGTTTCTCAAAATATATGTTTTGTGAAACCACTAAGTTTTTACCACACTATTTCTCGCCACTAAAGTACCATTTACGAGCGTCTTCTACCGATAACCACTTATCATCAATGAACGTATGTACATCGTCCGGCGATGGATTAAAGCGAATCACTCGCGCGTGGGCGGGATTCACACATCTGTTCTGGCATCTCATTGTAATCCTACGCCTGTCTGGAACCCACCCATAAAACATAAGAAACGTGAGTCGTCTAATCTGAACATACCGACCCTCACCACCGGCGACGATATTTCTATCAAGATATATCTGCCCTATATCATTCGGGTCTTTAATAAGCCAACAGCGCGGTTCGAAGCAGTCAATGACCCTGTCGCGGATTTCTTTGTAAAGTCTTCTTTTCGTGTACTCAGTCAGCTTAATGTTAAACGTGTCAGACATAGAGAACACTAGATTGGTCTAACCTTATATATTTTATGCGAATATGCGAATATGTCTTCGACCATTTTCTCAGAAGGTCGAAAAAGTCATAGAACCCTAAACTTATATATACTGACTTCTATATCTCTACAACATTATTTTAAAAATCAGTTATAAATCTAGCATGGCGGCACCTCGTTTCGGGTGCGTGACATATTTGCATGTTTGCATATTCTAAATAAAACCAAAAAAAATAGTTACGCTGAGAGTATCTCGAAGCTGGCGTATCCGGTCGACGGTAAGTACGAACTACTTCCCGAGTATGACGCGACTACCTCACCCGGGCCGATGGCGGCCTGTGCTGGTATCGTGAAGCTTACAGAGCTGCCGCTTAATGTGTACGTCCCTGACGCCGCACCACTCAGCGTAACAGTTCCACTCGTTACCGGCTGACCGACGTTATTAGTCACCGAAACGGTTCCGGTTTCTGGCACGTTTCGCGGCATAGACGGCGAAACGTTAATCGTAACAGTCGTCGGCGTCTGTGTCTGAACTGGCGCGACTCGTATCTGAGCGCTCCCGCTCGAAGCTGCATACTGAGCATTACCAGCGAAGTTAACAGTCATCGCGTATGTACCTGACATTAGTATCCCCACGTTCGCTGATATGTACCCGCCGTTGCCGGACACTGTACCAGTCACGAAGTTACCGTTCAGATACACGTTAATAGGCAATCCTGATAGCCCGTTGCCTTTCGCGTTTATCTCAAACAACACGCTTACCGGCTGGTTTACGTTGTACTGAACAGCCACGTCCATAAGTCCTATCTGCGTAGGCTGTGTGCCGGATGGTGTCGGGCTCGGGCTCGGTGTCACTGATGGCGTAGGTGATGGTGTAACTGGCGTAACTGACGGCGTAGGCGTAACGGTAGCGTTTACCGTAGCATTTCTTGTCGTGTTGCTCGTTGTCGTCGCCACGTTTCCCGTTGTGTTATAGTCGTGGTTAGACGACAGACAGCCGCTTACAGCGACGGTCGCACACGCGAGAATCGCGACGACGATTAACACGAATAAACTCTTAAGTTTCATACTATTTCACCTTCGAACTATGTAATACTACGTTATACTATATAATACTAGGTTTTGTTTCTAAACGACTCGATTAATCTGTCTCTTATCACGGGTTCTTTGAACCATAGTAGCTCATTAGGTCGGTCGAAGTGGAGTCTGAGTAGTGTAACTAAGGCGTCTGTGGTAAATAGCTGGTCTTCGTCTAGGTTTTTTATGAACTCGATAACGTCGTTAAGCTCGACTATCATTAGTACCACCACCGAATCAGATTTCCGCCGGCACACATACAGATTCTAGAAAGCCGTTCTTTCGGCCACTTGGCGTTCTTGTCTTCTGGTCGCTCAGCGTAGCCGAGTAGATTATGATGTTGGTCACACAGGTACTTTTTACCGTACATGCTTTTCACGAAATGAACCCCGCGAGAACCACGACAGCGGTAACACGTTAGACTAAACATTAGTAAACCTCGCTCTCGAATAGATTATACCTAGATTTTTTCAGTCGATAGTCGTTGTACAGCTTATAATGTCTGTCACATAGCCAGTATGAAAAATTATAAGCACCGTAGTCTAGCGCGACTCTATTCGCGCCAGCTTCGCGGCAGTAGTAACACGGCCTCGTAATTTTACCTACCCACATAGAAATTTGCACCACCGTATTCTTTTCGCCAGCAGCAGTTAAAACAGTATTCTTTTTCTTTTCCTTTACGTTCGCACGTTTTACACTTGTACGCTCTTAGCTCATCGTATTCCATTCTTCGTCTCCTAGTTTATCTCTAAGCTCGTCATTTTCGAATTCGAGCTTTTTATTTTCGTCTGTGAGATACTTCACTTTCTTTTCCAGTATTTCCTTTTCGTACTCTAGTCGGGATATTATACCGCTCTTCCAGCCGGCTAGGTACGGCCAGCCTTCTCTTTTTACAATCTCGCGGTCTTCGTCACTGAGTGTCATACATCCTCCTTAAAATCAGGACAGCTCTTTTTCGCGGGCTCATCATTATTAAGTATTAAATATCTCTGTATGCCGCTCTCGCAGCCCTCGACGTCGACATATATCCAGCCGTGGAGTATTCTGTCATCGGCATAAGCAAGCGAGAGATGCGAATATTTACAGCGGTAACACGGTATAAGGTCTTTAATCGTCATTCAGACACGCCTTACAGTCTTCGCCTGTTAGGTCGGATATGCCCCAGATACACAGATGTTCGTAGTTAGATGATAATTCCACTTTACATCGTGCGGCCCCGCGAGTACCAACACGTTTAGCAATAGTCTCTTCGCGGTCGCTTCGAACGGCAAGCTGAACGAGGTTATTATAAGCCTCTTGAAGCTGGATAATAGCTTCTTCGCATAGCGCGAGTCGCTCTTCTATCGTTGGCTCTTCGGTCATATAGTTAACCTGTTCTCCTTTGCACACTCAAAACACATATAGCGTACTTCGTCTGTGCCTTCGTATGTGTCGCATCTACTTATTTTATAACACTCTGTTATGTCGAAGTCGTCGGCGCACCAGTCACATAAAACCATAAGGCTCATTCCTCCGGCTCCATCTCGAATCTTCGCGGGGTGAAGTCTTCATAACACGGCGTCTCTTTACGATTCAGAAAACACTTCTCGTCGACGAAAAACTTGCACTCGCGACACCCCGCAGCCGTTCGGTTTATCTTTATTCCCGAGTACCGCATCGTCGTTTCTTCGGCGGTTAATCTACTACTCATTTCTCGCGCTCCTTACGTTTTTTTATCAACTCACCGAGTGCTAGATAGAGATTTATTTCGCTCGGTAAGTCAGGCGACCCGGCGACCTCGCGCTGAAGGCGTTCTAGGTCGTCGGTGCTCAGCTCTTCTAATCTATCTAGGTTTATCATATATTCACCGGCCAGAGTAGATTTCCGATAGCGTCGTCTAGGTTCAGTTGGTCGTCAGGTCGACGCTGCGCGTTCATTCGTTCTAGGTGAATGATTAGCTTATGATAATTCGCTTCGCGTATCTCGACGTAGATTTTCTCAGTATCCCCGTCGGCCATTAGAAGAACATCGCCAGCCATTATCGCTCACCGTAGAACAGCTTAATCAGTCTGTTTATGACGCGGTCGTACGACTCGCCTTTACTGCCTATTTCTTTAAGCTTTTCGCGGGTCGATTTAGTTACTCGTAGGTACGTCCAGTCCACAGCTTTCTCGGCCTCGATTCTGGCCGTTTTGTCGTCGTAGCTGTTATCGAAATCGTCGTTCATATTATCTCAGTCCTTACGTTAAACTTCGTGTTTTTTAGTATCTTATTTCGTTCGTTCTCGGCGTCGACAAGCCGCTCTAGTGCGTCCCATATATTAAAAAGGAGCGCCTCAGTCGGCGTGTATAGCGAGTCCCACGTTATATGTTGTGTTTTATTTTCGCTCATTTTTACCTCAACTGAGTCAATCGTCCCATAGCGTTTTGTATATCTAAATCTACGTTCTCGACCATTTCGCGCAGCGTGTATTCAGTATCTTCTGTAATATCTTCGTCTAATAGTATGTCGTTGAGTTGCTTTAAGACGAACCTAGCGTTAACTAGGTCGCCATCTATCGCATTAACCGTGTCGCGTACTATTTTCATTGTATTCTCCACAGGTCTTTCGTGTCTAATAAGAATTCGTACAGCCCCGGCACGTTCGCGACTGAATAGTCGGCGCTTGCGTGGTTTAAGATGTCTTTACCAATAACCACGTCGTTTCTGTTAGTCACACAGATTTTAACGCCGTCGACGTTTATTCCCTCGATAGATTCTTCGGCGTAGTACGCTACCCATTCATACAGGTTTTGCAGCTCGTATTCGTCGAGCGGGTCGGGTACGTTCTCGAATCGTGTTCCAGAGGTCGCGTTATCCAGCTCTTCCATCGTGAGCGTTAGAAACGCGTCGTAGTTGTCCAGACGTGTCATCTTATCCTCTTTAGTTTATACGTGTCTTTTTTAATCGTTACCTTTATCGTCTTCTTTTCGAGAGTGCCACCCGCGATACGAATATATTTCACTACACTGGCCTCAGAAAGACCGGACTTTTCCGCGAGCGTTCTCGTGTCTGGGTATTTTTTAGGATTATCTCGCATAAACATTAAGAGAGCCTCGCCTTTTTCTTTAGGCGTAAGCGTATAGAGTATCGGTTCCATTTTTAGTCACCTGTCCACTTCGGGCTGCCTTCGCCGGTGCAGAAGAAACAGTTGCACTTAACGCCTTTCTTTTTCATCTCTTCGATGTGTTGTTCTTTCGCTGTTTTAATAGACTGAGCCCATTCTTTTATACTCATTCTGACCACTTTCATCCTCGCCATCCCATTTCTTCGTCTGGTACGCCGCTCATCTCTTCGCCGGTAAAATACGAGACGAGGTCTTCTATCATCTCTTCGACGTCGAGCGTACAGAAGTCCTCGCCCGGCATTTCTACGTATCTAGAGTAGCTCTTAGCGTTCTCGCGGAGCCAGTCTGTTACGACGGCCAGCGAAACCATTTCACCTTCTTGCGTGTTTCTCATATTACCAGTCTATGCCGTGAGTAAGTTGTCTACGTTTATGTTGTTCGTAGTAGTCATTCGCGGGTCGAATCTCCTGTTTTACTCTCTCCATTTCGCGGGCTGGTTCTGGCGTCTCTGTGTATTCTATTTCAGCTTTAGCGGCCACTACGTCCCGCATCGTCGGCTTACGGCCCCGCGATAAACAGAGCTTAGTAAGTAAAATATGTTTACAGTCTTCACCGTGAATGGTAAAGTCTCGGCACGTACACGAGAAGTCATTTTCTTTTATGCAACTGACGTCGTACGAGTCCTCAGAAGAACCCGGGACTTCCCACATGTTAATTCCGACCTTCTCGGCTCGTATGCCTTTCACGTACATAAGCTCGGCTTTCTCTTGTCTGGTTGTTCCCTTCTTTGTCATTTCGAATCCCTCAGATAGACGGCCCGAAGACGTCGACAGCGACAGACGTTATCTCTTTAAACGTCTTAGGCGTTAGCTGGCTCATATTAGCTATAAGCTCTAGCGTGTTTCCCGTTAGCGTGTACACGTTAACCTCGCTGTTATCAGTCAGAACCTCGACGGCTATCTCAGCGTCTTTAGCCGTATCGAGGATTTCTTTCATCGCGCGGGTTATGTTAGTCCGCGCTCCACGAAATCCGGTTAAAATTAGCATTACCATTCCGAGGTCGTCTGCGAGCTTGTTTATCCGCGCGTCGAGTTCTCGAAGTTCCTGTTCCTTCTTCTCTTTCTTTTCTATGAGTTTTATTAATTGGTTCTTGGTAGGCATTATTTTTCATCTCTTGTAGGTTTTACTCTACACTATACACTACTACACGCTACTATATAAAGCTATTTCAAAAGAAAGAAAGAGAGTACGCTAACCGTTCGACGGTTAGGGCCCTCTAAACAATAATCGCCGTTCGCGCTCTTCGTCGCGGGCTTCGGCTTCAGCGAGCCGCTCTTCCCGCGCGTGAGCGAAGAATACCTTCTCGGCGCACGAGTGACCGTACCCCGCCATAACACTCTGCGGAGCACGTAGAGCACGGCCACATCGAGCACACATAGAGAACCGCTCGACAGTGGCTCCCTCTAGATTCTGTTGCTCGAAGTCTGACATAATTACTCAGTCCTGTGTAGTAGGTTAAGAATGACCTCGTCGTAGTCTTGTCCCTCAGTTCTGAAGACGTTCAGAAGGTTTAGTGTCTCTTGGCGAAGGCCGATGATTGTAACCGTCGGCTCATAGGTCGAGTCGCTTAGCTGACACTTCTCATTCCACAGCGCGATTCCCGCGTCGCACGTAACGTTACCGTTGCCGATAATCTGGTGCGAGCATCCGTGACACTTAGAGACTTTTGGCATTGTATTTTACCTCTACTATACTCTACTACACGATACTATATAAAGATACTCACTATTGAAAACAGCGATTAACACGTGTAAACTAGAAAAGGACGGTAGAATGAGAATATAGAAAAAACCCAAAAAAAATAGTAGCGAGCCCGCTACTTCGTACGTGCCATAGCCTCGGCGACTTTTCGCTCTTTCTCTGCCTTCTGCTTCGCTTCGAGCGCGAGACGCTGCGGTTCTCTGTGCTTATAAATCATATAGAGGTTAATTAAGCCGAAGAGTAGCCCCAGTGGCAAGAATACCACGAGAAATATAAGCGTGGCTAACGGCAGTAGTACGTAGATGTACAGCCGGTTATCGTATAATGCCATTCATATCACCTCCCTTTCATTTTTTAAAGGTAAACTTACTTGTCGTGAAGTCTCGCTACGGCGCACGTCTGAAGCCAGTTTTCTCGACGTCGCGATTCTTCTTTAGCCTTACAGCGGTTGCAGTCCCACGAGTCGGTCGCGAAGGGGCAGTTTATCATCGTTCGCTTTATAGCACACTCCCATCCTTCGTCTTTCTCTAGGATTATCGCGGGCTCGCGTCGCTCCCATCCGTCGCCGAAATCACAGTTAACGAGCGCGTTGTATATCCACGACCCACCGAGCATACCGCCGTGTAGCTTTCGAGTTTTGGTTATCATCTTACACGATACGCTGATTGGTCGCGGGCTCATTATCACGGCGTCCTCGTGCTCGTAGCTCGCGGGGACGTAGTGGCCCTCGTCGTCGTAGTGTCCTGAGTTTATAAGAGTAACATATTCACCCTCACAGAGAACAAGAACGTGGCAGCGCTTACTGTCTTCGTGCTTCTGAATCTTACCGACCGCCCACGCCGTTCGCGGCACGAAGTGGCCGGGCTTCTTTAGGTAATCTTTCGCAGGTGCTCTTTCCATTTCACTCACCTTCATTATCGAAATTTATACTCAGTATCTCAGAAAGCGAAAATCTGAGTAAGACGTCTTCAGCGCCGACTCCCGCATCGCAAGAAATCGTGACACCAGTTAGGTCGATTTCTTTAAGCTCGCCCTCGACTGAAAAACAGCCGGGCATTAGAATCAGTTCCACGAAGCTCGTTTTTAAGTCACCTACTATACGCTACTACGTTATACTATATATAACTATTTCAAAAGTAAATTACACGAAATCATCCCTAAAATGGTATACTACGTGTAAAAAAGTAGGTAAAAAAATTTATATATTTTCGTACTCTCTCTCAGCTTCCGCGAGAATCGCTTCGAATCTCCACGATTCATTAGGAAGTACGATTGAGTATAGTATCTTTTTTGGTTCTTCTTTCGCCATCGTATATCTATATACAGTTTGGGATATATATATACTACGTAAGTAAAATAAGTAAAACTATATACTTTTGAAATTTCATCAACGATATAACCAGTATGTTCGACCCTATAGGTCGACTCTGAACATTCCCGCTGGCGAGGAATATTTCGGCCTTCACAGCGTTGGCCGATGCGATTCGCCCCGCGAAAAAGTACTACTTTTAACACGTGGAAACAGGAAAAGAGCAAAATACCTTTTGATACTATGTTCAACCTGAGCCACCGCACCCGTTGGAGCCTCTCGGAGTATGTTTTCAATACGTAAACTGATAGGGTTACGCGTTCAACTTTTAGCGGGCTGCGTGGTGGGCTTTAAATGCGAAAAACAACGAATCTGGTAGTAGATGGTGAGCCCTACGCGCTCCGTTACCCCGCGAAATGAAAACAGTATTTTCTCTATGTAGCGACAGCACATCAAAACGAAAAAAAGGAAAAAAGTGAAGAGTGCTCACTTTCCGAGACGCTCTTCGATGGCGGCTAGGCGTATCTTCATAGCATTTACCGCCACTATAGCGGACTGCCCCATGACGAACAGCCACCCGCCGATAACACCGCCGAAGAAGGCCGGCACTACCAAGTTCCCACCAGTAACCGCTGCTGCGAGTAGAGCCATAAAGCCCATAACCGCCGTCACGCCAGCCGTTACCTGTGGTGTCGGGTCGAGTTTACCCACGAGTGGAATTACGTATGCGAGAAACGCGCCTATAATGAAAGCATAAAACGCGAGTGTGCTAGGGTCAATCACCATTTCTTATCACCTCCGTTTTTAGTCGGTTCGAACCTGTCGAGTGATACCGTACGGTAGCCCTTGCGGGCTGGTAACTGAGCGCTTAATCGCCCCGAGTTAAAAATGATTAGCCACTTCCTTAACTACTACCCGAATAAGAGCAGGTAGATAAGCCGCCCAAACAGGCGGATTCTACTCGACATATACAATAATTATTCACTCCGTATTAACTTTTATACTTATCTTATATATGAAACGAGGCCAGCACATAAATAAGGCTCGACACGAGCGCGACTACTGCCGCAGTTATGATAACGTTAATGTTTCTTTGAACGATATTCGACTTAATCTCCGTGCTTTTAACAAGAGATAAATTAGTCGCGTCAATCTTAGCGTCAAGAGTGCTGTACTGTTCCTGCTGTTTATCGAAGCGTTCTTGCGCCTCGTCGTCCTGTTTATAAAGATGCTCTTTCACTTCATTAAGCCCGCACTCGACGTTGCCGATACGAACCTCTTGCTTAGCGATGTCGACTTTGGTTAGTTCAAGTCCAGCTTCGAGTTTGTTCACATCTGATTCTGTCGTTTCTAGTCGGTGCGCGTGGCCGTCCTCGACTTTCTTAATTCTATTCTTATTATCCATAATCTCTTCGAAGCATTTATTAACGTGCTCGTCGACGGTTTTAACTTCTTGTTTTAGCTCTTCCATAGTTCGTTACTCCGTTGACGCTTCCGCTTCTTTTTACGAAGCCGAGCGTTTTTTCCATTTCTTTTTTTATCTGAAGGCAATATAATTCATCTCACATATTCCACGGCTGCCACGTGCGGGGTAATACAGAAATCGCTAATTTACAACGCGACGTTGGTGTTGCACCCGTTGGTGTAGGGGTTGGCGTTGGTGTCGGTGTCGGTGTCGGTATGACCAGCTCACTCTCGTTAGTAACCACGTAAGCGGCGGTTATCTGAGAGCTTGAACCACCTGAGTTGATTCCCGTCGCGATGTTATACGGCATAAAAAAATACCCATTATCCCCATAACCAGTTCCCCAACTGTTCTTACACTTAAACCACCCTTTCGAGCCGTCGAGGTTCGTCCCGTTATCGTTATAGCCGCAAAACTCCATGCAATGTCCGGCGATGGGGCTGCCGCTAGGCTGAGGAAATAGCCCACCGTTCGTCTCTGCGTCGTAGTAATTCTCCCAGAATTCAAATGCGGCATAGAACACATACCCAGAAACTAACGTTGCTTTACAGTTAGCCACCGTCGTAGCGCCATCGCCACTAACCGAGCCGGTGACCACATGAGAAGACGTTTGTTTACTCTTTGCAGCGTCCGTCTCTACCGTAGACGTCGGGGCCGTATTACAATCTTCGCTAAACGGCCAGAGCGAATCGTGAGCGACACCGTGATTTGTCATAACCCAGTCGGCAGTCGGCGTAGTCGTTCCAGTACCGGCGCAGCCACTACTGTTCGACCCATCATGAGCCAGACACCAGTAATACTGAGCCATTCGCGAGCCCGCGAAATAACTGCCACCACTCTGTACGCGTTTCTGTAGCCACTCGAAGCAGTTTATACTCGCCTCAGCGCAACAGTCGCCTATACTACCCTGATTAGAAACCGGCGTGTCAGCCGAAGATAAATCAACGGTAGCGGCAGCGCGTAGCCTATGCGGCGCTGGCGGGACATACTCGCGTATTTCCTTATTTCTAAGTCGTCGTCGAGTCTCACAGATACTCTTTTTTACGTCACAGCCTAGTCCAAATATTTCGTATTCTTTCGTCATTTCGCGGGGTCACTCACATATTCTTAGGCTGCCACGTTCGCACGTTAACCGCTAAAGCAAGATTACATCGCGACGTTGGTGTTGAACTTGAAGGAGTCGGCGTAGG
Source organism: Candidatus Korobacteraceae bacterium (assembly GCA_049522855.1). Lineage (GTDB taxonomy): Bacteria > Acidobacteriota > Terriglobia > Terriglobales > Acidobacteriaceae > Bog-257. Next base: position 14,098 of record JBEKNL010000005.1, read on the forward strand.
CGTAGGCGTAGGAGCCGGTGTAGGACTGCCACCACCACACGAACCGGGGCCACCCCAACAGCCGACGTCGTCAGCCCAGTTACTTTGTTTTGGTAAGCTAAGGGCGGTGTTATCTTCTCGCCACGCATAAATATACGAGCCGCACGGGAAGCCCTGAGCACCGCCAGCGTCGTTACACCCGCCGGGTACTTCTATGCAGTTACCTATAGCATAATTATTACCAGTCGCCCACTGACTCGCGTCGGGAAGGTCGACCACGACCTGAAAATAATAGTAAGTATGTAGCTGTAAATTTGTGGTTTCCCACACCCAGTATATCCTCGTTTCATCCGATGTTTCAGCCGTTCCCTGATTTACCGGCGCTGAATTCCCTGTGCCGAGCCAGAATTGAACGCTATCGTCTGAATAATCTGGTGATTCATTATAGGCGATTTCGACGGTGAAGTTATATGTGTCGCTTATTCCATCGAGACAACCCTGTCCGTCTTTCGGTGCGCCGGGGTCGGTCACGCCGTGAAGGTAACCATAGAACATATCATTCGCTGCACTCCATAATTTACCGTCGTTTCCCCACTGTGTGTCAGACCCTTGACAGCCAAGTCCCGGCCACCACTGACTTATCCAAATGCCAAACTGCCACGTATGCTGATACGGGTTACTAATCCCACCCGGCACCAGTATCCCGTCGCTGGCTGCGTTAAGCGGCCCATACGCAGGATGCCCCGCAGGGTCTACGACGTATTGATTACGTGCTGCTTTTCCGTTATAGGCCGACTGACCTGCGCCGTAATTGGTTATCGTCGTGCTATTCGTGTTAAATTTATAATAGATATACTGACTCATTTTATACCTTTTTACTCAAGCGGAAGAACCTCTATGTAGTGTAAACCCGGCGTCGGCTGTCCCTGATGATTCTTCTGAAGGTACGGGAGAATGTCTATCTCAGAATTCGCAAGGAACTGTGTACCCGTCGGTTTTGGTGTCGGTGTTGGTGTTGGTGTGGGCGTTGGCGTCGGCGAAGCACCGCCAGCTCTCTTAGAAATCGGCGTTAGATTAACTCCCCCGAATTCGCTCGCGAGAGACGTCATAAAACCTAATCCCCCACCTTGACTCAGGGTGCTCTGGAAGCCCATACCGTTATTGCCGCCCCACATCTGAAGACCGACGCAACTGTTCGGCGCACTTCCGCTTTTTATGTTACTGTTAATCTCGTCTACCAGCTCAGCCGCCATCGAGACGCCCTGACCGCAGTTTCCGCTGAGCCACGTCCCCCAACAGATTCCGATTTCGAAGCAGCCAGCGTCTTTATTCAGTCCAGCGTCGACGCCGAAGTCTCCTGCATTAAAAACACCACAGTCGCCGCTTCCGGCTTCGAGCCACGCGGCAGCTTTCTTTCCGCTTGGTACTTTACTAGGGCCATATTGCGTACCCCAGATGTCGTTACTTCCATCTGCCCCGCCACCAGTACCTAACCCGCCGTATGTCATAAATATAAGGTTATTATTCATTATGTCGGATGCTTCTGCTGCCGGTTCAGACTCGCCAGATACGCACATTAAACCAGTTGAGTGCATTTGTGAGTAATACCCAGACCCGTAGCCCGTCCCTCCGCCGTTGCTATTATTAAAAATAGAGCTGACGCCAGCGCCGTTTGCTGTGCTGACGAAGCGGGTGTCAACGGCGGGGTGCGTTCCCTGTTCTGCAACTATCACGAAATCAGCGAAATGACTTTTTAATGCTGAGATGTCACCAGCGCTCCACGTTCCCCAATCAGCGGTTATCCCTAATACAAAGCTCATACTTGCCTCCCGTCTATTTTCATCGAGAAAGTCGAGGGTATATACACGTCCGGGTCGTTCGTAATCGCCCCAAGAGCGTTAGTCGTCGTGTTGATTGGCTCAACGACCTGTGCTGGCTGTGGATTAATCGAAACCGTACACGCCGGCACGAGCGTAGCACCTTCTTTTATCTCGAAGTAAAGTGTCGCTGGATTATTTGAATCGGCGTACATAGCGGTCGCGTACGGTGCGGCAACCGTCTGACCAGATAGATACTTTGGGTACGTCTGTGCTGTCGCGTGTATGTTCGCCATCGAACGCGCGGCTGTCGTGTAAAGATTATTTAGTTCGATTTGTATATCGTGCGGCTGCTCTAGGTTATTCTTAGTGATTTTCGTTATGATACACTGAAAATCAAGCGGGATAGATGGGTCTATCACTCTTACCGTCGTGCCTATACTCAGTTCTTCCGCCCAGTTCTTTTGCGGGTCGATGTCGAAGAGGTCAATCGCTGAAATCGAAATCGTAAACGTAGGCTGTGAGATGGTCGACAGGTACTGCGATGCGGCGTTAAATAGCGCCTGTTGTGAGGCAAGAGAGTCGTTTTTATAGGTTCCTTCGACCTTCCCGAATTTAGCATACGCGTCCCAGTCGATTATATACTCCGCCTGTTGGAAATGAATGTAGTAAGTATCGTTTGGATTATAATTCGATAACGCTAGCTTCATATTTCGACCGGGGTTATCATTATCGTTTGATTGACTGAAATCGGGGGTTATGTCGTGTGTTATTATGTTTATTTTCATCGCGGGGTATTCTATGTAATATGAAATACCATTATATTCAATCTCGTAATAACCGGGCCATCCTATCCAGTTATTCGGGTTTGAACCGGCGCTGTATGCGGGGTTTGCCGCCATACAACCGCCAACGCCGTTATCATTCGGTTGAGTGGTTCCGGTGTACTGCTCAGTATGAGCGACCCACAGAAACGCACCGTTCCAGTTCGCGCCGGTCGTCGGATAAACGCTTATGACGGCCGCGATAGGCTTGTCTCCCGGCAGTAGAGCAGATTGCATCGGGAAGCTATACCAGCCCCATTCATTCGGCGTAAACATGCTTAAGTCGCCAATGTACCAGATTATCGGCCCCTGATACGGAGTCCAATAGCTGTACTGCTCGGGCTGGTTCTTATTCAGCGTCACTTTGGTAGCAGTGTATATTCCTACTAGAAACTGCGTTGGGTTAGTCCCAGAGCTTGTCGACCCACGAGGCTCATAATAGAGTAGAAAGTCTATATCGCTTACCCGAAGACCCGCAGACGGCGTCGTGAACGTTATACCGGCTCCCGCCATATTTCCTTGACCTATGGCCCAGCCACAGTACGGTGCTGGCGGTAGTGGTGGCGCTGGATTATCTTTCAGTATGCCCTCGACGTCAGCTTGTAACGTCGGGGCGTAGCTCAGATATGTACCGTATCCCGTTCCAATCGTCACGGTGCCGGGTAACGCTTGACCGTCGCCCGTGTACCCCGCATAAACCTGATAGTATTCTGGCAGTTTAAAGAACGCGCTCTTCGAGTTGGTCTTCATAAGCTGTAGCGCCTGCGTCGGCGGATACCAGTTAGGGTTATTAAACTTAAGCTCGGAAGGTTTCTGACCCACCCCGCGAGCGGTTAATTCTGTTACGACTGTGGAGAAATCAGACTGAGCGTATACGTTCGATATGTTCTTTTCTAATGTCATTATCGGGTCTGAGCTTGGTTGTGGTGCGTTATTTACTGTGACCGCGCCATTTCGCGGGTCGGATGTTCGCCACGCGTCGGCTAGATATTCAGTCGTTAGCTGATGTGGTGTTTTAATGCTTAGGAAGTACCTGAACACGACCATCGTCGCGTTTAAGCCGTACTGTCCGGTTATCGTGTTACCGATAAAGGCCGCGTTATACGAGTCGTCAGCCCATAATAGCGGGTTAGCGACGTTTGTATGGTTAACCTGCTTAGAAACGTTATTTATCGTTACCGTAGGCGCTGAACCACCGGCCTGTATACCACACGCCCACGTTATCTGAAGACTATAGTAAACGCCTATGTTTATCGTGCCGTTATCTGTCTGCCACACGTCAAGCTCGTTATTTATCGTTCCTCTTTGAATAACGACACAGCCGTTTATGTCGTCGATGTAAATGTCAAAGCTTCCATTATGCGTCTGTCCTTTTGACCACAGCCGACCAGCGTTGTTTCCGCCAGCGCCATTAAGCCGGAACAGCCATTCGAAGGTTACAGCGGTAACGTTATCCACGTTAACCCCGCGAGGAATCGAAATATAATCTATCACATCGGGATTAAGCTGCCATGCTGTCGCACCGGACGGGAGTGTTATAAAGTCATTCTGAACGCCGAACGCGTGATAGTCAACTCCGGCAGCACCGAAGTTAGGAACAAGAATGTCCGCGCCTTCGGTATTCAAAAACGCCCATTGGTCAGCGAATGGAATTTCAGATTCAATTATCGTATCAGCTTCGTCTGCTTCTATACACGACGTTGGCGGAGCCTCGTAAGGTAATAAGTTTACTACCTCATCGGATTCTAGTTCTATAACTGTCACTGTGTGCCACCTCCCGTATCGGCTAGCGTTCCAGCTTGCGGGAAGAAATTATACACTAACTGGGCGTCGTAATCTGCCGGGTCGCGTCGCCACGCGTCGGTGTTAAAGTCGACTGTCGGGTCGAGCGTTAGAATGTTATAGAGTCTGAATATACTCATTATGCCGACGAAATCGCCGCTACCGTCGAGTAGGTACGTGTTGCCTATGTACAAATCGTTATAATAATCGCCGTCCCAGTACCCACTTCCTTGAACGCTGTTAACAAGTGTTAACTGTGTCCCGTCGAGTATGATAACCGGCGGTGCTTCGTCTACGGGGCCGCTGCCGCTTCGCCATAGAAGCTGAATATAATACCATTCACCTATCGGAACCGAGCCGGGCTCAGAATCCCATTGGTCATAATTATTATCTTCTGTCCAGCGTATCAGGTTAAGACATTCATTTTCTACGTTGTAAATCAGCTCAAACGCGCCGTAGTACTGCTGTTTTGAGAATATTCGCGGGTTATCGCTGGCTGTCTGAGTCGGGTCTATAAAGATGTTCGTCTCGATTGTCATATCGCCTAGCATCGCGATAGCGGGGTCAGCGTAAACTTTTATGTAATTCGTGTAAGTATAGTCCTGTGGCGGGTTAAACACCCAACTCGTCGCCCCGCACGTCATAAGCGAGTAGCAATTATCGAACGCGAAGCCGTTGTACGTCGGGTCGCCGAGGTCGTTTATAATTGTGTTGCCTATCGTTGGGAATACGTCGAACAGTACAACAGGTGGCGTCGGACTAACCTGCGCGGTGCTCAGGCTGTCAAACTGTGACCAGTTAGGCGTCGTATCAACGTCGGTTAGTTCGCTCAGCTCTTTTGGCACTTTCTTTTCTAAGCGACTAATCAGCTCTTCTAACTTGGGATTACTTATGCCCTGTTTTTTAATGTCGGCTATCTTCTTTTGAGTAAGCTCGTGTCTGGCTCTTTCGCTCTGAATCTTCTTATTAAGCTCCCAGTTCTGTTCAGAATACCAGATATGATACACATTACCAGCCGGCCCTTCTAGGAACACATCAATACGCCCTACGCCCCACGAACAAGCAGCGGGTGACGTCACGACGTTACCACCGAGAGAAGCCCACTCAGACCATAGCGCCGGACTTGAGACCGGCGTAACCGAGCCAACATACGAATATGGTGCTGCGGTGGTGAATATATAAATCGTCGGCGTGACGAGCACGTAAATATAATCAGCATTAACCACTAGAGATTCTATTTCTGTGCCGTACGGAAATACCGAGCCGTCGATTATCTGAACAGCCCCAGTCCCGTCTGTGTAACATTTCGCTATTCCGCCGTTAGCGCCACCTGAATCTTGCCCACCGAGTGAATCATACGAATAATAATAACACCCATCGTAGTAGACCACGCCCTGATTAAAGATTGTTTTAGGACAGTTCGGGCCTGACGCTGTAACGCTTCCTTTATATTCAAACGTATTTAAATCGAACGTGAAGAACGTCACGGGAACTGGCGTCGTTGGTACTGGTGGCTCTATTAGCTGACCCTCTACGTTATAACCAGATTTCCCGAAGTTAACGCACACCAGAAGGTTTTCATCGTAGTTAACGCCAACGCCACCAATGTTTAGTTCATTCCACGTCGGCGGGTTACCTGATACTTTCGTTAGGTCGACTTTCTTTATAAACGCTAACGTATCAGAGTCGAATAGACCGACCACCATAATCTGAGGCGTCGTATTCGTCGTGCAGAACTGATATATCACACCATTATAACACTGACCGCCGCCCTGATGGTTTCCGCCAATGTCTGAGCTAGAATTATAGTTTACATTAACGAGGCTCCAATCTGAGTTAAACTTATATATTGCGCTGTTCGTCGTGCCGAAGAAATACCCGGCGTCGTACATAATGCCTTGCGATATAACGTTTGTCTGTTCGCCCGGCGGTGCTCCTGTTGTGCTGTCCCAGTACGACCAGTACAGCGCGTTTTCGAAGTCGACAGAACCACCCATACCACCACAGAATACGTCGAGTCTACCCGGCCCCCACGAACAGGCTGCTGCTGACGACGTCAGAATCCCGCCGAGCGTCAGCCATCCTGACCACGTGCCACTTGCCGACGATACGCTCTGCTCTAGGCCGAGTTGTACTTTTTCTAGCGTATACGGCGCGTCGACGTTAAATTGATATACATAGCCCCCGCACGGAACGAAAATCCCATCGCTATTCACGTCTAAAGCTTCGGGCTCTCCCCCGTGTGTCATTGCGGAAAGAGGTATTATTAACGTTGAATCGCTACCGTCGAGATTCATCATATAAACGCCGCCGGTCGGCCCGCCATCGGGGTACTCTGATGAATTGTCTTCAATCATAACATAGTACTTTCCGTCATAACAGCTTAGTCCTTGACGGTTATAACCATTATCTGAGCTAGAGACAGACCCTTTATAGGCGTGTGTGGTTAAATCGAATCTAAAGAATATAGTTGACCCCCACGCATAGCTGCCGGATACCCCGGCTTGAACCGCAATTAGATACTGGTTCTCTTCGTCTATAGCGATTGATGAACAGTTTAATTCATTCCACGAGAGACCTGATAACTCGCTTAAATCGAAGTATTCTACATAACTGAGGTCGCTAGTGCGGAATACTCCAACGTACTCAACCTGCACGGCACCAGTCGTCGTGGCAAATACATAAAGCAAGCCGTTGTAGGCGACGCCACCTCCAAAGTGGTTACAGCCGCCCATTTGCGATGCCGCGTTTAAGTTAGATATAATGATATTCATATCAGAGTCTAGCTTATAAATCGCCGTAGGGGACATATAATAAAAGTATGAGCCATCCCAAACAATACTCTCTTGCTGTACCGGCTCAATGACGGTGTCAGGCGTCCAGTACTTCTGATATAACGTATTATCTGTCCCGCGAACAAAGAGGTCTATTCTGTTTGGCCCCCCCGACGCGCAAGTCGGGTCACTCGTCGCTGTTCCGCCGAGTGACTCCCACGTCGACCACGACGTCCCATCCCAATACATGTGATAAATTGCGTTATCTGTCCCACGAACAAACAGGTCGATACGATTTGGCCCCCACGAACAACACGCCGGCGAAGACGTCGCGGTTCCACCGAGCGATTCCCACGTAGACCACGCACCGTTCCAGAACTTATGATAAATCGAATTATCTACCCCGCGAACGAATATGTCCACTCGGTTCTTACCCCACGAACACGCAGCGACAGCGCTCGTACCATTACCGCCGAGGTTTTCCCACGCCGTTTGACCGTCTACGTTAGGCTCCCACGAACTGCCATCCCAGAACAGATGATAAACTTCTTTCGTGACAGCACCAACACCGAAGAGGTCTATCCTGTTTGGCCCCCACGAACAGCAGCCGGGGTTGGTCACAAGAAATCCGCCTAAGTTCTCAGCGAAAATATTTCCAGCAGATTCAGGTGATATATACAGCGTTCTTACTTCGGGATGGTTCGGGTCTACTAATATCCTCATATAGCCGCCTATCTGTTGAATGACGTTCGCGACGGCGGTCTGTAGGTTCTCCCAACTTAAGTCAATATCAATCTGCTGGTCGAGCGTCGGGTCTATGAGTATGCTAGTGATATAACCATCTGAAATTATCTCGGCGAATATCTCGTTTAGAATTGCGCTGGCGAATTTTTTCGTGGCGGTGTAGTCTTCAGTGTAATACATCGTCAGGTATCCTTCCGGCCCTAACCCCGTAACTAAAAAGAAATCGCCGCTGCCTGTGCCTAGTTCGTTACTTCCGCTGCCGCCCTGCTGTCCGCCGTAGTCTCTATACGGTTCTGTCTTACCGCCGCCGATAATCGTATAAATCTGTTTAAGCTTAGCATCGCGCCCGTAGCGCCAGATTTCAAGAGCGTTTATGTCGTTAAAGATTAACGTTTTCGGGTCGTTCAGCGGAATGTTAAAGGTGAGTATGTCCGCGCTTCCTATCTCTTCTTGTAATTGCGGGGCGATTCTGTTCTCGAATACGCCGACAAGTTCCCACTTTTTACCGACTTTTCTTCTCGCTTCGAGAACGTAGTCGACCGGCGGTGGGAGCGCGTGATAAATATTAACGTTCGGGTCGGCTACTTCTGTTACACTAATATAGTTTAAATCATCTGATATAATTCTAATTTCAATCGGCGAAACTGTCGTCGGCCCGGCTGGCGTTTGTATCGGTATCGGAGGTACATTAATAGAGCTATCTTTAGATACTAGAATACTCGTCTCGTGCGAGCTTACATACTGAACCGTGTCGAGTACGAATTTAGTCGATTCAAGTAACGATAAGGTGTCAGCTTCGCGTGTCGTTATTACGGCTTCGATAGCCGATGAATCCACTATTTCAATGCCTGTGTTATTCGCGAGCTGAGCACTTTCGAGAACCTGAGCCTCTAGTTCTGCACTTTCGTTAATAATAAGCGTATTAACGTCGTCTCTGTCCCAAACTATTTCGGGAAGTATGTTTTCGGTAACAACGAGCGTGTTAGATTCTGAGCTTAAAATCGGAATCGCTGAGGCAAACGTCTCTTGTTCTATTATCGTTTCAATTTCGTTTACCGATACTGCCAGCGCGTAGGTGACTGCTTCAGTACTAACGTTGGTTATTACGAGATATGACGATTCGATAGGCGTTAATGCTACGTATTCGAGGATGACCGGACTGTAGAACTGACCTTCGGTCGCCGTTTCTAGCTCGGTAAGTATAGTTACCTCACCGACGTCTGCCTCAGTCTCGACCGATTCTGACGTGATAAGTACGCCTGACTCTGACACGTCTGCCTCTTCGGCGGTTACCTCTACAGGTAGGAGAGTACTATCTTCGTCGGCCCCCATCGTCGCGCAGAGTGAAGAGGTTTCAGTTGTTATTAATAATGCTTCTTCTTCTGAGGCTTCGTATTGTACGTCTCCACTTGTGGCGGCCTCTTCTGATTCTCCGGTTATTAACATTTCCGATTCGTCAGCTTCGATGCCTAGCGAGGATACTGCCTCAGATTCGATAAGCGTATCAACTTCGCCAGCTTGGAACGACGCACCTAACAACGGTGTTTCTGAAGGCGCTAGTGTATCTACTTCGTCTGCTTCTATCGCGCCTAACGGGGTAATCTCTTGCGGGGTAAGCGTATCAGCTTCGCCGACAGTTACTTCTAGAGACGCCGATTCGAGAACGTTCATCGTCTCGGTTTCTTGCGATAGTGCTGTTACGTTAGTAAGAACAGTTACTTCCGATTCAACTATAGCATCAGCTTCCGATACTGAAGCTGACGTTGTAACCGCGCCTATTTCTATAACCTCTGAAGAAGCACCGACCGGCGTAGTGATTATATTTATACCGATGCCCGGTGTTGTCGGGACAACCGAGGTAGAGCTGGTAATTGTAGAGAGAGCTAGGTTAGCGTCTGCTTGTGATACTACCGCGCTTATAGCTTTAGCACTAGCCGAAATCGGACTGAGTACCAGACTAATACCAGTTGTAATCGCGGGAGCTATTACTTTCGCTGACGAACCCGGTGGTGTTACTTTTAGATTGGCGTCTGCCCGCGATACATACGTCTGAGCCGGCACACTAGCCCCACGCCACGCGTCGACCTGTGCGTTATAAAGCATCTGTGTCGACGTGAGGACTGAATTATAAATTCTGATAAAGTAGAAGTTTCCAGTATACCATAGACCACTAGCGTTACGAGCACCGATGTAGGTATTTAGACTTTCAGTTTCGTCTATCGTCACAGCGCCGGCAGAATCAGTAACAATCGCATTAGTGGCGTTTACATAATAAATAGTAGCTGTGCCACCACTGTAGGTAATAAAGTAGTGCATTAACTGGCCGGCGGAAGGCGTATAGCTACCTGACAGCTCAGTTAACACGCTGTTAGAAAAGTTAAATAATCGAAGTACGCCGTTTTCAGAGTCTATAGTCCAGCCATAGGTTTCTAGCCCATCCTCACGCGTTATTATAGTTGGATTCGCCCCTGACGGCCACGTGAAGAGTAGCTCCACAGTAAACGTCTGTCCTAGCGTGAGGTTAGTCCCGCCGGACATATAATCGTCTACGCCGTCGAAATTGTAATATCCCGCCGTACTCGCTGCGCTTCCTAACGTGGCACCGTAGTTCGTCAGGTTAACGCTACCGACTACGTCATTTAGCGGGGCAGCTACGTTAAAGTCGTACTCGTGCGTTAAGTTAGCTAGTTCAGCGGGTAGGTACGCGTCGGTAACGGCAGCGGCAGCACCGACCGGCGATAACGTAAGACTAACATTCACCGCCTCGGGAACGGTAATCGTTGCGGTTCCTGTCGCGTTGGCATACGTCTCATTATACCCACTCAGACTTGAGTTATAAATTCCCTGAAACTTTATCGTGCCGTATGTCTCTGGCGTGTAGTAAATTGTAAACGGCGCGGTTTGTGTGGTAAGTGTCGTCCAACCGTCACCTGTGTTAACCTGTAGCTCAACAGGGAGTCCGAGGCTATTATAAGTATTCGTGTTGTACATAGCCACGTTAATCGTGACCTGCTCGCCGAGTTGTACAGTAGACAGACTCGTCACTACGTCTAGCTCTGTTGGGTTCTGTACTTCGACATTTATTATACTACTTGTCGGCGCGTAATAGTTATTACCTTCCCACACAGCTCTAAATGAGAGTTCGCCTGCGTCTTCCGTTATGGCGTAGACATAATCATACGTGGGATACTCGCCAGTTAGCGACGTCCAACCGCTACTTGTGTAAACCTCTAGGTAGACGATATACGGTGAGCCGATAGATGACCCGTTATACGTGTCTTCTAAGTAAACAGTTAAAGTAACGTTATTGCCAACTAGCGGCGTGTACGTTGAGGCGGTAATTGTTGCCTCTGTCGGGTCGGTGATGTAAACAGTCAGCGTCGAGCTTGTCGCTGCGGTATAACCGCCGCCAGCGCTGCTACCAGCGTAATACGCGTACCACTGCAAAGGCCCGTCTTGTGGGAATGGGCCGTTGAAATCAGTATGAACCGTGCCGTCTGAGTCGGTGGTCATGTATTCGTTACCGGTGAGAGTCCACGAGCCGCTTGTACCCCATCGGTAGTATATACCTACTGCACCGCCTGATAGAGCCGCACCTGTAGAGGCGTTTGTTAGCTTCGCGGTTATGGTGTAGACCGTCGGCGACGTAACAACGGGCGTGTCGTTATTTGTAGAAATCGAGAGTGCAGTGGTTACTGTCATTCTTCAGGTATCGCCTCCACTGACGAGGTTTCGGTTATAACGAGAGTCTCTACTTGCGGTACTGCCGCTGGCCGCCAGATGTTCTCTAAGACGTTTCCGCTCGTTTCGTTTCCTTCTTCGTCGATTATGGTAACATCTTCGTTAACATTAGCTGCCGGGGCTACGCTTTCGTTCGCGAGTAAAGTGGTTATCTCCTGTAGCGCAAGACCAGCGATAAGAATTTCATTTTCTATACTTATCGGTGCTACTGCCTCTGCCGCCCACAGTTCGTTTGTCGCGGGGTTATATATGCTGAGCGTTTCATTATTAACCAGCATTGCCGATTCTGCCGCGAGAACGGCGAGCATTATAGATATAGCAACACTAACGTCGAACGTAGAAGCCGATGTTGCTATTGGTGATAATGTCAGGTTACAGTCTGCTGTTATCTCGGGGGCTATAGCCGTCGCGCTAACGCCTAGCGTCGCCATTATAATGTGTATCACCATAGCGACCGAAGGCGTTATAGCCGACGCTGAAGCGTTTAATGTTGGAACGGTAAGGTTAGCGTCTGCGGTAATATGTGGCGCTATCACGCTCGTATTCGTACCTATTGGTGAAAGCACGATATTAACCCTACCGGCGGCCTGAGGGCTAACCGGAATAACCGCTGAAGTGAGGCCGAGTGTGGATAGTATGATGTCTACCCCTATCCCAACTGACGGGCTAATCGTAGACGCTGAGGCTGCTAGTGTCGCGAGAGTGAGCGCTATAGCGGTCGTCGGCGTAACCGAAACTATTGCCGCTGTGTTATTAATCGTCGAAAGCGTAAGAGCCACGCTTTCGGTAATAGTCGGCTGAACAGTCGCGGCGGTAGAGCTTACCGGCGTTAATGCTGGTAGGTTACAATCGGCCTGCGAAATGGTAGCCGATATAGCTTGTGAAGTAGCGCTTATAGGCGTAGATGTAAGATTACAGTCCGCTCGCGTTACACTAGCAGCTATAGCAGCGGATGAAGCGTTAAGCGTGGAAAGTGAAAGGTTCGCGTCAGCTCTAGCCACAGCAGCGGATATAGCTGCCGATGTGTTGGTAATCGTCGCCAGCGTTAGCGCGATACGCATACTAAGCGTTGGCGCTATCGTCGCTGACGAGGCGCTTAGTGTGGATATAGTTAGACTACAGTCAGCTCGAAGCGACGGCGCTATCGTCGCTGACGAGGCTCTTAGTGTGGATATAGTTAGACTACAGTCTGCTCGAAGCGACGGCGCTATCGTCGCTGACGTGCTGCCGATAGTAGCTAATACGGATGATGGTAAATTACAGTCTGCTCGAAGCGACGGCGCTATGGCTGCCGTCGTAGTACCGATTGGCGTTAAGCTCAGCTTATTAAGTGGTATTGCCGGTGTTGGCGTTACTGGTGCGGAAGTGCTACCTATAGGTGTTAAGCTCAGCTTATTAAGTGGTATTGCCGGTGTTGGCGTTACTGGTGCGGAAGTGCTACCGATAGTCGTTAAGCTGAGTGCGTTAAGCGGTATTGCCGGTGTTGGGGCTAATACTGCCGACGTGTTACCGATAGTTGCTAGTGCTGGCGTCGCGTTAAGAGCACATATCGCAACATAACATATTTGCGTTGCCGTTGCGGTGTTAGTTCCCCCCCACGTAACGGTGAACCCGCCATTAACGAATGAGCCAATAGTCGCGGTTATGTCTGCCGCACCAGAATCGTTATCGCTGACACAAATAGACTTGTTGGAATACTCGTACTTATGTACAACCGACGTGCTGCCGCCATTCTCTTCAGTTCCGCCAGAGCAAACGTTATTCGTTCCATCGCTCGCACCGAAACAGAACCGCATACTGTTTTCATACGCTGCGGATTCTGCGACGTAGCTAATTGTCGAGGCGATTACCGCTACCGGGGTCATATTCGAGGTGCTTATTCCATCAGTTTCATTAGTTCCCGATGTTGTCGTCTTTGACCATGTGCCGGCTTGTATAGATACACCACCGAGACAGAGACTCCATATATACGGCCCCGTACCGTCTACCGCCTCATCCCATTTTAGCGTGAATCCGTCATTACCAAATACGTCATATTCAGCTAGAACGTCAAATGATGTGTTACGCGAGACGCAATAGTTTGAAAACTGTTGACGCGTGTTAGCTGGCCCGCCGCCGGGGTTACTTTGCTCGTAGATAGCCCACTGGTTCCCGCTACCAGTCATAGCGCCTATATGATACGCTGAATATGTAGTTGAAGTCGGCGGTGCTGAGGTTACGCCTACACCCATGTGTATAGCACATGTTGGTGTAAATCCAAGACCAGTAACCGGGTGGTTTCCGGTCGTCGTCGCCGTTTGCCATTGTAAAACGCCAGCTTCTAAGTCAGAACCACCAAGCGCGAGGTAGTTTAACATAAAACCAGAGGCGGTATCGACAGTAGCCCAAGCGATTATAAACTCGCCACTATTAGCACTACTCATCGTGGTTATCGTGCCTTCAACGAGAATGAGCGAACCATCATACTGTAACAGCGTGAAAGATACCGCCGCGTGTCTACGAAACTCATTCCCGTTGGTTTCACCAGTTTGACCTGCCCACGCGATAGCGCCCTGCTGGTAGGCGCTCTTAGCACTATTATATGCTGAAAAACCGATGCCGTGTTGAAAGTCGGTTCCCCATCCAGTAGCAGTATTCGCATCACCCCATATAATAACGGCAACTGGCGTAAAGCCTAGTCCACTAATCGTCTGGTTGCCGATGCTAGTTGGTGTGGTAAGTGTGCCGGCTTTCGCGTATAGTGTCATCTAACGAGAGACTCCGCTAGGCGTATCCACTCTTAAAATAAAGAGTGTCGAGACGAGCATAGCCCGCCTCTACGACACTGTGATTTCAAAGACGGAGTGTGCTACCGACGTTGTCGCGTCTGTGCCGAATGTTATCGTGAAGGTTCCTGCTGTACACTGGTACGTTCCACCGAAGTCGAACGAACATAATACTGGCGTAGTGCTTGCGGTTCCTGTAGCTGCGATAACCTCACCGAACGCTGCGGTCGTCTCTGTAAGAGCACCTGCTTTGTTCGTCGACCATTGCGGGGTAGGGTACGTTTCGTTCTGAGCACACGTAAAGTCGCATATCGAGTTTGCAGCGGTCATCGTCGCGCCGTTCTCGTTATACGACGTAGCGTTATTAAATTCGCTCCCTTGCGCCGCGTAATTTGTTCCCGTTATCTCGGCCTGACTCGCTGCGTTAAAGAACTGCCCTGTAGTGTTGTTTCCTACTGCTGAAAGCAGCGCGAAACACCACGAGTTAGCATAATTCGAGTGGCAGTCTTTCCACGCACCTATCGTCTGGATGCCAGTAATAAGTTCTATACCATAAAGCCACATGTGACTTGCCATATTCTTACCTCTCCATTTCTATCTCTATTGCCTCTGTTTTCGAACCAGCCGGCCCTAGAGTTAATTTAACGTCCTTTAAAGATGCGTACACTACTTTCTCTGAGTCTTCGCGGGGCTCTTCGAAAGCGAGTGGATAATGTTTACCATCTTTTAAAAGACAGAATAACATCCCATCGGTCATATCGTGCCGGATTGTGCAATTCGCGCACCAACAACCGAGGTGAAGTTTAACCTTTTTTGCTTTTTTAGACACACCAGTTGAACAGAATGTTTTTCCGTTCAGCTTATGCGTCTTATTAGTCGTACACTCGGGACATAGGCACTCATCTTCGCGCCCGTCGGTGAATGTACTACTTGTTGCGTCCATTTTAAACTCTCCTAACCTACACAGTCTATCGAGCGCGGTAACCAGTCACGGCAGCTTCGGTCGGTGAGCGTCTTAGGCTCAGTCTTCCAGCCGGGAACACCCCGCACGAACGCTTCCTTACACCATATCCGATATATGTTACTCGTCGTCGGTTGCGGTTCGCCGCCGTGTTTGCACGTCGCGCAAATACGTCGCGAATCTGGCTGAATATCGCTCGTGTAGTTTTGAACTTTAATCTCAGGCTTGATTACCTTCCATCGTGTGTCGACGCCGTCGGGGTAGTCTTCATTAGTCAGATTAAGTTCCTTAGCTGCGGGGCCGATAGCGTTCTCGATTCGCTTAGGGTCTTTTAGATATACGCTGTCGGTCATAGAGTGGCGCTTCATTTCGATTCCGCGTTCTCTCTCCCGCCGCGCTCCGTGGTTATAGAATCGTCTATATGTCATTTTAAGACTGTATAGTGAGCGTCTTGGTGAATACCACGCTGACGGCACTCGTCTTTGTGATAAGCGTCTCTACCGCTCTGGTGAGCATCTGGCCGCCGGTCGAGGCATTGAATATGCCGTCCTCGTTCCACTGGTAATTTGCTTGTGACGTCCCGAACGTTGCTTGGAACGTAATAACGTTACTGCTTCGTGTCGGGTACGTAGGGTTCATTCCGACGCGCGTCTTATTAGAACCGCTCTGTAGGTCGGTTTGCGTGTTGACGAACGCGTTGCTCGAATCGCCTACCCCGAGGTAGGCGTTCGCGTTGTTGAAGGGATTGTAAGCAGCGTCGTTAATAAGCGCCGATGCTATACAAGCCCATCCTGTCTGAGTTAAACTCATAGCTTTACTCTCCTAATAGTTGTTTAATCTGCGAGGCGTGCAGATAGTGTACGCGCTCTCGCTCCACCACCTCTAAGTCGTGAGGCGTTCGATACATTCCCCCCGCATAATGAGCATCGGGGATGATTAGTAGTCTATCATTTTCGATAACTTTAAAAACCGGCTCTTCGTCGATTTCAAAAGTTGGTTTTATTTCGGTCATGTTACATTAATACTGATGTTTTGGCTCTGTGCTGAGCCGTATATCCCGTCGCCGGGGAATTTCACATAATAAACATAATTGTCGATAATCTCCCACGAGCCGGTGAATGAGAAGTTCCCATTAATGTCGGTTAGTTCGATTATCGGCCCAACGATTACCCCGCCGCCTGACGCGTAGTAATAAAGCTGAATCGGTTCGTTAGCGACTGTAACGGCTTCCCAGTTATTCGAAACAGTGTTCCACCATTGCAGTTGTCCAGAGAACTTCATATTCTCGCCTACCGATACGCTCGTAGCTGAGGCGGTGAATGTTAGTCTCGAATTCGCCCTGTTAACGACGGTAACCGCTGAGCTTGTAGACGGCGCGTATTGTTCTGTCCCGCCAAATTCAGCGTAATATGCAAAATCGCCGGGCGTGTTCATAGCTGGGCTAAACTCTACCTGTCCGTTCACGTCAGCGAACGTAGTCACGTCGTTATAGCGAACGTCGTTAACATAGTGATAAATGGTAATTGCTTCAGCTAGTGGCCCGTTCTGGCTGACTAGCTGAGCGATAAAGTTAATTTTCTGGCCGAGCGTTGGTCTACCGTAGTCGACTGAAAGCATAACCTCCGTCGGGATACCCCACGACTGCTGACCGACGAGGAACCTGTCTCTCCATCGTATTTCGAGCGTTCCGTGATTTGGCCCGCTAAAGATAACAGTAGAACCACCCGGCGGTATGTGCGGCCAAACGGGGCCGTTTACAGTCGAGATAGCGAGATTTCCATTAAGTAAAACTGTGTAAGGGGTGCCGTAGTCAGTGTCCATAATAAAATCTAAGACGTCGCCTACAGCGAGAACGCCAGTCCACGAGACTTGCTCACTCGTTACGCTATTATTGATTGTCACCGCGCCGTTGTACGCCTGACCCGCGATGAATCTGTATCGCGGGGCCGCGTTTAGGTTACCCATTGATAGCACCGTAACTAGCTTTGGTGTGGTGTCTACATCGGTAGTTGATACGCTCTCTATCAGCGAATACGCTGGCCCTGTGCAGCCGAAATCGGCCTGTAATTCTATGATATAAGGTGATTGTGATTCGTCGCTTATCGCGAATTTCTGACCCTTCGCCATAAAGTACGACATTGGAAACTCGTCGAAAACAAGCTGCTGCTCGCCATTCATCGGGTTAAAGAGATTTGCTAGGGCGTTATAGCTGGATAACATCGTTTCTCTACGCTGGTCGGGAGCTATTATCCTTAATGTAACAGAGATAACCCAGTCCTTCAGATACGACACCGAGTTAACAAGTGAAGTCTGACTCGTCGGCCACTGAACGAACGTAAAACCATCTAGCCACCAGTACTTCGCTTTTATCGTCATCTGAGCGTTATACGGCGCTTGCGTTATGTCCTGTCCGGCAAAGGTGAGCTTCTGTGAGCTTGTCATCTCTATTAACCTCGCGAAATTCCTTTCCGACGTCGGTAGTTATCGAATTCAGTTCCCATCGTGCGGATGTACTGTCTGGCTTGGTTCAGGTCTTGCATATTAACGGGGCCGGTGAACGTAACTGTCAGGTTTATATCGCCCTGTCCGCTCGTAGACGGCTGTGTTCCGCCGACGCTCTGTGCCATAGAACTTTGCGTGTTAACGCTGCCTACGCTTCCAGTAACTAACGCACCCTCGGCTAATCGCGGGAGCCCTGCTATAGCTGTCGGGTCGCCTATCTTACTCGCGGGTATGACATACTCGTCTTCGCCACCTTCGCCGATAACCGCTAGAACCCCGCCGGCTCGTGATGTGATATACGCACCTTCAGCGAGTGCGACGCCACCTATCTTTATGCTGCCGAGTGTTCCAGTTATGGCGTTACCGATAGAGCTTGCCGCTGAGCCAGCTATGTTTTCTATGCCAGTTAGAATCGCCTGTCCTATCTGTCCCCAGTTCTGATTCGCTATAGCACCAACCGCCTGTCCGCCTATGCCTTCTATGCCGCTGAGGATGTTACTTGCAATCTGTCCCCAGTTCTGACTCGTTATCGCATTAAATAATTCAGACGGTAGACTCGAAATCTGATTCCATAACCACGAGCCGAACGAACCTAATGCAGTCGTGAATCCGTTCCACAGCTCACCGGGAAGTGGAGATATTAACCCCCAAAGCCATGTGCCGAATGAGCCTAACGAAGTAGTGAATCCGCTCCACAGCTCGCCGGGAAGTGGCGATAGTAACCCCCACAGCCACGAACCGAACGAACCTAACGAAGTAGTGAACCCAGTCCACATTTCACCCGGTATTGGTGAAAGCTGACCCCACAGCCACCCGCCGAGCGCTGAAAGCCCGCTTACAAGTGCAGATTCGAGAGCCGCTCCAACTGCGCCCCAGTTAACGTGTACTAGGTCTTCGAGTAGCACGAGGGCGAGCGCTCCGAATATTCTTGGTAATAAGAGCGCTAACTGAACTGCTAGGTTTGCGAGCGCGGGAGCTAGTTTAGCGATGATTCCCGGCGCTGCGTCGCCAGCACCTTTCTCTAATGATGATTTCGTACCGTCTGAAACCGAGGCTCCGGCTTTACCTCCGCCACCACTGCCCCCACCGAACATACCAGAAATGGCGCTGACGAGCCCGTTAACCGCACCGCCCCAGTCAATGTTAGTAATAGCGTTTGTGATAGTGTTAACGAAATTGTTTATGACGGTCGTCCAGTCGATATTCGCGAGATAGTTAGCGAGTTTATTAGCTATGTCAGTCAGACTGCTTAAGCCGTTTAAGATGTCTTGTCCTATCTGTCCAGCGCCAGAGGATATAGTGTTCCATAGCCCTGAGAAAAACGACGTTATCGTACTGCCAGACTGTTCGATTGAGCTTACCATCATTGAGGGGAAGCCCATAATGTCGCTCTTAATAGTGTTAATGCCACCTTCGAACCCGCTTACGAAGTCTCCGCCAAACTTACTGAAGTTAAGGCTTAACAAATCGCCGGCTAGTTCGCCGACCCATCCGAGAAGTGATTTAAACTGGTCTACGAGCGAACCTATAGCGCCTCTGAATATGCTCGACGTCGAAACTAAAAGCATAAAGCCCGCGATAATTGGGCCTATAATCGGTATAAAGTCGAGTAGATTAGAGCCCACCGCAGCGATTGGCGCTAGAATCCCACCGGCAGCGTCAGCGGCTCCGCCGAACAAACCACCGACGAGAGGCAAATCACCTAACATTCCAACAAGA
The DNA here is from genome assembly GCA_049522855.1 of Candidatus Korobacteraceae bacterium. GTDB lineage: Bacteria > Acidobacteriota > Terriglobia > Terriglobales > Acidobacteriaceae > Bog-257. The sequence goes on from JBEKNL010000005.1 coordinate 33,706, forward strand.
CCAGCACCAGCGCCACCTATGGCTGTTACTATACCACCGGCAGCGTCAGTAACGCCACCGAAAAGCCCGCCTAGTAAGCCAGCGCTTTCGCCTGTGTCGGCTGTCGCCTCACTAGCATCACCAATCACAGCGCCGAAGTCGCCAGCGTGTACACTGGCTTCGTCCATAGCGTCGCCTACTTCGCCGCCCTCGCTGTCAAGCTCTTGCATACCCTTACCAGCTTCGTCGACCTGAGCGTTCATTTTATCGAGACACTCTGGGTTTATGGGACACGAGCCGACGCCTGTGTGCGAAGCTGCTTCTGCCTCTTCAGCAGCGCTCGCACCTTCGGTAGTAGCCGCTGCACCACCGCCAGTAAAGGAGTTTTTCATATCAGTTAGATACTGCGACAGTCCAGCGTCCTTTAACTTCTGAACGTTCTTTATGATGTCGGTTATGTTAATGTTAAACATCTTCAGCGCGATACCCGCGACAGCCGCACCACCAACTATCGCGGTGATTGCGAACACGCCGGCTTGAATCGGTAGCGGAAGTTTCGTGAACAGATTTACTAAATCCGTTATAATTGGAATGAGTGGCTGTAGAATCTGAAGGAATTCTCTTAATACGTTCAGAATAGATTTACCTAGTGGTGCGAACGCTTCTTCTAACTGAGTCTTAAAAAGCGTGAGCTGTTGACCGAATGTTAGATTCTGATTATACGCCTGACTTAATGCGTTATTATTCGTCAGAATATCAGCCGTATTCTTTTGGAACTGAAAGTCACCGTCTTTCGCTGCCATCGAGAGCTGAATCCACGACTGGCCGGTTAGCTTAGACAGAGCCGCACTCTTAACGCCCGTTTCGGCGTATTCGTTTAACGCGCTGGTAATTGCCGTAAACGCCTGTTGTGAGGTCATACCATTCTTTTCTAGGTCGCTCATCTCGGTAGACAGTCCAGACACCGCACTTTTTGTCTTAATTCCCTGCGTGTCCATCAGCGCCATAGACGTAGCCGCGTCGTCTACTGACGCACCACCCTCAGCGAATACCGGCCCCATCTTTTGCATATCGCTTTCTAGTGTGCTTACTGGGTCGTGTGTGTACTGTGCTGCTTGTGTTATGTTATTAAGTTCGCCGGTCATATCGGCGGCTGGCACGTGGAACTGCGAGAACACTTTCATCATAGTATCAGTCGCGGTGTTAACGTCAGTTCCAGTAACGACAGCGAATTCACCGAATGACATAGTTAGCGCTTGCACCTGAGCGTCAGTTGGCGGTATGCCCCCGTTTAAAACCATTAATCGTGAGTACAGCGTAGATACAGCATTACCAGCGTCGTTAAAACTAATCGGAACCTTCGCGGCTACGTTCTCAGCTACGGTAGAAAGACCCTGTAGAGCGTTTCCAGACAGACCAGTCTGCTTGCCGATGTTCGAGGTCATCGTGTCGATGGCTTGGCCGCTCTTAACTGCAAACACACCTACAGCGGCCCCGGCAATACCGACACCGGCAGCTACCATCGTTCCAGCGCCACCGAACGCACCGCCTAGAATACCAGCAGAGCCAGATGCTTCTTCCGCTGACGCGCCAGCGTCTTCGGCAGCGGTGCTTGCTTCACCTAGCCCACCAGCAGCGGCACCAGTTCCGGCAGCTACTCCACCAAGACTCTCAGTTAATCCGTCGGCTGAACCGCCGGCTTCTTCCATTGTGCCGCCTAGTGCTGCCGTTGACGTTTCAGCTTCGGCAGCGCCAGCACCCATCGCGGCAGCGCCAGCACCAGCGCCCGTAATCTCGCCGTCGAACGCTTCTGTCTGAGCTGAAGCGTCAGCTAACGCGGCTTCTAGGCCAGCCGTGTTGCCGGTGATAAGAACCATTAATTCGCCGACTGTCGCTGCCATTTAAAACTTCGCTGTTTTACGGGACGTTAATCGAGCTTTCGCGAACTTAGCCGTGTGACGTTTTTGGGCTTCAAGTTTCGCTTCGAACCGCGACGGAGCACGTTGTTTCTTTTGCTTAGCTTTTAAGACGAGGTGCATCTTAGGTTTCTTCGCCACGCCTCCCTTACGCTTCGCGTGGCTTCGTGTCGAGGATTTCGCTTTATGCTTCTTAACCTTCGACTTTACCTTATGCTTCCTAACTGTCTTCTTCGTCTTGTGCTTCTTCGCGGGCTTTGTTTTGTGCTTCTTTACGGTAGACTTTTCCTTATGGTGCTTTACTTTCTTAGCTTTCTTTACGCGGGGCTTTTTCGTCTTAGCTTTCTCTTTTCTCGGCTTTTTAGGCTTCTTAGCTTTCTTCGGCTTCTTCTGTTTCTCTTTTCTCGGCTTTTTAGGCTTCTTAGCTTTCTTAGGCTTCTTCGCTTTCTTAGCCTTCTTAGCCTTCTTCGACTTCCTGTGTTTTCTCGCTTTCTTAGGTTTCGAAGACGACGACGAACCACCACCGCCACCACCTCCGCCGCCACCTCCGGCGAAGTCAGTTTCGCCCCACGACTCGTCGTATTCTTGGCCTTCTTCGTCGTCTTCGCTCATCGCTCATTTCCACTTTTTAGGTTTCTCGTCGAAATGACTCCACTCCTGCGGGAACGTTCCGAATATCTGTCGACCGCCGCCTTCCTGAGCAACGTGCCAGTTAATCGCCTTAACGGTAATCTCGGCCAGCTCTTCTGGCGTTAGGTCTTCTTTCTTCTTTCCAGCGGTTAGTAGGTACTTTTCGGTTATCTCCGCGACGCTTGGAGCAATAGCCTTTTTAGGCGCTCTCTTCTCGTGCGGGACTTCAGCGATGTTTCCACTTAGCTTATTAACTGCCCCTCGCTTCTTCTCTGAAAGCGTTTGTGTCTCTTCTTGCTCTTTCACCCACGGAAGTAGTCTCGCGACAGTGATAGCCTTCTCGCCCTTCGCCTTCCACATATTCATCAGGCTTGCGAGTGACCACGCTTCTCTGTATTCTAGTTCTTTTCTACGTGTTTCGTAACCTTCGTATAGAATTGTGAACTCAAATGGGCAGAGCTTCCAGAACTGTTCGGGCGTCAGATTAAGCGGCCCACAGGCCAGCTTAAGCAGCGCCTTGAAGTCGAAATCTAGTTTTTTTCGCCGAGAATCTCTTCCGCTTCGTCTTCTCTGCCGCTGATTGCGACAGCTCGTACGCGCATATTCGAGAGGTCTTTAGCCGCCTGACCGTCGAACCAGTCTTCCATCACGAACGAAGCTGCCTCGATTACTTTTACAAGAATCTTAGGGAACTTCTCGTATCCGAGAATCTTTCCGGCGATTTCTTTTGTTATGCCGGGGAACTGATGTCTGAGCCCCTCAGCGAGTAGAATTCTGAGGTCGCCTGTGCCAGCGGTCGCGGAGTGCGTGAGTATGTATAACAGACTTACTCCACTAGCTCGCTTCAGTTGGTCGTCTGCCAGCGCGATTGCGTTATAGTCGTATTTCAGATATATGGGTTCGTCGACGGGAAGGTCGAGAAACTTTCTGTCGGCGTCTATGTCTATCTCGACAAAGCCAGCCATTTTATTCTTCAAAGCCATTAGTCGTTTTCCTCCTGTTTTGGAAACAATAAAGACTCACGCGCACTCATCGAGACACTTTCTGTCACTCGTACGCGCTACGTTTTGATTATTCTTTAGCCGATGTTCAGAGTACCAGCATACGGGAACGGAAGCTGGAAAATAGCTATCGTCGGGCTGCCGGTGACGTCACCTGAGTAGGTTATCAGGCACGGGTTCATAAACCAGTTTAACGGGAACGGGCCGAGCATCCTTCCGACGCTAGGCGCGAGGTTCGCGATAACTGAGTGATTAAAGCCGTGGTCACAGTCTGATTGGTCGTTAATCGTAACGACAAGGTCGCTCGCCGACGCACCATTAAGAACGTAGATGAATTCGTGACCTGAGTTAACGAACTTATCGCCGTGAGTAGCGCCGGTCGTACACGCATTATTAAGAACCGGCGTTAGCCCTATTGCCGTAGGGTCTGCGTTCCACGTCGTATTAATCTGCTGAACTGGTTGGTTTGTGTATGTTACGGTCATGTTGTCTCACCAGCTCGATTATGTTCCGGGGTCTGTTGCGAGGTCTATAGCGCCGCTGCCAGTGAAGGTAATAGTCATTTTACCCATCTTAGCGTCGTCCATTTGGTAATCAACCTTAAATGCAGCGAGTCCCACCATGTGCGCCTGTATTGTCGGGGTGGCTCCTTGAATGTCTTCTTGGATTCTCCAACCGATACGGCACGTCGGGCCGGGAGCTAAGGGGCCGTTTGCACCGCCGCCGATTGGTGAGGACTGACCGACCGACAGAATAACGTTTCGTACCATCTGCTGGCCGAGGTCGTCATCGAGGAAGTCAGTGTCGAAGGAACCATTCCACTTGTAACGGGTGGGGTAATAGACGATTGCGTCGCTGTCCTTCGTTGTATAGTCTTCTAACTGCGGGTCTATCGTCCATTTGCCGGTCAACTCGCCCCCCAAGATTGTCCACGTTGGGCTGCCGGTATTTGAGCCGGATGTGTCAACGAAGAATCGGGTAAATCTACCGTTAAGGAACCCGACCGCAGTACTTTTACTGATAGTCATAATTTCTCTCCACTAAGTTTTATTTTAATTTGGAAACGCGTGTAACCGCTAGAATGAGCGTTACGTATGCCGCGTCGCCTTCATTGTGTTCTAAATTCGCTGTGTATTGTATCTTAACACGATAATCGCCAACGTCATGTTCGCCGGCTATAACGTCGAGAACGTTTCGTGAGAATAAACGAGCCTTCTCGATGCCTTTATAGTCGCGTTTAACGTAGCAATGAAGTTTAGCTTCAGTAAGTGCAACGTCTTTAAACGAAGTGTCGCACTCGCCGAAGTCGGATATTTCTACATAGGGGAACGTTCGTTCCTTCGGATTAACGCGAATGTTAACACGTGTTAATTCATTAATAAGAGTCACAGCCAAGTCGCGAACAGTCGAGGCCGATTTAACTATTTTTATAGCGCTCTCTTCTTTCATCGCGAGCGAGGCCGTCTCTTTAACGGGTTTAGGTGTCTGTATTTCGTCCATAGTGACCTCGATTAATTTTATTGTACCTGAATAACGACGATATTAAACGTCGCCACGTCGTGCTCTGCTTCTTTAGCGTCCCACACGCTAACGTCTTCGCCGCGAACGCCTACCTCGAATAGAGATATAACATACGGGCTTTCGTCTGAAAACTGAAGCGTTCTAGGCTTAGCCGCCCACGCTGTGTAGAGTGCGGCGATAACATCGTTCATAATCTGAGAAACCTGTGCCTTACCGCCGTAGTGCGTGAAACAGTCGATTTCGAGCATATACTTATCAGCATAACAGTCCTTCGGCTGTTGTTCGTTAACAGCTATTGCAGCTTTACCTACCGCGACGTACGGTTTCATAGCGCCTCGCGGGACGGTGTCGTATACCCGTGCATACACAGGGACTCCGTGGTCGCTGATGTATTCGCGGGTCGTTAGCGTCGTGTCAGCTACCAGCACGTTATAAATTAAAAGTCTTAGGTCGTAGCCAGCGCTCTGTTTAATCATTATGCCGGACGGGCCGCTGCCTTTAACTGGTAATTCTGTAGCTTTCATTGTAAGAACGCCATTTGTAATGATAACATAATGCTCGCTTGAATGTCGTCAGCGTGTCCCGTAAGCGCTGGTTCTAAGTACGGGAACGGTGGGCTGCCCGGATGATTAACCGACATAGTAACAACATCTGCATCCCCCTGATTCTCCCACGTGAAGGCGAGAACTTTAGCTTTATTCGGCACTATGATGTGCGGCGCTGCGCCTTTCTCGACGTACCATGCGTACGACGTAGAAGCCATTACTCGCGCCTGTAACGTTGTCGCCGTTGCCGGTATGGTGTGAATATGATTCTCTAAGTTAGTCGTCTTCTTATGAACCAGCACTTTAGCGGTCGTCTCGACGAGCAATGCGCCTTCGTTAATGGCAGTTGCTAAATCGCCTTTCAGTCCCGCGCCAATAGCACCGAACCGCGCAACTACTTCGGATGTGCCTTCAACTGTCGTACCACCTATAGCGCCTTCCATTTATGGCCCCGCTGCGAATTCTACAATTTCAACCGCGCCTATGCGAAGGTACAACCATTCAAAGTCGGGATTAACCATTGTTACAATGTACCAATATCTCATAGCGCCGGTTTTTTGGTTAGTGTATTTAATTATCATTCGCGGGTCGATGTTCGGGTCGTACCGCACCAGTATCGTGTGCGTAAGAACTTCTTGCATCTGAGCCGCTAACATTATGTCGTCTGGATGTGGGGTCTGAATATCACAAGCAACTCCGTTACCGTCTGAGCCGACAATCGAATCTTTCCAGTACTGATACGCGAACGCACCGAGCGGGTCGCCCGTTGGTGGGCCGTCGTACATCTGAAATTTAACATACCGTCGCATCTGAAAGAGCGTGTTACGTGGTGAGGGCTTTTCTGGTGACGGTGAGTTTTCAAATTCAATCTCGGTGATTGTCATTTTAACGATACCCGTACCCTAGCTCTGCTGTCCCGAACGGACTCCACTTAACGCTTGAGCTGTCTCTGTAGTCCCACTCATCGAGCTTCCAGTCCTGTAATAGAACCTCAGCTTGCGGGGCTATTGTATAGTCGAATTCTTCTCGGCTCTGGTAAATCTGAGAAATCTGCGCTAATATCGCTTGTTTAATCTCCGGCGGGACGTCGCTTCTATCGTCGCCGAATCCGGCGGTGTAGGTAATCTGGTAGAAGCCATAGACATAGTAGTCCCACCAAAAACCCATAAGAAGCTGCACACGACCGGGGATTGTCTTAGTGTCGACGAAATACTTTTCAGTCGACTGAAGGTACTCGTTTCCCTGTTGGTCGAACGAGTAGATACTAGCAACACTCTGTAACGGCGCGGCTCTGAACGGATGAAGTCGCATCGGGAGAATCTCAGGTGGGTTCGGCATATACTCCATAACGAGTGTCTGTGTGAGTAGCGCGCGACCTATGTATTTCTCGACCATTCCAGTAGCCGCCGCTATAATCGATTCTATCATTTTAGATTGACTAACGTTCGACGGGTCTACGTGTAGAAACGCCGCAGCCTCGTCGAGAGTTACGGGATAATCTTTCGGCGGCACGAGCACTTGAATAGAGCGCTTCATTATGAATCATCTCCGATAAGCGTGATACTACGTCCGAGCGTGAACAAGCCTTCTGTAAGGATGTTTTGCGCCCCTGTTGGCGTAATAATGCGTAATTCGTAGTCGTATGTTAGCGGCGTAAGGTCTTTCGTGTCTTCATTCGCGAATAGAAGACTAATAGACTCTTTATCGTCGTTTATGATAATTCCGCCAATGAGCGCGTCGTCTTTCGTGAGAACAACGCCCGTAAGCGTGCTATATGCCTTCCAAACGAATGTGCAACCGTCTACTTCTAGCGGCGCACCCGCTTTCGTGATGGGTATTGTAACTTGAATATCTTCACCGGCAGTAAAGCTAATAGGTTGATTAATAGCCGCCATTTTAGTCACCTTCTATAACTAGCGCGTCGTCTACCGAACCCTCTAGGGTTATTGTCGTAGCTACGTTGCCGGTTATTTGTTCAGAATCGTCTATATCTCCGGTTAGCGCGACGATAACCGAGTAAGCTTTAACCTCACTTACATTCGCGTCAAATCCGGCTACAGCCGTTTCGCCTATAACGGTAACGTTAATGAGCGGAACATTAGCTTTAAAACCTAGTGTAGCCGTAACAGCTTCTAAACCGACGTCTATACTCGTTGCGTTCGCTAAAAAGGACGTTCTTGCAGTCGTAGACGGTACGCTAACATCTACATTAGAAACATTCGCGTTAAAGTTAAGAACCGCCGTTACGGCGGCAACTACTACATCTAACGACGTTATTGGTACATTAGCGTTAAACACTAACTGCGCGGTAGCGCCGTTAATACTTACGTTAACGAGCGGACTATTCGCGTTAAAGGTAGTCTGCGCCGTCGCTGAAGTGGTGGTTACGTCGATAATAGGAACATTCGCGTTAAAGTTGATTTGTGCAGTTTGTCCTACTATAGAGACGTTAACGAGACACGTATTAGCGTTAAAGTTAAGAATCGCGGTTTGGCCTAACGCACTAACATCTACCGATGAGGCATTAGCGTTAAAGTTCGCTTGTGCAGTTTGTCCTAATATCGTAACATCGATGAGATAGATATTAGCGTTAAAGTTAGCTGTAGCCGTTTGACCTAGAATGGTAACATCGACTGAATTATGATTAGCGTTAAAGGTAGCCTGCGCGGTAGATGCGGTTGTGTCTACGTTAACAAGCGGAGAATTAGCGTTAAAGGTAAGCGTAGCCGTAGCTGCGCTAGTACTCACGTCTAAAAACTCTTCGGTAAATTGCTTATACCGCGTTCCTAGCATTACGCGAACCTCTGTCTTGTTATCATCAGCATTTTTTCCATGTTGGAGATGTAAGCGTATCCTATCTTGCCCGGAATACTCCCTGTAAAGATAACACGACAAATAAGTTCTTTGCCGGGTGATGCTTGTGCTGGGACTGTTATGTTCACGTTTTGCCATCCGGGTGATGCTGTGAATGTAGGGTAAGCTATTGCTAGAACGTTTCCTATAGCCGTTCCGACTGTTGGTGTGCTTGGCACCCACGTTGCAGCTGTTACTGGGAACGTGCGATACACCAATGGGTCGTTCGTCGGGTCAACTATCCACACTGCTGCTGTAATACCGTCTGTTGAAGCAGCATACATCGGGACATTGAACGTGAGCGACCTGTTTGTGCCGGGCATGTAGAACCACGTATCCCACACAATCGGTGAGTTATTAATCGTCCCGTCTATTGTGAACTTCATAGTCCCGTACGTGTCTGTCCCGTAAACCTGCGTTGATTGGTTTGTTGTAGCTATACCACCACGGCACCATAGATAATACGACCCCGCAGTTCCGCTTTGATTGTATGACTGAACTGCTGCTTGTGCCGGGCGCCACCCGCTGTTATATCCCGTACATGGTGTAGATTGACCTAACACGCAGTTATAACAGTAAACATTGCTGCTACCTGCCGCACCTAGGTATATGTCATTATATGTTCCCGCGGTTCTTGCACCAACTATAATAGTACTTCCCCCACCAATAGAGTAATAAATCGGACCGTACCTGCCAATCGGGTTCACCATCTGAGAACCAACCGCAGTAGAGAGAATCGCCCTGCTAGTTCCAGAATTAGTAATAACGCAGTTTACACAAAGCGACCCGGAATCACTATGTACGTTGGCATAATACCCAATATTCCCGCTGTTGTAATTAGTTTGACCTGTTAAGACGTTTGCAGCGTTGTACGAAACGCTGTTTTTACACGTACAGCCGTATGCCGCGGCATTATAGCCCCCACTGGTGTTTCCATCACCAGTTGTACCATCTATCGTGTTATTGAAACACGACGATGGAATTGAAACACCATACGTTCTAAACGTTCGGTACCCTGTTAGTTGCGCTCCCGCAGGTAAGAAACCTACGGAGTTATAGTGAGATACGGTAGCATAAATCGTTCTTGAAAGCACAATCGGCCTGCTGTACCATGCTACATAATCATTACTTTCTGGGTTAGCATTTCCTCCCGCCCGGTTTGTTGTGGCCAAATTCGGGAAGATATGCACTCGCGGAACACCGCCAGTACCACCAGTCGCTTCGTACTTGGTCACGGTGTATAAACAATTATTACCATCAAGACTCGTCGAACCCGAACCAATTAATATCTGGTCACCTGCTTGGAACCCCATGTCTGATACAATATCAATATAACCTTGCCCAGATACCGCAGCAGCATTAATCATCACATATGCATTGCTGTTTGCAGAACCCGTTGTTGGATACCAACCCTGTATCGAATGGCTCGGGCCCGTGGCGCCTATATACCCGCTCGTGCTTGATGCACCGTGCCAATTCATCACCGCCTGTGGAATCTGCTGCTGAACTACGTACGCACCCGCGGAGGTCGTGTACGAATTTTGCAGGTTGCTATTCACCGTAAGGGTTCCCGCGCCAGCATTTATGCTCGCGATAACCGCAGTTTCACGTAACGATGTTGACGGCGACCCGCTTTCTGCACCATTAACTAGATAAATCACGCCACTTGAACCGATACACACATAACCTCCGTGAGCAGAGGTATATGTGTAAAGTAGGTTCATCTGCATCGTAAGCGCATTTGAATTAATAGATGCGATTACGTTTGTCTCGTTTTGTGATGAGTCTCCGATTGTTACGATTTGCCCTGCCGTGAACAATGCGCCATTGGTTACGTTTACTACCTTCTGTCCCGACGCTGCACTCGTTCCCGTAATAAGTGACGGCGAACTGGCTGCTATGAACTGAGAGGTGTTCCCGGCACCAACCGTGACAGTGGTTTGCCCGGAGTTTGCGTTTGAAGACAGTGCTTCTGTAACCGCTGCCGGTCGCTGTATCATCGGACCTTCGTACCTATTGCGGTCGGCATTGTAATTTGTAGTCATCTCAGCATCAGTAAGGCACCGACTGTGCAATCTGAACAAGAACGCCATGCCTATAATCGGACTCGTTGCAGCGGACCTACTGAAGATATACATATCCGAGCCACTATCATCTTTCCAAGCGGTCGTCGTTCCTGACGTGGTCGGCGTTAAAGTTACCAATAAATTGTTTACCTTCGCTACGGGTGTGTTTGTAACCGTCGAGCAATCCCACGATATTTGAACGGCGTAAAAACCCCCACTATAAAACGTATTTGATGGCGAAGTCCACGTTTTATATGCGCTTCCGCCTGTGTCGTATCGCGTTATGACAAGCTGCCCGGTCGAAGAGATTGAGATTACATAATACGTGTTTTTTGCCATCAGGTAGGTCGTTGATGCCGTCGATGATATGTAAAAGAAAAACTCAAGCGTGTGCGTGGTTAGGTTGTTCACCGCTGCGCCTTTAGGGACATCTATCGTATCGGTTGAGTTTGCTTGTGTCTGAGCAGTTGAGCCTGACTGGTAAGCTCTATATTCATTAACTGCTAATGTTGCATTATATGAAGAGCCTGCTAATCCACTGTTGGTGACTGCAACGCCGCTCGATGGCCATGTTCCATATTTGACCTGACACGCATCTTCAACAGGTGAAGTTGTAGGACCGCCACCGCCGATTCTTACATTGGTTTGTGTGCCGCTAATCGTGGTGCCAGTTTTCATCTGTAGCCAGACAGCACCATTACCAGTCGTCGGCGTTGCATTATATGCAAACATCAACACCGAACCAGTGCCACCTGAGATACCATTTATTCCCGTCGCGAATCCCGATTGGTCTACGTCAAATAACACAGTGATACCGGCAGCTATCGCAACGCTCTGACCGTCCGTTGGAACCGCAGAGCCGCCCCACGTTGCAGTATTCGACCAGTTTCCGCTGACTGACGCAGTACAATCGGTAGTCATTTATTTACACTCTTCCCTCTTTAGGTATGACGCACTCGAAACAGCAGCAAAATAAAACGTCACGGTGCTTCCGGTATCACACGCGTACACTATTGAGTCCCCAACAGGCAGCGTAATATAGTTCATATTCGTGTGGCAGTCCGCGTTATTAGAGAGATAAATGTCCTGTGTGCTTTCGTTTCTAAATGTAACTACGCCTCTACCGCTTAACTGAGAGGTTTCAGCTTGCGGAGATGTAAGCGTTCCAGTTATCGAGATAGCGGTATAAGTCGGTGAGGTAGTTAACGCCATCTGCTGCGTAACCATCTTAGCTCACCTGCTGCTCGAACCATCCTGCCGTCGGACACGGAACGCTAAACGCCCCACCCTGTGCAGCTTTTGGGGACGCCCAAGCGATATAGCCTAAAACGTAATTCTGCGTTCCCGCGTAGTAGATTACCGCGCCGTTAACACCTGTAAAGGTACACGGCCCCGGCCACGTTACGGTTGCAGACGAGAGAATTATGTTCGTGCTCGAATAAACCGAAGGCGCTGTGACACTCGTAAGTTGTTGACCGCTAGTTGTGTAACCTAGACCTACGCCGCTTACTTCTGTACAAGTAGAACCCCACGTTCCGAGTATCTCATCGGTTATTTGTGTCGGCGTAAACGTCGTATATAACGCCATATAGAGATTTGTATTACCGGCAGACCATTTCGCGTCACCCGCGAGGATGTGTTCGACGCCTTTATAATACCATTTTGCTGAGTCTGTCATTTTTCACCTCACGCAGTTGTTATGTAGTAAATCTTATCGCCGCTGTGTTGAAACTGATAGTAGAGGTTCGTTAAATCGGAACACGCGAGGTCAACGTAGTTACCCGCGTATAGCGGAAAGTGTGGTGTGCTCGTGTTACCGATTAAAACGCCTGCTGCGTTATTGCTTGCATCAGCGACGACTCTAATTCTAGCGCCGCACGGTGTTGAAGAACCAGCGAACTTATGTGCGAGTAAATCCGCTTCCGTAATCGCTCCGTCGACCTTAGCCGTAGGTGCGATAATCGTTATCGGAATTGTACCGTTAACGGGAGTAACACCAGAAACACCAAAGTCTTCGAGCGTTAGCCCTGTGCATATAACGTTTATCGCGGGCGTACTACTATCTGGTAATGTCGTAAACAGACTGTTAAATAAGTCCGCCCACTGAATAATCTCTGTGCCTTCTGCGTTATACGCGCCACCGCTGAAATCGCCGGCTGTGTCCATTCCGACTCGTATGCCCTGACTGTTCGTTGGAAACATTTTCGTGCCTCACTGAGTCTGGATATAGAACAACATTATATCGGTTGAGCCGTGTGCTGCACCAGTTCCGGGAGTCACGTATGCGTTAACTACTGTCTGGCTGGTGTAAAACTTAAACTTCGGATGTCCCCACGTCGTTACGGCTTCTGAATCGTTCTGAACGCCACTCACCCACGTATCTGCCGCGTAACTAACTGCTGTATCGTCGCCAGCTTCAGCACCACTTACGATAGAAACCGAGCCGCCGTCAAAGATATTCCCAGCGCCGCCGGTATATCCAACTGAAATAGACGCGTCTGTGCCGTCCCAACTTGTATTACACATTGAAATAGCACTAATAAGAAGAGACTTAGCCGGTAACGTTCCTATTGCTTGCGTAGCGCCACCGTTATACGTCACGGTCTTTTTTATCATCTGAAGCGTTCCGATGCCTAATGCGGCACCAGTGACAGCGCCGGCAGCTAGATTTCCGGTTTCTACGGCCCCAGAAGCGAGTAGTGAATTTACTATCGAGCCGGGAGCGAGTACTGTTATCTCGTCGTCCGCGAAATCTTCTTGCTTCAGTTTTCCGGTTAACAGTGTATGTAAGCACCCCGCCGAGTCTGCGCTAATGTAAATGTCTGTCATTTCTTAGCCTCCTTCTTAAAAAGGGAGGTGAGAAGGGCGAATCGCCCTTTCTCTACTTTTTCTTTACTTCGCTTGGTCGCACCATCTTGTCTTCTGGCGGGGCGGATACGTTTTTTAGTTCGGTGTAGACCGCTGCGTGAATCTCAACGTATCTAGCTGCCCGAACGTCGTCGAACGTAGCTACTTCGCCAATGTTATAAGGTGGCACTTTTCCAATGAATTTTATTTCTTTCATCGGGGTTACTGTCCCTGCGAGTAGTAAGGTACATACGTGCTCGTTGGCTGAGCGCCGCTGCTCACTATCACTGGCATAGTGTCGCCAGCTCCTAGAAGCAGGTTAACATCCATCAACATAGCCGAGTCGTAGCTGGTTGAAACAGGCGTGTCGACCACAGTTATGATAGGCGCGACGTAGTTACCGACCACATTAGCGTCTCTGAAACTACCGAAGAATCGGGCTTCTATGAGCGTTGGTGTGCTCGACGCGAGCGTAGGTGCGGTGTACACATACGGCTGGTCGACGAAACCTGCTGGAATAGCGGTGACGTGCGTTGCCGATGGCTCAGCGTTAAGATAGAGCTGCTTGTACAGTGGGCTCTGTTCGACTTTCGTCGAGTCTGTGCTAGTGAATGGCGTCCACGTAGACCCGTCTGGCGAAGCTGCCATAACAGCTTCTAGAGAAACTGTGTTGCCAGCATCCATATCGAGTCCGAGAACCATCTGTAACATCCACGACCAGTACCCCATTCTGTCAAAAGAATTAAGCGTGGTGGCCGCACTCGTAGGCGAAGCTCCTGTTGGAGCCACGACCGTAGTCTTAGCTGTTGCAGAAACGCTTGGCGCTGGAATTGCCACAGAGTGTCCGAGGTTCACAACCTGAACGCGACTTGAAATATCGTAATATCTAACCATTTTTCTTCACTCCTTACGCGACGTTAACGCCCCATCCAGCTACCTCATTCATAACAGCGCCGGCGTAGTCGTACCTCATAATGAAGTCGTGCATCGAAATCGCGCGTATGATAGTTTGGTCTTCTGAAAAGGTTGCCACTACCTGTTGCCCATCGTAATAGGCCGCCGTGTTGGAGACGTCTATGCGAACCTGCATCGTATCGCCAATGAAACAGTCATCGAAGTTCACAAAGTAAATTTCTGAACAGTTGGTGACTTCACCAGTCGTCAGGTTCACAGGGATTTGCGTGGTGACGCTGTACGGGAAGCCAAGAAGCTTTCCGGTGCTCATCTCAGGTCTAAATGCGTAGTTACCGAGAGAGTCCCTCAACGTCGACAGGAAGTACTCAATCTGCGGAGCGATTATCCAACCACAATTTGTCATTGGAATGTTGGCCTCACGCAGTTTTAAGATACAAGTCGCTAGGTCGTTCGTAGCGTTCTGAAGGGTCGTCATTCCAGACGTTACCGTAGTAGCGGGGAATATGTTATTCGAGTTAACCCAGTTCAGAATACCTTTAGGCGTGTTCTGCGTCCCGTCGCCTCGAATAAAGGCGAGGTCTTCACGCTGAGCCATAGCTTTAACCAAGTCCTGACGGACGATTTGGTCAGCAGCGATAGTATTAACTTGCAGAAGTTCATTCGAGATTGGCACGAGCGCGGCTAGTTTCTTAGCCACAAGTGTCAACTGGCCGAACTCCTGTTGAGTTGCCTGTATGTTAACGTTTTCACCCACGTAGGTTGCATTTGCACCAGCGGTCACTTTTGGAATACTCATCTGATAGTTTACAAGCGGCATAACACGAGCGCCCATTGCACGGACGACGGAAGCCGGCCTCAGAAATTCTATGATTTCTGTCGACAAAACCTCTGGGATAAGAAAACCACCAGTGACGTCTACTGACGCACTCAGAGCCTTCGTGATTTTAGACTCGTCACCAAAAGTACTCTTTGCGAACCGATACGCACGGTCTGGGTCGCCTCGCGCCATAACGAGCGCTTTTATGAACCCACCGACCGACTCGGTCGTGTCCTTTGGTTCTTGAGTAGTTCCCTGACCACCGAGCATCGCGCGAGTTTGTAGATTATCGCGCTGTGCGACAGCCTGACGGATGTCGTCGACCTCTGGGCCGAGAATCTCTGCTATGAGCCCCTTTATTGCATCGCGGCTCAATTCTGTTTTCTCCATAAATAATACCTCTTTTTGGTTAAGCTGCGCTGTCTTTCGTAACGACGCGCAGTTTAGTTACTTTCCAATAGCTTTTCGGAATTCAGAGACGGTTTCTTTCATCACGTCTTTGAATTCGTCAATGTCAATAACGTAAACCTCTTCGATGTCTTCAGCTCCCGCACCCTTAGCTTGGGGCTGGTTCGAGCCCGGCTCTTGCGGAGCTGGCTGTCCCGGCGTAGGTGGTTCGACGTCTTCAGGCATTGTGCTCTGGTCGTCTTCGCCCCCTTCTTCTTTACCGAGAACTGTTTTAATCTTCGAGATTCCGTCCTTATAGCATTTCATAGCTTTCTCGTGAGCATCAGCGGCCTTAGCGTGATTCTTCGTCACCGCTTCGTGAGCTTTCATAGCCTCAGCGTGAGCTTGGAAGCCTTCACTGAAGTTACCGAGAGCCTCGTTAAGCGCTCCCACATTAGAAGCCGAAAGCGTTCGACCAATCTTGGTAGTAACAGCTTTCTTAGCTAAGTCCATCATAGTCTCATACTCTTTCTCTTCAGCACTCTTGCCGTCGGTGTCGGGCTCCCACGGAGCTTTATCGCCGAATTCGTGATAGTGCTTTTCGAGGTGAGCTTTTATGCCGGGCAAGTCTCCCGAAGGAACCTGTAAAGGACTTCGAGCGCCTTGTACAGCGCCACCACAGCCACGAACGCCAGCGAGAACGCACGAGTGTTGACCGCCAGCCATGTGATGTGGAAGTTTATAGCTACCCTTAGAGTCTGGGTCGCCGCTAGAATCCACCCACGTACACATAACCTTTAAGTCATCGGGCGTTGCAGCCGCGATTTGTCCGGGGCCGTCCCACGATTGGTCTTCTGGCGCGAGAGGCGTTTTCTTATAGCCGATAACGCCCTTATTCTCAGCGACGTCCTCGACGTCTTTCTTCTCGCTCTTCTGGCACGGTGGGTTCTTACCGTCTTCGCACGAGTCGTCTTTATAATTCGGACAACCGTCGCACATAGCGTCATTAGGCGAAGCTTTTCCACAGTGTGTCGGCGCTTTCTCGTCTGAGCACTCGCCGTCTGAGAAGCTCTTACACTTACCACACGCGTCAGCGTTTGGCCCCATAGCTTTCTTTTCAGTCTTCGTCGACTTCCCGCACTTATTAGGCGTTGAGTCTTCTGAACACTTGCCGTCGCCGACATAGCTCTTGCAGTCAGTACAGAATTCATCCTTCGGGCCGACTACGGCTCCACCAGTAGCGTCGTCGCCGGCGCTTTCTGCCTTAACCGCGACCTTAGATTCATCAGTTCTACCGCACGTCGCGGGGAACTTAGTCTCTTGACAGTTCGTTCCGTCATTGTCGAAGCTCGCGCACTTACTACACGTCCCAACTGCCGGAAGAACTGGAACAGGACACGTCGCGGGGTCTGAGCCAAGCTCACAACCAGCTTCGCTACTATCTCCACTGCCGGGAGCTGAGAAGTTCTTACAACTGCCGCAAATCTTAGCCTGTGGCTTAATCATCGGTTCGGTCTGTGGCTGTGCTTTAGTTTCTGATTTCGCTGTGCCGGGCTGACCGGGAGTAGAAGCGTCCCACATCTGCGGGAGCGGTTCGTTAAACTCGGTAATGTGCTGTTGCATGTGAGCAGCGACTACAGCGTTATCGTTATTCGTAAAACCATAATGGTCTACGTCACCGCTCGAAGTCGCGCTATACGTGCCGTCTGTGCCAGCGTCTTTAATCATCTGACCGTTTTCGTCTTGGTCGGGCGTCATCATAAGCGACGCAGCTTTAAACGCTCGCTTTACGGCCTTAAGGTTCACTTCGTGAGGCGGTGTGCCTTTGTGATGTGGATACACGTAAGCACTCTTATCGTTCTCATCGTCGCCGGTGAATCCTGCATGCATGATTTTAAAATGCTCTGCCTTCGTAGCAGCCGCACGTTCTTTTGCAGCGTTCCACTTGGCGTCTTTCGCGGAGAGCGGTGTGCCGTCTGGGTGTGCATCCTTATAGGATATTGCACCTGCTTTAACCATAGTTAAATCTCCTGTGTTTGCTTTAACGGGACAAGAGCATAGTTTCTGAGCCGTCTCGACCCATTTCGCCATCTCCGCCCTCATCGCTTTAATTTCATTATCAGAGAATCCCTTCGTGCCAACTCCGGGAAGCTGTAACGCGTCGGGGTTACTTGGGACGGGAACCGCAGAATACTCTATTAAATCCTGTTTCATAAAGTGCGTCCCTCCCAAAATGCCGGGGCCGTCTGGCTGTTTGCTCATCGCTTCCCAGTCGATAGGGTAGAAACCAGCAGACACGGCGTTAAGAAATCCATTTAAGTAGAATCTGAAAACTGTAGAACCACGTAGTCCGTGGTAGTTATCGTCGTACAGTTCGTCTGGCGTAAATTCACATACGCTTTTTAGACTAGTACCATCAATCCACGTCTTTATCGCGCGGGCTATCGGTAATTTTGTATAATCGTGAGCCCACATAACGACGGGGTTTTTAGTGAAGTTATCGAGCGTCCAGCCCCCCGCGTCGAGTGAGTCTCCGTCGCGGTCGACTATTTCATCTGAAACAGTGAACGCGAGACGCATAGCGGTAGGCGTCGAGACGTCTTTAACCTCAGTCAGTTTAAGCGTCCTGTAAATTGGCTTGCCCTGTACAACATTATCCGCAAGCGTCATTCTCTCACCTTCTTAGTCTCCGTTAGGTCGAATCTTAACGTCGACTAACTTTCTTCTCTCTAGCGCTTTCAGTTCCATTGCGTGTTGTTTTCTGAAGCAGCTATTACAGAGCCAGACACAATGTTCTGGTGTGCCAAATAGCGTAAATCGTTCTGCTTTGTCGTCAGCGTCCCACGCTTTTTTACAGTCGGCGCAGTGTTCGGGGGGCATTAAAGTGATAACCGGAAGTCTAGCTGTCATTTTTAGTCACCGACGTTATTCGTCGTAATACGCGCGTGATTTAAAGTCGTCGTCTTCTCGATTCTTTTTAACTTCTTTACGAACGTAGCGCTCTAAATCACGTATTCTCTTTGTCTTACGTCCCTTTAGCGTTCCGTGGGGCGTCTTCAGCTCGCCGTATGCCGCTTGTCCGGCGTCTTTCGGAGGCGCACCCATTGGAGCGGCTGCCGGGACGTCTATTTTACCTGATTTAAGATTCGATAATACCTGAACGTTAATCGGCACTACGAAACACTGGCCGTCGCCGTCGTCGAGTGGCGGGTATTCCATAAGCTCGCGCCATTCGTCTATCATCAGCGCAGACGGCATAAATCGAGCAGCTTTTAGGATGGTGTCTTTATCTTTCTGCACCGGGTTAACGTAGAGCATAACAAGCGTTCCGGTGTCATCAAATCGCGGGATAAGCTGCTTGTTAAGTGTCTCCTGTAGGTAGTCAAGTCGAGGCTTCAGCGTGTATCTACTGAAGAACAGGTCTGCCGCGTCTATCGTAGCTCGATTCGACGCTTGAAGTATTCCCAGTATCTCAGGCGGAACGCCTATAACTGAGGCGGTTACGTCTCTCTGGTGCTGCCGTAGATTAACAATATCCGTGCCTTCGAATTTCTGAGATAGTTCTTTTATTTCGACCTTTCGGCTTAAGAATCGCGCCTTACCAGCGTTCCAGAATCCCTGATGCTGCAAGTTCCAATCGTCTTCTAGCTGGCGTACGCGCTCAGCATTAAGCCCTTCACCGTAGATTAACAGCGGAGGTCTGGCGTTATTATTAAAGTAGGATAATACATATCTCGATGCCGCGTCGTCTGTGTCGAGGTCGTGACTTAAGCTCTGTGCTAACCCTACGCCGCGACTGTACGGGTCTGCGGGGTCTGGCTGTGTAAACCAAATCATATCGCTCATCGCGACTCTGAACTCGCCTTGCGGGCCAGAAACCGTGAAGAACGGCTCTTCGGGCGAGGGTACGCGAACGACTTTACCCGGCGAGACGGGATACGCTTGTACGACGCCGGCGATGGGAACCATCCACCAGAACGCCTCGCCTACAAGTTCCAGATACGCCTGAGTGAGCCAAATTATCTGCTGAAAGCTGAAGTTTAGATTTGGATTGTTTATAAATGTCTGAAGCGGTATTTCTTCAGTCGGCTCTTGCTCTAAAATTCGGCTGTCGCCGTTTTTATCCGTCTCGCGAATGACATAGAGTATTTCCCAGTCGTTCGAAGCGGTGGAGTTAGCTACCTTAGTGACTGACGCGCGTAACCACGGCAACTCTGAGAACGCCTTTAAATACGCTGCGGTGTCTCTCTTTATAGAAGCGGTCGCTTGGTCGCCGATGATATGAACAAGAACTTCTTGGTCAGTCTGAGGATTTACATTTACACCTGAACGCCCTCGCAAAGAATCAGTGAATCTCTTAAAAAGCGTACGCTGTTCAGCTTGCGGCACCGCTTAAAAGAAGATTGCGAGAGCTAATAAGCTCGCCGGTAGACTTGTAGCAAGTCCGAAGCTAAAAAAAGTCAGATATGCCGAACAGCATATCAAGAATCATATAAAGCCCGCACACGTCGCCTATGGCTAGTGAGATAATAATAAGAGGGGTAATAATCGCGTCGAGCATTACCGTAGAAGGTACGCTATTAAAATAATCATAGCGCCCATAGCCGCACCGAGCATTACCGTAGAAGGTACGCTATTAAAATAATCATAGCGCCCATAGCCGCACGTGCGTAGCGCTCACCGTCGAACCAGAAGTTATGATACTGGCCGTTCTGAATAAAGACGCGGCCTATGCCGTCTATGAAGATAAGAGCGCCTATCAGCGCGAGAATAAGAAGAATCATTTCTCGTCCTCTGGTTCATAAAACGAAAACGCCTGTTTACCGATTCGATACACGCACTTTCCGTTCTCTAAATAACGACCGTGACAATCCCAGCCCCATTTACATTTAGAACAGTCGTCTGTCATTTTTCAGCTCACTTCTTCTTCTCCGTCGTAATTATAAAATTTATCCGCATAGATACAGTAGGTACACACAGCACACGGCCCCTTATAATTACAGTAGGGAATATTTGGTACTTCGTCGCATAAATCTACAGCCTCAGTACAACGATAGCAAAATACTCTAATTTTTCAAACCCCCTTCACTTTTCTTCTTCTTTCTCGTAGTATGTTCCGCGCCGTATCTGCCTTATTACGTCTAACGTTTCTGCTAATGAGGCTTCAATCTCAAGTAAATCTTCATATTTTATTTTTATTATTTTACTCATTTTTCAAACCCCACCCCAGTGATACGCTAACCAAATCGCCACTATCAGCCACCCAATTATCGTACCAATGAGAAACCAAGATATTGTTTCACCTATCAGCATTTTTCACTCTCCATTTCTTTCTCTATTCTTTCAAGTTCAGCTTTTACTCTTTCGAACAGTTCTTTATTCTCTTCCGCCCACTCAGCTAGAGCGACGAACGCATTAATAACCGAGTCCATAAATGGTTTAAATGCCTCGTTTAGTTTTTCTGTTAGTTCTATCGCTTCTTCCGGCGTCATTAGTAAATCTGTCCTTTTAGTAAAACTGGCGAATCTATATAGTCGTACTCTCTGAAGCCTTTTTCGCGGGCTAGTGCGAGAAGGCCGATAAGGCGAGTACAGAATCGCCTTTGCGCCTCGTTCTCCTGTTCTAGTTTATCTATCTGTTCTTTATATTGCTTTTCACATTCAGCACAATCGTCCTCGCAGACCCGGTCACAGTCGCCACAAAAGGCGTCCATCGCGTCAAAGCTGCTTTCGTTCATTTCAGTTCTCCGTAGCGTCTACTAGGTGAAATCGTTCCCAAGTTTCTCGTAGCTCAGCTTTACATTCAATTTCGGCTGCGCTCATCGGTTCAGCTACGTCCTCGTCGTCATCGCCGGCTAATACCCATAAGCGTTTCTCATCGCGGGCTAACCGCCATAATAAGCTTATAGCAACGATACCCATTCCGACGATTCCGACAGCGCCGATAATGTTTATAATCATCACGTACCCCCCCCTGCGATAAGCTTCTTAAGTTTGCCTATCTGCTCGGTTATGTAGTCGAGCGCGTCCCGCTCTGTGAGCCCGCGACACTCGACACAGTCATTCGACTGCATATTGTATCTGTGCGGACAGCTTCGCTCCTGTAACTTGCACCAGTCGCTTCTGAGGTCTGCGTCGCGTTCGCTGTAGTTCTTAAGCCGTCTTCGCTTCTCGTCGTCTTCGACTACGTCGTCGTCATAATCGCTTAAGCTCATTCTTTCTCCGTCCTCTTTCGCCGGCTCCTTTCGTCGAGCGCGAGCGCGTGTCGTATAACTTCGTCGAATGTTCTCATCACTCTGTGCTCAGAGTAGTAACTAAGTTTAGCTTCGACTAACGACTGATACGTGTCCTCGTGAATCGCTATCTGTCTCTGTTTTTTTCTCATCTCTTTACCACGCTTAGAATCCTGTTACCTTTAACTGTCAGCGCGAATTCGCGAATCTCGTTACGATAGAACGTAAGCCGCGCGACGAAATCGTTTTTATCTTGTATGACTTCGATGTTCTTGGCCCACGGGTACTCTTCGCGCATATACGCGACTATTCGCTCACTCATCGTCGACGTTGGCGCTGGCTTTTTCTTTTTCTTCATAGTTAAGATAAAGAATTGAAGTTAACGGTACGTAACATTTCACGCCTTCGGTTCTCATCATAAGTCCCGTAGAATCTATGCCGATAATCTTACCGCGCTTGTAGCTTTTATCTATTAAGTAAATCTCAGCTCTCATTTTTATTCTCCTGTAGGAATAGACGGACGCGAGACAGTGGCAATACCTCCTATCTGACGCATTTCTTGGTTTTTTGGAGGTGTTTATCAGCGACGATAGGCAGGTTTACGGTAGGGGTTCCAACCTCCGTAATTACCGCATCGCGTCTTTCGTCTCCTACTTCTTACGATACACTTCCCACGCACCTCTTCGTGTGGTATAGTCTATTTCTTTTCGCGGGTCGACGCTGGCGAGAGTGCATAGCTTAAGTGTGCAGTCCCGCCAGCAGTGAAGGTTTTCGTCTCTCGGTGAGATAACGAAGCACTTCTCTAGGTCTAACTCGCCGCTTACATGCATTGTACTACTCTCTACTCACATACTCCGTCTAGAATTTCCATTTCGCGGGTTAATATGTCGAGCACGTCGACCGTCAGGCCGAGGTTCGCGTTCGAATTCCCCCACTGCACACGCTGACGCTGTGAGTTTATACAGAACTTCGTCGTGGTTCCGTCGTCTAATTCGAATGTTCCTTCTAATGTTATAACTTTTACCATTTTCATAATACCCCTACTTTCGTTAAGTCGTTTTTCAGATTCTTAAGACCCATAACAGTCTCCGACCATATCATCGGGCTTACCTCGCGCGTGGTCAGAAATTCAAGCCACGCGAAATCTTTCGCTATTCGCTCATCGAGTGTCGGTTCTTCACGCACGAAACACGCGTTCATACCGGCCTCACGCCTCTTCGAGCGTCGTCTAGCTGTTGTTCCTTTACGATACAGTGTCCTTCGTGCTTACACGTAGAGCACTTCTCGCGAACGAATCTCTCGTACGCGGCGACTCGAATCTTATCGAGCGTCTCTCTAGCTATTTTTATCTCCATCGTCGTTCACCTCTTTAGAGTCTATAAAGCACGTCGCACACTTCTCGCGGGCGAACCGCTCGTATGCGTCCGCGCGACTCTTTAGTTCGTCCATCTCGTCAGCGTCTAGGAAGACGAACGTGCGTCCGTCTTTCCTGTAGACGTGTGACCCTTCTAGTTCTAGCTCTGTCGTCATCGCTACTCACTCGCCAGCTTCTCGCGTAGTACCGCCAGTCTGTAGGTAGTGTTCTCGACCCGGTTCCAGTCCTGAGCTTCTATGGCTGCTCTGAAGTCGGTAATAAGCCACATCAGCGCCATTGTAGTAAATTCATCATTTGTCATTTTACTTCGGCTCCTTATGAACAGTTAACCCGCCGTCGCTACAGCAGCGCGTGTCGTCGTATAGGTCTGGTTCGAATTCAGGACACGCGATACAGTTCGTGGGGCAGTACTCGCTACATTCCGAGTCGAAGACCCACTCTTGCCCAGTCGTGGGGCAGTACTGTTCGGTGTGAAGAACCCATCGTTCTCTACATTCGATAGGCATTTTACTCATCCTCCATCTTTCGAAGCTGGCTCCCTATTCGAAATACTGCGTTTTCTAGAATCGCCTCGACTTCGCGGCTGTGATTATAGTTCCCGCTCGAAAACGGGATTGGATTATTAATCAGCTCGTGAAGCTCTTCCATCTTAAGAAGAATGTCGTCTCTGATTTCAGAGACGAGCATCTTCGACTGTCTGATAGCTTCTTTCGGCTCCATTATAGCTCAACTCCGTGTGCGTGAAACTGCTGGCGCTCTATCTCAGCGTCGGTCGCGTCGTCTTGTGCTATCTGAGCTTCTCGGCACTCGTATGAACAGAAGTCCTCGGTGTCGCACTCAGGTTCGAAGAGCTGACCACAGAAGTCGCACTCTTTAAGAATTACTATCTCGCCCGCGAGCGAAAGCATCTCATCCAGAAGGCGGCGGTTCTCTGCGTCGTGTGACTTTCCGAGAAGGTCACAGATTTTATCTTTTAGCTCTGTGACCTCGTTAACCTTAACGTGATACTCAGTTACTCTCATAGTTCGTACATCTCCTGAGCGTCGAGGTTAAGTGTGAATTCGTTCTCGGTCTGAAACTCTGGCCGCTCTAGGTACTCGTCACCGACTACTATCTGGCCGATGTGTCGAGCGAAATCGTCGTCGTTACACTTCTGCTCGTAACAGTAGCTAGAGCAGTAGAACTGACCTTCGCGAGCGACTATGAAGTTTCGCCCACAGTTTAGACATTTTCGGGTTTGCATTGTTAGTCACCTGTGCGTTATTGCACGAATATACATATCACACATATCATATATATACCTATGTTTTGAAATAACGGAAGCTAAGGTAACGATTAGTAACGAAAAGGTAACGATTAACACGCATTAACAACTTTATTATAAAGAAGCTGTAAACGCATTAACAGCCTGCTTATATATGTTCTGTTGCTTTTATATATGTTCGGAAAAAACGAACGTATTTAAACTGAAGCGAACATATTTAAGGCACGTAAGGATTCTTTTCTCGACTCTTCTTCTTAGAGCGATACTTCGGAATCTGCTTAAAGTAGCAATTAGGGCATACGAAGTTTTCGAGGTCGGCTACTTTAAAAGAATAATTGCACTTAGGACACTTCATTTCTTTTAGGTTGTTCGGTGCTTTCTTCTTAGCGTCTTTCTTAGGCTTGCGAGTGTTCTTCATAGTCACCTTAATGTGGTGGGTGGGAATTGAACCCACGACACAGCTCATGTTGGCAGCGCTTTTTTTATAACGTTACTTACCAAGCAATCATCGTAGAGACTTCCGCTGTCCTACTCACCACATTCAGTTTCATTATCGTAGAACTTAATATACTTATCTAGTCTCGGACTATGTTTTGATACTGTCACCCATAGGGTTTCGCGGGTAGTGTAAAAACGGAGTGCTACACGTCGTCTAATCGTCGAAATGACAGGCTCTAATAGCCTCGATTTTAGCCCTTTCGCGCACTCAGCGCGTCCAGACATTCATCGAAGTTAAAGACGCCCTTAACCCGCCTGAACTGCGGCCACTCACGAACGGTCTCGAATTCTATGCCTTTAACGTGGCTATAATAAATATCTGAGACAACTTGCCACGGCACGAACCTCGTCTCGAAGTGCTTATCGTCGTGGAGTTCTATCGCGCAGATTCCCTGTCGACCGCTGTCGTGAAGGAATTCGTCTATGCGTACTATCTGATGTACGCCCTTCGCGTCAGTCGTGAAGTACTCACTGAAATAAATTTTCTTTGTCGCGGGCTCAGTTACGCTCTTACATTCTATGCCTATATAGTGACCGGGGCCGTCGACGAGAATATCAATATGCTGGTAGCCTTTACTTCCCTGTTGTGGTCTGAGTCGGTAAGCTATGCCTGTTGTGCTCGTGTCTTTAAACCATCCGTTTAACTGCCTCACCAGCTTAGGCTCGAATCGCTGTTTCCTCATTCTTCTTTCTGCTCGAATAGCGTTCCGTGGTCGCTGAATGACTTATTATGTATAACGTAGTTCATCCAGATAGCCAGCGGAATACCGTCGGGGAACGCGTCGCATCCGTATAGACCGTACTCGTTCGGTTCTTCTTTAAAATGTTTGCAGTGAAAACACTGCGGGTCAACTGTCGTCATTTTTACCTACTCGCGATTGTCGCGTTTATCTGCATTAATCTCTTCGGGTTCCAGTTAAAGTCTGTCACGTCTTCTGGCGCGTTGTTCGCTTCCATCCAGTCCTGTACCGCCTGTGGGAGATAGTCACCGTTGCCGCTCGCCCAGTAACTATACGACTCAGCGAAGCCCTCGGCATACTGACCGTACGCTGAGTAGTACGGTGTGCCTAGATAGTCAGTCGTGGCGTACATACTGATTGACCGTTGTTCGCCTGAGCTTAAGTCGCCGAACATCTCGCCCCAACTGTCGCGTACGGCTGCCGACTGAGCGCTCTCCCAAATGTGACCGATTTCGTGAAGCGTCGTCGCTGATTCGACGTCGTTAGCTTCAAAGGTACCTACAGCGTTACCGACCGCGCCTATGCCTCTACTGCCGCCCGCTCTACTCCAAAAGCCCGCGAAGTCTGCCGCTGAGTCGTATTTACCGATAAGCGTGATATTACCGCCCGCCTGACCCATCCCCCCCGCCATAACCGCTTGTCGAGTCGCGTCGTAGGTTATGCTCGGTAAGAAGTCGTCTGCAACTTCTGGGGACATTTCATAATTAAAGAGAGTACCCATAACGTCTTTAAGCACTTCTGGGTCGTAGTTTTTATAGCCTATCGTGTTGCTCAGTCGCGCGACATTATACGTGTCGTTCCATTCTGATATGTCCTTAAAGTTCTTAGCATTATCTAAGTCCCCAAGTGCTTGAGCTTTCGCGTTCTCTAAGAGAAGCCCCTGAGCCTGTTCTGTGGTGTAGGTCTCATAAGCGAACGAATCAGTCTGCGCGTCGTAAACCATTCCGGGGTGAGCTGCCGCGTATGCTGAAATCTGTTCTTCAAGGTCAGCGTCCGGCCCAAGCTCTGTAACTGACGGGTCTGCCATCCACGACGTAGCGACTCCTGTGGCTTCGACTCCTGTTTCAGCGCCAGTCGTCGTAACCGCTTCGCCACCGCTTAAGATGCTCTGTATTTGTGAAGTTAAAAATGAAATCTGTTCGTCGCTCAGAGCGCCGGTTCCCTGACTGAGCTGGCTTATTAAATCTGAAAGCTGACTGTTCTGGTCGTCCGTTAGCCCGCTTAAGTTGGTCACGCCGCCAGCGCCTTCTTCGCCTTCTTCTGTGCCTTCGGCCTGACCGCTACTCTCGGGGTTCTCATACCCTATCGAGCACATACAATTAATGATATTATCAGCAGAACCGTCAGGGTCGCCGGGGTAGTCTAACTCGTCGTCGCCGACTTCGAAAGGCTCATCGAGCGGTATTCCCGAGCCGGTTCCATAATCAGAATCAGCGTCCATGTGTGCTTCGCGCGAGTTCATAAATGAGCACATCCATATTTTATTCATATTCGGCGCTGACGTCTGTGCAGTCAGTAGAGAAGAATAATTACAAGCCGCACACGTTTCTGTTCGCGCAATAGTTTCGCCTCTGTTCGCCCACGAGTCGGTAAGATTAGACTCGACACTTGCCGCTATGGTTTTTATATCGTCACCGTTAGCGGTGCCGGCCTGTATGTCGCTCTGAATACTCGCCCACGTTGTGTCTGATACGCCGCTTAAACGATTATCAGCGCCGGCTAGGTAGCTGTCGACAGCAGATTCCCATTGGTCGCTCGCGTCTGCCGTGGCTTTATACTCGACGTCGCCTAGCCACGTTTTAATAATCATCTCGGGCTCTTTCTCGAAGAAGTTAAACTCAGGGATTGGAGCCCACTCATCGTCTTCGAAGTCGACGACTTCTACCTCTTCGCCGTCGAGTTCTTTAATGTATGATACGCTACCTTTACCTACTAAGTAAGCCGAATAAAGCTGAATAGAGTTTTGACCGACCGTGCTCCACACGTCGTGAATAGCGTTTTTCCATATCGCGGGCGAGACTGTTCTAAAATGAATATTTAACTCGCGTGTAACATGTTCTATGTTATTCGTCTTCGCGAACGCCGACCGAACGTAGCCGATGTCTTTTTCAATCGCGTCGTTAATGTAGTTCTTCGCGATTCTGAGTTGCACTAACTTAAAGTTATGGAGTAACGTACCTAACTGTTGGTGACGCTTCTCCTGTTCGGGAGTACGCTTCGAAGACGTCGGCGGCATTAGTTACTTTTTCATAGGGTGCGGTGGAAGTCCTGCTTTCTCGCGCTCTTCGTCGACGAGTATCGCATACAGCGCGGGGTGTAACGGGTACGCGACTTCGATTATGTCTTTAGCCTCTTCTACCGCGCCAGCGTCGAAGATGGTTAGTCTAAAAATATAGTACCCGCTAAAGTCGCCGTCCGCGTCGCGGTCGACTGAAAACTTACGGAATTGAAAGAGGCTTTTATCGAGTTCCTTCGCCTTTGCGAAGTCGTTTAACAGCACGTTCGTCAGGTCTTCTAAGACCATGTGTAGATAATTTTCCATTTAATCTCCTAGATTATATGCCAGATATACTGACTCATCAGACCAAGTAAAAACGTTAACGCAAGAATGAAAGCAAAAACTAAGTACGATTTACGGTTATCTTCTGGCTCGAAACAGTCATTCTCAGGTTCGATAACATAACGAACGACCTGTGGCCCGTCGTGAATCGTAAAGTGGAGGGTACTTAAATCGTTCGGGACGTCTGAGCCGTCGACTGGTTTTATAACGTCGTCGTCACTCATCGCAGCGGTCTCCGTGACACTGTTGGTTAGCAATTCGCTCCCAGTAGATTTTATCTTTTATATCAAGCATGTCTTTTCGAATGTTTTCAAGCTCGACTTCTATGGCTAAACATCGGTTGCTCAGCGTGACGAAGCCGTGTCCTATCGCTGATTGTATCAGTCGTTCTTTCTCTTTTTTTGGCAGCTCCGCGAATAAATCGTCTTTTTCCATTTTTAGGTACCCTTTTCCGTCGTTTACGCTTCTGTTGCCCCTCTGGAAGTTTGCTGTCGACGAGGTCTTGCAGCTCGGGGTTCGATTCTACTTCTACAACGGGTAGATAATGTTTCTCAACACAGAAGGTACATAATAAATAAAGAGTGTTGTCCGAGTCAATCAGAGGCTCTAATTTTATCGGACGTCCACATTTTTCACAGTGTATCGCAGGTTCCAACGTTGTATAGAAAGACGGGGACTCGCCCGCCCTCTACTCGTTTAGTTCGTCTCAATACCTAGCGTCTGCCACTTACTAATCGCGCCGGTCGTCGTGTCTATCGTCAGAACATAAACGCCTGTGTTAGCGCCACGAACAGCGACTTCGATAGTAGTTCCGTTAAGAACAGCGGTAGGTGCTGATGTTGCTATGCCGTCGAGGTCTACCCACGTGCCGACGAGAGTTCGATAATACGTCGACTCTTTATCAGCGCCTCGCGCGAAGACATACGCGTTACTGCCGACACCGACAGCCGCGACGCCCTCGGTAAGAATACCGCCTAGAGATGTACCCGCACCTTTTCCAGAAACAGGTCTGTACCAGACTGCGTTATCTGTACCCCTGTAGAAGATGTTCATAACGCCATTAACCATCGCCAGAGCCGGGACAGAGCCTTCAGCAGCGACAGGAGCAGGCCCGTTTGGTACGACTGGAAAGTCAGACTGTTTTATCATCGCCCACGTGTCGCCGAAAGCGTCGTCTGTATCCGTTATGTAAGCATACGGCATATAGAAAATACCAGTCGGGAATCCGTAGGCTGTAGCGCCCCACTGACCCCACGAGTTAAGAACAATCATCGCGCCCTTACTGCCGTCGAGGTTCACGTGGTTATCGTCCCAACCGAAGAACATCGTCGAGTGACCGCCTATCGCGTTACCTGATGGCATAGGAAGGTTCCCGCTCGAATCAACCTCGTCTATACCTTCGTAGCACGTGAAACCGCTCTGAACTGGATAGTTATTATAAATAGCCGCCTTCATATTAGCGATAGTAACGGTTTCGTCTGTAGCGTCGAGCTGCTGAGGCGTGAGAGTTTTATCAACCTCAGCGCTTGCTATCTGTGCTGCGGTTGGTGGCGTGTTTAGAAGACTCGTGTCTGGGTCAAGTGCGCCGTGAGCCACGCCGTAGGTCTGACCTACCCAAAAAGCCGACGTGATACTCGAACCGACGTCGCCCTGTGAGAGTGTCCCGTCGTGCTCGCGCTCCCAGTAGTACTGACAGTTTAAATCGCCATCGAAGTAGCTGCCTGTAACGAACTGAGACCGCATCTTATTAACGCCAACGAAGGCGCAGGCGGTACAGCATCCCTCGCCGTCTTGGTCTATGACGTCTACGACTGCTGGAATAACGTAGCTGGCCGGTAGCGCAGCTTCTTGTTTCTTACTTATTAGTCGTCGCGCGTCGGGGTGCTTCGGCGAACGAATATACCCGAGTACGTGACCTTTCGGTGTTACTGGTAACTTCATTTTATCTTTCATTCTTAATTCTCCTGTTTCATCGCGGGCTTATTCAGAGCCACGCGTCCGGTTAAAAGTAGTTCAGCGAACTTCTTGCCCAACGGGGTAAGATACGCTACATATCCTTTCCGATAGACGAGCCCCTGCTTTTCAAGTCGCTTAAATACTGCGGCTTCTTGGCTTGGCTCGTGGTCAAAGTCGGCTATGACTTTATCACCATCGAAATAATAATTAATGTCCGCTATGCTATTCGCGGGGCCAATAGTCTCGTGTTTATGCTTATGATGTGTCATTTCTCACCTGTGAGCGGACGGCGTCACCGTTGGCTCTAGGCCGCTCTTGCTCATCTCGCATATAACGCCGAACATATCGTACGCGTCTTTCACGAATCCGTAACCGTGCTGATACTTGCATTTACTACACGCATCAGCGGGAACGTATTCGCTTATATGCTCACAATACACCGCCTTCTTAATCGGTGCGACGTTATGTTTACTCATTCACTACTCCCACCCTCGCTTCTCAACTCCTTTAGAATCGCGAGCAGCATTTCAGCGGTCATCTCTCCGTCGGTCAAGTCACCGATTTTTTTAAGTAGAGCATTAAGAGCCGCCTGTGCAACGGTGAGTTCTAAGTCGCGAAGCTGATGTTCGCGCACGTACATATCCTTTAACTCAAATTCTTCCATTTCTTCTAAACTCCTAGCATCTTTCGTAAAGTACACTTGCTCAGCTCGACATAGCAAACAGGCTTCAGACCGTCGGTAACGAAAACTCTAATCGTGTCGCCGTCGGGTCGGTCTTCGAAGTTTAATTCGAGCCGCTTATATCTTTTATTCATCCACTTAACGTTAACGTCATTCACGACAGGTGCCACCTTTCTTGCATCCACGCATCGTTTTCCCATTCTTTTATTTCGCGGGCTTTGCAGCAGTTATGAACTTTAAATTCAGTGACGAAGAACAATCCGTGGCCTCTACCGAAGGCGCTACCGTATGCCCACTTTCTGAGCGTTACTGTCTTTAAGACGGCGTATCCTGACGACGGCCTGAGCCGCGCTCCACAGATTGAACATAACATTTAGAATCCTACGGTGTCATACTGTCGTTGTTTAAGCTTAGTCCACCACATCTTAGCATCAAGAATAACATTAGGATTAAAGCTTCGCCAGTCTTCGAGATGTCCGACCATAAAGTGATGATTCGTACTACTATTCTCGCATAACGTGATTAAGTTCGCGGGGTCGAGTTCAAGCGCGGGGAACAGGTGAAACGGTTTCATGTGGTGTACCTGTAGTTTCTTGGTCGACTCGCACACGACACACACAGGGTTAGCCTTTAAGAAAGCCGCCCTGACTTCAGGCCATTTAGTACTTCTCGACTCGCCAGCCTTCAGTTTTCCCGCAAGTCGGTCGCTAATGTAGCTCATATTAGTTTTAACTAAAGTTTTCATAATACGTTGTACTCACTTCGAAGCTCTTCGGATATTCTGTCTACTCTACTCTTAAGAACCGCTACACTTGCGCGGACGTTCTTAGCCGCCTTCTCGTGTTTCTCCGCCCACGACTCTAGCTTTTCAAGTCGCTGAATGATGTCGATTAGTAACTCGGCGAGGTCTTCGTTCGTGCAGATTAGAAAGACGTTCTGAGCTTCAACCATATTTCGCTACTCGTTTAACCTTGTGAAACTCTATCTCGTACAGTTCGTCTTTCTCGATGTCCTGTTTTACCATTTCGACGACGTCCTCGTAGGCTTTACAGTCTGGCTCGCACGTCTTCAGCCAGCAGCCCTCGACGATTTTACCGTCTAACGTGAAAACATCGTCCCAGTTAACGCAGGACTTACACTGTTCTTCCATTTTCATTTTAAGTCCTTAATCGGCTTATCGAGCTGAGCATTAACGCGCTTTAAATTTTCTTCGAGCGCTTTCACTCGTCGCTCTAAGTTATCTATCTGACTCTGTTCGTCGACGTAACAGCCGTTTTCATCTATCTTCATCCTTCCTCCATTGTTCACCGCGCGGCCAGTAGATTGAATCTCTTATGTACGCGCAGACTTTCTCATCGCACCATTCGCGATGTATTATTCCTATTTCGCTCACGTCGCGGGACGGTTCGAGGTTCAGTTTACACTTGTAAAGTGCTGAGATGCTAACGTGTTCGCAGGTCATATCGAGCTTAATGCTGTCATTATCGAGATAAAAGTTCGAACAGTCGCGGCATAGTTCTCTGTTATCGTGCATTTTTCTTAGCTTCCCTCTTAAGTCGCTCGTCGACTTGTTTATCCAACGGGATTAACTCGACGACTTCGCCTGTTTTTTTATCGTAGAATGTCCGGTTTTTCATCTCGACCTCATCAGTCGAGCGGCCGAGCGCTGGCAGCCAGAGACCGCCTTCGACACGCGCTGGTGCTTTTTTACCCTCGATGATTTCGGTTGTTATATCTCGCGGGTGATAACAGACGCCTACCTTATCGGTGTGCTTACACGACATACAAGCGCTTGACCTACTTTTACCGAGCGGACATTCGCCTTCGAAGCCGTTTTCGAACGTTATTTTTAGTATCGTCATCTAGACCCTACATACCCTACCGCGAAGACCAGCAGCATAAACAGCACAAACAGAACGAATAGCCACCACTCTTCGCCGAGAATACGCCATAAAACTAAGCGAAGTCGTAAGCTGTTCATTTTTAAGCGTAGATTGGCGCGACTTCAGTAACGTTCCCACGTATGTAGCCGAGTAGCTGCATAAGCCCGTTAAAGCAAAGCGATTTTGCATTAGCGTCCATAGTAGCCGCCATCACCATACCGAGCATCATAAAGATACTGTTCTGTAGAATCTCGATGTCGTTCTCTGCCATTGTTACTCCTTCTTAATACTCCCGTTTTCGTAGCGGATTATGTGTAGTAGCGGGCATACGCCGCCGCGTTCTCGCATATCATTATATAGTCCACAATACGTCGTGTCTCTAATCTTTCGCGGGGCGACTATCGTAGCGAAAGTATGACTAAACTTACACTCTGTACAATCCTCAGTCATAAAGTCTGGCCGCGTTCGCTCGACTACTTTATAAATCTTCAGTTCTTTCTTCGCTTGTGTGGTGGTGCAGGCATAAGAACAGCCTGAACCGAAGTATTCATTAAAAAGTTCTGGTTTCATACTTTAACTCCAAATAGTCTTTCTCTTATGGTCGAGTGCTGAATAATCATCGCCTTAAACTCCTTCGTGAATCTGTTCGGGACAGTTACCCAGAAGCTATCGCAGCCTGTACATTCGGTGTACGTGATAGCGTTTTTAAACGTGTTACTCACCTTAAGCGGACTGTGACAATAGGGACATTTAATCGGCTGTTCTGATAGAAACTTCTCGACGTTCTTAGCGTCGATTATCGGCGCTTCTTCTGTCATTTTAGCATCCTGTTAATGTCGCTAATCGTCAGCCAGTTAGGGGCCATTCGAATCAGATGCGGCGGCGCTCTTAGGTTATTCATAGCTTCCCAGTAGATAAATAAAAAATCACTGAAGTAGTCTTCTCCGAAGTCGAACCCGGCTTCGCGGTCGGTCTCTGCGAGCGAAATCGCACAACAAAGGCAATGAAGTTCTAGCTGTCTGGAAACTATTGTACAGACTCCCATTCGCTGCCTCGTCTTAGGTTAATCTCATAGTCGCAGTTGCCTTTATGCGGGTGGTGCTCTAGTCGACAAATGTAGTGCTTACCGTGTATCAGCATTAACCCGCCGTTATAGTGCAGGCACGTCTGGCATATCGCTATCTGCGTCGTTGTCTTCGTCGTCTTCGCTGTCAATCACTACCGCCTTTACCTTTTCATCAGCCGCCTGTGCGACCAGCCCGTTTATGAGTGCTTCGAGAGACGCTGGTTCTGGTGAGTCCATTTCTATGAGGTTCTTATCGGCGCGTGTGAACATCAGCTTCGCGCCTTTATACTCTACCTCGTAAGACTTGCCAATCTCCATTTTCTTAATGCGCAGGCGTACGCGCCGGTTTTCGACGTAGACGACAGGCATTTTTTTGTCTATCGCGGTCATTCTACGTCCTCGTTCTCGCTCTCATCGTCGTCGATGAACCTAACACTGGTTAGGTTATCGCGCTCGATGGTCATAGCCACTCTGAACTGCGACTCACATATCGGACATTGCGCCCGCGCGTCGAACGTTATCTCAAGCGCTCGAATGACGTTACCGTCAAAGAGAACCTGATTCGTCTGGCAGCTCGGACAAGTAACTGTTACTCTCATCTTACTCCTGTTAACCACGAACCATAGATGCCGATTATAATAATAATCATCAACATCATTTCAACGCGAAGTAGAAACGCCTCTTCGCGAGCGCTCATTTGTTTACTTAAGAACGTCACTTCTGGTCGCCCACTCTCTGCGCTATGACGCCGGGAATTAAAATGATAAACCCGAGTAGCACATACAGAATAAATAATCCTACCCCCGCATAAATGAAAGAGAGTGGCGTCGTCGGCAGTATGTAGTGCGTTAGCATATACCAGTTCGCTATAATCATCGCTGGTAAGCCAATAATTATCTGCGCGATTAGCGCTTTATACGCCGAGGGCATTTAGTTTATCCGATTAGGCTTTTCCTTTCCCGTTACGGCGATGCTAAACTCGTCGTAGACGGCCATGTTCGCCAGACGGTTCTTAACATCGTCGAGAGCCTCTGACAGCTCATCTATTTCCAGTTTCTTGTACGACAGTCTGATTTCTTTAACCATCTTTTACTCCCACGACGCACCAGTATCCTTTCGAGTCGCATCTGAGATGTTCGCACCTGACACAACGCTTCGGCACGACACCCGCAACATTAGCGAATAGAACAGTACTTTTGTCTATCGGGCAACGTCGCTCAAACACAGTTATCCTCTATACTCTTACCTTAATTACTTTACCCAGGTACGGCCTCTTTAAGATTCGTTCGCTTACCGCCGATAGCGTAGACGCTCGCGGGGTAAATGCAGTCGATAAACTCGTCCGGCTTGCTCAGGTCGGGTCTGTGTATGCCCTTATGATGATTGCACGTCATACACAGCGTTACGTACATGTAGTTCACTGTCCCAACGAGGGGGCAGTCCTCGACGTATTTCTCGCCGACTATTTGCCGCGTGTACGTCTTCTGGTTTATTTTTCTTAGTGTCATAATTTAGAATTTCTCTCCATATTTTTTAACTATCTCTTCCCACGTGAAGCCGAATGTCATAGCGTTTGAAACTCTACTATGGTGAACATAACATAGATGCACAAATTCCGAGGCTCTCCACGGTTCGTCACGTAAGATACGCACCGCCCCTTTTTCGTGACCGTTACCTGACTTCTCGTGTGCTTCTAATCCACCCCTACAGTCGTTAGTCTCGTGAAAGAAGCACGTGTCGCCGAGAAGTTTAAACTTATTCTCATTAAGTTTCTGTCTATATTTCTTATTATCTTTCCTTTTACGAGCTTTACCCTTCGGCGACTGCTCAAATTTCTTTTTACGAGCTTTACCTTTCGGCGACTTCTCAAATTTCTTTTTACTAGCTTTACTCCCGAGCGACTGGTTACTCTTTTGCACAGAGGCTTTACCACTCGGCGTCTTTCTCCACGTGCGGTTATACTCGCGCTGACGAGCTAGATAGTCTTCTCTACTTTCGCCTTTACGCTGACTTGGCGTGTTAGCTCATCTCTTCGCTTAATCTACGTTTTGTCATTTCGACATACTTAGCGTTCACGTCGATGCCAATATACCCGCGACCCAGTCTTCTCGCTACGAGGCACGTCGTTCCGCTGCCGACGAACGGGTCTAGTACCGTTCCATTCTCGGGACAGCCGGCGAGTATCATCGGTTCTACGAGCGCCTCGGGGAACACGGCGAAATGTTCTTCTGTGTTAGCGCGAGGGGGGTTAATGCTCCACACGCAGCGCTTATTTCGCCCGCGCTCTGGGTCGATAGACTCGATAATTCGGCGTTTAGTGTCACTCGGGTTCTGCGCTTTAGCACTCGAATAGTCCTTCTGTGCTCGCCCCCCGTATGCTTTCTGCTTTAGCGTTATCTCGGCATACGGCTCAAAAATCTGGTTCCAGTAGTAGTCTTTCGACTTTACGAAGTGATAGACATACTCAAAATCCAGAGTGAAATCGTCCTTCACGCTCTGCGGAAGGCAGCTCGGCTTATGCCAGATGATTGTTCTTCGCTTTAGCCACGTGTAACGACAGTAAAAGTCCATAGCAAAACGCATAGCCAGCGCGAACTGTTCTGGAATCATTAGGTCGCTCTTATTATAAAACGTAGTTCCAATAACGACAAAAACGTTTCCGGTGTCCTTCAGTACCTTATGAACTTCGCTGAAGATGCTCATTAGATTTTTAATATACTCAGCTACCGAAAGCTCGGTTCCCAACCTGCTACCATATTCGCGTAGGTTATAGTAGGGTGGAGATGTGACGACGCAGTCGACTGACCCGGGTTTTAGCGTTTTTAGGACGTCTTTAGCATCGCCGTGAATCGCTTCTCTGATTAACATGTGTTAACTTTTTTTATTATATTTTGCTTCGGGGTGTAGTCGATGATACCGCGCTCTGTCCTTCTCACGCTGCCGCTCTTTCACTTCGGGACGCTGGCTGTACTTGGCATAATACGCCTTCCGCTTGCTTTCCTTCTCTTCAGCCGACATTAGTACTCTCTCTTTTCGCGGGAACCACGTATTATAAACGTCTACGAGCGGGCCGTTCCAGTTATTAATCTGAATCGTCCTGTCGGAACCGAAGCACTTACGTCTAGCCTTGACTCGAATTTCGTTCTCGATAGATACGTTGGTATAATCTGTTTCGTTCACGTTTTCTCAAGTCCAGTCGTCTTTTCAGTTTAAATTCAGCGGTCTGTTCGCGGGCTCGACGTCTGGCTTTCACGTCTGGTCGAGCGTGGTATTCTCTGTCCTTAAGCTTTCTTCGCTCGTCGTCGCTCATTTCTGATTTCTACGGTTTCTTCTTCAGTGAACGGTGATTCTTCGGTGTCGGTGTCTGATTTAATATGAAGAGCAATAAGATAATCTACCCTATCCATCAGTTGATTTACTTTAGATTTTAGCGCGTCGATTTCTATTTCGTGTAGGAGAAGTCGTTCTTCACGGTCAGGCTCATAGCGCGAACAGCACCTTGCGAGGTCTTCGTTGTCCCCGAAGCGAACTTTACCTAGTCTATCACACTTAACCCTGTAGTCCAATCCTGAGTGTTTCAGTTTAAGGCAGTTGTCGCACGATTCACATTTACACGTCTGCATTTTAAATCCCAGTTTCATTAGTTAGTCGTTAGTAAGTAAGCGTTCGACAAATGTTATAAACATATCCACCGTTTCCCCGAGAAAGACGTGTCCGGACTGTAAGCGTTCGACGATTTAGTCTGAAGTTGTTTGAATTCCGGGAGTGAGCACCCCCTGTTGGCCACATCCGCCGGGCGGTTGAGACTCATTTTTTCCAACCGGACATTCCTAGCCGCACAATCGAGCCCCCGTTTGCGCCCCCGCTTCCGAGGTAGGGTGCTCCCTACCCCGCCCTATCGCTAGGGCTCTAGAAGCCAAGTATACTTGCCGAACCCCGGCCAGAACAGCGGACTGCTTCTAGCAACGTCCGGCTTCTCCGGCTTTGTCCGATTGGGTTGTCCGGCTGAAGATTTCTTTCTGCTCTGAGATGTCTCGGCTTAGAACTGAAGTCGTCGCTTCGCTACGCATTGCCTGTTCGCACGTCTCGTCTTAGCCTGTTCGCTTCTATCCTACTGAGTGTGTCTTTAGTAGTGTAGTCCTCATCTCTTCGCGGGGCGAAGCCGGACAAGCAGAGTCACCACGACGCTTCTATAGCCCATCGGCCTGACATACCTCGCCCTAGCCCTCGAGTCCTAGTCCCACTGAGTTATCTGGTCTAGCCGGACACTTCTTTCTCGCGTCTCGCGCTGAGTCCTCGAGTCCGGGTCTGACTGAGTCGGGTCTCGTCTCGTCTTCGTCTGGGTCTTCGTCTGTCTACTATAGCAACAATCCACTGAGTTATACACTGGCTCATCGCGGGCCGATGCCGGGCCACTGCTATCAATCCGGCGATACCTCCTTCACCAATCGAGCAACCGGGAAGGCGGCATTGGCGGGGTAACTAACCGACATAGTAGAAGGGTGCGGTGTTATCGGTGTGCTGTCGAAGCCGAGGCTGAAGTGGCTGAGTGGCTGAAGGCCGTAGGCCGCTTAGGCCGCTGAGCCGCACCTTCCCGAGCAACTTGCCAGCCCTACCAACGGCTACCCCGATTGGCTTTTGGTGGTTTGGTTTGTCCGGCCAACTTGGTTACCTATTGATTACGCCACCCTATCAGTTGGAGCATCTTAAACTATCACCGAGAGGGTAGTATATAAAGGACTAAAGAGCCTTTCTGAGTAACTTAACGGCCTGAGTGTTGCCCTGTCGCTCGTGAACATAGATATGTTGCTTTAGACTGAGACACGCCAAGTTGGTGATGTCGTTATTCATCGGGTCGCCGTCGATGTGGTGAATATGCCTTATGCTTTATCCAGACTTGTCTTGCTTTGCGGCTGTCCCTCGGCTTTCTTTTCCTACTTGGTAGGCTAACAACAATTTGAATAAACTTCGGCCATTGTTTTACCTTATACCGAGGCGTTGGTCTTGGTGGTAGTGCCACTTTTGGCTTTAACCAAAGACCGAAATCCTCGAATTCGGGCTTCTGAGCATACTGCCGCATACCCCAGTTATCACTCATCACTCGAATTCAGGTGATAGAACGTATAAGTCTAGCGAAGACGGCCGGACATTCGATGTCTTCACTCAGAAGATGCCACCTAATGCCATCCGTTACCTGCCCGGCTTTAATCCTTTTACTTCACTCATCAAACCTTTTAGCAACCCTCATCAAACCTTTTCGCGGGACGGGCCTAGGCAATCCGAGGCCAGAATCAACGTCCGTTTCGCTAACGGAAGATGCCGGACAGGTGGATTCTCTAGGCCGGCATTGGATTGACAAGAGGCCAAGCGCCCCTAAAGGCCCCTTTTCGGTGGCTTGGTGCGGCTAACTGAACCGAGGCGCTG
Organism: Candidatus Korobacteraceae bacterium; assembly: GCA_049522855.1. GTDB lineage: Bacteria > Acidobacteriota > Terriglobia > Terriglobales > Acidobacteriaceae > Bog-257. The sequence goes on from JBEKNL010000005.1 coordinate 72,863, forward strand.
GCGTGTCCGGATTAGCGAATGGTAGGGCGTCGGGGTTCTGGCTGCCGAAGGGCGCCCGTAGGGAGCCCGGGCTCTTAACCGGACGTTCTAAACCGCACATTCGAGCTATTTTAACTGTACTAACGAAAGCCGTAGCAAGCTTCTTTCGTTAAAATGAAGCCCTACCTGAGCTTTTCAATACCGAAAATATTTTTAGCTTTTTTTAGAGCTTTTTTCTATTTCCGTATGTTTATTTTCGGTTATTTATAGTTATTCTGAATATTCTAAGTAAAAAAATGTTAAGAGGGGTGGATATTCTCGCACTTGAGAAACGGAAGTTTCGAACATCGAACTTAAGTTATCAGTGAGAGGTTCATATAGGTATCAGTGTTTACTTACATAACTCATCTTTATCTTTTCGCGGGGCGGTTTCTTCGCGGGGCGCATAGCCGGGACAGTCGGGTACGTTACCGTTTAGAAAAATAGCCTTCAGCTCGCACCCGTAGCCTAAACGATATTCCCATAAACAGTTTTTATAATATACTAGCTTATCGTTCATTTCGCGGGGCGACTTTTAAAATGTCTTTCTTTCGTTGCATCCAACAGCTTGAACACGTGTAAACCGGCTGGCGGTCTACGTAAGTGATTAAATAAATTTCTTCGTCTATCTCAGCATCGCACGTGTTACAGTTCATTAGAACAGCCTCAGAGGGCCAAGTCCGGCTTCCCGCTCTAACCACCAGATAGCCAGCATTAACGCCGAGACTGCGTCGTCGTGATGTCCCGTGCCAGCTTCGTATTTATCCCATCCGCTTTCCTGTACGCGCATTTGGAAATTATCTATCTCGGCCTTTAAGAGCTTCATTCCTTCGTTAAATCTACCTGTTATGAGCCGTCCTTCGAATCTGATACGGTCGTCTTCGAGGACTTTTTTAAGGGTATTTACCAGTTCGGGCTTAGGGATGTTCCTTTCGTAGTCGCTGACGTGTGCTCGACGTCCTGATGTTACGTACATCCGATATATGTCTGCATGAGGCATTGCTTCGTCGATAACGTCGACCATCGGGTCGGCTCCGCCCGAGTCTATGCAATAAATGACTTCCTTAACGTTTTTCTTTTTCCTGAGTATGCCATCAAGCCGGACGATTGCCCTTGCTATGTCGGTATACGGCGTTCCAAGCGCCACAGGCACGACTTTATGAACAAGATACGTAGGTGAGTTATTCATATCCGAAGGTTCTACTACTACCATCACCGTAGCATCGCTTTGTTTGCCGAGGTCTATGCCTACTACCATTTGTCCTATGCCAGATAGTCGTTTCTTTTCTTTTTTCTCTTCGCGGGCCGATTTCTGAGCTTCAGTCGGCATTTTCTGACCCGGACGTCCGAACTTCTTTAGTTCTTCATTCGATACTTCTCTTTCTAACCCCCAGATATACGAGCCTTCTCTAGGCTTCGCGTCTGGTATGTTGTTCAGAGGGCGCTCGTCGTGAGTGAATCTCATTTATTCTCCTTAGCGAAAAATCGTCTTTTTTTCTCATCTTCGCATCGCGGGCATAATGCCATACCAACGGTATATCTGACGATTTCCGGCCACGTTGCCTTAATAGATTTTTCGACTATATTTTCTGTTTTCCCATTATCAGTCATACGTAACACTTCTTTTCTGTTGGTAAGTCTATCACTTCAAGTTTCTTTTCGCCGGCCCATTCTATGCGTGAGTGCTTACAGATAATGTAAAACTCGACGCTAACCAGTTGCCGATTATGACAGTCGCGCTCGACACACTGTTTATTATTCAGCTTACAGATTATCATTTCTTTCTGTGAATCTCTTTTTTACTTCTCATCTATACCCCTATGTCGAAGTCCCAATCGTCGTTTTCATCAGTCCACGCGTCGTCTGAGTATTGGAATATATTAGAAATATTTTCTATAAACTCACAATGATATTCCTGTTCGAACTTCCAGCTCACCATTCGGTCTTTCTCTTCCTGTAAGAATTCCGATGTTATTCGCGGGCAGTCTTCGGCTTTAACGCTGAACCATCGCCAGCCCGGTTTATTATCTTCGTGAGCTTCAGTCCACGCCTCGAAGAAGAAACCACGCTTACCGTGCGGGGTGGAGAGTAGCATAATTTTAGTTTCCATCCCCATACCCTCCGATACGGCAAGCATTGGGCGAACAAAATCATAAGCGTCTTCCTCTACCATAGAGGCTTCGTCTACTATAAGAAGTGTAAGTTTTGACCACCCTCTGAGCGAATCCGGCTGGCGGCCAGTCATCGCCATAATTCTAGCTTTATTAGCGAACTCGACCTCGAAGACTGTATCTTTTAACGTGCCGATTCTGTCGGGAACGTGACCGTAGAACTCCATTATCTTTCTGAAGGTTTCCTTCGCTTGCTTTTCGGTGTTAGAAATGATAATTACTAACGCTTTGGGCGTGTGTAGCGCGTGATGTAACGCCATTAGCGCGGTTATCGTCGATTTACCAGACTGCCGACAGCAGTTCAGAATAATCCGTCGAGAATCCGAGCGTAGAACCTCTTTCTGCCATTCGTCTAGCTCGACTGGTTTTCCCAAGTCACGGCTGAGAACGTCATTAGCGAAAACAACCGGGTTCTGATAGGCAATAGCCTGTATCTCTTTTTTAGTTAAGCCGGTTCCTAACGGCTTCTTCTTCGGTTTTCTACCCATAGTTTAACACGACGTGTTAATGAACCTGTAAAACAAAAATATACCTCTCAGCGTGTCAGCTAATCTCAGAGGGTAAACAACTGAAATTACGTGATGCTTCTTTATTTTACTATTCCCTTTCATTTTTAATCTCCTGTTTAACACGTGTTAATTCTGTGACATTTCAAGTAACGTAGTCATATACTCTTCTTGTTTCGCGGGGTCGTTCGGGAAGATAACCTTAAGCTTCTTCGCGACGTCCTTCGGGTCTTTAATGTCTATCTGTATAGGCTCTTGCGGGACGATTCCTATAGATTGAGCTGCCTGTAGCTTTCTGAACGTGATTTCCTTAAGCTCAGCGGCAGCTCTTTGGCGTTCTCGCATATCGGGAAGTTTAAACGGCCACATCGGTCGCCCTTCTTCAGTGAGTAACATCCCGTTTGAATCTGTCCTGTCAGGCGAGGCGTCGATGATTAGCCAGTTCCGACGAATCAGTTCGTCTAGCTCGAAGAGTGTGTCTTTTATCATTTTGTCCTTATCAGGCTCTTCGACTATGTCCCACTCGTTTCGCTTCTTCCAGTCGCGATAAAGCTGTTGTTTACCAACGTGATAAATCTTAGCGATTTTATTAACGGCTTCAGACTTTCGGGCTCCGTGAGCCATTAAAAGATAAAAGTCCATTCGACGTTTTTGAATCTCTTCTTGTTTTTTTGTCATCGTGAAAGCAACTCCCCTAGAGCGCAGTACAAACAACCGATGTCATCCTGATTTGCCCTTCTGTCGGGGCTCCTACACTTTCGGTTTTTTGACCACTGACATACTATCTTTTCATTATCGTTCATAGTATTGTAATCGCGGGGTGAGTTTATATAAATTTCGCACCTTTCATCTTTTTACGGTCGAGTAAGTAGTATCTCATCACCGCCAGTTTACTCTGCGCTTGTGTCTCTGACCTGACTTTACCGCCTTTAGCCTCATAAAGCCACGTGTGCGGATTCACTCTAGAACGAACGCCTCGGTTGCCTATTAAGGTAGACTTCTGCTTTCGTTTGTTCGACTTACCGCCTATGGCAACGGTTCCGCCTATGGTGTCACTTAGAGTTTGGCCGTAGTCGATGAAACCAGCCTTTTTCCAGAAGAGGTTTACCTTACCCATCGAGGCTATTAGCTCCACGTATCGCACGTCTACCAAATCGTCATACAGGCACACTGCCGCAACGAAATCAGAAGCTATCCCACATCCTCTATAGCGTGGGTCGATAACGACGCGACTAAGATTAATGAACTTGGCATTTGTTAGTTTCGCTCCTTTCGTGGTCATCTTCTTAGAAATCTTACCGCCGAAGACCTTATTACGAACCGAGTTTGCCAGACCCGGCGGACTGAAGCTGATAAACGCGATGGGTTCGCCGTTATGAATAAGAGTGTAGGCGCATCTTATGAATCCGATTTCTGAGCCTCGATAGTGCCACTTACTGAATCTGTTCCAATCGCTTCGAGAGCCTCGTGCAATGAACAAATCGTCATAAAAGCTAATTTTTTTTTAATTTCGTTCTGATGTGAGACTTCCGCACCCTCGGCGCCGAAGGTAACTATAATGTCAGGATATAAGTCTTCTAGGATGTCCTCGTGTGTCGTCGCGACAGCGAGAATCTTATCTGTTTTTCTAATCGCTTTTCCTATGCTGAAGGCGATAGTCTTCGCTGAGATTCTGTCTAACGTTGCAAGAAATTCGTCGCACACTACCACAGAATTTTTGCTTGATAACCCCAACGCCAGCTTAAACCGATAGCGCTGGCCGTCGGATAACTCTTGAGGGTATCGAACAAGAAGTTGAGCTTCTGCCAGCCCCGCGATTGAAAGATTCTTCAGGGCTTCGTCATAATCGGCGAAGTGTTCTATGACGGTTTTCTCCGGCTCGAAGACTATCTCGCGAAGGTCGTAGGCTTCTGTTTGCGCCTTAAGCTGCTCTAGGCACGTAGTTTTTCCGGTTCCAGATATGCCTACAAAAGCGATTATCTGTCCGGGCTTGGCCTCGATTGTAAAGGGAGCTACGTAGACGCGTTTGCCCTGTTCGGCGTCTAGGCCGAAGCTGCCATAGACACGGCCAGCCTGTAGACTTGGTCTTTTAGGTTTCAGCTCGTACTCCACGGAACATTTTACTTTCATTTTAACTCTCGCTCTTTTCGGTCTATCTGGTTCTGAATAATCTCTCGCCATAAGTCAGGGTATAGATACACAATAGACATAGGGAATAACTCATCTGGAAAGACTGTCATCCAGCGCTTCATTAACTTAACGTCTTCTTCGGTCATCTTATATCACCTTCTTTATTACCAGAATAGAAAGTATGAGTAACATAACCCACGCACCGACGTCGATTAAATCGCCGGTCACGGCCAGCCACAGCCCCAGACTCGCATAGATGAAACATAATAATGATAACGCACCTGCTGTCGTGATACACGTTATGAGGTTTAACGCCTGTTTTTTTCTGTATACGTCGAATATTTGCGGGACGAGCAGAAACCCGAATATCAGGTTAACGCCGAGTAGCGCTACGTCTTGCCACATTATAAACCACACATCTTAAGCTCAGCTTCGCTCATTTCAGATTTAGGAATAGTTACCCACGAGAAGCTGCACTTCGGACACGTCGAGAGAATGACGTCCAGAGAGAGAATAAATTCTGGAACAATCTCTAGGCACGCGCCCTTACACCACGGACAGAGTATCTTTATGGTTTCCACGTCTTCGCTTCCTTTGCTCGTGCTCTGAATAGCTCAGCGTCTTCTCTTATTCGCGGGTTGAATTTCTTCCAGTTACAGAAATGCCCGAAGGTGAAATGATGCTCTTCGCAAAGAGCGAACAGATTCTCGACGTCTAGCTCCTTAGTCCGGTCGACCCAGTAGGGTACGACGTGATGTGCGACTAAGGTTTTTACGCCTCGGTTACGAACGCCACAGAACTCGCACTTATCGTGTAGCTTAAGGAACTGCCTTCTTAGCCTGTCCCATTCAGAGTTGCGGGTGATTCGCGCCAGTTCAAGCGGTTCTTTGTGTTGCATCGAGACGTTTAAGCTTCATATTAACTACGTGCAACGTGTTCGCGGCGGTTTCTACTTCTACGTAGGCATAAACGACATTAGCCCGTCTGTACATATCCTTCGATATTTCTCGAAGAGTATTCACTACTATGTCCAACTGCTCATTAATGTCCGCTATGCTATTCGCGGGGCCAAGAGAGTCTACATAATGTTGTGTTCCGTTCATTCTTTCGCGTCCTCTTTTATTCTCTTAATCACGTCGAGCTGATTTTCGCCTAACTCCCACTTACCGCATCCTGTCATCGGCGATTCACCGTCTAACTCGCAATAGACATACACGTCGCCTAACAATCGTTTTTCATCCTCGCGGGACTCATTAAACCGCACACCATACGGCGCTAAATGCGAGCAATGGGCGCACCACGTCTTAACATCCATTATGCTCTTCAGTCTGAGCTTCCCGTGGTTCTCTCTGTGCATCATCCACCGGCGTATCTGCCAGCCCATTATCAGCTCATACGGTTCGATAGGCGTAGTTAGCTTAGGCCAGTGGTGAGCTTTACACTGCTGACGCATCGGCCACGATACCGCCTTACAGGCGGGCATATAGTTTAGACACGTCTCTGGTTTAACAGCTTCAATCGCGCAGAGTCCCGTCGTGTGGAACGGACACGGCTTCTGGTAGATTGTGCCTTCGTAGACTTGCTTACCGTCGACTTTATAGCGCCAGTTCTCGGGGTAGGTGAAACAGTACAGTTCTCGGAACTTCTCTTCTGAAATGCCAAGATACTCAGCTATCCGCTCTGGTTCGCCCGGTCTAAAAGAAATATGGCTAAAGGACGAGCAACATAACCCATAACAGTTCGCGCTCATAGCTATCTTACTATTAAATACGTCACGTATGACAGAATACACACCATAGCGCAGACTGCCATCACGTAGATACAATAGAAATCGTATTTACCAGCCATTTTACCTCACCAGTGGGGCTTAAGCCGCCCCTCGCTTTTCGCTCTGTCGACGTCGGCCTCAGCACACTCGTCGCATAGAACAAGTATCCGCGACGGCGCTTTAACTGAGTACCAGTCGTCTTTCTCCATATTAAACATCGAACCGCACCCGTCGCAGTGCATAACAGGTTTCTCCTTAGTGCTTTTCCACGCGGGGTCGTTTAGGTGCTCAGGGTTAATCGGTTTAATTCTATCGCGGGCGAACCCGCGCTGGTTTTTAACTTTAGGCCACTTATACGTCGGCATTTTAGTACCTTTTATCGTATATCTCGCACGTAGTCCAATGCCACAATGCCTGTGCTCCATTCGAGCCGTCTGCTGCTACGGGCGCTGGTGGTGTTGGCGTCGGAGTTGGCGAACCGCCAGCCCATAATACAACATCGTCAGCCCAGTTACCGCCGGCCGAGAGGTCGAGAACTGTATCATCCTCGCGCCACGAGTAGAGATACGCTCCGCACGGAAATCCTGTTACTGCCGCATCAGCACACGGCGCTCCGCTTTCTATGCAGTTACCGATAGCGTAATTACCCGCGCTCGCCCACTGACTCGCGTCGGGAAGGTTTACTGAAACTTGGAAATAATAGTTCGTGTTAAGCTGAAGATTATAGTCGAAAACCCAGTATATACGTCCCTCATCAGCGCAACCGGCTAGTGGTATCGAAACTGGTTTAGCGCTTCCTACGCCTAGCCAGAACTGAACGCTGTTATCATTATAGCTCGGTGATTCGTTATAGGCAATCTCAACAGTGAAGTTATAGGTACTTGCTACGCCTGAAAGACAGCCGTCAGACACGCCGTGAAGGTAGCCATAATAGAGGTCGTTTCCAGCGCTCCACAGCTTACCGTCGTTACCATCCTGAATACCGCCTTCACAGCCAGCGCCCGGCCACCACTGGTTTATGTTTAAACCGGCTTGCCACGTGTGGTTGTACGGGCTGTTTATGCCGGGTACGTTAATCCCGTCTGTGTTAGCCGTCAACGGCCCCCACATCGGATTTCCTAGCGAGTTTTTCTGAAACTGTGCTCTGACCGCTTGACCGTTATACGCTGAACCGCCCGCGCCCTGATTAAGTATGCTCTTCGAGTTTTGTGCAAAGTTATAATGTAGATATTGCGTCATTTTATCATACCTGTTGAATATGCGGAGTTAAGTTCGTTATCGAAATGAACTGCTCTATCGAATCCTTGTTATTCTCATATTCGGGCTTGCTCATTCTGAACGATATAATAATAAAGTCCTTCTCTTCGCTCATTTCGCCGTCGAAGCTCGGCTCAGCGGTTAGTGGTTCAGCGAGAATCTCATCACGTTCGTTAATGTTAAACGCCGTGATGTCCAGATTTACTCCCGCATCGCGCAAGTCATCGAACATATCTATTAATTCGGCGTTATCCCACTCGCTCATCTCGGATAACTTATTATCCGCTATAAGATACGCTTCGTCGAGGTGCTCGGGGAATTTAAATATCCTGACAGGGAATGTCTTTAGTCCCGCGCGTTTAGCGGCCTTAAGTCGAGCGTGTCCGGCTATGATGTTATAGTCCTCGTCGACTATCATAGGCACGGTCGTACCGAAGTTATTAAAGCTCTCGATTAAGCGTTTTATCTCATCTTCTGAGTGTACTCTAGGATTTCGCGGGTTGCCTTTCAGCTTATCCAGCGGAACCTCTTCGTCGCGAATGAAGTACGGTGAATTATTCGTCATTTTTCACGACCCCATATCCCCCCTCTGTAGTGACTACACTTGCCGTATCGTCTGAAGAGTAGGTATACATGGTTTAACGGATACGGGCATGTCGTCGTACACGACCGGCACGTTTTTCTTTGCAAGTCGGTGCGTTTCAGCTGGTCGGGCACGTTCTTACGTTCGTCATCTTCGCGGGTCATTTTAACTCCTGTAAAATCTCGTCTTTAACGGCCCCACTCTCGTTAAATATCTGGTTATAAACGTAGAACGTATTATTAATCTGTAATACTGGCGCTACTACCGTAAAAACACCAGCCATTAGCAGTTTCGTCTTTGTCTCTGGTGTGTCTAAATCCTTTTCTTCGAATTCTATGTCGCGGCCTTTAAGTGTGTTCTTTAACACGTTACAGTTCGGGCATATCGGAAGTGAGTAGACAGTTATCATTTTTCACCGTTTCGTGAGAAGATACACAAATGCGAGATAGCCTATAACGACAATTCCGACAAGTAAAAACCACGCTGTAGTAACATCCATTTTTTTAAACCTCACTCTTCGTTCTCAGTAAGTTTTTCTATGAGTTTTTTACCGATTCCCCGGTCGCCTCGTAGCTTAAACTTATCACAGATGTCAGCGAACGGGCTAACCCACGTCTTTGAGACTTCACACTTCAGCTCTGAGCGTCGCATCTTGGAGTCATCGTGAACGCGAACGCCCCTCGTGCAATCGCGACACATATAGTCTTTAGGATTACTTGACAATTTCTCACCTACAGGACGTCCATCATAGTGAATCTATACTCTATGGCGTCGAGTAGTAAACAAATCCCGTCTTCGACGTCGTTCCATTGCCCACAGAAGATTCTATACATTAGTATCATAAGGTTTAAATCTAAATCGGGGAATCGTGTTTTTTCTCTTAATCGCGGGGCGGCCAGTCTTCTTAACTCTCATTCGACCGTCCCAGTGTGAAATGACGTATCGAAACTCTTTACCGCATACGACGCAGTTGTACGGGTCGCTCAGCTTATCCTGCTTAGTCCAGACTACACCCATAGCTATAGGTACATCTTAAGATTCTTACGGGCGTTAAAGTGCTCGCACTTATTTATGAACTCTTCGTTCGGTATCTGTCGGTCTATCGCTGTACAGTAGAACATACTGTTATTCGTCGTGGCTTCTGCCTTCGTGCAGTTCGCGCAGGGTTTATAGTGTGCGGGCATTTTTCTTCTTCGCTCTCTTTTTCTTAAGTTTATTTCGCTTTCGTAGCTGTGCCATTATCCGTAATTTCTCTGTAGCTCCTGACCCCGAGCGCCCCCGAAGTCACGCATAAGATTAACGCAGAACCCCCACGTTTCGAGTAACTGTCTAACTAACATATCGGCACATCGCGGGCAGAAGTACTGTCCTTCTATCATCGTCACGCTTGGCATACGGCACGTCGGGACAGAACAGTAGCCTATAGCCACCTGTTTCTTCTCGCCGAGATAATATTCTGGCATTACCATATTTTCACCGTACTGATATGTTCTTTAACGAGCGTCTCCATCACGTCGTTTCTGTGCATACCTTTAACTTTAGCGACCGATTCTATTTCCTTAACGAACTGCTTCTTAACGTTAATCGTGTTCGGGTACAGCCGGACAGATGCTTTTACCTTAGTTACCCTGCGCTGTTTACGGGTCTTAGTTCTGTATGTCCCGCGCTGCTGTCTACACGTATCGCATATAGCCGTGCCTCGCGTGGCTGGTTTACCGCACGAACATAACCCTTGCGCTTTAAGTCTCTCGCGGCGTTTCTTACCTAGTTCGCGACAATGCTCTCGACAATGCTCACACTGTCTATGATAGTCATTATCCGGTATGAGCCGGTGACACGCACCATGTGAACACTCTCTCATTATACCTCACCGAGATACTGTTCGATTAGTTTCTCAGCTACCATAGAAATTGTCGCTTTCTCTTCGTGAGCTTTTCCAAGAACCGCTTTATACGATTCTTCGCTCAGTGTTATTCTGACGTATGTTTCTGTGTTACTCATTCATCGCGCCTTAGACAAAAACTCAGGACACGTATGTCCAATACCCCACCACACGCCGTCTATGTTACAGTAAATGAACTCGTTACCGTCGTCCATCACTAAAACACCACTTGCTACGTCGACTTTAGCGCAGAACTCACATCTACACGGAGTCATCATTAACGATATTTTCTGCGTCGGGGCCGTTGTAGAGTGGTCGGTAGTTTCCACTTGGTTCTTGCTCGTCGGTTTCGTCATCTTCATCCTCCGAATGGAGGGGAACGCGCCGGTAGCGTATTCCCTCTTTCGTATAATAGATTTCAGTCGACATGTTTTCTCGCAGCGAGTTTAGCGCGTATCGCGTCTTTCATAAGAACCTCATAATAGTTCTTACGTGTATTACGATACATCGGTTCGCGCTTGCACATCTCTTCGAGAACTTTCATACTTCACCTACGCGAGTTGTCCGCCAAGTGAAACCCACTTTGCCCACGTGCCGGTCGCCATGTCTAGATTCTTCTGGTAAACTGCTTTATCGTTACCTCTGACTTCGACGACAAGTACCGGATGCGTCGGTGCGACTGTCGGGGTAAACGCTAGTGATGGCGCACTTCGAGCAGTTCCACCTATGTTAACCCACGCTGGATTATTCAGAAGCGTTCGGTAGTAAAGCGTCTGTTGATTCGCTCCACGAACGACTATATGAATATCGTTACCGTCGCTTGCCACTGCCGGGGCCGCTGTAAGCTGACCGCCGAGTGCTTGCCACTTACCAGCGCCTTCCTGACAATACAGTCGATTGTCTACCCCACAGGCGAACGAGTACAGCGTCCCGTTTAAGAAGACCGGAGCTGGTGCTGTGCCGTCTGCGATAAGAACTGGTGGCGTTGGTGTAGGTGTAGGCGTTACGCCGCTTGCTCGTTGCGTTATCGGCGTCATATCTGGTTCGTATGTCTGCATTAATTCGGTGAACAGACTTGGAACTGAGAACTCGCCGGTCTCTTCATACCAATAATCAAATTTACGGCAGACGACACCATTAGCGGCCATAGCGTTAACCATATCTATGTACGTCTGCGCGTTAGCACCATAATCGCCTTCGGCCCAGCTACCTATACAGAGCCCCACTTCGAAGCAGCCAGCTTGTTTGTTAATGAGTGCTTCTTGAGCTATCTCAGCGGCTCCTATCATCGAGCTTGAAGTATACGTCTCTAGAATAGCTGCGATGCCGTATTTACCGACGCCAGAGGGTGTAAACGTGTTTCCAGACCATATATCGTTATTGCCGGTTGGCCCGCCTGTTCCCTCACCGCCGTATGTGTAGGCGATAAGATTCGCCATAATAGCGTCCATCTCAGCGCCGGATTCGGATTCTCCACCGACAGCATTAACGCCCATCGCGGCCATCTGTGCATAATACGCGTCTGACCAGTTTGAACTCGTGCCGTCGTTTGAATTATTAACTAGACAGCTACGTCCAGCGGCCTTACACGCGTTAACGAAGCTTTGGTCGGGATACGAGCCATCTCCTGTTACGACGTTATAATCTTCTATTCCTGCTAGGGTTACGTTCGTTCCGCCGCTTGCCGATATACAGTACACCATCTTATTCGGTGGTGCTACTTTTCGCGGGGCGACCATCATAGGCGCTACTTGTCGAGCGCCGCTCATTATTTCAATACTACTCATTTAGGCTCCTTTATATGTCCGTCGGTCGAGCGCTACAGCGAGACGAAGGCGTTTATTTTCTTCTTCCAGCTCGTAGACTTTATCAGCCTCGTATTCGAGCTGAATCCGAAGCGTAGCGACCTGCTCTTCCAGCTTCTCGACTTTTTTCCTAGCGGCCTGATACTCGCCGCCTATAAGTTCAACGTCGTCTTCGAGCGTGGCTATTGTACACTTAAGTTGCTCGCGCTCGCTTAATATGTAGTTAACATAGTTAGCAACGTCTAGACTATCGCGCTTCATTTCTTCTCTCTCTCTGCCCGAGTGCCTCTCATTTCAAGCTCATCGAGGATATAGCGAATTACCGCTCTGTCTCCGCTGCGATACGGGTTAAGCTCCTGATAGAGCTTTCTTATCTGATAATCTTCCCAACCGTAGAACATCTTAAATTTTCATCCTCCGCCGACAGTCGTTGCATATCAGCTTCGGGTTGCCGGTCAGCTCGATAGGCTTCTGCTTCCCACAGCCGATACATAGCCCAACCATCTTAGGTATGTCCTTCTTTTTCTTTTCGTACTTCGCCATTAACGCATCAGTCCGACGCCACTTAACACGTGTTAATCATAGCTACGACGTAATATACTTTAGTAATTACCAACTCCGCCATTCGTTCTTACTATCCACGCGCCACTTCCACAGCTCTAAGGTTCTGATGTAGTGTTCAAACAGATACGATAAGTCATCATAATACATGTGCATCTGCTCACCGACTGAGCCCGCGTCGACGTCGATTTTAAGGAAGTACGCAACAGCCGGACGAACGAAGTACAGCTCTTCGTACGCGAGCGCGTAGGCCGCTAGTTGTAGAAGCTGGTCTTTTTGCATAGAGCCAGTCTTAAAGTCGACAAGTACGAGCTGTTTCGAGCCGCCTTTAATCTTCTGTTTCGCGACGAGGTCGACCGTACCGGCGTAACCGTGTGTAGGTGAGCATAGATAATGTTCTACCTTAACCGGCGTGAGGCCGGTCTTAGCCATCCACGTCTTAAAGTTCGTTAATACTTTTTCAGCTCGCGGGTCGTTTTCGAGATAATAACTTAACGGTTTTACCTTATTAACTGGCTGTAAGTAGGTTTCAATCATACTGTGAATATACGTGCCTGTGTCGCCCTTTGCGTCTCTGTAGGCGTTAGGCGCACCTAATGACTGTTTATAAATAGCGTAAACCGTCGGCCTGTCGACGTATTCTCTCACGTTCTCAGGTAGATGTTCACAGAACGCTTCGAACCGCTTAACGAAGCTCTCTTCGCGTATCTTATCTTGCCATTTCGCTAAGAATGGGCCTTTCGCTAAGGTTGCGTTAATTATAGTGGTTACCGATGGGTATTCATCGCCCGTTTCGCTATCTACATAGACGCGCCCTAAGCCACGCTTATACTTTCTTTCCAGTGTCATTTAACATCCTCGATTAGATTCTTCTTTAACACACGCACGACAATGTAGTCGTCTTATGCCAGCGATTTGACGTTCGTGCCGGACGGTAAACCCCTTTATACAGAGGTCTCCGCGATGTCGGCTATTCTTACACTCACATTTAATTATCATGTCTCGTCTTCGACACACTTACGACAGTATCGTAGTATGCCATCGCGTTCGTGCTGAGCGGTGAAACCGTGTACACAGATATAACCGTGATTTCGGGACTTCGCGCAGCCGCATTTAATTCTCATATCTCTTTTTGCTTTAGAACGCATAAAATCACCACTTTAGTTCGACCGGCGTAGTTTTTGCAGTAGTAACACCGCCGGATTGTTCTACCGCGCGAAGGCTGCCAGACGTTCTTAGGGCAAAAGACGCGACCGATGTTACCTTTTGCACCGCCCCACGTAATCTGAACCTGACGCGGCTCTTCGTGTCGTATTAATACTTGTTCTTGCATTTACCAGTCTCCGCACGTGTAGGCGGGGTTATCGAGCGGCGGTAGTGGTTCGTCGAAATGAAAATCATAGTCCTCGACGTAACCTGTGCGCAGCCCAACTACTTCGAGCGCATTTTCTCTCGATATTTCGTTTACGTTCCCTCTACCTGACACTTGAATATAAAACGTGTCAGAATCAACGCCGGCGTCTAACGTTCGAATAACGTAGACGTGATGGTTAACAAGATGGTAAATACGCGATTCGATAACCCCGCCTTCGTGGCGAGTGGCGTCTATCTTCCACAGCGGCCCCTCTAAGAAACGAACTTGCGTATCCTTATCCTCTTTCATAAGTCGAATACACTCAAAGATGCTCTCGTTAAGCGGTAGCTTAACTAGATTCTTACCCATTACCTGCATTTAGCCTCGCTTCTCGACGACGATTAACGCTTATTGCGTTATAGTATGCTTTTTTGCACTTCTCGCTGCAATACTGTCGCTCATTCGCTTTAGTGTGCTTAATCAGTTGTTTTCTTTCCCAGTGTGCTAATACTGGTGTAAACTCAGTTCCACACCATTTACAGTTTCGCGGGGCGGCTAGCTTATCCGGTCGAGGATGTACCTCTAGTCTTTGAATACCTAGCGGCACGTATTCACCTTAAAACGAGTCCACGCTTTATTGCACTCTTTACTACAGTAGACTCTATTTTTCGCTCGCGTGAGCTTAACCTGCTGCATACCGACCCAGTAGCCAACTAAAGGACTGAACTCTTTACCGCACCATTTACAGTTTCGCGGCATAGCGTATCGTGGGTTATGCGCGTTCGTGTGACCTTCGTATTCGAGCTGTAAAGTTCTGTTCGTGTGAACTGTCATCTAGTACATCTCGTTTCTACAGTCGAACGGGGTACAGTTACGGCAGACTGTCCTACCGTAGCGAATCCACAGAGTTTTTCCTCATATCACACATTTACGTAATACAAACATGCTTTTCACGGTTTCATCGCGGGCCAGTTTTGGAAGCTCTGATTCTTCGCACTCGCCTTCATTGAAGGAATTCCATTTAACGATTGTCAACTTCGGTTCCGGTTCTGACGTGCGTATACACTGACGCCTCTGCCATCGCTTGCGACAGCACTGGTTTCGGTATGAGAATAACGACTGACGTCCAGCCAGTATTCTCAACGTCTATCTCAGGGTACGTATCGCGCCACTCTTTTTCATTCAGCGCCCACGCTCGTTGCAGCATAGGTCTATCCAGCATGTGAGTAACGCCATTTATAAAGTGATAGGCGATATAGTTCGCTCTACTCGTGTAGAGCCAGCCCTTTCTCGTATTAAAAACAGACCATAGCTCTAGGGTAATATTACCTGTTTTATAGTACCTGTCGCGCTTTTCTTCGATTCTGAAGTACTGGTCTGTGTCTTCCAGCTTAATCTCTCTGTCGTAGCCTTTAAACTGCTCGACGATATTCTCAACATAACGAATAGTAAGATTATCGGTTCCGAAGAACTCTCTATAAAAAACATCCATCTCGTCGAGGTATTTAGGCTCCTGACTGAAGGCCAGCGCGTCCTTAAACGATTCTGTTGTCATAATGATGGTGGGCGCTGAGCCTGCACCACACAGGTCTGCGAAGGGATTTGCCACTTTACTAAGAATTGACTCAGCGCCTTTCACCTCACAGGTTATTTAAACTTTCTAGTTTCTCAGTCGCGTAGTACACAAATCTTCGATTCTTCTTTCGTTCGGCGATGATGTAGCCGTGTCTCGCCAGTCGTTGCATCTTTCGTAGTATCGTAGAATATGAAGGGGGTACTTCTCGCGGGTTAGTCGGCGTAAATGATTCGAGTAACTCATTCGAGGTGCAACGAGACTGCGAGAGTACCTTATTAAGAATCCGTCGGTCGATTAAGTCAAGTGGTAGAGACGTCTCACTCTCGTTATAATGATAGCCTAGATTATAGTGTCTGCCGCAGTCTGAACAGATAAGAACTACCTTATGAGCTACGCTTTCGTAGTGCAGCTTACCATCACACGCACATTTCTTAATCATCTGTTAATTAACATGTGTTAAAAGGCCGCCGGCGGGTTATGAGGTGACTAACGAACATAAATCACCGGCGGCTGTGTCATCGCGGGGCTACCCGCGAATAACTATTAATGTACTGTTACCTGTTCTATATATTCTTTCACTTTCTGATGATACGGGCAGAATTTACAGTTTCCTTCTTCTCGTAAGTCGCGAATTCTCGTCGCCTCTTCGAACGCTGTATAGAGTTTATCTAGGGCGTCGTTTTGCTCGCGAATCTCTTCCCACTGATTACTTCGTTCAGTCAGGCCAGATTCATACTGCTGTTGCATCATCGTTAGCGCAGTTTCGAGTTGTGCCACTCGCTTATTCAGTTTATCTAGTTCGCTGGCCCCTGCTTCGTTGCTTGATGATGTCATCGCATATATCTTTAGGCTTCTTCCTAATAAAGTTATTCAATTATATAAACTTTAACATTTAGGCGGCTTTGTTGCATAACTCCCTTCTGTTGCAAAAGTCAGAGTTGTGTTGCAAAAGTCCCCAAGAAATTGCTATTACTTTTTCCTGCTTGAATATCTAGCGAAAAAAATAATATATATCAAATAAAAAAGATATGAAAAAAGAAAAATAAAATTGCAATGGAAAACTAACAAATACGTACATTTAAATATTTTTATGGAGTAATTATGTACCACACCATGAAAAGCAGAGGAGATTTTATTATACCGGAGAATCGTTTGCCAGTGTTAGTAAGTCTTGCTGCAACACTTAGCAAGGAACTTGGAGACCAAGAATTTAACAGCGAGCGAATTAGGACGACTTTAGATTATAAGAAGAAAACTACTGATTTTTACAACAAATTGGCCGATTTGAAACTCTACGGGTTTTTAGAAGGCAAAGGCCAAAAAATTAGAATATCTGAATTGACTAAACAAGCTCTCGGTGACGATGAAGATAGACAAGAAGCTCTCGAAGAAATTTTTCAAAGAATCAAACTCTGGAAGATTCTACAAAGAGATTACGCTGTAGAAGACATTGAAACAGACAATTTTGCGGGAATCTTAAGTACCCTTACTGGTACTCCTGTATCTATAGAAGATGCGGAATTCATTAAAGACGCATATCTTAATGACCTTCGCTCAGTCAAACGCTTTTCTAAGTCTAGTAAATCACACAAGGAAACACTTACAACCGGCGAGGGTGAACTGGCCATTAATGCTAGAACGGGTGGCCCCCTAGATTCAGAAGCTATCGTTATGCGCTTCGAACCTCTTGAGGGCGGTCAGATGCTTGTCGAAATAAAAGGTATATTCTCGCAAAAAGCAGCAAGAAAAATACAACAGGTTCTTATCATAGGCACAAACAATAACGACGAATGAAAGACATATCTAAAAAATACGCGAAAAGCATATAAGTATTGAAAATCATAGGGAAGTGGGCGTGTAGTATAGGCCGGACCAGAATTGGACTTTGCTAAAGCCCGGACCCGGGTTCAAATCCCGGCACGCCCACTCTTTATGTATCAAACGCGATACAAGTAATAAATGGCTTTACCCATGTAAATAGTTTTCTATTTTCTACGTTTTTCTATCTTTTCAATCGTAATTTGAACAAAGTCCCCTTCTTTGATGTCTTCTACTTCTCTGATTTCGCCCGGGATTGTTATACGCCCGTCTTTAATTACTTTTAAAGTAGCCGAATGGGTCTTTGCCATACGTGAACGTAGTTAATATACGTTTTACGTATATTTAAACCTTTTGGCTACGTCAAGATGCAAACACTTAATACGTATAATAACGTAGATAAACGTAGAAAATATACGTTATGAGGTGACAAAAAATGCAAGCTCAGGAATTGTTGGATGTTCGCAAGGCAAGGGGTTTCGAGATTGCGCAAGCCGGTAAAATCACCAAGAACGGCAACGGTTGGTTAGTTCCCTCTCAGTCAAACGGAGCCACATACGACGTAGAATTCTCCGAATTTGAACACAAGCATTCATGCAACTGTCCCGACTACCAATACCGGAAAATCAAGTGCAAGCATATCTTCGCGGTTGAGCTAATCGTCACTGAAGAGATTAACGAAGAAGGAACGGTAACACAGACGGTCACGAAGAGGGTTAGCTACGCGCAGAACTGGCAAGCCTACGACCATGCTCAGATACACCAAAAGGAGCTGTTTATGCAGCTGCTTGGAGATGTAACAAGTTCTATTCCACAACCTGAACACACATTTGGCCGCCCTAAGCTACCACTAGCAGATATGGTGTTTGCCTCCGCTTTGAAGGTCTTTTCAACCTTTTCGCTAAGACGATTTACCAGTGATATGAAAATGGCGCAAGAGCAAGGTTTGATTGAGAAAGTGCCCTACTACACGACTGTTGCGCGGTATATGGAGAATCCAGAACTAACGCCCATCATCAAAGAGCTGATTGTAGCTACAAGTCTTGCACTAGTTTCAGTCGAGAACGACTTTACGATAGACAGTTCCGGTTTTGGAACTTCGAGGTTTGTTAAGTGGTTCGACCACAAATACGGCAAAGACAAAGACGTAAGGACGTGGATAAAAGCGCACCTAGCTTGCGGGGTTAAGACGAATATCGTTACCGCCGTTGAGCTGACGATGACGAACGAGCATGATAGTAAGTTTCTGCCTGAGCTTGTTACGCAGACCGCGCAGAATTTCAACGTCAAAGAGGTTTCAGGCGACAAGGCGTATTCTTCGAGAGCTAATCTCGAACTGATTAACGAGATAGGAGCTGTTCCGTACATTCCGTTTAAGAAAGGAACGACCGGAAAGGCGAAGAACGCGCCTACGTGGAAGAAGATGTACCACTATTTCGAGTTCAAGAACGAAGAGTTCTTAGAGCACTACCACAAGCGGAGCAATGCAGAGACGACGTTTCATATGATAAAGAGCAAGTTCGGGGATTCGGTAAGAAGCAAGACGGAGGTTGCTCAGATTAACGAAGTGCTGTTGAAAGTCTTGTGCCACAACATCTGCGTGGTTATACAGGAGATGTTTGAGTTGGGGATTGAGCCGAGCTTCTTCGGCTCTTAAACCTTTTTTGTTATCTTTGTTCTTCAACCTTCAGATATTCCACCAATTTCTCTAGTTTCTTTACCACAGTTGACATACACGTTTCCGCATCCTCCACCGGGTAGGCACTGACTTGCTTAGACGGCTCAGTAGGTCTCATTTCTTGATACACTTCGTCACCCCAAGTTTGTGCCGTTTCATCTAAAAGTTCATTATAACGGTCAACGTAAGTTGGACACTCATAGTATCTTTTCTTTTGATACGCCTCTTTGGCTTGTTCGTGCATTTTTTCCGCTTTATCGCGAAGATGTCTTTTATCGTCCATAAAATCCCCTGTGTCCCCCTTCTTCATAAAGCGCATTGAAGTGTCAGAAAAGTAATGTGGCTAAAATGACAGAAGGTCGCTAGTCACTTAAATAAAGTCTAATATCTAACCTTCCGTCTATCCCATATTCGCAATCAATGAGCGTGCCGCCAAAGTCATTACGGTCATAATCCCCTAAAATTGCCAAGAACATGAAGTCGTTTAGAGTTATTTTTTGCGCTGGATTCGCCCGTTCTAATTCAAAGCAAAAGCACTCCAAACACAGTACGCTACCGCTGTGCCACGGTTCAGGGAGTTTAGCCCATAGCTCGTCTTTGACACGGTAGCCTATGGTCATCATTCTAAGACATTTTTGGCAGAACGGATTTCCAGACAAGAAGCAAAACCTTTTTCACATTTAAAAGACATAAACGCGACAATTACACAAATTAGGAGGTGAGAATAAGATGACTCAGTATGTCCAGTCGGTACAGGGCGGCCAATATCATTGGTGCAAGAACTGTTCTGATTATCCAGTCCTCACAGGACATTCTACATATACGCGCCCTGAAGGTTACCTCTGCGACCAATGCAGAGCGAAAGAAAGAAAGGGCGATTGTCGCCTTTAACCAGCTTTTTTTGTCTAGTGTAACGGGGCAGTTGCACCACTTTTTTTTGACGTTTTCTTAGAAACGATTAAGCCCAATCCTGCTAAATCGTTCACGGGCAGTGACTCTCTAGTTTCAAGGGGCGATTCTTTCCCCCCGACTTCTCCTTCCTAGGGGGTCATGCTCTTTTCGGCTTAATCCTTTTTTGTGTAAAAAGTCGGTCAATTTTAGCGTTCTTAAGCAGAGTCTTCATTACAAAATTTTCTTAAGAAATAATCAAATGAATCGTTTTTCGACAGTGCCGTTTCTTCATCGAAACAATCTAAAATTTCACCCAAGAGCCTTCTTCGTTCCAGAGTATCAGGAAAGTGTCCTTTTTTAGATAATCTAGGTTTGAATCTGTCGTTAAACATCTCTTTCGTTGTAGTATTTGTGTGGTTAGGCGAGGGAATTCCAAACTTTTTACAGTTTGTATCATCAAGACCCGCGAGATACCAACTTTCAATTTCTTTTATGACGACGATGATTTTGCTGGAATCAAGTCCTCCAATTTCCTGTTCTTTTTTTTGCTTTTTGCTGGTCACGCACGGTTCGTCGTTAATATCTACCACAAAAGCATAGTCGTAATTTCGACTTTTAACAAATTTAATTTCATTAACAATTTGTTTTGTAGGCAAGCTAGCATGTCGGCGTATCTGCACGGATTTATACTTATTACAACGAGGTTGGATTATGCGTTCACAAAATCTCTTATCATCTGGCCCTTCGACAAAAATTACTAAACCTCTCTGATTGGTTTTTTTCATAGTTCCAAGAGTTTTTGGACATATAATTCATCGATGTCGACACCCATTTCTTTTACAGCTGTAACGACTTCCTTTTTATCAGAAGGTTTAGTTATTGTTGAATAACCCTCGTCATCGCGTGAAACAAGCAGCAAATCTTCTAAATTTACGTGTTTTACTATTTCTGGATTGTGGGTCGTGATAATTATTTGTTTATGCTGCGACGCATCTTTCATAAGATTCATCAATTCGTAAATTAAATATGGGTGTATATCTCTCTCTGGTTCTTCAAAAATAATTACTGGAGTTGGCTTTATTTCAAAAAAAAGCGCAACTATGACAGCGATTAGATTTATGGTTCCATCAGAAATTAAAAAAGCTGGAAGGTCTTCTTCAAAGTAAGTCTCGTGTACCTTAAAGAATAATGATTTATTCTCTACTTTCACATCGATGTCTTCTATGTAGGGCAAAATATCTTGTATATGATAATGAAGCGCCTTTGACTTTTCATTATTCTTTTTAATGTTTTTAAGAATAAGAGGTAGATTTCTGCCGTTTTCTTCTAATTCCGCCGGCCCTGTAATTTGTGCGGCAAGCTTTGATAACTTCGGGTCAAAATCATATATTGGGATATTACCAAAGAGAAGTCGTAGTGGGGGTAAAAAACCGAATGGAATCTGAAGAAGAAAAAGTTCTCGTTCGAGTTTGCCTTTTAAAAATGGGGGGATTATGTTGCTTTCATTTAGTGGTATTCCTTCAGGCAACGAACTGAGGTCTACCTGTATTTTGCGGTTGACTACACTTAGTATAATATCGCCGTTGTCAATGGTTTTTTTCTCCCCATGGAGCGGAGGTCTAAAGAATTCGCATTTTAAGACTAACTTATCTTCTGAGATTTCGTAACCTGATTCTCCAGATTCCCCAGTGAATTTTATCGCAAATTTGTAAATTTCTTCGTATACTCTGATGCCAAAATTTAGAAAATCTCCTTCTGCATGATGGTCGTACACAATTTCGAATGAAAAATCCTTAGAGGGGCCTACTTTCATATTCCTCAGATATTCTACGCCGCCTTCTAAGGATATTGCACTATCCAAGCCTTTGTTCAACATATTAGTAAGAAATCTAAAGATTTCAATGAAGTTAGATTTTCCAGAAGCATTGGCGCCAATTAAAACGTTAAACTTTCCAAGTTCAAGTGGCTCTAATTCTTTAAAACTTTTAAAGTTTGATACTTGAATTGATTTTATGGCCATGTCCACCTTGTATCACCTCGTTTTGTTTAAACCCATATTTAAGAACACTGAATTGACTCGGCGCTAAACGTCCGAAGCTGGCTGAACAGCTCCGCTCTCCGTCGAACGGCGTGTGCAAGGGGCGGCAGGCTGATGAAAGGCTCCATTCTTGAGAAAAAGGCGCGTGTTGCAAAAGTCGGGGTTGTGTTGCAAAAGTACGGGCGTTTCGAGACATATGCAACAAAGCCC